>NZ_JBMPPB010000002.1:0-444863 GCF_049340485.1 Undibacterium sp. Ren11W
ATTCCCAAAAAAGCGAACTTAATGAAATATTCGGCAGCGCAAATTCAACAGATTGAAGATCGCCTGAATCATCGCCCTAGAAAAACCTTAGGCTACCGAACTCCGCATGAAGTACTATTTAATCTCATGCCTACTCCTGTCGCAATTCGAACTTGACATCGCAATATGCTGCCAACAGGCGCATGGAATATGCGCGCTGGCGCTGTTGCTTTTGAATGTCAGGCTGAGTCTGGCGGTCGCGCCTGGACTGATAGCGATATTTTGCTCTGGGCTTGCTAAGCTGGATTGTTACGGTCGTTTTTTTTACATTCAATTTAAATAAACATTTTTGTTTATTTAAATTTAAATTCGTCTATACTTCAGACTAGGTTTCCATCCCAATTTGAAACGACGGCTTTATGAAAACACCGCTACTGATCGCCACCGCCTGTCTGCTGGCGCTGCTCTCTACTGTGGGTGCGGCGCTGCCCTATCCTATCTTGCCGCCGCTGTTTGCGGCCGATGCCAGCAATAGTCTGAATCACTTCATGGGTTTGCCGCCCAAACTTTTGTTTGGTATCGCCTTGAGTATTAATCCGCTTGGTTTGCTGCTAGGTTCGGCCTTACTCGGGCCTTTATCGGATCGCTTTGGTCGGCGTCCGGTATTATTAAGCAGCGCATTGGGAGCCGCACTCGGGCATGCGATTACTGCCTGGGCTTTGTTATTGCAGTCGTATCCGCTGTTTATACTGGCACGATTTGTTACCGGATTAATGGAAGGCAATGCTTCGGTGGCGCGCGCCTTACTGGCTGACAGGCTCACTGGCGATCAGCGAGTCAAGGCATTGGCCTGGTTGAATGGCGCGTTTTATGCAGGCTGGTTGGCTGGGCCATTATTGGCCGGCGTCACTTTGGTCTGGGGGATTACCGTGCCATTTTGGGTGGCGGCAGGCGCACTCGTGCTGGCCGCCGCCTTGGTGATGATTAGCATGCCCAGGGAGGCTCCATCCAAAGCCACTACCTCGTGGTGGCAAGTGGCGCGTGATCAGCATACCTTGCTGTTATTGCGCCATCCAGCTTTGCGTAGCTTGTTCGTGATTCAGCTAGCCTACACCTGTGGTGTCACCGCGTTTTACGAGTTTTATCCGCTGTGGCTGGTCGAAGTACCCGGCTACGATGCGCAAGGTATTGCCTGGATCACGGCGGGACTTTGCGGCTTGATGATAGTGAGTTCGTTTTTTGCCGGACGTCCAAGCACGATAGCCCCTTTGCGACGGATACGCTGGCATGCGTATTTTGTGGCGGGCGCGATTGCCTGTCTGGCTATCGGTAATCTGTGGCTGGGTTTAGCAGCGATTATCCTGTTTGGGATACCGAATTCTTTCTATAACGCGATACTACCGAGTTGGTGTGCCGAGCAGTTTGGTCACTACGGCCAAGGCGCGGTAATGGGCTTGATCTCGACCACTTTTTGTCTGGCGAATATCATTATGGCCTTGCTCGGATCGGTGCTGACCTTGATCGATACCCGTCTGATTTTGCTACTGGGCGCCGCGCTAAGTAGTTGGGCCGCCTGGCGTATCGGGCATTGGCAAAAAGAGTTGGCGCAGCAATCATGCCGCCAGCTGGAGACCGCATGAATACCGCTGAACGTGTCCTGTATCTGCTCAAAACCCGTGGCCCGCAAACCGCGCAAGAGCTTGCCGAAAGTTTAGAACTTACGTCCATGGGCGCGCGTCGCCAGCTCGAAGCCTGGCAAGAAAAAGGCATGCTCGACTATGAAGACGCCGCGGAGAAAATCGGTAGGCCGACGCGCCGCTGGCATTTAACTGCCGCCGGTCATGCGCGTTTCCCGGATAGACATGGCGATCTCACTGTGCAAATTATCGCGCAGGTGCGCAGCTTGTTTGGCGAAGCTGGTTTGGAAAAACTCATCAGCGCACGCGAACAAGATACTGAGGCGCTGTATGTCGCCGCCCTGTCCAAGGCTAAGAACCTGAAAGCCAAGCTCAAGGCGCTCAGTGCGGCACGCAATGCCGAAGGCTATATGGCGCATATAGAGAATCAAGACGACGGCAGTCTGCATCTGATCGAAGACCATTGCCCGATCTGCGCAGCAGCGCAAAGCTGTCAGCAATTTTGTCGTTCAGAATTAGCGGTTTTTCAGCGCGTATTAGGGCCGCAATGCAGCGTAGA
Source organism: Undibacterium sp. Ren11W (assembly GCF_049340485.1). Classification (NCBI taxonomy): domain Bacteria; kingdom Pseudomonadati; phylum Pseudomonadota; class Betaproteobacteria; order Burkholderiales; family Oxalobacteraceae; genus Undibacterium; species Undibacterium sp. Ren11W. Next base: position 2,176 of record NZ_JBMPPB010000002.1, read on the forward strand.
AAGAGTCGAACATTTGCAAGCCGGTGCGCGTCGTTGCGTGTATCTGGTGCGAGAAAAATAGAGCTCCAAGGCTAAACGTAATTTTCAAATCGCATGCGCAATATCCATGCGCCTCCCAGGCCTATATTGGCTTGCAAGCCGCATGGCGCTTGCGCACGCGATTTTATTGTGCTGATTTACATTCCGAACTGTTTAAGAAAAAACGCCACGGTAGCGGTGCGTGCTAGCGCTGCCGCTTCTGGATTCGGTGCCATCAACACCTCGCCGCCTTTGCCCAGGTGCGAGAAGGGATCGCTGATCGTCACGGCAGCTTCGCTGCGGTCAAAACCATGGGTGGCGTTTGCGTACATTTTGACCCTGAGCACGCCGGGCGGGGCGGCAGCAGCGACCGATAATGCTAGCTTGGGACAGGTATCGGGCAGATCATAAGTATCGAGATCGCCTCCTTGTAAAAATACCCTGGCACCGGTAAAGCTATTGAAGGCATAGCCAGGCACCCGGTTATATACCCAGCATACCGGGTAATTTGGCGCATGCGCGGCAAACGCCAAGCCGCTGCCTGCCATGTATTGCTGGGTGTAGGGCGCGGTCGCGCTCAACATAGTCACCACTCCGCCCCATGAGAAGCCCATGATGCCTATGCGCTGGCTGTCTATCTGGCTCTGGACAGCCAGAAATTTTAGGGCACCATAAGCATCCGGCAGGGTTTCGGGTACCGATTTAGGGCGGCCAGCGGCATCGCTAATGCCACGCGCGGCCCACATATCTATCTCTAAGGTGGCAATCCCTACAGCGTTGAGTTCTTTGGCATAGCTGATGCCGCGGCTGTCGATGCCGCTGCTGCCATGCACGATGACCACGGCTGGCAGTTTTTGGCCACGAGGCATGCGTAATTCGGCCGGTACGTTCAAAGCTTTGACAGGGTCTAGCGAGGTATAAGTGATTTTGCTGACACTGATCACAGGCTCTTGCGTGCCGCCGCAGCCATGCAGGGCCGCAAGCAGCAGCAAACTAGCGACGCTGCCCATACAGCGCGGCGCGTAAGCAAAAGTTTGGGGATAGGCATTCATCGTAGGCATCCTGGTTCTCCTTAGTGAGAGGGCTGGGTGCTAAATGAAGCTGATATTTCCCTGAGCGGGAATGTGCGCACCAGAGCTTAGTATTGCGTAATTGAATTGGCAATACAAGTGCTATTTTTATAATTATCAGGAGCACCGCTGAGCTAAGCTCAGAGAAACCGGGTGGAGGCTAGCTATAGCGCCAGATTTTGTCATTAATCTGGCTTGCTATCGCGTATTTAGCCGAATATCTTGAGTGCACTGGCATCGAAGTTGGCCATGGTTGGCAAAATCAAAGACTTGTCGCTGTCTTGTGCACCAAACCATTTGGCGAGCGACCATGCGAGTTGATCGGTAGCAAAATCGGGGATCAGACGACCCTGGCCTATGTCGAAGTCGCCGTCAATTTCCGGCATCATTTTTTTACCGAAAATTTGCCCGCCTTTGACTGCGCCGCCCATCACCAGATGATGACTACCCCAGCCATGATCCGAGCCATCGCCATTCGAGGAGAGGGTGCGGCCAAATTCAGAAGCGGTGAAGGTGGTGACATTATTTTGCAAGCCCAAAGCCACCATAGAATTTTGAAACGCCAGCATGGCGTCGTTAATGCTCGTCAATAATCCTGGATGTTTTTGCATCAGATCATCATGCAAATCGAAACCGCCAATTTGCACCATGAAGACTTGCCGTTTATTCCCTAAAGTATCGCGCGCTGCGATCATTTTGGCGACCGCTTTGAGCTGATCGGCCAAATTATTATTCGCCGGAAAACCGACGGGATCAGTTTTTCCTACATAGGCATTGGCAACGGTCGTTGAGGTGCTGATGCCGCGATTACTAATTTCGCGATAGGCATTGGCGAGCTCATTGTCTTTGCCTTTGGTCATCAGATCGATCAGATCCGCGCGTAATGTCGTATTACCCCAACGACTCGTGGCGCCACCGAGCAATTGCAAAGGGTTACCGGTACCCTGAGTAAAGGCAGCGGTTTGCTGGCCGCTTAAAAACACCCGTGAACCACTTATCATCACGCAAGTTAGGGCGGTGCTGGTATTGTTGGCCATATACAGATCGGCGATACGCCCACCCCAACCTTTACCTGCACCCTCGGCCGCACCGGATAGCCAGACATTGGTCTGATCATTGTGCGATAACAACTTAGGCGGTAAGGCTACCGAGTTGTTTTTATATTGGGTCTTGGTGATCGGCGCTGCTAGGGTACCAATATTGCTGATCACCCCCAAACTACCGGCATCATACAAAGTTTTAAGACCCGCCCACTGCGGCGCTAAAGCCATTTGCCGGCCATTGGCATCGAGCACACCTAATGCCGTTGCGCTCAGATTTGCCTGCGGTATCGCCAACGCCTGACGGATTGCCGCATATTTTGCGTAACTGGCATTATCGTAGGGGATCAGCACATTGTGGCAATCATTGCCGCCTGCCATATACAGGCAGACCAGGGCTTTGTAATCGCTGGGACTAGTGGCAGCGACCGCTTCATTGAGTATCGATAAATTCAAGGCCATGGGAGCTGCCACACCGGCAACCCCAAGCAGGCTGGCGCGCTTGAGAAATTCGCGTCGCGTAAAATGATGATCCATGTGTGACTCCTTTACTTCAGCAATTGAGTATCTGCGGCAACCAAGACCATCAAGGCAACGGTTTTTATCAGATTAAGTTGTTTGGTGCGCAGCTTGGCTGGATCGGTGTCGGTCAGCGGCATTTTACTCACGCTGCTGAGAATGATCTGCTTACTGTTGGCAGACAATTGGCCGGCCGAGAATAAGAGATTGAAGTGTTCAATCAAGGTATCGGGTTTGCTCACCATTGCCAACTCCAGCGTCCAATCCATTTGCAAACCAGTGCTGTCCGCATCTGATTTATAGGCCTTGGCAGCATCCTGATAATTTCGGTGGGTATACGATGCCGGATTATCTAACAGACTAGCCCACTCGTTGACCTGAGTCAGCACCGTTTGCTCAGAAACAATTTGCAGTTCTGGCGATTGTTTGTTTTGGGTCGCCAAGACGGTGTTCGGCGGTACATAACCGGGACGGAAGAAGTTAAACACACTAGGGGCACCGAGTGGTTGCTGCCCAAAACTTCTGGCGCGTACCAGTCGCCATTGACCATCCGGACTAGTGAATTTCATGCCTCGGAAAAAGCTGCCGACGCGCACCATAGGCTCGACGATTTTGCCGGCAAACAGATTGCTGACATCTGGGGCGGTACGCGCTTCGCTGTCTATCAATATAGATTTGACGACGGCTTTCAGATCGCCGCGCACTCCCAGCCCATTGTTGGCAAATACAGCCGCAACGCGGCCTACATAAGCGGCACTAGGATTACTGCAGACAAAACGCTGTATAAACTGCCGGCTGATAAAGGGCGCGACATTGGCGTGATTAAATAAAGTATCCAGCGCGATTTTCAGTGAGGCGCGGCCATCGGTGTTGGCTGCGATCGTCGCGCCGAGGAATTTTTTCTCTAATAAAGAATGGGCATTTTCGTCGAGACGCATAGGCTGGCGCATAGGCTCAGGATCGGGGTCCGGCGACGTCCAATCAAGAATGATGCTCCAGCCGGTAAACACCCGTGCCAGATTGCTGACGGTATCTTGATTGTAGCTGTCTATGGGCTTGCCATTGGCATCGAGCTTGGCAGTGCCATCCATATTCAAGTCGACCAAACCTATGGTGAACAGCTGCATCACTTCGCGCGCGTAATTTTCATCGGGACGACGGCCCGTTTTGCTGTCTTCCTTCATATTCCGGAAGGTGCCGAGCATACGCCCCATAGGAACGCTGAGAGTGACATCCTCTAACAGCTGGCGGAAATTACCAAAAGCATGCTTTTCGAGCATATCCATATAGCCGCACAGTGCATGCGCTTGGGTAGGCAGATCGACGCCGCTAATATTCACCACAAAAATTTCAGATAAGGCCAGAGTCATGCGTTGGCGCAACATATCCGGGGCGGCGGCAATGCGCTTCCACATCAGATTATCGCGTTGTTCACTTTGCAGAGCAAAGCTGGCGGGATCACTGAGCTTGATCGCATTTAATTCATCAAATCGGGATTGCCCTTGCGCTAGTGCTTGTTGCTCGTTAATCCAGGGCTCATAGCCATTGCTGATTAAAGCCTGGCGTGCCACTGCAGACCCGCCAAAACCGGCTTGCGCCAGAAAACGCGCTGCTTCCGCTTCATTAGCAGGCTTTGTTATTACGGCAGGTGGCGTCACTGGCGGCGGCGAACCTGCTGCCGTCGCGTTGTTTCCACCTATGCTAGAGCCGCCACCACCGCAGGCACTTAGCAATGCCGTCGCTGTCAATAAACTCGCTAGCGGCAGGCTGGCATCTTGGTTTATTTCAGGTAGTTGTTCCATCTTGCAATCTTTCTTTGGGGCACGGTTTGATGATTGTATGCGGTTTCTAAAATCGGCAAATTTAAACAGTGTAAGCAATTGTAATTGCTCATATTGGCTAAAATTTAAGAGAGCGCGCAGAGCCAGCAATGCTGCGCTCTGCGCGCAAACGCAGCTGATTAACAACACTACTTTTTAACAAAAGACTGTGGATAAATAGAGATGGAATGAATCACAATAGAAATATTGATTTTCAGTCATCGAGATATTCCGCCCTGTTTTTCGTATTTACAAAATTATCTTCGTTCGCATGTTTTTTTGACACTTTACTCCGGCTAAAATTTGGCGCGGTATCTGCTTGTCTGTACTTTCTTTCTGCTGCAAAAAACGCTCTACTAGTGTCTCGATCGGCGTCACTCTCGCTGTTTCGAGCACCTCATCTGCGATTACCTTTGCAGATGGTTTTTTGAAGCCGGCACTTTCTAAAAAACAGCCGGCTCGCAGCCCAACCCGGAGACAGCAAACCATGAAAAAACAGTTACCACTGGCCATAGCCATCACACTCACTCTCTGCAGCCTGACACAGTCAGCGCAGGCGGTGACCGTCACCACTAGCTATATCAATAAAACCGCCACAGAGATACGCGGTGTATTTGGTTCCATGGCAAATCCTACTGTGTATATAAATCAACGCGCATGTGGCGAATCTGGGACTCCAGATGCACGTGCTTGTGGCCCTTACATCATCAGCGTCGGCACTAGTTTCTTACAAACGGTGGAGAGCAATCACGGCAACTATGCGGCCAAAGCGGTGCTGGGGCATGAATGGGGTCACTCCATACAATTCACCAGAAACATCAATCAGCGTGCACCGTATATGGAATTGCAGGCCGATTGTGCGGGCGGATCTTTTGTCAAATATGCAGAAAATACATTGCGCTACACGCCTTTCCTGGCGGCTGCGGTCAGCAGCGCCCGTTATTATGCCGGCGGTGACCACGGCACACCAGCCCAGCGCGACTATTACACCCGTTGGGGCTATGCCAATGGCACCTCAAAATGCTATAGCAATCTACCGCGTGTGTAAGCTTTAGAAAGCCGGCTCGCTTGCCAATTGATGCACACTTAGGCTAGCGAGCTACTCCTGGAGCGCTGCGATTCGACAGCTAGTTTTCGCTTGCCGACGCGGCCTCGCTTGCTGTTAGTTTCACCTTGATCGTGTATGAAAAAATCTTATTATTTAGTCGGACTGCTGGCCTTGACCGGTGTCGCTGTGGTGCTGCTTTTTTGGACTGAGCCGCCCGCCATCTTAAGTCAGCAGGGCGGCGATCAAAATACTGCGGGCGCTAGCCAAATGAGTGAAAAATCCAGATCCGGGTCTACGCTAAACCCAGGCAAGCCTGGCATGCAAAACGGGGGGAATAATCTGCAGGCCTCACCGTTTGAACTAGGCCAGGCAAACAACGAGGCGATTGCCAATATGCCCAACAATCTCGCGTCTAACAGCTTAGTTGAGCTGCCTGAAAAAGAAGAAATTTCGCCACACGAAGCGGCCCGTCGCAAAAAAATGGAGCAACTCGGTTATATGGTGCCGCCGGATTACTACACCAAAGATTTAAAAACCTTACGCAAGATGGCCAAGGCGGGCGACGCCTTTGCTATGGTACATATCGGTGAGAAGTATGCGTTTGAATTGAACGGGCAAAAAGATCATCCAGAATTCGAGCCCGACATGAATTATCCGGACGCCGCCAAACAGGCCTTTAAACAGGCGCTGGTGGCGGGGAATATTCGCTCCGCCGGCATCATTTCTGAACTCTACTTTAACGAAAACAATGCGCTGGAATCCTATGCCTGGCATATCGTGTCTGAGCAAATGGGCGATAGCATCAGCGCAGACTGGTTCCGACTCAACGATATGTCAAAAAACGCCAGTCCGGAGTTAAAGACTACGGCCGCCGCCAGAGCCCGACAAATAGTGGCCGAGCTTGATCTCTTGCGTAAAAAATAGCCTGCTCTTTAACGAAGGGAAACTTCGAAAGAGCAGTGCGCAATATCTATGCGCCTGCTGGCAGCATTTTGGCCTGCAAGCGGCGCCGGTATTGCGTGTCGCTAACGGGTTTTAGAAGTTCGCTAACGCGTCAGGATGTGGCTAGACAGGCTGGAAAAATAGTGTGCGGGAGAATCACCAAAGCTGCGCCGGAACATCGCGATAAAATTACTCGGCGTGGCATAACCTAAAGCATCCGCTACCTGCGCCACCGATTCACCTTGCGCCAGCCGCTCCAAAGCATGGCTCAGTTTTGCCTGCTGCCGCCACTGTGCAAAACTGAGTCCCGTCTGCTCCCGGAACAGGCGGCTCAGGGTGCGCGCAGACACCCCACCCCAGCTTGCCCATACTTGCAGACTTTTGGTATCGTCCGGTTGCTGATACAAGGCGTTGCAAATGCGCAGTAAGCGCCGGTCTTGCGGCAGCGGCAAGTGCAGCCCCAGTTGTGGGGCCAGCCGGATTTCATCCAACAGTACTGCGGTCAAGCGTTCTTGTTCGACTTCCAATTGCTCTCGCTCAGACCAGCTGACCGCGCGCTGCACCAGGGCTCGCATCACATCGCTGATACCAATCACGCAAGGCTGGCGAGGCAAATGCAGACTCGCTTGCGGTGTAATCAAAACACTCCAGCCACTCATTGCACCATTCACACTGACCTGATGCGGCATGCCCGGCGGTATCCAGCCAGCCTTATGCGGCGGCGACAGCCAGGAGCCATGCTCGGTGCGCATATGAATCAAGCCGCTTTCCACGCAAAACACCTGGCCGCGCGCATGCGCGTGCCAGTCGTACTCGCGGGTGCCGAGTCGAAAACCATTGCCAGGCTGATCCTCACCCCAAATAGCCACCACAGCAGGGCCATCGAGGCGATCTTCGATATCGGGCAAGCCAGGATTAGTCGATAAACTCAATTTGGCCGTTCCTCATTATTTTTTGTCCAAACAACGTTATCAGGCTTTTGCATCTAAGTCCAATACTGTCAGTGGCGATGAAGGCGCTTATTCCCTTCTAGCCAGAATAGGCAACTTAACCAACATTTCAGGACCTCTTTATGCACGCCTCCCCTACCTCGGCTGCGCTACCGGCGCAGTCCTTAATTCATCCGCATATCCCGCTCTGGATGGCGGTCGTGATCGCTTGCGTGGCCTCTTTCATGGTGGTCATGGATGGTGCTATCGTCAATGTCGCCCTGCCGGCCATGCAGGCCGACCTGGGCCTGTCCAAGGTCCAGCAACAATGGGTGGTGGACGCCTATCTGCTGTGTCTGGGCGGTTGTATGTTGCTGGCGGCGCGCGCCAGCGATTTGTATGGACGTAAGCGCATTTTACAATCTGGCCTGTTGGTATTTACCGCTGCCAGCCTGGCCGGTGGTCTGGCGAGCACGCCAGCGGCCTTATTGATCGCCAGAGCGATTCAGGGCTTTGGTGCCTCGGCTCTGGCAACCTCGACGCTGGCGGTAATCGTCGCGGTGTATCCTGGCGGGCCAGCCAAAGCGCGGGCGATCTCACTGTGGGCGGCATCGAGCGCGATCGCCTCCGCTTTGGGAGTGCTGATCGGTGGTCTGCTGACCGAAAAATTCGGCTGGCGCTGGGTCATGTTCGTCAATGTCCCGATAGGCTGCGCCTTAATAGCCGGTGTGGCTTTGTGTATGCAAGCCCGGGATGCTGGCAATCCACCTGCCAGACTTGATGTCTGGGGCGCGCTTAGCATTACTTTAGGAACTGCTGCCTTGTTATTCGGGATCACGCAGGCCGTCACACTTGGCTGGGGTTCTCCTACCGTTCTTGTGGCACTGACGAGTGCCTTGATCTTGATCCTGGGATTTATACTGATCCAGGCCAAGACTAAGCATGCGCTGATACCCCTGAGTATTTTTCAGTTACACAGCGTGCGTATAGGAAATGTTGTGGTGCTCGCTCTGGGAGCAGCCTTGACCGCCTCGACTTTTTTCCTTTCCATCGTGTTACAGCAAATTCTCAGTTACAGCCCGCTAGATACCGGCTTGGCGCTGCTGCCTATGGGGACAACGCTGGCGATCGCCGCCATCGTTTCGCGCCCGCTGATGGATGGCGGATTCCGGCGCTTGCCTTTTCTAGGGGGATTGATCAGTGCTGCCGGGCTCGCCTGGCTCAGCCGTTTGCCGCTGCAGCCGAATTATCTGATCGATATACTCGGCCCCACTTTGCTGACCGGCCTTGGTTTGGGCTTGATGCTAATGACTTCGGCGCACACCGCACTGGCCGGTGTTCCGGCGAAACTGGCGGGGCTGGCATCTGGCCTGTTCAATACCTCACGTCAACTGGGCGCGGCCTTAGGTATCGCGAGCCTGTCAACGCTAGCGCATAGCATCACTGAGGCCAATAGTCTGACACAGGCAGCAATGCCAGCGCAGTTGCTAGGCTATCAGGGCGCGTTTCTGGGCACCGCTGCACTCTGCATATTGGCTGCCTTGAGTTCTTTGAGTCTCAAAATAAAACCCGAAAATTAATATTCTCTTAGACCTGGAGCACTTAGCAATCAGGGTCTGGCATCGCTTGCAAGCGATGCCAGACCATCACTACTAAGCCCCAAAAAACTCCGCATGCACCAGTTGTAAGGCCAGTTTGCAATCGTCTTCATGCACCAGCATATACGCCGCCACTTCGCTAGCCCCGGCTGCCGCCAGACAGACCCTGACACCACCGGCCACGGCGGCTGACAAGGCGCGGCTGGCAATCGCACCGCCCACATCAGACGCTTCCAGTACGCCATCGCCCACCACCGCCACGATCGCCACTGCGGCATTGCGGCTGACCTCCACTACCCCGGCCAGATGATGCTCTACCAATGCCGCATAAGCCGCATCGAGCTGATCGCGCGCCACAAGCAGATTGATCGCCGTTTGCGCCGTTAGTACGCTCTTGATGTTGATACCGTGTTGATCCAGGGTATTCGTCACTTGCGCCAGTATGCCGGGCTTAAAGCCGACCCCGGGACCGTGCAGCTTGAGGATCGCCACGTCAGTGGTCGAGGTCACGCTTTTCACCACATCGTGGGTGACGCGGCGCTGGTCGTCGATGATGGTGTAAGGCTGCAAGCCGCGCTCGGGGCGCGTGATGTTCAGGATGCGGATAGGAATATCCCGATCAAATAGCGGCTCGACCGTACGCGGATGCAAAATCTTGGCCCCAAAATACGAGAGCTCGGCCGCCTCCAGATAATTCAATTGTGCGATAGAACGCGGTGCGCTGACTGCGCCCGGATCGGCACTCAGAAAACCATCGACATCCTTCCAGACGTCGAGTGATTCTGCGCCTATGCAAGCGGCGATCGAGGCGGCCGAATAATCCGAACCGCCGCGCCCGAACAAAGTCGTTTTGCCATCCGGAGCGACACCGTAAAAACCTGGCACCACGATCACGCCATCACCCGCCAGGGCCTTGGCGACCTTGGGCGCACTCTCTGCAAAATCGCAGGCGGCATTGCCGAACACGCCATCGGTGATCAAGCCTATATGTTCTGGCAAGGCTTCGCGCGCATCGATGCCGCGGCTGATCAGCACTTCGGTGAGTAGCAAGCTAGACAGGCGCTCGCCATAACTGAGAATGGCGTCATTCACAAAGGTCGGCACCGCACCGATGCAATGGATGCCGGTCAGATAGCGATCCAGCTGATCGAGCCGCACTGCCAATGCCGCCTCGGTGCGGGCGCGCTGCGCAGTGTCGCTGATATTCGCCGCTACGATTTGTTTTTTCAGGGCGCGCAAGCCCTGCGTATAGTTCTGACTCTCGGCTAATGCCGCTGCCGTACCGGCACCTTCTTGGGCGGCTTTGACGCAAGCCACCAGCTCATTGGTGATACCGTAAAACGCCGAGACCACCAGCACCAGCGGCCGATTATAGGTTTGCACCACATTCACGATGCGGTCAATATCCTGCGGCCGGCGCAGGTTAGAGCCACCAAATTTGACGACGATTTTTTTCATTACGGTTTCCAGAGTAGAGCGAGTGAGTCGTAGGGCGATCGGGCGGTCGGGCAAATACACCCAACACTAAGCCAGCTAGCTTACTGCAGCGCTACTCCAGGGTCAATCCGCAGTACGATTAGAAAGTGAAGTTCTAAAATGCTAAGCGTAAGCGCCATGTGCCACGTGGCAGGATATTGGCCTGCAGGCCGCATATTGATTGCGCATAGGCTTATCCAACCTACGCACGGTTAGCCCAATCATTCCCTGTCATTTGATACACCGCGACCTCCATCTCATACCAGCGTTCCAGGTCCTTGTAGTGCATGCCGAGTTTTTTCATGACGTGGGCCGAGCCTGTATTTTCTGGATGGCAGACGGCACACAGCAGATCGGTTTTCAGGGTGTCGAAGGCGAAGCTGGCCATGCACTCAGCGGCCTCGGAGGCATAGCCCTGGCCCCATTTATCCTGACGCAAACGCCAGCCGATTTCTAGCGGATTGGCAGAATCGCGGCCCAGATGCTGGATGCACCCGGCACCGATGATTTGCTCGCTGTCCAGCTCAAAAAAACTCCACCACGAATAGCCGCAATCTAACCAGCGCGCCTTTACCCGCTCTATCATCGCCTGCGTATCGGCCCGCGTATCTGGCTTGCCGGTGATATAGCGCATCACGGCGGGATCGCTGTTCATCGCGAACAGACCATCAAAATGACTGTCGTTCATCGGTACCAGGCGTAGGCGTTTGGTGCTGAGTATGCTCATGCGGCTCTTTCTGTTTGAGGAAAAATGAATGCTAGCAAGCGTGCCAGAATCTAGACCGATAGTTCACATAAAAGTTCTGTAAGCGTAGCCGCAATCCGCATGCGCCTGGTGGCGGCATATCGGCCTGCAAGCCGCACCGGGATTGCGTGATGGTTTTTAGAATTGTCTTTGCTATGCGCCAGTACGCGTAGGTTGCAATGGCCTTCATCAATTGCGCCGCATGGAAGGCCTAAATGGTGTATTTCGGCTGCACCTAATACACCCTACGCGGACACCCTGCGCGGGCTTTTTACGGTATTTCCAGGCTGCGATAGGTTTCGCATTTTTTGGCAAATAAAAATAAATATGTCTGAATCTCTTGCCAACATAGCTGTATGAATATACAGTATTGGGGCGCGCTATGCGCTTTCTTTATCCATCTCAGGAGCGACTATTTATGCTTGATCATATGACTTTCCGCGTGGCCGATATTGGGCGTACCAAAGCGTTTTACAGCGCGGCCTTAGCACCTTTGGGCTACAGCGTTGCTTTTGAAGGCAACTATGGCATGAACATTTTGGGCTTGGCCTACCCGGATTCCTCTGAGCCGGACGGCAAAAAAGCCGATGTGTGGTTTATTGATGGCCCCTCGCCCTATGGCGGGCCAGCAGCAACTATTGGCTGTCACCTAGCGTGGCGGGCTCAGACGCGCGCGCAGGTCGATGCGTTTTACCGCGCCGCGCTGGCCGCCGGAGGTAAGGACAATGGTGCGCCAGGCCTGCGTCCCGACTATCATCCGCATTACTATGGTGCTTTTGTGATTGACCCTGAAGGCAATAACATTGAAGCAGTCTGCCATCAGCCCGAGCACGCGTAAGGTGCAATGTGCCGCATGGAATATCTAAATGGTGTATTACGGCTGCGCCTAATACACCCTACGCGGACTGCCTAGCCATTAGCTAGACCGGAAGTGGTGATAAAAGTTCTGCGAGCCAGTGCGTATGCCAGCCTGCGCACACTCAAAGCGGCGAACCCAGCGCGGAAAATTGCGCCTACCAACGGCGTACGCCTCGGCACGCGTTAGCTGCTTCATCGGTACAATAAAAAATCCGCAAAAAACAGATACTCCCCGATTTTTATAGTCGAATACCCCTGTTTGCGCATATATCCATTGCGCACTTAAAAAACACTAGAGGGGAGTATGCTTAGTAAGCCCACGCCAGGCACGTGGCAAAAAATGCGCGCAGGCTACTCTGCAAAAGCTGACAGCGCGCACACAGGGCTAGCATTCTGGACAATAAAAAAGTAATTTTTATTTCAAATATGCAAATACTATTGATAGAATGAAAGCCAATAGCAATGACGCTTTTCACGATTTTTTTAGTACTGATCGCATTTACAGTACATCTCCGGAAAGCCATGCTGGATTTGGGTTTTGAGAGCTTGCTCTTAAATTTTTATGCGTCACTCGCCCGATTCGCCCGTCACGGTGTCGCACATATCTAGTTAAATTGCAAATGAGATACTTGGTTCTGCGAGCGTTTTTCATCGGGCTAGCTATTTTTGCTGTGAGCCATGCAATTTACTATGTCCTTAAGATTTCGGAACACCTCAACGATGGATCAGGATTGTTTCTTATTTTGCTAGGTCCGTTTTCCGGTTCAGTGCTAATCGCAATTCTTGCTCCTCGATTTAAATTCACGATGGGCGTGTTTTTGTCGGTTCCGGCATCTCTTCTGATGGGCATGTGCAGCACAATTGCAATTGAACTGGGCGTCACACCTCTGAGTGAATATCAGGGCGTAAATAGGGCGATTTCTTTCGCACTAATGAACTTCCCCTTTTATTGGGTTTTTGCGCACTCGGCGCGGCACTTGGTTGTATTGTTTCTTGTAAGACTGCGAAAAGACTGCGGACTTGAAGGTACCATCGGATTTTCTCGCCAAGATAGGCGGACAGACCGCCAGGTTAGGCGGAATTTTTTTCACCCTATTTGAAGTTATAAGTCCTAGAAAACATATGCCCGATTGCGAAAAGTGTAAAGACCTGCGCAAGGTTTTTAAAATAAAATTGCCAGCTCATTTGAAGCAAGCGATTAGCATTGCGCAGGAAAATGTAGCCGATAACACTATTTCAGTTATTGAAAATGGAACAGGTAATTGGTCACAACCTTTTAGCCAACTTGTTGCGACAGGTGCATGGGATGATATTGTCCAATATCTCTTTAAGTGCAATTTCTGCGGTCAACGTTTCCAATTGAATGCGGAGACCTATCACGGGGGTGGTGGAGAATGGAAGCCTTTAGCAAAATGACTTATAACATGACATTCGAAAATGACGCGCGAATAGGCACGTCCCTTAAATTTTCTGATTGGCGCGCGCGCCTTTCAATTCGACGTTAAAGTGCAAAAATGTCGATGACACGGATACTGAAATTTGGCTACACATTGGCACTAGGTGGTTTCGCTGCAGCCACTTTTGGCATGGTTAATGCAAAATGGCCATTTCTATTTTTAAGCATTTACTTCGCACTCTGTTGGGTGATTTGGTTTGTTTGCGCCATTAGGCAAGAAGGTAGAAACATCGCTCAACTCTTGGGACTGTGGATGTTGATCGATGTCGGTATATTGATTCAATTTGTGGCATTTGTTCGTGCATATGGTCACGGATCACTTAGTGGGATTGAATTTTTATATTTATTCTCGTTTGCGCCGGTTTGTTTTCCGTCAGGTTTTATCCTTGCAGTTTTTGATGGTGCCATTTCTAATAAATATTATTTCTGGCAGTATTTCGGAACAACATTAAGTTACGTCCTCCCAGATTGGGTTACCGGTACCCTTGTCGCATCTATGCAATCAGTTATTGTCGTTTGCGGAATAGATATCTTGCGCAGAGGGTGTCGCCCTTTAACATTACATTCGAGAATGAAGCCGTGAAAGTATTTTCTCTACATATAAGTTGTGCTTCGCGGCTCACCTCAATTCAGCGTTATGCGCAAGGAGAGTCCGCATGAGGATGATGTATCCGACCTCGGGCATAGTGAAGGCAGCAGCATTTGTTGTTGGAATTCTCTCATTTCAAATGTTAAGGGACGCAGCAGGAATTGACACTAATCCACTTAACGAACACATTGCTTTGTCTGTGATCGCAATATTTTCGATGATCGGTCTGTGCGCGATAACAGCGTGGATTTTTGGGTTGGGAGAGTACTTATTGGCCACTGGTCCAAAGCTCAACCCCGGCCGCATGCGATTTTTCAAACGGCTATATTACGCAGCAGTCGTTTGCTGCACAGTTGTCGTCGTTGGCCTTTGGGTTTATGTTGACCACGTTGCATAACATTTTGCTCGACGCGGAAACACAACCAAGAGCTGCGGCTTCGCAGCGATGGTTCTGTTCCGGTCAGCGCCAGCGTTAGGCCCCGCAAACCACACTTGCCGCATGCCGTCAGCCTGGTAGGGTGGGCACGTTTTTTTGCCCACGCAGAGATGAACCGACATCGATGCATGGAGGTTTTGGTTGGATGGGTTTAACGTGATGTGTTGTTGCTTGAGCCTTACGCGTAGGCACGATGATGCTGTGCCCACCCTACGCGCGGTAAGCTTATCCGCAATCCCCCTGCGCCTCGTGGCACGATATCGGCCTGCAAGCAGCACCGGGATTGCGTGATGGTTTTTGGGAACTTCTAAAAACCCTATACTCGGGCGCATCGCGGCGTTGCAAATCCTCGCAATACCGACGTATTGCTCCGGTTTGCGCCTTGCGCTGCATCCCGATTAACGGATTTTTAGAAGTTCCCTTTTCAAATTGCCTTTGCTATGCGCAGGTATCAGCCCCGCAATTGGCTCTCCAGATAATCAATCAGCACCCTGAGTTTGGGGGCCAGGTAGCGGTTTGGTGGATACAGTAGATAGGCGCTGCCGCGGTAGGCGGTGAGTAGCTGCCAATCGGCTAATACGCGTTGCAGGCGGCCCTCGGCCAGCGCGGTTTGGGCGGTGAACAGCGGCAGGCTGGCGATGCCCCAATCGTCGAGCGCAGCGGCTAGGCGCATTTCTGTATTGTTGGCGATATAGCGGCCACGCACCAGCACGCTTTGGCTGTCCCCGCCTTGCTGCAAGACCCAGCGATTGTCGTTGGCATGTTCGCCCAGATAGATGCAGTCGTGGCCGCTTAGTTCTTGTGGCGAATCTGGTGTGCCGCGCAAGGCCAGGTAGGCGGGCGAGGCGACTAAGATTTGGTCGATCGCCATTAAAGCTTTGGCGACCAGGCCGGGCGGCGGCTGATCGGTGATGCGTATCCCTAAATCTATATCTTCCTGCAATAGATCGGTAGGGCGGTCGGTGACTAACAGTTGCAGATTGATCTCGGGATACAGACGCAAAAACGGGCCGACCAGGGGCTGTATCACTTGCTTGGCGTAGGCTTTCGGG
Organism: Undibacterium sp. Ren11W; assembly: GCF_049340485.1. Classification (NCBI taxonomy): domain Bacteria; kingdom Pseudomonadati; phylum Pseudomonadota; class Betaproteobacteria; order Burkholderiales; family Oxalobacteraceae; genus Undibacterium; species Undibacterium sp. Ren11W. The sequence continues at coordinate 17,772 of NZ_JBMPPB010000002.1, forward strand.
GCGCTCAGCCGTATCAGGCCTTGCGGCTGCGCGCTCAGCGCGCTGACGGTGCTGGCCGAGCGCGCTGCCGCCAGCATATCTTGGGCGTACTGCGCCACCGTTTGCCCCGCTTCGCTGAGCCGTAAAGAGCGCGTAGTGCGGACAAATAATTGCAGCTTGAGGCTGGCTTCCAGACTGGAGATTTGCCGGCTGACGGCCGATGGCATGCAATTTAAGGCGCGCGCCGCGGCCGAAAAACTACCGGTTTCTATCACCTTGACCATCACCGCCAGGCCCGGAAGTAAATTGATGAGGCGATCATTGATGCTCATGACGCACAAGTCCTATGCAAAATTACTGGATTATCAAAATCAGAGTATAGATCGATAATCGCTACAAGGCTGGCCTTTCGGCGTGGCTGCGTTGCCCGGGTAGTGCTTGCTGAGCTTTGCCTGCCATCTTCCATCGATAGAAATAGAGATAAAATTCGCCATGCTGAAACGCCTGCCCCTTGCTGAATTAATGCTGTTTGCGGTTGCCCTGGTCTGGGGCTGTAGTTATGGCGTGGCTAAAATTGGCCTGGCTTATTACCCGGTATTGGGATTTTTGGCTTTACGTTTTGGTCTGACCTTTTTTTTATTGCTACCCAGCTTAAGGCAGTTTCGGCACGCCGAGATTAAAAACGCCTGGCGCATAGGCCTGCCTCTGGGGCTGATTTTATTATCGATTTTTCTGTGTGAAACCTATGGCATCGCACTGACCACGGCCACCAATGCGGCATTTTTGATTTCTCTGTGCGTGGTGTTGACGCCCCTGGTGGAATGGCTGCTGCTAAAACAAGCGCCTAACTCTTTCACGCTGGCAGCAATCGCGCTGGCGCTGCTGGGTGCGTTTTTGCTGATACCTAATCTGGCCATCAGCTTGAATCCAGGCGATGGCCTGATACTGGGTGCGGCTGCCTTACGGGCATTTTTTATGGTGCAGAGCAAACGCCTGACGCAACATCAGCAATTATCGACGCTGGCGCTCACTGCGGTGCAAGCCGGAGTCTTGATGTTTGGCTGCTTAAGCCTGGCGCTATGTAGTCCTAGCGGTTTGCCGGCTTTGCCGCAGGCGCCAGAGTTTTGGGGCGCGACTTTGTTCCTGGTGCTATTTTGCACACTGTTTGCCTTCTTCGCACAAAACTATGCGATCCGCCGCAGCACACCAACCAAGGTGGCGCTGTTGCTAGGCAGTGAACCGGCATTCGGTGCCATGTTTGCGGTGCTGTTTTTAGACGAACATTTAAGTGCTCAAATTTTACTAGGCGGCAGCATGATCGTGATGGCATCGTTAGCCGCCAGCTTGCAACAGCCCATCAGGAAGAGTAAATTATTCACGCAGATTTTTGCCTGAAAATGTGGCAACAAGCATGGCGGACGGCTATGCGCGTGCCAACCAGAAAATCGCTCCCGCAATCCCCATGCGCCTTCTGGCGCGATATTGGTCTGCAGGCCGCGCCGGGATTGCGTGTTCCCTTGGCGATTGGAATGCTAAGCGAGCGGCAATTGAACTCTTAGGTTTTCTAGTGGATAATTGCGGGCATGAACGATACCACTACTTTTCCCCCTTTTCCCGACCGTCTGTCGGTTGATCCACGCAGCCCTTACTACAGTGCAGCCGTGTTCGAACACGAAGTCGGCATTAATCTGAACGGCAAAGAACGCCTGGAAGTCGAAGAATATTGCATCAGCGAAGGCTGGATTAAAGTCCCCGCTGGTAAAGCGGTCGACCGCAAGGGCCAACCGCTGATGATCAAAGTCAAAGGCGCGGTAGAACCATTTTATCGTTAAGACTGCTATTTAAGTCGGGCGACTAAGAGTCGCTTCACCAATCAACATAGCCTAAAAAGAAAATCTAAAAAAGGGTCAGCATCATCAAGGTGCTGGCCCTTTTGCTTGATACTAGTTGCCTGCACTATTTGCAGAATTTTTGCTACTCGCCGGTTCTGCCACACAACAGCTGGGTATATCGTAGTTCTAAGCTGATCTCCTGGTCAGGCCTGATCTGGCATAGCGCTAGCATGATGCGCTTGCTGGCGGGCGCGGGGTCTGCCGTTTTGGCCGCGCCTGGAGCACGGATACCTGATCGAAGTACCCGATCGCCTAAGCGCAGCTTGATAGCATACAGGCCGGTGCTGGCACTGCACACGATCAGACCTGCAAGCGCGGTGCTGCCTTGATTGCGGTATTTGCGCGTCACCACTACATTGGCAATCGCTCCCAGCAGACGCAGCTTGACCTCGGTGTCGATCAGCGTGATTCGGGTTGCGGCTGGGTTTTGATCTGGGGTAGGCGTTGCTTGCGCGGTCTTATACTGACTCGCACGCAATGGTTCCGACAGCTGCTCCGATAATTTCCCCGACACCTGCGTCAATACCCGCACTGGCAGCATTAGCGCCATCGTCGCCATTTCGCTGGCGCATGCGCGCGCATCTTGCGCCGCCATCTGGAATAAACTCTTCATTTGATCGCTCCTGGTTAAATAGTCCACGCTCAGAGCATGCTGTACCTATGTGCAGACAGGATGAAGTTTTTGCAGAGATTTATGCGTTGTATGTGCAGCCGGGTTTGGCAATCGCCGCAGGTGAATCCGCAATCTGTATGCGCCTGGTGGCAGGATTTTGCTCTACAGGCCGCATCCAGCTTGCGTGACCAGTTTTGGGAACTTCTAACCCCCCCTACTCGGGTGCAGCGCGGCAGAATTACAGCTCCTACATGGAGCGTACTTTGCCGCGCTTGAAAGGGGGAGCGTTAGAGTTAGAGTTAGAGTTCGGCAGGGGCGGATCTGGCAGCGCCTGTTACGGCAGGCGTAAATCCCTTAAGCGCTGATGCACCGCGTCGTCGCGGTCGAGCTTGAGCTGTTGCTTGGCGCATAGGTAGTGCTCGGTAAATACATCCAGATAGGCTTCTAAAGTGTGCGCTGCCAGTGTCTCGCCTGCTAGTGCCAGACACAAGGCAGCCACCTCAGAAGTACATAGATGATCGTCGCGCCGTGAGCGGCGCAGGCGATAGCGTGACACTTGTTCTGGTGCCAGACTGAGCACCGGAAATTGATTTAGATAGGGGCTTTTTTTAAAGATCTTGCGCGCTTCTGGCCACGTGGCATCGAGCAAGATAAACAGCGGCCGTTTGCTTTGCTGTCCTGATATTTCATCAGCAACTTGGTGAGTAACGTCGTCTGCCAGCAATTCTGTGACCACTCTGTCCGGCGTCACAAACTCGCCTGGAAACACCACGTACGGCTGCCATTGCGGGTCGGCCAGCAAAGCTAGTAGCGCAGGGTCTACTTCGGTACGGGCCCAGCCAAATGCTGTGGTATCGGGCAGCACATCGGCAATCAGCCAGCCGGTGTTGCTCGGTTTTAGGGTCTCATGCTCAGCCATGATCAGGCATACTGCGGCGCGCGTAGGCACCACCGGGCGCAAGGCACACAGGCAATGGCTGAGGATCAGCCGGCAGCCGCCACAGCGCTCGCCATGCGGCCCGCCACGCGCCAGAAACGGTCTGGTACTACGCAGCAGGCGGGAGGCACGCAGACGAGCGACAGCGTGCGGTAAGTGGATTTGTGTCATGGGTGTTTCTACCAGCGGCAGCAAAATGCGTGATTACGATAAGGCCCGCATTTTAGTGCAATCGCGGGTTTTAAGCCTGTAAACTGTTCAGCGCCTGAACTAATTGCTGTTGCAGATCGGGCTTGTTAAGGCTACCCAGTGCGACATCAAAATTCTCATAAAAGCTAGGAATCGCCAGGCTGGCTTTCACCTGGCCGGCAAAAAAAGGCGCCGAATTAGTCGCTGCCGCCAACACACTGGCACCGCCGCGTGCGCCTGGCGAGGTGGATAGCAATACCATAGGCTTATTCTGAAAAACTTTGGGATTAATCCGTGAGCACCAATCGAACAGGTTTTTATATGCAGCGCTATACGAGCCATTGTGTTCGGCAAAAGAGATCAGCAAAGCATCGCTGGCAGCGATCTTTGCCAGGAAGGCTTGCGCCAAAGCTGGCTGCCCTAGCAATGCTTCCTGGTCGACACTGAATAAGGGGAGTTCATAATCATTCAAATCGAGCACTTCGACCTGCGCATCCTGCAGCAAACTGGCGGCGTGTCTCACCAATTGCAGGTTGATCGATTTTTTACTACTACTGGCGGCAAAGGCTAACAATTTCATATTGGATATTTCTTAAAGTGAGAGACGAGATATTCAGCGGGATATAGGAAAAGGAGCATTGTAATTGATATGTGTTCTGTCAATATTTTGCCTTTTTATTTAAATCTAGAAATTTTTCTTCACTAGAATTTTTATATGTATAATTGCGAATCATTATCATTTACATGAAAATCTGATTTTCTTTTATTGCTGTCATGTCTAGCCCAGATTCTCCTGTTACTCAACATTCCGCTATGCCCGCTTGCGCGTTTCAGCCCGCCGCCGCACGCCAGCAGACGCGGGCTTTTTGGATGCGGCAATTGCATCAATGGCATTGGATCAGCTCAGCACTGTGTTTGATGGCGATGCTGATGTTTGCCGTCAGTGGGATCACCCTGAATCATTCAGCGCAGATCGAGGCGCAGCCAGTGTTGACGCATAAAGAGGCGCAAATGCCGCCTTCTTTGTTGAAAATTTTGCAGGCGCGTCAGGCGCAGTTGAGCGCTACGCCAGCAACTGCGCCGTCGTCCTTGCCGCCGGCGGTGGCTGGCTGGATAGACGCAACGCTGGCAATTAGCGTGACTCAGCAGACGCCTGAATGGTCGCCGCAAGAGTTAGTCATCGCTTTGCCGCGCCCCGGTGGCGATGCCTGGTTACGCATCGATTTGGACAGCGGTGCGCTGGAATATGAAAAAACCGAGCGTGGTTGGGTCGCGTATTTTAATGACTTGCATAAGGGCCGCAATACCGGCGCTGCCTGGGGCTGGTTTATCGACGCCTTTGCAATCGCCTGCCTGATTTTTTGCCTGACTGGTTTGCTGCTACTGCAAATGCATGCCGGTAACCGCCGGGCGACCTGGCCGGTGGTGGCGCTGGGCTTACTGCTGCCAGTGTTATTGGCGATCGTGTTCATTCATTGAATTCATTTTTTACTTCCTGAGGATCATTCTCTATGCGTAAGTTACTCCCGTTTGCTATTGGTAGTCTGATCGCCGCGCCTGTGATGGCGGCGGATCTGAGCCTGAAAATTGAAGTGCCGCGTATCAATGTGGCGGAATATCACCGTCCGTATGTGGCGGTCTGGATAGAGCGCCCGGATCAAAGCTTGGCCGGTAATCTGGCGGTCTGGTACGACCTCAAGAAGCGCGATAACGAGGGCGCAAAATGGCTCAAGGACATGCGCCAGTGGTGGCGTCGTAGCGGTCGCGATTTGCAGTTGCCTGCGGATGGTGTCAGCGGCGCGACCCGGGTGGTGGGCGAACATAGCCTGAGCTTCTCGGGCGATAAGGGCGTGCTGGCCAAACTACCGGCCGGCGATTATCAATTGCTGGTCGAGGCAGCACGCGAAGGCGGTGGCCGCGAGGTCGTCAAAGTACCGTTTCAGTGGTCGGGAAAAGCAGATCAACAAATCAAGGTGCAGGGTAGCAATGAGTTGGGGCTAATTACCCTCAACATAAAATCTTAAGCCTCCCCACTTTGCTTACCTTTAAAGAAAACTCAGTATGAAAAACCTGTCGACCCGCTCTTTTTCGCCACGCTTTAGCCTGCATCTTTTGCTGTGTGCCGCACTGATAACACCGCTCGCTGCACAAGCGCATCGCACTTTTTTACTGCCTAGCGCCACCGTCGTGGCGGGCAATACACCCTGGGTCAGCTTTGATGCGGCCGCGGCCACCGATCTGTTTTATTTTGATCATGTGCCTTTGCAGCTAGATAGTCTGGTGATCGCAACGCCAGATGGCAGCGCCGCCAAAGCCGAGAACGCCAGCACCGGTAAATATCGCAGCAGTTTTGATCTGCGCCTGAGTCAAAAAGGCACGTATAAACTGAGTCTGTTAAATCAGAATCTATTCGCCAATTACAAAGAGCAAGGCGTGCCCAAACGTTGGCGCGGTACAGCTGAGGCGCTGACGAAAGAAATCCCGGCCAGCGCACAAGCGCTGCAAGTGACGCAGATGCAGGGACGTATCGAAACCTTTGTGAGCAATGGCAAACCCGACAAAAAAGCGCTGGAAATTACCGGCAAGGGTTTGGAGCTAGATCCGATCACGCATCCGAATGATTTGATGGCTGGTGAGCCTGCGCAGTTTCGTCTGCTGCTCGATGGCAAACCGGCAGCAGCGGTCAAGGTGACCGTGATCGCCGGAGGCATACGCTATCGCCAGAACCTTGGCGAGCAAAGCATCAGCACCGACGCCGAGGGTAAGTTCACGGTTAATTGGCAGGGCGCGGGCATGTATTGGATGGAGGCGAGTGTCAGCGATAAAAACAGCAGCGTGCCTGCGGCAAAAGAAAGACGCGCCAATTATGTGGCAACCCTAGAGGTATTGCCACAGTAAATGCGCCCCGTTGTGTAGCTCACCGTTTTTGATGTGCCACTCAGGCTGGGTAACCCGCTTCGACTTGAGTGGTGCTAGTTTTAAAAATCCCAGCAATCGCTAGCAAGGATGCCTCGCATGGCCAATACCATAAATTCTAAACGGGTACTAATACCGACCAGCTTAGAGACGCCGCCTGAGCTGCCCGCTGATGCCCAGTTGCGCCAACTGCAAGGTGCGACTATGGGCACGCACTGGACGGTCAAGTTGATGGTCTCTGGCAGCATCTCGCCCGCATATTTGCAACTGGGGATAGAGCGGCAACTGGCCCAAGTAGTAGCGCAGATGAGCCATTGGGAAAGTCATTCCAATCTCTGCAAATTTAATCATGCCGCAGCAGGAACTTGGCATGTGCTGCCGGCAGAATTTTTTCAGGTGCTCGATTACGCGCTGTATCTGGCGCAACAAACTGCTGGTGCTTACGATCCCAGTATCGGTAAGCTGGTCGACCTGTGGGGCTTTGGCCCCAAGTCTAAGCCACAAACAATGCCAAACGCCAATGCCATCGCGGCCGCCATGCAAGACGCCGGTTGGCAGCGCGTACAGGTTGATAGACTCTTGCGCAGAGTACGCCAGCCTGGCGGCTTGTCCTTAGATCTGTCTTCTATCGCCAAGGGCTATGCGGTAGACCAGGTGGCGCGCTGGCTGCAGAGTCAGGGCGTGGTCTCGTATTTGATCGAAGTTGGCGGCGAATTGCGCGGTTATGGCATCAAGCAAGATCAACAGCCGTGGTGGGTAGAGTTAGAGCATCCGGCCACCCAAGCAGCGCAGGGTAGTGCCGCCGCCAACGACAGCAGCACCATATTGGCGCTGCATGGCTGGGCTATCGCCACCTCGGGTGATTACCGCCAGCAAATACAGCTCGGTGATCGCAATTTTTCGCACAGTATCGATCCGCGCAGCGGCTATCCGCTCACGCATAGTGTGGCTTCGGTCACGGTGCTACATGCCGAGTGCATGGTGGCCGATGCGCTCGCCACCGCGCTGATGGTGATGGGGCTCAAGCAGGGCATGGCGTATGCCGAAGAATGGCGCCTGGCTTGCCGCTTCATCAGTAAAACCAAAGATGGCTATCGCGAGAGCATGAGCCAGGCCATGCGCCTCATGTTGTCGTAAGGGAGAGTGCTATGACGGGCGTACAAAAACTCTTGAACTGGCGTGGCTACCATCGCTTGTTTGCCGTACTGGCACTAAGTCTGATAGCTGCGGCCTTGTTATTGCTGAGCCAGTTGCCAGCGCACACCGTCGATCGCAATCTGGCGGCCATGCTCTTGCTACTGGCCTATGGCGCGTTTTGTTTGCCGTATTTTTGGCGCGCCCGCCCTTTGGCAACGAGCGCTGGGACGCAAGATGCAGCGCACACTGTGTATATCGTCTATGCCAGCCAGACTGGCTACGCCGGGCGGCTCGCCCGTCAAACCGCGCAGGCCTTGCAGGGGCTCGATCTCGCCTTGCGTTTGCTGTGCATCTCAGAATTTGACCGTGCTATGTTGCAGCAGGCGCGCCGCGTCTTGTTCATCGTCAGCACTACCGGTGAGGGCGATGCGCCCGATAGTGCCGCGCATTTTGTGCATAGTTTGAGTCAGCCTGGCCAGCCTTTAGATTCTTTGCAATATGCGATACTCGCCTTGGGTGACCGTCATTATCGCCATTACTGTGCGTTCGGACATAGCTTGCAGCAATCGCTGCAACAACAGCAGGCACAGGCCTGGTTTGAATTGATAGAAGTGGATCAGGGCGATCCAGCCGCCTTAGCCGATTGGCAGCTGCAACTGAGTCAGAGATTGAACTCACCAGCAGGGACTAGCCTGGCGATGGATTGGCGTGCCGCGCCCTATGCCGATTGGATACTGCATGAGCGCAGCCTGCTTAATCCTGGCAGCGCCGGCGCACCGGCTTTTCATCTGACACTAGGCTTAGTGGCCGACACGCAACACAGTACGACCTTGTGGCAGGCCGGCGATATTGCTGAGATCGGTCCGCAGAATACGCCGCAGCAGATCGATCACTGGCTACGCCAGCATGCTTTAAATGGCGAAAGCCCGCTAAGCATAGGCGAACAAAAACTTAGCCTGCGCCAGCATCTGCGGCATAGAGTTTTGCCCGACACATGGGCGCTAACTAATCCGGAGACTAACCCAGAAGCGAGTACGCTGAGTTGGGTTGCGCAACTACCTATGCTGCCGCATCGCGCTTATTCTATTGCCTCGATCGCGGCCGATGGCCAGCTAGAATTACTGGTAAGGCAAATCCGTCTGGAGGATGGCGCTCTGGGTTTAGGTTCTGGCTGGTTGACCGAGTATGCCGCCTGCGGTAGCCAGATCGCTTTGCGTATACGCGAGAACCGCGCCTTTCATGCGCCGCTCGATGACAGACCGCTGATACTGATCGGTAACGGTACCGGGCTGGCAGGTTTGCGTGCCCATCTGAAACAGAGAGCCCGGCAAGGTCATCATCGCAACTGGCTACTGTTTGGCGAGCGCCATCAGCAACACGATTATTTTTATCAGGATGAGCTACAAGCCTGGCACGCTAGCGGGGTTTTGAAGAAACTCGATCTGGCGTTTTCGCGCGATCAAACTCAGGCGCGCTATGTGCAAGACAAACTACTAGAACAAGCCGATAGCCTACGTACATGGGTGGCGCAAGGTGCCGCCATTTATGTATGCGGCAGTCTGCAAGGCATGGCCGCCGGAGTGAGCGAGGCACTCAGCACTATTCTCGGTGCCGCGCATTTACAAGAACTCGGTGCACAAGGACGGTATCGGCGCGATGTGTATTGAGTGGCGCTCAAAATACGCAGGCGCCGCTTGCGCATATTCCATGCGGCTTTCCAGCCTGCCTGGCCTGCAGCCCGCATGGGATATGCGCGCTGGCAGGGGCGACTTGGAACTTTAGACCGCCCTTTTATACTTGCGGTCGCTCTAGCGTGTAGAACACTTCTATCGCATCTTTCATCTCACCGCGTGTCCAGCCTTGTTTTGCATAAAAACGGTCGGCACGGGTATTGGCCGCGGTACCCAGCGTGACTTTTTGATGGCCCTGGCTAAACAGCCAATTGCTTGCCAGTTTGAGTAAGGGCGCACCTGCGCCTTTGCCTTCGGCATCCGGGCTGACAAATAGCGCCCAGATCGAGGCGTCGGCGCTGGCTGCATACGAAAATCCTATGATCTTGCCTTGCTCTTCACAGACCCAGCCGCGTCCGAGTTGATCGAGATAGTCCTCGTACATCTGAGCGGGCACGCGGGCCGGATTATTCAGCACGTTTTCTTTGACCGCCAGACGTATCACTTGCATGGCGGGGATGTCGGCGCTCACTGCGCGACGGAACTGTAAGCTAGGCATGGACGACACTATTAAAAAAACAATGATTATCCCTGAAGCTAGCGTAATTGCCTAATCGGCACCAATCAGCACCTTGACGTGGGCCGCAGCGCTGCGCCCCAGAGGTGATAAAACATAGCCGCCCTCCAGACAGGAAACGATGCGCCCCTGTGCGTAAGTGTTGGCGACTTTGACGATTTGTGCGGTGACCCAGGCGTAGTCGTCTTCCACCAGACCCAGATTGCCCATATCGTCCTCACGGTGGCCGTCAAAGCCAGCCGAGATAAAGATCATCTGCGGTTTAAATTTTTCTAGCGCCGGGATCCAGGTTTCGCTGACCGAGGCGCGAAAAGCCTTACTACCGGAGCGGCTAGGCAGGCTGACATTGATCATGTTGGGGCCCATGGGTACCGCACCGGAGAACGGGTAGACGCCTTCTTCAAAGGTCGAGCACATCAGTACGCGGGGATCTTCATGCAGGATGTTTTCACTGCCGTTGCCATGATGCACATCAAAATCTATCAGTGCCACCCGCTCCAGACCATGCACATTGAGCGCATGACGGATGCCGACCACGACATTATTGAAGAAACAGAAACCAGCTGCAGAGGCGCGCCCGGCATGGTGGCCAGGCGGCCTTACGTTGCAAAAAGCCACCCGCGCCTCGCCCTTGATGACCAGATCGGTGGCCAGCACCGCGGCGCCGGCGGCACGTTTGGCGGCCTGAAAGGTAAACGGGTTCATGCGGGTATCAGGATCCACCTGCACATAGCCAGAACTAGGACGGTGCGCCTCGACATCGCGCACAAACAGCGGTGAATGGGCTTGCTCTAATTGCGCAGTGCTGGCCAATGGCGCTTCATAGCTTTGCATATAGTCGAGCAGACCGGTGATGAGCAATTGATCATTGATCGCACCGATACGCGCAGGAGCTTCGGGGTGATCCACGCCCATTTCATGCTTTTGGCAATCAGGGTGAGTTATGTAAGCTGCCAGCAAGGGAAGTTCTCCACAAAAATGCGACAAAAACTCATTGTAGGACTAAATACAGAAACGACTTTGTGCCTAGACAAAGGAAAATACTGAAAACGTCGCGAAGCGCGACTTTTGCAACACTGGCACCACAGGCCCGATCGTGCCTGTGGTTGGTAAGCAAGTTTTTAGGCTTTTTTCAGGTAGCAGGCTTTTAACATAAAACTACCAGCGTCCATCTTACAATCGACTTCATGATCGCCACCGACCAGACGGATACTTTTTACTTTTGAGCCCATCTTCAGAGTAATCGACGAACCCTTGACCTTCAGATCCTTGATCAAAACCACCGCATCGCCATCCGACAAGACATTGCCCAGGGCATCTTTCACGATACGCTCGTCGTTGTCATCGGCCGCTGCCGCAGCCACCATAGGCCATTCGTGGCCGCAATCGGCGCAGACATAATTCTCACCGTCAGGATAAGTGTTTTCCATAGAACATACTGGGCAAGCTGGCAGGGTAGACATGATTTCTTTCTATAAATGCGAAGTGCTAAGCCCGCTAGTATAAACCAGCGACAGCTGCTTTCCCTAGCGGCGGGCGTTCAAATCTGCTCAGACTTGGGCCCAGGATCCGGCAAACCGGCAATTTCGGTCTGCGCTAAGTGACAGTTTCAGGCAACGTACTTGCTCTGGATTAATTCGATACGATTGCCAAACGGGTCTTCGGTAAACACTCTTCGCACTTCCGGCAATTCCTCATTTTTTAACACCGCATAGCCGCTCGCCCGCAACAGCGCGCACAGCGCGTCGAGATCCCTGACGATAAAGGCCGGATGGGCTTTCTTGGCTGGCTGAAAATTAACTTCGGCGCCGAGGTGAATTTGGCGGTCGCCACAGGCAAACCAGGCACCGCCGCGTAACTGCATCAGTACCGGCTTAGGCAATTCAGGCATGCCCAAGATGTCGGCGTAAAATTCCCTGGCCAGCGCCTCGCCACCAACCGGTATCGCAATTTGCAGATGATCGAGTTCAAGAACTTGCATGGCATCACCTCAAGAATAAGTGATGAGAATTCTATACCAGCTGCGCTTGCTTGTGCTCTGTCGCGCTACGAGAGATGACGAAGTGTTGTCGTAAACGATAAAAACCGAAACGAGTTCGGTTTTTATCTTGTTAGCAGCGTGCAGTATTTTAGTTTTTTCTTCTGCGCACAGCGACACCGACAAATGCTAAACCAGCCAATAACATGGCGTAGCTGCTTGGTTCTGGCACTGCCGATACCGCTTGTGCGGTGTAGCTATAACCAGCACCCAGATCGGCGTCGGTCACGCCAAATACGTAGAATTTATTATGGCCTGCGCTGCCTACGACAAAATCATTATCGTTGGCGATAAACAGGGTGTGAGTCTTGACACCTTTGATCGTCAGATCTTCACCGAAAGCCATGCCTTCTATTTTTGAGGGAATATTATTGCTGCTAATGCCGTTCGCATTCAGGGTGCTCACCACATCGAGCAATAAAGATTTTTTGACTGCTTTAGAACTTAAATCACCGCTCATGGCGCTGACATCCTGGGCTCCCGCCAGATCGATTTTAAAGATTTGTTTTGCTACTGCCGAAGTACCGTCGCCCAGGCCTTTGCCATCGCGTTCGTCGACTAAGAACTGGTGATCGTTGAGTGCGACGATTTCGCTCACGCCGCTACCGCTGCTCAGTTTGTAGGCATATTGATGGGTTGCTCCGGAAGCGATATCGATCGTCACGATACGCAGGTTTTTGTTACTGTCTTGCGCCAGCGGAGCCTGCATGATGCCCACCAAGGTTTTACCGTCTGGCGAGATCGCCAAACCTTCCATACCCTTGTTGGTAACGCGGCCGCTGCTATTGCCTGCAATTTCTATACTGCTTTGTGCGCTCGGCTTGCTAATCGCGAGATTGGATGGCAATTCAAACGATTTAATGCGGGTACCGCTGGCACGATCAAATTGGTAGACGTAAGGTCCGTATTCGTCGGACACAAAAACGCTCTTGCCGTCGTTGGAGACACGCACCGCTTCCGGATCTAAGCGCGCATTATTCGGGTTGCTTGAAGTCTTGCTAGCATCAAAATTATCCGAGCGGCCAGTAAAATAATTGGTTTTGTCGATCGCATTGAGTAACGGCACGCCACTTCCTAAAGAATACGATGTGCCACCTACGGTGCCCGTGCCCAGTGCGCCTGTGCCATACGCCAAAGGCGTGGCGCTGGATAACAGAGTGGTGGCGCTGAGTACCGGGGCCAAATTGTAAGCCAGCCCAGAACCCGAGGTGTTCTGGGTCATCGCCAGTTTAATAGTTTGAAAGCGGGCGATGTAAGACGTGGTGTCGTCCACCAGCGGATTATAGGCGGTGGCGTTGGGGCCGCGATCCGGTGTTGCGATAAAGGTATTGCCACCCGCCCATGCCAGGCCTGAGCCTACGCCACCGAGTAAATTACCGGCCAGACCATTTTCCAGCAGACCTGAAGTTTTTGCAGACAGATCAGCGCCACTGCCATCTAAAGTGCCGATCGCCAATAAAGAAATACTCGCGTTGGCAGCTTGCGTGGCAAATGCCGCTAGCAATAACAAAGGTAGAATTTTTTTCGGCGACATGAGTGGCTTTCAGTTTGGTTTTAGGAAATTATCATAAAATTTTAATAAGTAAATGTGACTTAGCTATGACAAGGCTGAGTGTTGTGCAATATTGAAAAAACCAGCAAAGTCATGATATACACTATTCGAGTAGCGAATTTTTTCCCAATCAGGAGCACGACCATGAGTCATAACATGAGCCAATTAAGCGATAAGCTGTCAGAGTTTTTGGATGAGACTGAAAAAAATCTAGAGGTGATCGCAAAAGTGGCTGCGGCCACCGCTGCTGAATTTGCCGACCAAGCCTGGGATAGCGGCAAACTGGCTGCCAGTGAAGCCAGCGCCAAGGCTTTGCTGGTGGGTGATGAGCTCGCCATGAAAGCGGCGCAAGCAGCCGATGCCGCTAATGTGCTGGCCGAACAAGTTTCGTTTAAGGCGGCAGAGCTAGCCGATAGCGCCAGTCTGGTGGCCGATCAAGTGTGGGACAGCAGCACCCAAGCGGCCAATGAAGTCGCCTCCAAAGCAGCGCTGGTTGGTGAGCAACTGGCCTTAAGGGCGGCCGATGTGGCGCTCAAAGCCGATGCAATGGCGACCCAGGCAGCGATCAAGATGGGCGCCTTCGCCGACAAAGCGCGCGACAGCAACTCCGTAGAAAAATAGGTTTACAAATTTAAAATGACATCGGCCTGTTACGCATATCCCATGCGGGTTTGCGGGCAGGCAGGCGAATTCAAGTTCGAAATGCGACGGAATTAGGTGGTAAATTAAATAGTACTTCATGTGGCGTTTTATAGCCTAAAGTTTTTCTGGGACGATGGTTAAGGCGGTCCTCAATGTGTTGAATGCGCGCATTGGAAAGTGTCTTCAGACGCATTCTTTTTGGTATGTATTGACGGATCAAACCATTGGTGTTTTCATTGCGTGACCGTTGTCTAGGGCGACCAGGATCGGCAAAGAAGACAGGTAAGCCCATGTCTTTAAAGTGCGCAAATTCACAGCCATTATCTAAGGTCAGTGAAAGGGCTGGCAGTCCATTAAGTTCCTTTCCAACCGCAGCGGCAACAATGATGGCCGTCTTTTGCAAGACGGGAGAAATTTTGGTGTACAAGCTTTTGCGTTCGACCAAGGTGAGTAGGCAGTGATGATGTGACTGTCCGCGGATGGTGTCGCCTTCCCAGTGACCGGCAATCTCTCTTGTCAGCGCGTCTTTGGGACGTTGTCGAATACTCTTGCGACCGGCCGGATAGCTAGATTTGGCGGGCTTCCAGACCTTGGCAAGCTGATAGCGACGTAATTTTTTATTCAAAGCACTCTTGGTACGCCGGATCCAGTTGTAGATCGTTTGGTGACTGATAGACCAATTCTCTTCGCTGCCAGCAATGCGCAAACGTGCGCTGATTTCGTCTGGAGACCATTCCTGATTTAATAAATACCGTACCAGCGGCCATATTTCTTTAGGCTTCGTTGGATGATTGGCCGCGCTTTTGGCAATGCGTTTAAGCGTCCTTTCATTGGACGCGAGGGCGTTGTATTTTTGATTTACCTTACCTCGCTTGATCTCGCGATAAATGGTCGAACGATCTACCCCAACTGCGCTGGCAATCTCGCTCACGCTGGTTTTTGACACTAAGAGACGTTCAATCTGGGAGCGCTGTTTAGCTTTGAGATGAGTAAATTCCATTGCGATTTCCTTGGTTAAGAACAACACAAAGCTACTCCTGTAACGAGCAAAACCTTTGTATTTTTATCCTTTTACCGTCGCAATTCGAACTTTAATTCGCAAGGCACGGCTGTCAGCCGCATCAGATATGCGCGCTGGCAGCATGCCATTTTTTTCATAAAAACTAGTCAGACTCCCAAAGCGAGCGCGATTACTTAGCCACTGTTTTTTTCTTTGTGGCAGCAGCAGCTGTCGTTTTTTCCGCAAGCAAGCTGGCAAATTTTTGTTCCGCAAGTATGCGCAATTCCTTATCGCTGATTTGCTTGAGCTTGGCTGAGCTAGTCGCGCTGGCCGCGGTCACTTTACGGGCAGCAGGTTTTGCCTTCACGTCGTCGGGAAGATTGGCGACAAAATACATCAGGGCTTCGCGTGAGCCTTCGACCGGTGTTGCTGGCGCTGCGCTGCGACCGGCTTTCTTCAAGGCAGTCGCAGCGCTGGCACCTATCGTGGCAGGCGTGTCAGTGCGTGGGCTGCTGCGTTTGCTCAGCTCTGCTAACAGACTCTTGCACTGATACACGCCTGCTGCGCTGCTGGTGCGTGCGCTCAAGGCCGGCATCGCCCATTTATCACACAAGTAACGCAAAATACTGCTGTGTTCAAACTGCGTTTTGCATACACCGGGATCGACCCACGGCGAGACTAGGATGGCGGGCACCCTTACGCCTAAACGGTTAAAAGCAAACTCCTTGGTGTGTGGGTCGGGCGCGACTGTCAAGGGCGGTGGTACATGATCAAATAATCCGCCATGTTCGTCATAAGTAACGATCAAGAGTGTCGACTCCCACAATTCTTGATTGGCGCGCAGCGCCTGATACACATTGGCGATCAGCTGATCGCCCAGCGCTACGTCGGAAGGCGGGTGTTGATCGTTTTCATCGGCACCGAAATAGGCCGGCTCGATAAACACATAGTTCGGAAAATCACTCTCAGGACCGGCGACGTCGGTATAAAAATTTTTCATGCCAGAGTAATGTGAAGTGAGTAGCTTAGGTAAGAGCTTAGTCAAGACTATGCTTTGCGGCACACCCTGATGGTAGATACGCCAGGTTTTATAGGCATCGTCGAGGCGATCGTAGATGGTGTCCTGATTGTTGCCGAACAAGTTAGCCGGATGCTGACGTGAAGGCATCAGCACTCGACCCAGGCAAGTGCCGCTGTGCACAAAGAAACGGTTCGGCCAGGTCGGCCCCGGCATCGATGAAAACCAGTGATCGCACACTAAAAAATTGCGTGCCAGGCCATGCAAGGCCGGCAAACTATCTTTGGCCGGAGTAGCGCCGAAAGGGAAATAGCTCATGACTTGCTCGACTTGCCCAGGATTGCTTTCCTTGACTCCAGCCACACCCAGATAAGAATCGACAAAGCCGCCCATGGGCGGCACGCTGGCGCTGCCTAGCTGCGCCATCACATCGACAAATTCATGCGGCATGCCGATGCTGATCTTGTTCATAGCATTGGGTTTTTGTGAGTAGGATATTTTGCTGGTGGACGAGGTATTTTGATAGCTGGGGCCATGCTGAGGTATGCCTTCCAGATCCGGGTAGATCTTGCTGGCGTCTCCCAGCATGTGATCGAAAGAGCGGTTCTCTAGCATTAGCACAATCACGTGGCGTATCGGGTCGGGATGCGTGGCCACACTGGTTGTTGGGTTGGCACCCAAGATACGTTTGTGCTCCTGCTCTTTGACGATAGTCGCATCGGCGCGCTTGCGCACATAACTGCGCCCAAATTTTACCTTGCTCTTGATCTGTATGCGTTGCTGGGCTTTTTTGTCATCAGGGGCCGCATAGGTTTCATGGGTGCGCGACTGCGGATCGTAATAACCTACATAGCCACCCGGGTTGACGCCAAAAGAGTTGAGCGCTTTGCCTTTAGTCAGCCGGCCGAGAAAATCATTGCGCCCGCCTTCCTGTTCTTCAGTGGTGAAATACAACGGTAAGACAAAATTCGATACTTCAACATCGTCAATGGCATAGGTGTCCGATTGCACCGCATCGCACATCTCAAACCAGTGAAACACTTCTTTACCCGGGGTGCTAGGGTGCGGCCCCTGCACCAGCAGATTAGCTTGCGCATCACCGATCAATTCCATCGCCTCATGCGACAGCGTTACGGTCCAACTTTCTTTGAGCTGCTCGCACAATTGGGTGAACACAAAACCGTAAGCAATGCCGCGAAAATTCGCATCATGATAGCCTAGCGCATCTTCTACATCGGCCTTGTCGGCGAGATAGAGTATCGCGTCTCCGCGCAATTCTGCCAGAGTGTTTTTATTCACATCTCTGCCGATTCTGCCCTCTAGTCTCAGCGTCGCCCCAAAGCTCCAGTAGGGTTCAAAATCTTCTTTTATCTGACGATTGATAGCACGCACCGCTGTCTGTACTTGCTCGTCAGTGATTTTTTTAGAGCGGTTAACGATGCTGATTAACATGTCGCTTCCTTTATCTGCGATGGGTTGGGTTTTCTGTCCGGGAAATTGTTCTTATCAATTGCCGTCTTTATTGAGAGTTATTGAAGTATTTCTATGAAAATTTTCTCAATTTTTGCTGCGGCCAGCAGCTGTTTAAATAACTTGTCGAAAGCAATTTTGCTCTGCCTGATCTCATCTGGAAGTCTTTCTACGCCGACTAAAATGCAGCCTTCTGTATCTACGTCGGTGTTGCCGGGGTGTATCCGTATTCCATCAAAATTTGGCACTGCCAGCAACAAAGGCAAGGGCTTTTTAAATCGCTCTGAATAACTGATGATGACTTCGTAGTGTCCATATGGGATCGCGGTGCTACCCTTTACCTTGACCGGGCGTATCCTGTCCTCCAGAGTAAAACACTCAAACACCTCATTCACGTAGAGGCTGCCTATACTACTTTTTTCAGTGAAAATCTCTCTAACAAGTCGCAGATTCATGATGCGCTTTCTAAAAAAATGAGAAACCAGAACCCGCAGAACCCGCAGAACCCGCAGAACCCGCATGCTGAAATCGACCCGAGCTATCGATTGCACATACGCTAGCGTCTATGCGTCGACAGTTTTACTACTGCCTCTGGAGCTTTCGCTGTGATAACCTGGTTTGGTGGTAAATTTTTCGGTTTCACTGTCAACTTGCAATGCGTCCATGGCACGTCGCAGTTTCAGTTCGAATTTGTTTTTTCGTGCGAAAACTTTTCATAGGCCGCGGCCATCAACTTGTCGTAATTATTTTTCCAGTACTCGGGGCCGTTATAGCCTTTGGCAAACGCCACCCAGTCATGCTGGCGCAGTGCGTTGCTGAGGTGAGTATGTTTGAGGTATTCGCAAAAGGCATCGAGCTGAGATTTTTCATCTGTTTGCATGGCATTGTAGAACTCATCCACAGAGGTAAAGCCGCAGGTGGCAAAATTAAAACCCATCACCTGAAATTTGCCGTAACTGGCCGACATGCGGGCCGCAGTTCTATTTAATTTCTCGGCTTCTGCCAGTCGCTCGTATTCCTTGATACCACCCAGATAATATTGTTTGGTCCAGGGTGTATAACAGATGCTAGGATTGCTATCTTTAAAAGCACCCTTGGTGTACTTGTAAAAAATATGCCCTTCAAAAAGAATTTTCGCCTTGCCTTCGTTTAAGAAACCAGCGCCACGACTCTCGACTTCCGCCACCGCTTTAATCGCAGCGACATCACAATCTAAAAGGTAAGCAGCGGTCTCGAAATCATGTTGTTCAAGTAGTTTAGACATTTTATTCTCCATAAAATTGTTGACTATTTGCGCCAGGAACTAGCCTGCTCAGGCGCGGATTCCCATCACGGCGCTGACATAATTGATAGGCGCATGGTCGGCTAGTTCGCGCGAAAAAATATTTCCGCGTAAAAAAGCCTGACGCATCAGATACAGAGCGCTGGCTTTTGATTTGTCGATATTCATCTGCTCTTCGTTTGCCTGATCCAGCTTATGGCCGCGGCTATCGAGATAGCGCAAGTTACCCGTATGCTGATAGCCAAATTCCTCAGGCGGCACTCGGGTAACAATATCGCAGCAATCGACATAGCGCTGATGCGTAACATCGCGCATCGCCATGGCGAACACCGCATCACCAACCCGAGGTGAGCCAAAGGTGTACAAACCAGCTGGCGGCCAACGACTGGCGCACAGGGTCGCTAATGCCGCCCCCAAACTGTGACCAGTGATTAATAGACGGTAGCCTGGATCTAGCGCGCTCAGGTGCTCAATGACGATTGCTAATACCCTGTGTGTCAGCAAGGCCTCGGCAAAGCCCTGATGAACTTGCCCCATCGCGCGCTCGTGGCCATCGACCCATGGCGTCAGGAGAAAATTGGCGTCACTAAACAGATCCGAGGGATCATCGGTTTCGGTGCCGCGAAAACTTAGGACCGTGAGTTTTTTCGCTGGTTTAGTGGCGATGAAAACTTGGCTGCCCTTGCCGCCATAGCCCAGCGCCAGATCCCGGGTAAATTCGGCGCGGTCCAGATAGGCGTCAAGCCGCCGTTCGTCTTTTACATAGGCCAGACGGGCCATTTCAGCACATAGCGCTGCCTCGCAGTCGAAAGCGCCAAGTTGAAAAAAGTCCTCCGCCAAACCCGGAGTGAACAAAGACTCCCGGCTGGCATCGTAGGGGTAGGTATGCATTTTGGATTTTCAAATGGTTAGCGAGAAATTGTTCATAGATGCTGAATACAAGATAAAACCAGGATAAAAAACCTGTCGTCTATCATTTTCATATGTCGTTTTGCAGCGCTTTGAGGAGAACTGCGGCACCGCATTGCTGTGAAATGCTTTCCGGGTCGAATTTATGGTCGGCGACGAAACGCCCTTTCGTATAATGCTGAGAAAAACTCCATAGATAAGCTGAGGGCAAGCCGCGTTGTCTATATCCAAAACCATTGTAGGCTTCCCATCGATACAGCATTCTGGTGATGCTCCAATCCGTCTGCCCAATGTAGGCCTTCATTTCCAAGGCATCACGGGCGCTGACTTCCCAGGTAAAGGGCGGGTTACCAAGTACCGGCCGACCAGCAGGTACATGTACCGTCTTGGCGCGAAGTGGGTCGCCATTATGAAGATGGGTAGAAAAATTCGAATTTGCTTCTAGTGAATGTATTATCCCTATGAAGTACCAGGGGATACCCAGTTGCTGGCCTAAGGCGGCATATCTCGGCGCATTCTCTTTGAGCCGATTTAGCCGGGCTTGGACTTGTGCCTGATATTTAGGCAAAATCGTGCAGCTATCAAAAAATAATTGGTACTCTGAGGCGAGCTGAGAAAAATCTGTAGTGACGCTGATTTTTGGTAAGATCGTCTCTGGTATCGAAGCCGGGACCGCCAATGCTTCCGCCAGTGTTTCTGTTGCAGCAGGTGACAACAAGGTTGAACTCAAAAAGGTGGCAACCACAGTGAACATACCGTTAGCCTGCGGATATTTTTCTGCGCTGGCGCCGATCGCAACATAATCAGAAATAAGTTGTTCTACCCGATCCGCAGGTACATCTCTGAGTATCTCTTGTGTGCTCATTGGTTCCTCCTATTTGGTCAATTTGAAGAACTGCACGGCTTCTGCCCGCTCCGCGGGACTCGCACCGCGATAAAAGCCCACCACGCTAGACTTGATATCGCGAGCCTGAAGATAGGCTTCTAGTCTCAGTTTGGCCGCGTTATCGATACTACCGTTGGGAAAAATAAAATTTCTCAACAATTCGGCATTGTCATCGCTCTGATAGCTGCGGTCGTAAGCCGTCGTGATGGCATTGGTGACGACAGGTGCACGTCCGCTTGCAGGGTCTCCTTTTTCAACTTTCGGCTGTGCTTTTTTTACCGCTAAATTAATTTCTGCTTCGATATTCGATGGCACGCAGAGGCGGGCGTAAGCGCCTATGGCATTGATCACCGCGGGTCGAGTTTTATATCCGCTTTTCAGCTCATCCCGGTAACTGCTTTGTAAGGTGTTCACCAGTGTTTGCACTGAAGAAGGGTCTAAGTCATAGAGCAAATTACTGCTTAAATTATCGACCGTCGAGCTGGCTAGTCCAAATAAAATGGCGACGATAGAGACGCTTTTGGCAGAGGATTCAACGGCTGCCATCAAGCCAGCGGCGGCCGTACCAATGAGTCCGAGTTGCGCCACCGAAGTACGTTTGTCGCGGTTTAAGCGAAACAATGCATCCATATAGGCTTTGCATTTATTGTCAGCATGGTTCATGCCCGCCTGAACCAGCAAGTCGTAATCTAAGCCCGGAGTCAGCGCGGCTAAAGGCGTGGCCGGGACGCTAGGCGCTTCTTTGGCGCTAGTATCGTTTTCGGGGAGTTTGGATAGTTTGACGAGGGTATTCCATACCTCGTCCTGATTCTTCCTATAGGTTTCGATTTCACTGGAAATGGAATCTACACCCGGCCCATTTCTAAGCGGAGAGCTACTGCTATAAGACGCACATGCCGACGCCGACAGGATCAGTGCGCAGAGCACCGGTATTCTTAGATACCTTGAAACCAGAATAGCTGTCATTTTCATGGCTCACTGATTCAAAATCACAAAAAAACAAACGCATAGCTTGCGTCTGAAACTTAGCTTTTTGTTGCCGGTGATGGAGCCAGGATACCTGCCAGAGCTCCAATTGCTGCGGAGCCTAGTGCGGTCAGCACATCGGGAATTGGCACTGGGTTTGCCGTCGCTTTAAAAGCCAGAGCGATCACTCCTACGACCACCAGCAGCACAACTAGGCCTAGCGAAGACACCACAATTCTGTAGATGAGTTTGTCTTGCTCAAGCGCCCGCGATGGGACTTGTTGTTTTGCCTGTGCCAGGAGTTTTAATATGGTCTCTTCAGGCTTGGCTTGAAGCTCTGCCAGCACACCTGGGGTTTCGATAATGTTTTTCGCAAGCTGATCAGCGGAGCGGATTTCATCGGCCATGACGCTAGTCCTCGAATGCAACTGTTTGAATGAATGTCAGAGTGTGCGACCTTGCTGATTTTGACTGAAATAGCAAAAAAGGGTGTGCTCCAATTCTATGTTCACTATATTTTTAACAACCATTGAAGCGTAGAATATTTTTAAAAAAATACAAGAATTAATTCTATTTCTTGATGAATTTTCTTAGGTGTTTCGATAGGAAAATATGCGTGGTTTTGATTGTTGTTTGCTAAAAGAAATAGCTAGCTTGAGCAGGCGCTAAGGCTTGCCACTCACGAATAGACGATGTCACCAATGACCCGGCCTGCCGCGCATATTCCATGCGGCTTTCCAGCCTGCCACCTCTGCAGGCCGCATCAGATATGCGCGCCAGGCCAGTGGGAACTTCTAAAAACCCCATACTCGGGCGCATCGCGGCGTTGCAACTCCTCGCAATACCGACGTATTGCTCCGGTTTGCGTCTTGCACTGCATCCCGATTAAAGGTTTTTTAGAAGCTCCCCAATGCCAATTTGTATTGGTTGATAAAGATGGAAAATTTTGATGAAAATTGGGGAAGCCCTACTTTTTTACCTTCCAATTCATGAATAAAAAATCCCGGAGCCAGTCCGGGATTTTTTGCGTTAGCGGGTGGATAGCCGCCTATACAGCGGCAGACTAGGCCAGCTTACATATTGCGTCGATACTGCCCACCAACCTCAAACAGCGCCGTGGTGATTTGCCCTAGTGAGCATACTCTGGCGGCGTCCATTAGTTTGCCGAACACGTTTTCGTCCTGGATGGCGGCTTCTTGCAGGGCCGCCAGTGCTTGCCCGGAGACGTCGGCATGGCGTTGCTGGAAGTCGGCCAGGCGGCTCAGCTGCGATTGCTTTTCTTCGTCGGTGGAGCGTGCCAGTTCGATTTTCTGGGGCGTGTCGCCTTGCTTAGGATTGCGGAAGGTGTTGACGCCGACGATAGGCAAAGTACCGTCGTGTTTCATGTGTTCGTAGTGCATCGATTCTTCCTGAATCTTGCCGCGCTGGTAACCGGTTTCCATCGCGCCGAGTACACCGCCGCGTTCGGCTATGCGTTCAAACTCTTGCATCACCGCTTCTTCTACCATGTCGGTCAGCTCTTCGATGATGAAGCTGCCCTGGATAGGGTTTTCGTTTTTCGCCAGACCCCATTCGCGGTTGATGATCAGCTGTATCGCCAAGGCACGACGGACAGATTCATCGGTAGGCGTGGTAATCGCCTCGTCGTAGGCATTGGTGTGCAGGCTATTGCAGTTATCGTAGATCGCGATCAAGGCTTGCAGCGTGGTGCGGATATCGTTGAAATCTATCTCTTGTGCATGCAGACTGCGGCCGCTGGTCTGGATATGGTATTTCAGCTTTTGGCTGCGGTCGTTAGCGCCGTATTTGTCGCGCATGGCGATGGCCCAGATGCGGCGTGCTACGCGGCCTAACACCGTGTATTCAGGATCCATGCCGTTGCTGAAGAAGAAGCTCAGGTTAGCGGCGAAATCGTCAATGTGCATGCCGCGCGCCAGGTAGGCTTCGACAAAGGTGAAGCCGTTCGACAGCGTAAACGCTAACTGAGAAATAGGATTGGCTCCGGCTTCCGCGATGTGATAACCGGAGATCGATACCGAGTAGAAATTGCGCACCTGATGATGCACGAAATACTCCTGAATATCGCCCATCACTTTCAGGCTAAATTCGGTAGAGAAAATGCAGGTGTTTTGGCCCTGGTCTTCTTTCAGGATGTCGGCTTGTACCGTGCCGCGCACGTTCATCAATACCCAGGTTTTGATCTTGGCGGCTTCGTCCGCAGTCGGTTCGCGCTTATTATCCGCACGGAATTTATCGAGCTGCTGATCGATTGCCGTGTTCATGAAGAAGGCCAAAATCGTCGGGGCCGGGCCGTTGATGGTCATCGAGACCGAGGTAGTCGGGTCGCATAGATCAAAACCATCGTACAAGACTTTCATGTCTTCCAGCGTGGCCACCGAGACGCCGGAATTGCCGACCTTGCCGTAGATGTCGGGGCGGATTGCCGGATCGGCACCGTACAGCGTGACAGAATCAAACGCGGTGGACAGGCGCTTGGCATCCATGCCTTGCGAGACTAGCTTAAAACGGCGGTTGGTGCGGAAAGGATCACCTTCGCCGGCAAACATGCGGGTCGGGTCCTCGCCTTCGCGCTTAAAGGCAAACACGCCGGCCGTAAACGGGAAGGAGCCGGGTACGTTTTCCAGGGTCAACCAGCGCAGGATTTCGCCATGATCGACAAAGCGCGGCAGTGCCACTTTGCGGATTTTGGTGCCGGACAAGGTGCTGCTGACCAACTGGGTGCGGATTTCTTTGTCGCGAATTTTTACCACGTATTCGTCGCCAGCATAGGCGGCCTGCATGTCTGGCCACATGGCGACCAATTGCTTGGATTCAGCGCTGAGGTGATTGTCACGCTCGCTGATCAGTGCGTCCAGATCGGCAAAAACCTCGGTCGCCTTATTCGCTTTGGCCAGCATGCGTCGGGTTTCTTGCAATTGCTGACGCTCGCGCGCCAGCGTGACTTGCTTGCCGCTGTGTTTGTGATAGTGGCGCACGGTGTCGGCGATTTCGGCCAGGTAACGGCTGCGCGCTGGCGGCACGATCACGTTTTTACCGCTAGAGTATTTCACGGCGATCAAAGGCAATTTACCGGGCAGCACTTTCAGGCCGCGTTCTGCCAAAGCCGGCAGCAAGCCCTGATACAAGGCGGTCACGCCGTCATCGTTAAAACGCGATGCCTGGGTACCGTACACCGGCATTTCGTCCGATTTTTTTGTCCACAGTTCGCGGTTGCGCTGATATTGCTTGGCGACATCGCGCAAGGCATCTTGCGAACCCTTGCGGTCAAATTTATTGATGGCGATAAAGTCGGCAAAATCGAGCATGTCGATTTTTTCCAATTGCGAAGGCGCGCCGAATTCTGGTGTCATCACGTACATGCTCAGGTCGACATGCTGCACGATGGCAGCGTCGCCCTGGCCTATGCCAGAAGTCTCGACGATCACCAGATCAAAGCCAGCCAGCTTGCAGGCGGCGATCACATCGGGCAGCGCTTGCGAGATTTCAGAGCCGGCTTCGCGCGTGGCGAGCGAGCGCATGAAGACCTTGAGCTGGCCTTTCCACGGATTGATCGCATTCATGCGGATACGGTCGCCCAGCAAGGCACCGCCCGATTTACGGCGCGACGGATCAATCGAGATCAGTGCGATGTTCAGATTGTCGTTTTGATCCAGACGTATGCGGCGTATCAGTTCATCGGTGAGTGAAGACTTACCTGCACCGCCGGTGCCGGTGATCCCCAGCACCGGAATCTTAATTTGTGCTGCGGCCGTATGGAGTGCTTTGAGCAGCTCCGGTGCGACGCGCTGGTTCTCTAAAGCCGTGATGAGTTGTGCCAGCGGCCGGTGTTTGGCAACGATGTCGCCGTTAGTGAGGACATCGAGCTTGGTCGGCGCGTAGCCGCTAAGATCAATGTCGCAAGCTTGTATCATGGATAAAATCATGCCAACCAGACCAAGGCGCTGACCGTCTTCCGGACTAAAAATGCGCGTCACGCCATACGCGTGTAGCTCGGCAATCTCTTCCGGCACGATCACGCCACCGCCGCCGCCGAATACCTTGATATGTTCGCCGCCGCGTTGCTTGAGCAGATCGATCATGTATTTGAAGTATTCGACATGCCCGCCCTGATAACTGGAAATCGCGATGCCTTGCGCATCTTCCTGCAGCGCGGCAGTAACGATTTCTTCTACCGAGCGGTTATGCCCGAGGTGTATCACTTCGGCACCATTGGCCATCAGGATGCGGCGCATGATGTTAATTGAGGCATCGTGGCCATCAAACAAAGAGGCGGCAGTGACGAAACGCACTTTGTTGGCGGGTTTATATTCGCTTAATTTTTCGGCTATGGACAGGTCGGTCATGTCTTCCTCAACGGGTCTGAAACTGGGGTGGCGCACAGTAATCGCTGCGCATACCACACAAGGTTTGGCTATTTATATGACGCTAAGTTAGCTTACGTTAACGTAAACGTCAATCGAAACCTTCCGGCTATCGTCAATGTAAACTTAGTGTTAATTAAATTTTAAAACAGCATGCGCAATGTCCATGCGCCTTACAGGCCAAAAATGGCTGGAAAGGTGCATGGAATATGCGTATTCTATTTTTAACTACTACGCAGCGTGCGGTACCTGTGGAATCTGGCCTATTACTTCCGCTTTAGGCTGTTGCAACAAGATCGCTTTTTGCGCCTGATACTCTTGCATGGCTTTTTCTTTCACATGGCCGAAACCCCGAATTTTCTCGGGCAGGTTCGCTAAAGCGATGGCCTGTTCCAGATTATCACTAGTTAATTTGGCGATCAGCATCTGCACCATGTCGCGGTATTCTGCGATCAGGGCCCGCTCGCTCTTACGCTCTTCACTATAGCCAAAAATATCTAATTTACTACCGCGCACACCCTTGAATTTGGCCAGCAGTTTAAACGCCTGCCATACCCAGGAGCCGTATTGCGCCTTGATCAGATGACCCTGGCCATCTTTTTTCGAGAACAGTGGCGGTGCCAGATTGAATTTCAGGCTGAACTCGCCTTCAAATTGCTGCTTGAGCTTATCGGTGAAATCGCCATTGGTGTACAAGCGTGCGACCTCGTACTCATCCTTGTAAGCCATTAGCTTAAAGGCATATTTCGCCACTGCCGTGCTCAATCGGTTACCCGCGCTGAGGGCAGATTCTGCCTTGCGTACCTGGCTTAGCAAATCGTTATATTGCTGGGCGTAGGCGGCATTCTGGTAGTCAGTCAAAAAGCTGACGCGGCGCTGTATCAGGCTATCTAGACTTTGCGGCATCTGCACGATTATCGGTTGCGCCGGAATCGCGATTTTCTCTACCCGGCTAAAATCGACGGCAGCACGCCGGCCCCATAAAAAGGCTTTCTTGTTCGACTCTATCGCTACGCCATTGAGTTCTATGGCGCGCAGCAAGGCCGCTTCAGTAACCGGGATCGCCCCTTTTTGGTAGGCAAAACCGAGCATGAACAGATTGGTCGCGATCGAGTCGCCCATCAGTGCTGTGGCTAATTTGGTGGCGTTGATAAAATCGACCTGATTCCCGACCGACTCGGCGATCAGGTGTTCGGTGGATTCCAGCGGGAACTGCCAATCCGGATTTTTGGCGAAAGGCCCGGTCGGCTGTTCGTGCGTATTGATCACTGCACGGGTGCGGCCTACCCGCATCTTGGAGATGGCGTCATGCGCACCAGCGGTCAGGATATCGCAACCAAGGATCAGATCGGCTTCACCAGTGGCGATGCGCTGCGCGCGCAACTTGCTGGCTTGTTCAACAATGCGGATATGCGAAGTGACCGAGCCATTTTTTTGCGACATGCCCGTCATATCCAGTACCGAAGCACCTTTGCCCTCCAGATGCGCGGCCATGCCCAACAAAGCGCCGACCGTAATCACACCGGTGCCGCCTATGCCATTGAGCAAAATATTGTAAGAGCTGGCGCAAGCTGGCAAGACCGGTTCTGGCAAAGCGCCAAAGTCATCTTGCTTGGCCGTGCCGGTCTTGGATTTTTTCAGCTTGCCGCCTTCTACCGTGACAAAGCTAGGGCAAAAACCTTTAACGCAGGAATAATCTTTGTTGCAAGACGATTGGTCGATAGTGCGCTTGCGACCGAATTCTGTCTCCAGCGGCATGATAGAAGTGCAGTTCGATTGCACGCCGCAATCGCCGCAGCCTTCGCACACGGCTTCGTTGATGAACATGCGCTGATCCGGGTCAGGGAACTCGCCTTTCTTGCGGCGACGGCGTTTTTCGGCAGCGCAGGTCTGGTCGTAGATCAGCACCGTGCAACCTGGTAGTTCGCGCAACTCGCGTTGTACCGCATCCATATCCTTGCGGTCGTGCAGCGTCAAGAATGCCGGCAGATTAGAGCGGTCGGTGTAGCGCGACAAATCTTCGGTCACCAGCGCGATGCGTTGTACGCCTTCGGCCGCCATCTGTTGCGCCATCATGGCTACGCTGATAATGCCGTCCACTGGCTGGCCACCGGTCATGGCGACGGCGTCGTTGTACAGAATCTTGTAAGTGATGTTGACCTTGGCCGCTACGGTGGCGCGTATCGCCAGATAACCGGAGTGGAAATAAGTACCGTCACCGAGATTCTGGAACACATGTGGCAGCGTCGAGAACGCGGCCTGACCTATCCACGGAGCACCCTCACCACCCATGTGGGTGGTGAGCTTATTAAATTCCGGGTAAATCGCGGTAGCCATCACGTGGCAGCCGATACCGGCTAAGGCCAAACTGCCTTCTGGCACCTTGGTCGAGGTATTGTGCGGACAACCTGAGCAATAGTAAGCCGGACGCGTCGGTGTGTTGACCTGCTTGGTCAGAACCACATCCTTGGCTTCTAAAAAAGCCAACCTGGCCTTGATCAGATCACTGGTATGGAAGCGTGCGATCCGCGAAGCGATCACGCGGGCAATTTGCGCCACCGAGAAATCGGCCTTGGAAGTAAGCAACCATTCGCCGCGTGGATGTACCCATTCGCCTTTTTCATCAAACTTACCGATCACGCGTGGTCGCACGTCGTCGCGCCAGTTGTACAGCTGTTCTTTCAGCTGGTATTCAACCATCTGGCGTTTTTCTTCTATGACCAGAATCTCGTCCAGACCCTGGGCAAATTCCCGCACACCATCCGGCTCTAGCGGCCACGGCATCGACACTTTATACAGACGGATACCGATCTCAGCTGCGAATGCCTCATCGATGCCCAACTCTTCCAGCGCTTCCAGCACATCCAGATAGGATTTTCCGGATGCCACGATACCCAGACGCGCAGTCGGGCTATCGATGGTGGTGTGGTTGAGTTTGTTGGCGCGCGCATAGGCCAGTGCCGCATAAATCTTGTAATCCTGCATCAAGGCTTCTTGCTTACGCGCTTGTATGCCTAGCGTATCCAAGGACAGGCGGGTATTCAGACCGCCTTCCGGCATCACGAAATCTTGCGGATACACGATCTTCAGACGGAAAGGATCGGCGTCTACCGAGGCGGTAGACTCTACCGTATCGGCCAGCGCCTTAAAGCCTACCGCGCAACCGGAATAGCGCGACATGGCCCAGGCATGCAGACCGAGATCGAGGTATTCCTGCACATTGCAGGGATACAGCATAGGGATCATGCAGGCAGAAAATATATGGTCAGACTGATGCGGCAGCGTCGAAGAGTAAGCGCCGTGATCGTCACCGGCTACCAATAATACGCCACCGTGTTTGGCGGTGCCGGCGTGATTCATGTGCTTGAAAACGTCACCGCATCGATCGACACCAGGGCCTTTGCCGTACCACATGGCGAATACACCATCGTATTTGGACGGACCGATCAAATCTACTGTCTGGGTGCCCCAGACCGCCGTCGCAGCTAAGTCTTCATTCACGCCGGGTACAAACTTGACGTGGTTTTGCGTCAACAGTTTTTCGGTCTTCCACAAGGTTTCGTCCAGGCCACCCAAGGGCGAACCGCGATAGCCGGAAATAAAGCCGGCAGTATTTAAGCCCGCGGCTAGATCACGCTGTCTTTGTATCATGGGCAAACGCACTAAGGCCTGAATGCCGGATAAAAAGATGGTGCCGCTGTTGGACGTATATTTGTCGTCAAGACTGACCGCTGCCAAGCCTGAATATGATGCAGGGGGCGGAGAATTTTTCTCGGACGAAGTGAATGACGAAGTAGTCGAATAAGATGTAGAACTAGACGCAGGCGCGAGCGCCGGACCAGCAGATTTCTTAGCTGTGTCGGATGACATGTGAGGCTCCAAAATTTGTAATTTAGTGTGCAAAGAGCATGGGCTGTATCCGGTAAGAAACAATTTTGCTCAGAGCCTAGACTGAGGTATCAGAGTTAGGCTCTCATTGCGGTGGCTGTGATAGCAGCCATTTTAGTCCAATTCTTGCTCAAAATCGAGTCGCCAGCGGAGCTGGAGTTTTAGTGATAAGGCTTTTCTCCCGCTAGTTGTGCGAACTTGAACCGACTGGATGGCATCAAAGAAAGCTTTCGAAATATCGCTGCAGCGCTTTCTCGACTCCTTTGAAATCTGCTGTGAATACAGTGTAAGCCTAGCCGCGAAATAGTAAAAATATGAAATTTTTATAGGCCTATCATGAAAACCTATAGGCTTTGATGGCGACGGAAAATTTGCTTTAAACCGCCCCCCCTGCCAGCGCGCATATTCCATGCGGGTCTCCAGCCTGCCTGCCCGCCAAGGCGCATGGGATATGCGCGCTGGGCTAGGTGCCTAAATTTATTTTGGCATCAACTTCATATGCAGGATCGATGGCTTCTTTTCCTGCATGGCTAGTCCAAACAAAGGTCTTAATATTGCGCTGCGTCTGACTATTTCAAAGCCGGTAAAAGACAGTAAGACGGTCGCAATGATTAAAAATATTGCCTCCGGTATGGCGGGCAAATTCAAGGGCTTCAGACTATGTGCCAACATCACGATCACGGTCTGGTGAAATATGTACACAGGGAACACCGCCAGTGTAAGATATCGGCGCGCCGCATGGTCTTTTTGCAGATGGATGCGGGCAAAGCCGCAAGCTGCCAGTATTGCCGTCCATTCCAAGCTCACCCATATGCCGCGCTGAAATAAGCGAAACCAGTCGGGAACCGGGCGCACATCGTTGAAATAGGCGTAGTAACTAATCAGAAAAATCCAGGCGGCCAGTGCGATTACTAGACTAGGCCAGCGTAGTTGCGCCACCTGTTGCCAGAACTTGTCCGAGGGCGCGATCAAGGCGCCAAACAGAAATAGCGAGAGGTAGTTGGCGTGATTAAACCAGTCATCGACCAGGGCATGGGTAGTAGGAAAATAACTGAGCAGAGTTAAGCGTATCAGCGCCAGATAGGCGATAGGCAGCACGATGATGCGCCAGCCGTGTAAGTGCTTAATTAAACTGTTGCGCAGAGCAGAAAACCACGACGGCTTAAGCGCAATGAATAAGCCCAGCGCCAGACTATATACCCACAGATAGGCGACAAACCAGAGGTGATTCCAGGTCGGTAAAATCAGGCAGCCATCCTTGCAAAAACCATGATAGCCGCTCAGATACAGCTTCATGAAGTCTAGGTAACTACCGGGGTAGGCAAGCTTCTCTATGACTTCAAAATAAGTCTGCGGCGGCACGATGACTAGCATGCCAAACAATAAAGGCGGGAATAAACGGCTACTTCTTAGCCATGCAAATTTTATTGCGCTTAACTTCTCCAGCATAAAGGATGATGCCACCCCCGACACCAGAAACAAGAGGCCTAAGCGCCACGGCGAACTCAATAGCATCAGCGGTTTGATGGCGTCACTGGCATGCTGGCTATTCACATGCCAGTCTTCACCTACGTAATACATACCGACGTGGTAAACAATGAGTAAGAAGAAGGCGATGATGCGGACCCAGTCCAAAAAATATAGGCGCTCGCTGGCGCTGGCGTGTTGCGAGATCGCTGCGATGGATGAATCAGACATGATGGCTTCGGGTAGTGAACGATAGGGCTGAGACTACGCGCACGGGGCCGGGCTTGCCATCAAATTGTGGCGAAGCGGGCTTGGGATGGGGCGAGCCGGATTGCTTGGCTTATTTCGGTAAAAATCTCGTGATCAACTCAGTGATTAATTAAGTGAATAAGTTAGTGTTCAAGTTTCAAATAATCGAGCACTGCGCTGCGGTACTGACGGCTACAAGGCAGGCGCTTGGCGCCACGGATGATCAGCTCTGCATCGCCTTTTTGTGTCGGTATGAGTTGCTCTATGTAGCACAATTGCACCAGATAACGCCGGTGACAACGGACAAAGCCGCTGCCGAGTTTTTCTAATAGTCCGCTCAGGGTCAGGCGCAACATATGCTGGGCGCTGACGGTATGTACCAGGACGTAATTATCGGCTGCCTCCAGCCACAAGATGTCAAGCAGTTTGATGACTTGTACCCGGCCTCTATCATTGCTGAGCAAATGATCTGGTGTCGCCGTTGGTGTTTGCAGCCGGGCACGCGCTTTTTGTAGAGCGCGCAGAAAGCGTGCCTCGTCATACGGTTTCATCAGATAGTCGATGGCGTTGGCATCAAAAGCTTGTAAGGCGTACTGATCATAGGCGGTGACGAAAATGATCAAGGGACAAGGCGCGGATAATTGTGAGGCGACGCTGATTCCATCTAACTCTGGCATTTGCACATCCAGGAACACCAGATCAGGCCGCTGTTCGCGTATCGCTTGCAAAGCTTCTGTGCCATCGCGTGCTTCGGCGATATGGCTGACATCGGCCTGCTCGCTGAGCAGACGGCGCAGTTTGTCGCGTGCCGGACGTTCATCATCGACTATGAGTATTTTCATCCTGTCCTCAGCATGGCAAGCGTAATTCGGTTCTGACTCCGGCGGGTAGCAGTTGGCTAATCTGTAGCGTTGCCTGTTCCTGATACAGAGCGCTCAGACGTAGTCTTAAATTGTTTAGGCCTATACCGCTCGTTTGCGATGTAGGCGCCATGATGTCGCCGAGTACGCCGGCATCGTCTTCTACGCTGAGTACCAGCTGCCGCGCATTTGCGCTCGTGCTGGTTAAATGCGCAGCAATGCGGATACGCGTCAGTTGCGAACGTCGTTCTACCGTATGTTTAAAACTATTCTCTAATAAGGTTTGCAAGCACATGACGGGAACTTTACAAGTTAAGGTCTGGTCCGCGATCTCCCAGCTTATTTCCACTCTATCGACAAATCGCAGACTCATGAGTTTGGCGTAGGCCTGCAATAGACGTAGCTCATGCGACAGAGGGATCTCGGTTTGTTCATCTAACTCCAGCGTGCCTCGTAGTAAATCGGCGATTTGCGTCAGGGCCGTGTCCGCTAGCTTCAGGTCGGAATACATCAGGGACGACACCGTATTAAGTGCATTAAACAAAAAGTGAGGTTGCATCTGCTGCGTCAATCTATGCATCTGCGCCTGCCGCAATAAGCTTTGTGATTTTTCTGAATTTTTCTTTTCTTCGAGTAAAGCGGCATACGCTTGAATCCCGAAGATGACAACATAAAATATACCGAGAAACATCCCTAGTTTGCTAGATTCATACAGAAATAACTTGCCCCAGCTAGCATGTTGATAGACCAGCCCTAAGGCCAAATAGACGGCATGTCGAATCGCAAAAACGATGGCAACAAACAGCACGCAAATCACAGGCAGCACCGCCAACTGCGCCAGAAACCAACGTATCGGTGTTTGTAATAACTGACGATTGGTGAGCAGTCGCCTCTGCATCAGTAATAAAAACGTGCCGACTATGGCTGAGGAAGATTCCCAAAATATCGGTTCCCAGATGGTCTTGCCACCATTGCGCAGATGTTCTTGCAGGGCGACCGCGATCATCAGACTCCAGAATATCAGCCAGCCTAGGGCGATCGCGTTACGGATGCGGTGCTTGAAAAAATTCTTGAACATAATGTGCATTAGAAGCTCAGTTTTTAAAAAGTTCGCACGCTGTGTGGCTTAAGGCCTCATGCTGCGCGCACCTAGCCAGCGACCGCTGCTACACAATTCATGGCTCACATCCAAGACCAGTTTCTCTATTGCTAGTGCGGCATTGGTCAGGGGAATATTCTTCGATGAGCACAGCACCACGGTACGCGACAGGTGTATCCCAGAAATCGGCAAGGCACGCATTTCGCCGCGCTCTAGCTCAGCCAGAAACGGTGAGACCGGCAAGATGGTGGCACCCATGTCGGCCATAATTGCCGATTTCAAAATCGCGATCGAGGTAATATCTATCACCTGATCCTGCGCCAATTGCAGCCCGGCCTGCCTTAACTGGCTCTCTATGCGCGGTCTGACACCATGCTGCAGACTAGGCAAAATTAAGGGCGATTGCAGCGCCTTTGCCAAGGATATAGATTTTCTTTTGCCGGAAAATTGCGAGTCGGCGCGCGTGATGTACATCATCTCTTCTTCGACCATGGGTCTGCTGTTGAGTCCGGCCAACTGTCCGTCATCAAACAGGATTGCAAAATTGAGGCGACCGGATCGCAATTGCTCGCTCAGGTGCCCGGTTAATTCTTCGGTCAACTGAAAGACGATGTCAGGATATTTCGTCCTCACTGCAGTGAGCAAAGGAAACGCCAATGCCCCCGAGGCGCTCTGCGGTATGCCTAGCGCCACTGTTCCGCTGGGCGCATCAGTTGATTGCGTCACGGCAGATTTGGCGTCATTAACTTGCTTGAGGATGGCGTGCGCATGCTGGTAGAAAATTTTCCCGGCATCGGTGGCCTGCATGCCCTGTGCCGATCTATGCATCAGGCTAGCACCGAGTTCTTCTTCCAGTAGTTGCAATTGCTGGCTCAACGCAGGCTGCACAATATGCAAGACCTTGGCCGCGCGCGAGAGCGAGCCGTGGTCAAGGATCGCGACAAAATAACGGAGTTGGCGTAGTTCCATGGCGTGTCTGATCGCTTATTCGAGCACAGGTTTGAGCGCGCGACGTTCTAATGTCGAGGACAAAATCAGCGAGGTCGAGGTGGCACCGCAGCGCGTCAGATCGACCAGGATGCGTTCCAGTTCGCGCACCGAAGGCACCACTACTTTGACGATACTGCAATCGTCACCCGTAATCGAATGACACTCTATGACTTCCGGCATTTTTTCGGCCATGGCGGCCACCGCCTGATATTCAGTACGTCCAGCGATGCGTACAAAGGCAGTGATGTTGTAACCCAAGGCTTCCGGATTGACCCTGGCGTGATAGCCGGTAATCACCTTGGCCGCTTCCATGCGTTTAACGCGTTCTGCCACTGCTGGCTGGCTCAGGTGGATGCGCCTGCCGATCTCGGTCAAGGTCACACGGGCATCGGCTTGCAAAATATCGAGGATTTTTGCATCCATCAAGTCTAAATCTAGTTTCATTGAAATTTGCCTTATTTTCGATTGATACCAAGGTAATGTACCTCATTTTCCTTGGGTTATCTATTTAAAAATCAGATGCGACCGCATACACTAGTCTCCTTTATTTGACATTAATTGCCTTACTTTTTATGCGCGCACTTCCTCGCTATGTCTTATTCGCTTTACTGACTGTGTATATCGTCTGGGGCTCAACCTATTTTGCGATTCACGTAGCTCTGCAATCGTTTCCCCCGTTTTTATTGATGGGGAGTCGTTTTTTAGTAGCCGGTTCCTTGCTGTTTGCTTATTTGAAATGGCGTGGCACTGACTATCCGACGCGCCGGCAATGGCGGGATGCCGGCATCGTCGGCGTACTCTTGCTCGGTGGCGGTATGGGTTTGACTGCGGTCGGGCAGCAATATGTGTCTTCCGGCATGACGGCGGTGTTTATCGCCTGTTCACCGATGATTATGTCCTTGTGTGCCGGCATGTTCGGGGTTTGGCCGAATAAGCGCGAATGGCTAGGAATTTTGACCGGTTTTTGCGGTGCCCTGCTGCTCAGTGGCACGGCGGAATTATCGGCCCAACCGCTAGGCATGATGGCGCTATTGGGCGCAATTATTTGCTGGGATCTGGGTTCTGTCCTGTCGCAAAAAAAACTACATTTAGCGCCGGGTGCCATGGGCTTTGCCAGCGAAATGCTACTTGGTGGTGCTTTTTTATGTGTCATAGGTTTCGCCAGGGGCGAAAATTTTAATGCCCCGATTACTCTGCCGGCGTTTTTTGCCTGGTCTTACCTGGTGGTGGCGGGTTCTTTACTGGCCTTCACTGCCTATATGTATTTGCTCTCTAAGGTGAGACCGGCATTGGCCTCTAGCTATGCCTATGTGAATCCAGTGATCGCGGTGGCACTTGGGGTCTTGCTGGCTGGCGAGACGGTCGCTCCGCGCGCGATGCTGGCGATGGCGATTATTTTGGCCAGTGTGTTGTTGATTACTCTGGCACGCAAGCCTGTTGACGAGCATGGGTAAGCGTAACTAGCGGTATTGAGTCCTACTTTTATTAATTTTTTTTCTGGAGCCTGCCATGAGCTGGGAAGCCTATTTTATTTTTATTGTAACCACCGGCGTGATTTGCCTGACCCCTGGCCCCGCTGCGCTGTTGATTGTGGCGCAAGGCATGTCAAACGGTATGCGCCGCTCGTACTGGGCGATTGCCGGAATCGCGCTGGCCAATGCCCTGTATTTCGCCTTGTCGGCGACCGGGATTGCGGCCTTGATCGTCGCCAGTAGCAATTTGTTTTCCATCATCAAGTGGGCCGGTGTGGCGTATCTGTTTTATCTGGGTATTTCCACGATACTCAGCAAAGGCAGCGCATTCTCGGTCAGTAGTGAACCGAACGTGGCGATACAGGGCTGGGCGGCTTTTTGGAATGCCGTCATCGTCGAGTTGTCTAACCCCAAGGCCTTGCTGTATTTTGTCGCGTTGCTACCGCAATTTATAGACCCAGGCAAACCAATCGGTCAGCAAATGTTAATTTACGGCAGCACCTGCATAGGCTTGGATGCGATGACGTATAGTTTTTATGCCTGGTTGGGCAGTAAAACGCAAAAATTTACTGCGAATGCCAAATTTGTTAAAACCAGCAATCGTGCCTCTGGCAGTTTATTGATGTTGGCAGGAATCTTGATGGCGGGCGTCAAACGCGCGGTGCACTAATCGAAAAAAATGGCTCCTTGCAGGAGCCATTTTTTTATCGGGTCTATGTAAGAAAGATCTAA
This sequence comes from Undibacterium sp. Ren11W, assembly GCF_049340485.1. Classification (NCBI taxonomy): domain Bacteria; kingdom Pseudomonadati; phylum Pseudomonadota; class Betaproteobacteria; order Burkholderiales; family Oxalobacteraceae; genus Undibacterium; species Undibacterium sp. Ren11W. Next base: position 54,584 of record NZ_JBMPPB010000002.1, read on the forward strand.
AAAAATTCCACGTCATCGTTGGAATGTTCAATTTTTAAATCTCCGTTTTCCACTAACTCGTCGTAATAGCAGGTTTTGTTTCTGCCACTGCTTTTGGCAAAATACAGAGCTTGATCGGCCCGTCCTATGATGCCGACTGCAGGTTCGAAAGGGTTGATCTGCACAAACCCCATACTGACCGTGACGGTGCCCACTTGCGGAAAGTCGTAATGCGCTACATTTTCACGGAAACGCTCAAAAATATGTTTGGCGTCTTCTAATGAAGTGGAACGTAACAAAATAACGAATTCTTCACCGCCAAAACGGAATAATTTATCGCTAGGGCGGAATGAAGAGCGCAATAGATTGGCGATCAAAATCAGTACTTCATCGCCATATAAGTGACCGAATTGATCGTTGACACGTTTGAAGTGGTCGATGTCCAACACTGCTAACCAGTGCTGTTTTTCAGTTTCATCATGACGCCGCTCAGGGTCGGTACGGGCACTGTCAGCGGATGCGCCGGCAAGCGCCGAAGTACGTAAAATTTTTGAAAAATTATCGTCGAAGGTTTTGCGGTTCAATAAACCAGTTAATGAATCGCGCTCACTATAATCGAGTAGATTTTGGAAATTACGATACACGATCAAAATACCATCCATGACTTCTTTGGTATTTTGGTTGTAAGTCGTCGGATTGACGATTTCCAGGCAAGTATGGACTTTGTCATTCATCCAGATGGGTAACCAGACCGTGCGCGTACCGTGTGCGTCCACGTTCTCGATCACATTTTGATGTTCCGCAATTCCTTTTTGTAAATCTGGAAAAGTCGAAATCAGTTCACCGTTGTTGTTGACGCCAAGTCCATCGTCGGCGACTATCAATTTCTCATTTTCAAACGAGATACGCGGTTTAACGAAAATTTGTTGCCCAGAAACCAAAATATCTAAGACGCGCGCCTGTTCGGCATGTGTTAATTCACGCAATGCGGAAATGACGGAAATATTCAGGAGCTCATGATCTCTATGCCCTGTAATCTCTACCAGATGTTTAATAATTGTTTCCATGCTCGCTATCTAAGAGGAACTTGCCTGCGTCTTGGTCTGCGTATTGTGCTTAAGCAGTCTCAACAAATGTTCTGTCACACTGATATAGCAAAGACCAGATGTCGATTCTTTGCTCTGACAGCAGAACCGAATAGTCATTTTATACCCAGGTTGTTGAAGAGTAACCCCAAATTTTAACGTCTGCTCACATTATTTACATTGCTACATTACTCATATTTTACTATTAACAACAAAATATCTGTTAATACTTCAGTTAATTTGGTTTTTAACGTCAAACATACGTGATCAAGCAAAAAAAACCGGCCGCAGCCGGTTTTTTTTTGCTTGGAAGGACTTAGAAGCGATAACCGACACCAACACCGAATAACCATGGATCGACTTGTACGGCACTAACTTTGACACCGCTGATGCTGACATCGCTGCGAATTTGAACTTTTTTTACATCCAGATTCAAAGACCAATTTTGGCTCAACTTGAAATCCACGCCAGCCTGCACCGCTAAACCGAAGCTGTTGCGACTAAGATCGCCAGCGCCATTCAATAAATCTACGTTTGAAATCCGTGTGTAATTGACACCTGCACCAAGGTAAGGACTGAATTGTGCTTCAGGCATAAAATGATATTTGGCGGTCAAGGTAGGTGGTAAGTGTTTGAATGTACCAATTTTCACGCCATCGAGCATCACATCATGCTCTTGCGGGTAAGTCAGTATTAATTCTGCTGACAAGTTTGGGCTGAAATAGTAAGAAATATCCACTTCTGGAATTGTCTTGTCGCTGACCGTGATACGGTCAGATGCGCCAACGCCCGCCACAGGATCAGATCCGTTTGCGGTACTGATGTTGACTACGCGAGCGCGTACTTGCCAAGGGCTCTGTTGCGCGGCAGCTTGATTTGCTGCCAGACAGATAGCTGCCAAAGAGAGCGCGAATGCAATTTTTTTCATTTTCTTTTCCTTAAATTTAAAGTAGCGGTGCCAGTGTAGTGCTGCAACGCAGCACGCGGTTTGAGCTAAATCAAGATTGGTGCGCAGCACAAATTTGGCGCGGAATTCCCATAAGCTAGTCCGCTTGATGTATCCTTCCCATCATCTTCATTCCTACTATACAAATCGACAAAAATGGCTCACTACGTATACACCATGAATCGCGTTGGCAAAATCGTGCCGCCTAAACGCCAGATCCTGAAAGACATTTCGCTTTCTTTCTTTCCTGGAGCCAAAATTGGCGTGCTCGGCCTGAATGGTTCCGGTAAATCCTCGCTGTTAAAAATCATGGCAGGCATCGATAAAGATATTCAGGGTGAAGCGGTACCGATGCCGAATTTGAATATCGGCTATCTGCCACAAGAACCGCAGCTCGATCCTGAACAAACCGTGCGTCAAGCCGTGGAGTCGGCTTTGGGCGAAGTGTTTGAAGCCCAGGCAAAACTGGAAGAAGTGTATGCCGCCTATGCTGAAGAAGGCGCCGACTTCGACGCACTGGCCAACGAACAGGCTAGATTGGAAGCAATAATCTCGACCTCGGCTGGTGACAATGTGCAACTGCAATTGGAGATGGCGGCCGATGCGCTGCGTTTGCCGCCTTGGGATGCCAAAATTGGCGTGTTGTCCGGTGGTGAAAAACGTCGCGTTGCCCTATGCAAACTCTTACTTTCCAAGCCAGACATGCTCTTGCTCGATGAGCCTACTAACCATTTGGATGCGGAGTCGGTTGATTGGCTGGAACAATTTTTACTGCGTTTCCCTGGTACGGTCGTGGCGATTACCCATGATCGCTACTTCCTGGACAATGCCGCTGAATGGATACTTGAACTAGATCGCGGTCACGGTATTCCTTGGAAGGGCAATTACAGTTCGTGGCTGGATCAGAAGCAGGCACGCTTGAAGCTGGAAGAGTCGACAGAATCGGCGCGCCAGAAAGCGCTGCAGAAAGAGCTGGAATGGTCGCGTCAAAATCCTAAGGCGCGACAAGCCAAGAGTAAGGCGCGTCTTGCCAGATTTAATGAGATGAGCGAACACGAATACCAGAAGCGTAACGAGACCCAGGAAATCTTTATTCCAGTGGCCGAACGCTTAGGTAATGAGGTGATTGAATTTAAGAATGTTAGCAAAGCTTTCGGTGACCGTTTACTGATCGATAATCTGAGTTTTAAAATCCCTCCGGGTGCCATCGTCGGTATCATTGGCCCTAACGGTGCCGGTAAATCTACCTTGTTCAAGATGATCAAAGGAATGGAACAGCCGGACAGTGGCGAAGTGGTGCTTGGTCAGACTGCAAAAATATCTCTGGTCGACCAGTCACGTGAAGATCTGACGAATACCAAAACTGTATTTGATGACGTCGCCAACGGTGCCGATATATTGACCGTAGGCCGCTTCGAAATGCCATCGCGCGCCTATCTCGGTCGTTTCAACTTCAAGGGCGGTGATCAGCAAAAAATCGTCGGTAATTTATCTGGCGGTGAACGGGGCCGACTGCATCTGGCAAAAACTTTGCTGCAAGGCGGTAACGTGCTGCTGCTAGATGAACCGTCAAATGACCTGGATATCGAAACCCTGCGCGCACTGGAAGATGCCTTGCTGGAGTTTGCCGGTAGCGTCATGGTGATCTCGCATGATCGCTGGTTCCTGGACAGGATCGCTACGCATATTCTGGCGTTCGAGGGTAATTCTCAAGTCGCCTTTTTTGACGGTAATTATCAGGAATATGAAGCCGATAAGAAAAAACGCTTAGGTGAAGAAGGTGCAAAACCTAAGCGGATACGCTATAAGCCTTTGACTGTGTAGTCTAAAAACTTGCTAACTTAATTTGATAGGAAATTTATATGCGCGGCTTTAGATTATCGGCATTTGTTTTTAGTGCGATGCTTGCTGTCGCCATATTTTTTCCTGTCGATGTGATGGCAAACTCCGGTGGAGGGAGCGCTAGCCCTGCAGCTGGAAATACAGCGAAACTAGAACCCTTCATTGTGAATTTATCCGGTTTTGAAAAATATCTGCAGGTCTCACTGACACTGCAAGTTGCCACCCCAGAAATTGCTGAAAAAGTTAAATTACTTATGCCCATGATACGGCATGGCTTGATTCTGATACTTAGTAGTAAAGAAGCCAGTCAGCTACAATCCGGTGACGGAAAGATAGAAGTCATGGATGAAATAAAAGAAAAAGTGAATAAGGTTTTGGAGGTGAAGGAGCACGACGGGGTTTCCGAAATTTTCTTCGAAAATTTCATTATTCAATAAGTCATTTAGTACTTTTGTCGACGGATTTTGTGGTTCGTCTGCTATTTCTTTAGGTTGACATCGCTGCTGCGACTTGGTTATCTACCTTCGCATCGTTGGCGCGGTGTCTAAGCTCTACTTTTATGCTGGCAGGTGGTGAGCCAATATGGCATCCGGTTTAGTCCATTCTGCTTGCACTTCATTGTATAAAATTCTCACGTGGATATTTTAGTGGGCGTTTCCCTTTAGTAATCATTATGTTTCAACTTGCGTCAGCTGTTTATGCCGAAATCGAGATCAAGAAAAGTCGATTTTTGGGCCAACTCTATCCTGTACGCAGTCGTGCAGAGTCTCGCGAAAAACTAGCTGAAATACGCGCTCAACATCCGAATGCCGTGCACGTTTGCTGGGTATTGTTATGCGAAGGCGACTCTGGTTTGGATGATGATGGCGAACCATCCGGCACCGCCGCCAAGCCCATGTACAACGTGTTGGTGCATAAACAATTATTCAATGTACTGGCCGTGGTGGTGCGCTACTGGGGCGGTATAAAACTCGGCGCTGGCGGTTTGACTCGTGCCTATGGTCAGGCAATTTCTGATACCTGCAAATTGGCAGAGTTACTCCCTATAGAAATACAAATAGAAGTCCTATTTTCGGTGCAGTTTGCCGACGAATCGAGTTTGCGGCGTTACTGTGAGCAAGCGGGTGTCAGTGTGATTGACACGCGTTATGAAGACCGTGCAATTCTGCGCCTGCTGGTTAAGCTTACTCAGTCGGAGAAATTTGAACGGGAAGTTTTTGACTTATTACGCGGTAATCTGCAAAAACTGAAGCATAGTGAGACTTGATACTGTGATGTGTCACATAACGGCGAATGTACGAAAATTCCACAAGGAAATTAAAATTTAAGTGTGAGAATACTAATCTCTCGTTCCGCGCTGTTCGAAGATAAGCTGCGACCAAATTGAGACAAAAATGCAGCCAAGTCACGCGCTAAGGCGTTGACGGTTCGCCTAACTCTGCCTGTATAATGATAAAATATTAATGCGATAAATGCATGAAATTTTACAAAAAAGGGTTTGCCTTGACTCAGACAAAATCATCTTTTTATTTGAAGAGCATCGTCATTGCCTTCGCCTTGCTAGCTCCTTTTTTTGTCTATTTTAGTACCGCCAAATCTATCGTTGGAATCTGGAATACTTCTGAAACCTTTGCGCATGGTTATATCATTTTGCCGATCAGTTTGTGGTTGATCTGGCGTAGACGAGACCTCATCCTGGGCATGCGACCGCAGACATGTTGGCCGCTTTTACCTGCCTTAGCGGCCTGTGGATTTGCCTGGTTGCTGGCTGAATTGGCGGATGTTCAGGTTGTACGGCAATATATGTTTGTCTTGATGATAGCGCTTAGTGCCGTGGTTGTACTCGGCTGGCGCATTGCGTGGGCAATGGCTTTTCCACTTTTTTTTCTGATTTTTGCCGTACCTTTCGGCGAAATATTTCTAGCACCATTGATTAATTTTACGGCAAATTTTACGGTAACTGCTTTGCAGTTTAGCGGCATACCGGTACTACGTGAAGGTAATAGTTTTACTATACCGTCAGGCAGTTGGTCGGTAGTTGAGGCTTGTAGTGGCTTGCGGTATTTGATTTCTTCGCTGACTCTCGGTTCGTTGTATGCCTATCTGACTTATCGCGCTACATATAAACGCGTGTTGTTCATCGTATTTTCAATTATTGTGCCGATCATCGCAAATGGCTTGCGCGCCTACATGATCGTCATGATAGGCCATTTTAGCGGCATGACATTAGCGGTCGGTGTCGACCATCTGATTTACGGCTGGTTGTTTTTTGGTCTGGTGATGTTTTTTATGTTCTGGATAGGTAGTTTTTGGCGCGAAGATGCAGTGGCGACCAGTCCGCTTTTGACACCGCCGACAGCGATCGAAAGTGCACCAGTGGCGCAAATTGTTCTGGCGGCCTTGAGCGTACTTGTTTGCATGGGTTTGTGGCCGGCGTATGCCGCATATATCAATCGTGCCAATCAAAATTTTCCGCCGGTACAAATCGAACAATTTCAAAGCGATTGGCAAGAAATCGCGCCCTTTAGCAAATGGAAACCGGATTTTTTTCCCGCGCATACCGAGCTTGATCGCGCCTATCAAAACAAGACCCAGGTTTTAGGAATGCATCTAGGCTACTACCGCAATCAGGCCCGCTCCGCCGGCTTGATTAGCTCGGTCAATCAATTGGTCAAGCATCATGAAAATGAATGGCGTGAAGTAAGTTCTGAGTTGCGCATGGAACGTATAGGAACGCGCGTTCTGCAAGTGAGGGAAAGCCGTCTTAGAGGGAACTTTGATACTTTATTAGTCTGGCAATGGTATTGGATAGACGGACAAGCCGTCGTTAACCTGTACGAAGGGAAAATGTTGCAGGCAAAAGAAAAATTATTGATGCGAGGTGATGATGGCGCCGCACTGTTTTTTTATGCGTCCTTCCAGGATAACCCAGAACCGGCGCGAGAAACTTTGCGTAATTTTCTCAAAACTAATTTGGAAAATCTAGAATTGAAATTGAATCAAAGCCAGAGCTTTAACGCAAAATGAAGAGCATTCCTTTGGTCGTCCATTTGATCTATAAGTTGGATTTTGGCGGACTGGAGACTTTGTTGGTCGATAGTGTGAATCGTATGCCGGCCGAAAAGTATAGACATGCGATCGTCTGTCTGACCGATTACACCGAATTCTCAAAAAAGATTACGCGCTCCGATGTGGCAATTTTCGCATTGAATAAACGCCCCGGACTAGGTCTGGAAACGCATCTGAACATCTGGAAATTGTTGAGGAAGCTGCGTCCCAGCATACTGCACACCTATAATCTGCCCACCATAGAATACACAGTAGCCGCCCGTCTGGCTGGCGTGCCAATTTGTGTGCATGCCGAGCATGGCCGCGATGCCACAGATCCTGAAGGAAAAAATTGGAAACACAATTTTTTGCGACGTAGTTTGATACCACTGGTCGATTACTTCATCCCTGTTTCCTCTGATTTAAAGCGTTGGTTAAGTCAAACGATACGGGTGCCAGCTGCAAAAAATCGTCTAATACAAAATGGAGTAGATACACAAAAATTTACTCCTGCTGATACCAAAAGTGCGGGGTTACGTGTCCGGCACTTTCCTGAGAATTGTTTTGTCATTGGTACCGTCGGCCGTATACAAGATGTTAAAAATCATTGTGGCTTGATCGATGCGTTTATTCAATTACGTGCCTTAATGCCAGAACAAAAAGAGGCGTTTAGGTTGGTAATTATTGGTGATGGTGCTTTGTTGCCAGTGCTGCGCACTAAGGTCGTTGATGCTGGCATTGCAGACTATGTCTGGTTACCTGGCGCTCGTGATGACATTGCGCAGCTCATGCAGACATTTTCTGTGTTCGCCATGACTTCAATTGCAGAAGGTACACCTGTTGTTTTATTGGAGGCGATGGCAACAGGTTTGGCCGTAGTGTCAACCAAAGTGGGGGGGATTCCCGAATTAGTGATCGATGGGGAGACTGGCAAATTGGTCGATGCCTATCAATTGCATAGCTTTGATGCGCAGGCCTTTGCGCTGGCCATTTCAGCTTACGTTCTGGCACCGGAATTACGTTTAGAACACGGCCAGGCAGGGCGAAAACGCGTGGAAAATAGGTATAGTATTGATGCGATGCTTGCATCCTATATGGGAATGTACGATGCTCTACTTACTGAAAAAATACGAAATTAAGGAGATGATGGCATCATGTGCGGAATCGTAGGCATGTTTGATCTGAGTGGCGAACGCGAGATTGATCGCCAATTACTCGAGCGTATGAATGAAACCCAGTTTCATCGCGGTCCGGTAGAGGGCGGGCTATACACCGAGCGCGCCTTGGGTTTTGGGCACAGACGGCTTTCCATCATCGATCTGGCCTCTGGTCAGCAGCCCTTGTTTAACGAGGATCGTAGTGTGGTTGTGGTGTTCAACGGCGAAATTTATAATTTCCAAAGTTTGATGCAAGAACTTATCGCCCTAGGTCATCGATTTAGTACGCATTGTGATACTGAGGTAATTGTCCACGCGTGGGAGCAATGGGGTGAACAATGTGTGCAACATTTCCGCGGCATGTTTGCGTTTGCCATCTGGGATAGAAATCAACAACGTCTATTTTTAGCACGTGATCGCCTGGGTATCAAACCACTTTTTTATACTCTGTTGCCGAGTGGTATTTTTGCCTTTGGATCAGAGTTAAAATCTTTATTGTGTTTGCCTGAGCTGTCGCATCAAATCGATCCGCGAGCGGTGGAAGAGTATTTTTCCTTTGGCTATGTGCCTGAGCCGCGCACCATCTTTAGTCAGGCGTACAAGCTGGCACCGGGACATACGCTGAGCTTGAAAGTCGGTGAAAGAGCGCTAGAACAAAAGAAATATTGGGACATCCCTTTCACTCCGACCACATCCGCTAGCGAAGCCGAGATCGCCGATGAATTGGTGGCACGCTTCCGGGAAAGCGTGAGTAGCCACATGATTGCGGACGTTCCTCTGGGTGGTTTTCTTTCCGGTGGTGTCGATTCTAGTGCGGTGGTGGCAATGATGGCAGGCTTGAGTTCTACCCCGGTGAATACCTGTTCTATCTCGTTTAATGATCCGAAGTTTGACGAATCTGTGTTTGCTACCCAAGTGGCAAATCAATACCAGACCAAGCACCATAGTGAAACTGTGGATAAAGACGACTATGGCTTGATTGATACCTTGGCCAGTCTGTACGATGAGCCATATGCCGATAGTTCGGCGATTCCTACCTATCGCGTTTGTCAGCTAGCCAGAAAACGCGTTACGGTGGCGCTCTCTGGCGATGGTGGCGATGAAAATTTTGCTGGCTACCGACGTTATCATCATTCGGTGGTCACGGAAAAAGTCAGATCTGCCTTGCCCTCGGGATTGCGCCGTCCGCTATTTGGCTTTCTCGGCAAGCATTATCCCAAGGCCGACTGGGCACCGCGTATGTTTCGCGCAAAAACGACTTTTGAAGCTTTAGCCAATGATTTGGCCCCCGGATATTTTCAGGGCGTATCTTTGATGCCGGACCGCCTGCGGTCGCGCCTATTCAGCGACAATTTTAAGCGTGATTTGCAGGGTTATCACGCCAGCGAAGTGATGTTAGCGCATGCCCGTAATGCCCCGACTGACGATCCTTTATCGGTGGTGCAATATCTCGATATGAAGACCTACCTGCCAGGTGACATACTCACTAAAGTGGATCGTGCCAGCATGGCGCATGCCTTAGAAGTGAGAGTGCCACTGCTGGATCATCAATTTGTAGAATGGGTTTCTGGCCTGCCTTCGGGCTTAAAATTGCATGCTGGTGAAGGTAAATACATTTTCAAAAAATCTATGCAAAACTATTTATCTGACGATATTTTGTATAGACCGAAAATGGGATTCTCTATTCCCGTTGCAAGTTGGTTAAGAGGGCCGCTACGCGAGCGCGTCAGCGACGCGGTGTTGGGACCGGTCATGGCGGCAACCGGTATTTTTAATATGGATTTTTTGAAAGAACTGGTCGATCAGCACCAATCCGGCAGGCGTGACAATAGCGCACCTTTATGGTCCCTGTTGATGTTCGAAGCTTTCCTGCGCAATCTGCGTGACAATGCTAGCCATGGTATACGCCAGGCAACGCATTAGCCGTTCACCTTTCCCTTATCGTCCAAAACCTATGCGTATTTTGCACATCTTAGACCATTCAATACCTCTGCATAGCGGCTATACCTTTCGCACTTTGTCTATTCTCAAACAACAGCGTGCTTTAGGCTGGGAGACCTTCCATATCACCAGCCCTAAGCAGGGTGATTGCAGTGCAGCGGAAGAAACCGTGGATCACGAGTGGCGGTTTTTTCGCACCCCACAAAGCCATTGGATGAATCGCTTCCCGGTACTCAATCAGCTGGCCGTGATCAATAATCTGACGCGACGACTGGAGCAAGTCGCGCTGCAGATTAAACCTGATGTCTTGCATGCGCACTCTCCGGCGCTCAATGCGATCGCCGCCTTGCGTGTAGGCAAACGCCTAGGAATACCAGTGGTGTATGAAATACGTGCCTTCTGGGAAGATGCTGCAGTCGATCACGGTACTAGTTCAGAATGGGGCTTACGCTATCGTCTGACTAGGGCGATGGAAACCTATGCCATCAAGCATGTCGATGCACTCACTACGATTTGCGAGGGTTTGCGTAGTGAAATTGTGCAAAGAGGGATACCCTCGGGGAAAGTAACCGTGATTCCAAACGCGGTGAATATCGAAGATTTTAGTGTAGGCGAAACTGCCGATGCGGCTCTTACCCACCAACTTGGACTGGAAGGAAAGTTGGTGCTAGGATTTATCGGTTCTTTTTACGCCTATGAAGGCTTGAATATTTTGTTGCAAGCTCTACCCAAGATGTTAGCAAGTAATCCAGCTATACATCTGCTCCTAGTCGGCGGCGGTCCGCAAGAGCAGCAGCTTCAACAACAAGCGATCCGGTTAGGTATCTCGGATAAAGTGATGTTTACCGGTCGAGTTCCGCACGATCAGGTGCAGCGCTACTACAACCTGATCGATGTCTTGGTTTATCCACGCTTACGCATGCGTTTGACCGATTTGGTGACGCCGCTCAAACCACTGGAAGCGATGGCGCAAGGTCGGCTGCTGGCGGCGTCCGACGTGGGAGGCCATCAAGAGCTAATTGCCGATGGAAAAACCGGAATATTATTTAAAGCGGACGATCCAGATGATCTGGCTGGTAAGGTATTGGCATTGCTGGCCGCACCTGAACGTTGGCCAGGCTTGCGCAGTGCCGCCCGCGAGTTCGTCGAAAATGAGCGTAACTGGCCGCGGAGCGTGGCGCGTTATCAGGCGGTTTATAGCAAGCTAATTGGCAAGCGCAATGGCAAATTAAGCAGTCAGAAAATTGCATCATGAGTATAGCGATCACTCCAGCTGAGTCTGTGCCGATTTTTCCGAATTTGCCGAGTTTATATATAGCCCTGGTCGGTCCCTTGCCGCCGTCGTCTGGCGGTATGGCGAATCAAACCCTACAGTTAGCAAAATTATTGCGTGCCGATGGCCTTGAGGTCGAGTTGGTGCAGGTCAATCGTGCCTATCCATCCTGGGTGGCGAATCTCAAAGGATTGCGTGCCCTGTTTCGCTTATTCCCGTATTTGCGACAATTATGGAGTGCAAGCGGCAAGGCTGATTTGCTGCATATCATGGCAAACTCTGGCTGGTCCTGGCATCTGTTCGCCGCGCCTGCCATCTGGATTGCGCATCTGCGTGGCACACCGGTGATTGTTAATTATCGGGGCGGGGAAGCTGCCAGTTTTTTTAAGACAGACTTCTCTTGGGTCAAGCCTAGTCTAAACAAAGTCGAAACGATTATCGTCCCCTCGGGATTTTTAGAAACAATTTTTAAGCAGTATGGTTTTACGTCAAAAATTGTACCGAATATCATCGACTTCAGTCGGTTTTTTGCATCTGAACAGCCACGAAATCCGCTATGGACCGAGGCGCCGCGGTTGTTGGTCGCACGTAATCTGGAGTTGATTTACGATAATGTGACAGCCGTGCAGGCATTTAAGATCATCCACGAGCGCCTACCTCGGGCGCGCCTGACGATTGCCGGCTCCGGGCCCGAACAGGCGGCCTTGATGGCCTTGACTAAGCAATTGCAGTTATCCGATGCAGTGACTTTTACGGGGCGCATAGATAATCATGATATGCCGCAACTGTATCGCGATGCCGACATCATGCTCAACCCCACTCTGGCCGACAATATGCCCATCTCTATTTTAGAGGCCTTGGCCAGCGGTATACCTGTGGTCAGCACCGATGTCGGCGGTATACCATATCTGGTGCAGCACGAAAAAACAGCCTTGCTGGTAGCGCCTGGTGCGCCAGCGGCGATGGCCGAAGCGGTACTGTCTTTGCTAAACAACCCTAGAAAAGCACAAGAATTACGCCAGGCTGGCGTAGAATTGGTGGCGCAATATACATGGCCTAAGGTGCGGCAACGCTTATTGCCAGTGTATGCAGAGGTGGCCATCCTTAAATCAACAGCTACGGCTAAGCACTAGCGGGAGAGTACCATTGGGCACACAGTCTAGCTCTCATAAAGAGTTGTATACCTCACTAGTGGCGGGGGTATTTTTCCCTTTGCAAGAGCGTTTAAAAAAACATAATACCGTCGCGCTACGCAAGCAGATGGAGCAGAGTCAGTGGTGGTCGCCCGAGCAACTGCGCGAACTGCAATTGTCGCGACTCAAGCAACTACTTTCGCACGCGCAACAACATGTGCCCTACTACCGACAGTTATTTGCGCAACTTGGTTTGCAAGCGGAGCAGCTCACTTCACTGGAAGACTTAAGCCGCTTCCCATTTTTAATTAAGGCCGAGATACGCGCCCATACCGAAGCATTAAAATCCGAGCAAGCGCGCCATCTGGCACGTTTTAATACCGGTGGATCGAGCGGCGAACCGCTGATATTTTTTATCGGCAAAGAACGCGTCAGCCACGACGTCGCGGCTAAATGGCGTGCCACCCGGTGGTGGGATGTGGACATCGGCGATAGAGAGATCGTGGTGTGGGGTTCGCCTATCGAATTAGGTACCCAAGATAGCGTGCGCGGCATGCGCGACAAGGTGTTTCGTACCAAACTGCTGCCAGCATTTGAAATGTCCGAGCAAAAACTAGATGATTTTTTAGCCCAGATTCGCCAGCTACGTCCCAAAATGTTGTTCGGTTATCCGTCCGCTTTATCCCATTTTGCGCGGCATGCGGCCAAGCGCGGCGTAGTCATGAATGATTTAGGGATACGAGTCGCCTTCGTCACCTCTGAACGCTTATACGATGAACAGCGCGAGCAAATCTCGACTGGTTTTGGCTGTGAAGTCGCGAACGGTTATGGCGGACGTGATGCCGGCTTTATCGCGCACCAATGCCCGCACGGCAGCATGCACATTACGGCCGAAGACATCATCGTCGAAATCGTTAATCCTCAAGGTTTGCCTGTGCCTGTAGGCGAAGCAGGTGAAATTGTGGTGACGCATTTAGCCACCAGCGAATTCCCTTTTATTCGTTATCGTACCGGCGACATCGGGGTACTCTCAGATGCGCCCTGCGGCTGTGGTCGTGGCTTGCCTGTGCTGAAAGAAATACAGGGCCGCAGCACTGATTTTTTGGTGGCGCGCAATGGTACCGTGATGCACGGTCTCGCCCTGATCTATATTTTGCGCGACCTGCCGCAAGTACGAGCTTTCAAGATTATTCAAGAAAGCCTGGAATTGACGCGCGTACAGGTGGTTCTGGAAGACCCACTGAGCGAACCACTCAGCGCAAAAATTATTCAGGGCTTTCGCGCCAGACTCGGTGCCGAGGTCGAAATACAGGTAGAACAGGTAACAGAAATACCGCCGGAAAAATCTGGAAAATTTCGCTATGTGATCAGTAAAGTCGCGACCTATTAAACGAACACTTGTAGAGATTTTTCAGATCGACAGTATATACTGGTAGGTAGTATATTTTTACATCGCTCTACCCATGTGCGTAAATGGCATGATTCTATAAATATTTGTGGGAGTATATTGAAATATATGCTTGTTTATCCGGCAAAGTCAGAGCAAAGTCAGGCCAAAGTAAAGCCTAAATAAGTTCAAAAATAACGCTAGTAGGGCAGTACATAAGGAGAAGAAATGGAAAGTGCACTTTGGGCAATTAATTTAGTAGTGCTGGTGTTCGTCTGTTTCTGGGCGATACGCCAGGACAAGGCTGAGACTTCACGTGAAACTGAGAAATAGACTAGCGTATGCGCGATATTTTTTTGCTGGCTATCTTGCCGATCCTGGTTTTCGCCATGTTTCAACGCGCCTTTATCGGCTTGGGGCTATGGATCTGGACCGCGATGTTTTTCCCAAACGGATGGGTCTATGGAATCGCTGGGGATATACGATATAACTTATTGTTTGCCGGCCTGACCATCTGCGTTTATCTGATGTCCAAGAAAAAATCCCAACTACAATTGGGAAACATAGGTGGCTTGGTGATACTGTTTTTATGCTGGACCCTGATTACCACTATCTTCGCCATAGGCATACCTGAAATCGCCTGGGATATCTGGTCCAGGCTGGCCAAAGTGATTGCACTGTTCATTTGTATCTTACTCATTATCGATAAGAAGCTGCATATCGATTTCTTTCTCTGGTGCTTGATTTTTTCTGTGGGTTTTTATGCCTCGGTTGAGGGGCTGAAATACATCAATAGTGGCGGCGTGCATAATATCAGGGGAATGCCAGGGCATATTTTGGCTGATAGGAATGAGCTGGCGGTGGCGTTCGCGATGCTATTGCCCGTCTGTTTCTATTTGTTGGGCGAATTTGGAAAAAAATCCTGGATACTAAAATTCGGTCTGATTTCTCTCATTACCCTAGTCATTACCTCTATCATCGGCACTAATTCTCGCGGTGGTTTGCTGGCACTGATTGCGGTAGGTGGCTATCTGTTCATCAAAAGCAAAAGAAAAATTTGGTTCGCCATTTTGGTGCTGTGTATTGGTGGTGCTATGGTAGGACTGATCCCCGATCAATGGTTTAATCGTATGGATACCATCAGTACTGCGGATCAGGATAACTCGTTCCTGGGGCGCATGGTGGCTTGGAAATTATCGTTTATTCTGGCGTCGCAAAATGTATTCGGCGGCGGATTCAAGGCATTGGAATATTTCCCGGTATGGTCATCGTTATCGCAGGATTTTTATAAATTTCCATTTTTTTATACGGGAACGGCGCTGCCCGATACCTTTGGTGCACACGCTGCGCATAGCAGTTATTTTCAAGTTCTCGGCGACCATGGATTCATCGGTCTGTTCATTTTTAGCGCTTTCATAGGTCTGTCGTTTTTTAAAGCCGGTAGCATCGCAAAAAGAGCACGTGCCCTGAATGGTCCTGAATGGCTGATCAGTTTGGCGACGATGTTAAAACTATCCATCTTTGCCTATGCTGTAGGAGGTGCCGCATTGAGTTTTGCCTATTTCGACATGACCTACGCGATCATGGCCTTAGTGCTTGTGTTAGAGCAAAAATTCCTGGTGCCATTAGCTGCAATGCGGGAACAGGAAGCGCGTGCGGTATAAACAGCACCGTTCTCGAGGGGCGTTTTGGGCCAGGGGTATAGCGTCTTATTTAGCGAGCGTATCCCCTGGCATTACACCTATCCGGGTGTGAACATGGGTCGTTAAATCATGAGCCAAAGAAAAGTCATCGAATGAATAATTTCGAATTAATTCGAAGTTTAATCGGCCGCACTCGTCTCAGCGGATTGATCTCAATGACCAGAGAAATTCGCACCCACCCGGCGCGTTCGAAGGCTTTAATTGACGGGATATTCGAGTGCCATATACGTGAATACACCTGGACAAATCCTTGTTCTAACAGGTCTTGACAGGAAGACTGAATCAAACGGCTAGCGATGCCGCGACCGCGCATTTCCGCTAACGATATGATCTGTACGAGCTTTGCCTCATGTTCTAATAGTGGCCAAAAATTTCGTTCCTGATAGCGTTCCCCAAACCAGTAAAAGCATAGCCCGACAATCCGTTGACCTTCTAAACATGCGTAGGCATTAGCGCCTACACCTGAGTATCCAACTTGCTGTCGAATCAATGGGTCTTGGCTCTTGAGTATCTCCGCAGCATCGACAGGAATCACTTTGAAAGCGGCAGATGATTT
This sequence comes from Undibacterium sp. Ren11W, assembly GCF_049340485.1. Taxonomy (NCBI): domain Bacteria; kingdom Pseudomonadati; phylum Pseudomonadota; class Betaproteobacteria; order Burkholderiales; family Oxalobacteraceae; genus Undibacterium; species Undibacterium sp. Ren11W. The sequence goes on from NZ_JBMPPB010000002.1 coordinate 70,634, forward strand.
TGAGTCATGCAAAGAGAAATCTTTGGCGCTGCGGGTATAGATATAATAAACGGCGTAGTCGCCCAACAGAATTTTTGCTAACGACTTAAGTAGCTGTTTCATAAAATTAATCTCAAGCTTTTCGAGGAAAAAATGCCCGTTCTCACACGTACACCGAGGGGAAATGGGCAGAGCCTAGCTGAAATTTCCCCTCTGTTTTTCTACTGTGGCTAAGCTGACTAGCGGGCTCAATGTGTATGTGATGCCGACTCAAAATCCAAAACGTAATATTTTTTTTATCTTGGTTTTCAATCCAAATCGATTTAAAAAATCCCCTAAGCGATTGGAGACGCTATCCATGAAGAAATGGCTGTAAATCAAAATGCGGTTCTTTATATTCGGTCGTAAAAAACACACATTGACACAGGATAATTCATGGGTAGAGAAAAAGCGCTTATGTTCTGACTGACCCTCAGTAAAATCAAAAATTTTAAAGCGATTTTCGGCAAACATATCTTGTAATGCATACCATTGGAGTACTGTCCCCACTGACTGCTTCAAATAGGCTGGGTCATAGCCTAAATAGGCATAAATAAGTGCATCCTCTACGATAGGGCAGTACAGGTAGGAGACAGGGACAGCATCATTAAATAAGATATACCCTCTAACCTTCTGGTCGGCCGCCAATACCGTCATTTCTTGTATAAATTGCGGGTTGTCTGGGATGCCCGCATCTAGCAATTTTTCTTGATAGGTTTTTTTTGAAACTTGTCTGGCTAACAGATGAAAATCACGCATTTCATCTGCCGTTTTATAGACGCGCCAGGAATTTTTTTTCTCACAATATTCTTCGAATTTATTTACTTTTCGAGTGATCGTAGAACGTGATTTCGACGAAAATTTTTGCTTGTAGTCGTCAAACGACATGCGCATGTCGATATAGCAATGTTGGTATTGTTTTTGGACGTAACAATAGAAATTATTTTTCTTAGAAATAGAAGGAAATGCATTTTTTACTGGGAGGGAGCGAATCGCGTATCCCTGACTATCTGCCCTGCATTCTTCTGATGGCGGAATTAAATCCTCCACCGCCACGACATTCTCAGTCAGTGAAATATTTCTAACTTGAAGCGGCAGACTCACTTTGAAAAGAGATTTATCGCTAAGTTGAAATTTAAATGTTACTTGACGATATTCCCAAAAAATCACTGTTAGTTCCTTGTTTGATCTAGCTTGTCCGAAAGGCGGATATTTAAGTGTTTAAAAAAATACTGCTAAAAATAAATAGTTTTGCTTGGTATCGCTGGGTATTCACTTCAATTAATGCCGACTCTAGGGAGCACATTGTTTTGTAATATGCGTATTAAGGCGCCAGAAATTGGCGCGGATAATGAGGGCATAATGTCTGTGGTTGCCGCCGGAGTTTCGTTACAAAACTCGTCAAAGGTAAGCGTGGAAAAGCGGTCCCGATTTTCTGCAAGCATCGAGCACAAGAAGTTAAACCGATCTTGATTGAAATAATTCGGCTTGAATTGCGGTTGTATATGTCCACTTTGCGGTGAAAAATCTGAAGCATGAACCAGGATCACGATGGGGCTAATTTGATGTTGATAGGCAAAGTCCAGCAGATGTTCGATTTCTTTCGTTGAGCTACCTGGTATGGTGAACAAGCGCCATCCCTTGTTAGGGATTTGGCTAAAGTAACAGGACACAGGGATCTCGGTAACACCCTCAATTTTATGCACTCCATGGTGTAAATTAAGCGTCTTATCTGCATAACCTTTACCGGCGGCACCCAAACTCGACGAGTATTTTAGACCCTGTTCGTAGAAAATTCGAAAGGCCTCCCGATCTATTTCAAGATTTCCAGTTCTGAAGATAGTTGGGTTTTTATCAGTAATTTCGACGAATAATTTTTTTGCATCAACGATGATTTCGCGAAGTTCATCTGAGGTTCTGTTGGCAATCGAATCATTTGGATTTGCTTCCCGAGCGGCAGTTTTCCAGTCCGGATTCTTAAATGTAGTCCAACATGGATGCAAATGTAATTGAAGATCATGTTGATTTACCGCGATACTTTGGGCAATTTTTCTCATCTCAGAAATGCCAAACCAGTGAGAGCACAGCGTTTCTAAAAAAAATGTCCCGCGTAATTGATGCTGTTCGAGGCATGCAAGTGCGAAACCTAGGCCATGTTCTTGCCCAGAGTGCGACCTCACTAATGAGGCGGCGCCTAGTGGCGAGCACATGTCAGGATTGGAGAAAGCCCCATTAATATTAAATTCAATATCAAAAGAAATAATGACTTTAATTTTTTCCAATTTCTTCCTTTTTGGTTTGTAGCAATGAATGTACAAATATTGTAAAAATCACCAATGTTCGGTTAGTATCGCTTAAACTTTTTCAGAAATGTTGTCATGCTATTCAAAGTAGAAATATTTTTATCGACGAGTTGTAACTAAATGAAACAAAATTAACAAAAAAACTATATACTGCTATGCGAAATCTCGTTCAATTATATTGCAATAATAGAAATTAAGTGCTGTAATTTTTGTCTATGCCGACGCTAGAACGCATGGAAATGTACGAAGAACGAATTGAAAAACGACATTGAAATGATCTCGCCGTTAAAAGATATGCAGAAATACATTGTTGAAAATGCCACTAATATTCCAAATGATGCATCGATTTTATCGGCATGGCGAGAGCTGTTGTCTGCCAGTACAAGCACCGAAAAAGTGTATCAGAGCCCGGAATTTTTCGATTTTTTGACTGACACCAATAGCGGGCACGACCATATTGAAGTTTTAGTCATTAAAAACGCGGATACCAGACACATCATTGGTATCATTCCTATACGTTTTCGTGCCCAGGTCTTCCGTTATTCATTGGGAGCAAGATCACTTGCAGCGCCAACGCTACAGGTAATTACACTTTTGGGCAGCGTTCCATTAATCTCGCCTGATCATGCAGGTTTCGAGGCTTTACTTCAATATCTGTTTAAAAACTATCCGTCATGCGGTGCGGTGTCTATGCCTTCCTTGCCATTAAATAGTGTTTGGCATTCATATATACAGCGTTCAGCAGTGATCGAGAATGAATATTGTAATTACGTTATTGATGAGTGGCGAGAGTGTCATCTAATCCCTCTGGCACCAAGTTTTGATGAATATTTACAACGATTTAATTCTAAAAAGCGTTTCAATTTGAAGCGTCAAGTTCGCCTTTTGCGAGAGTTTAGCGGGACCGATCTGCAACTAGACCGAGTCGAGCATACAGATCAAATTCCAACTTTGATCGCAGCCAGAAAAAGCATGGTACCGGCAGAATGGTTGCCACAGTTGCTTGGTCAAAAGATCTATCAAGGCTTGGCACGACAAGGTTTATTTCTATCATATGTGCTTAGATCAGGAGACCGGGCATATGCGGTAATTGTCGCAACCCGCTCGGAGCGAAAACTACTGATTCACAATATTTACTATCATCCTGACGTGGCACATTTATCCGCAGGTATTTCCATTCTGTACATGGCGATCGAGGATCTGATCACCAATCTTCACATGGAAAATCTTGATTTGGGTTACAGCAATCCTGCAAACAACCACCATGCATCGAACGAAATAGAAATTCGGGGGCATATGCTTTTGCTACGAAAAACTTGGAAAAATCGCTTATTGATCCTTACTCATCAGGCTTATGTAACGCTGTTTAACGAAATAAAGAAAATGTTAGGTAAACAGAAAATTCGTAGACTTCTTGATTGGACTAAGAATAAATAAACCACTGAAAAATTTTACCTTTCCATCTTATTTGTTATTTTAGAAGAGTCTAGATTTATCTTGTGGACATAAATGATACAAAAAGACCAATAGGGCGACGTTAAAACTCCAGAAGATTGATTGTTGAAAGGCACTAGATTAGAATATTTTCTTAAATAAATTGCAAATATTTAAAGATTATTTTTTGCAACCTCCCCTTCATTTTGGAATATAGCAGCAGAGGCTTTTGTACAAATGGCTATAGATTCACGTCTGTCCCGCGTTGCTGGTACTAAAAAAGTTACATGCATCGTCTTGATAGCGATTGCATTAATGGTAATTATTGAGTTTGCGCTTCAAATTCGTGCCCATTTCCGTTCTGGCGAAAGCGTTTTTAATCTTATTTTCGCAGAGAGCGTTTATGTAAAGAATGATGAGACAGGTTTGTTATTGCTGAGACCAAATAAAACAATTATTGGCAGCCAAACCACCTTACGTAGCAATTCCTTAGGCTTACGCAGTCCTGAAATCCCTATTGCTAGAGAAGAACATAGTTGGCGAGTCGCCGTGGTCGGCGCTTCTACTGTGATGGGTGCCTATGCGGCAGACAATGATAAAACCTTTCCCGCGCAGTTGGAACAGCGTCTGCGCAAACAATTTCCGTTAAGAAAAATTGATGTCGTCAATGCCGGCATAGCGGGAATGGGCCTTGATGAGCAGCGGCGAATGCTGGAAACACGCGTCGCCACATTAAAACCGGATCTAGTGGTTGTCTACCCTGGTTTTAATGATTTTGCCGTGTATTGTCAGGACCGTGGGACCGGAACTAAACAATTTCAACGTCAGGGTTTGCCGATAATTTCACTACCTGATTGGTTGCAGACGGTAGATATGATCAAGAAAAACACTGTTTTTCTACGCACGGCAAACATCAAACAAGCGAGCCTACGTAACCCTGCCAACATTAGTTTGCAAGCATATCAAAATAAGCTTGAGGCTTTTATTCAAAGGGCCGCAGAACTAAAGATAAAACTGGTTCTAGCGACTAATGCTCGTGCCTACCGCCCTGAGCAATCTTTATCGGATCAGGCCAAACTCTCAGAAACGGCACGTTATTACAATCATTGTTTTGATATAGCGGGTCTGCATCAACTTTATGACAGGCATAACACAGCGATACGGCAGGCAGTATATGCGCATCAGATACAGCTAATTGATTTGGATACATTGGTACCAGGAGGGTCTCGTTATTTTGCAGATTCTAGTCATTTTTCGTTTGAGGGCGAGGTCTTGGTGGCTGACACATTGTATGACTTCATCATCAAGAACAAGTTGTTAGTCGAGTAATCCATGTCATTCTTATCTTTTCATTTTTTACTTTTTCTCGCAATTACTTTTGTGTTCATATACAAAAGTGGCGAGCGGATAAATTTGCGTAATAACCTGCTGCTTTTTTCTAGTTATTATTTTTACATGTGCTGGGATTGGCGTTTCGCCTGTCTATTGTTATTAAATACTTTGATTAATTTTTTTGTTGCGGAACGAATTGCAACCAGCACAGATATTCGATATCGAAAGAAGTTGGTATTCATAGCTGTTGTTTCGGGTTTGGGCGTATTGGCATATTTTAAATACGCAAATTTCTTCTTGGAAACTTTTTCGATGTTGTTGAGTGGATTTGGTTTGCAGATCAATGCTCCAGTGCTGCAGCTCATTTTACCGATAGGAATTTCCTTCTATACGTTTCAAAGTCTGTCATACACCCTCGATGTTTATCGCGGGCGACAGCTTCATTGCAATTCCCTACGTGATTTTTCTTTATTTGTTGCTTTTTTCCCTACGGTTTTATCTGGCCCAATTACTCGTGCTCATCAATTGCTGCCTCAAATACAAAGTGTATCTAAGCTTAATCCGGAGAAAATTGAAACTGGCCTATTTTTGCTAATGCGCGGATTTATAAAAAAAATTGCTTTTGCTGATGTATTAGCCATACATCTTGTCAATCCCGCATTTACTGATCCTAGTGCTTATTCAAGCTGGTTTTTGTTGCTCGCGATCTATGCGTACAGCTTTCAAATTTACATGGATTTATCTGGCTACACTGATATCGCTAGGGGGGCTGCGAATCTACTCGGCTTTGAATTACCTATCAATTTCAATCGACCTTATCTAGCAGATAGTGTTTCCAATTTTTGGCAGCGTTGGCATATTTCTATGTCTGGATTTTTTCGGGATTATCTCTACTTCAGTGTTGGCGGTTCTAAATTCGGCAATGCTTATCTGAATTTATTTATTACATTTGTAGCAATTGGTATGTGGCATGGTGCTGGCTGGAACTTCATTTTTTATGGATTGATACATGGTAGTGTGATTTGTGTGGAGCGTTTTGCTCGAAATCGGCGTGTGCGCCTAGGGATGCCACCGCTTAGTGAATCAGGGTGGTTGTGGTTCTTAAGAGTGATCATCGTGTTTCAGATTGTGGCTTTTTCTCGAATACTTTTCCGAGCACCGGATTTAGCTGCGGCGATTACATTCGCATCGGCCATTATCACTTCTACGGCTAAGGCGGCACCGTTGAGCGCGATTGGTATTTGTGCTTTTGTATTAGCAGTGGTTTGTCATTTCATACCGACTCGTTTTAGCCTTGCACTGTATGATTTTATACGAAGCAAAAACTGTTGGCAGCTCGCCGTTTGCCTAGTTTTCCTGGTGTATGTATTGATCGCGATGACTAGCGGAAAAGCCCCGTTTGTGTACTTCCAATTTTGATCGGATTTGGAATGGCTCCTTGTGTACACAAATACAAGCGCTTTGATTTATGTTAATATTTATATATTTATATGTATTCATACGTTCTTGAAAAAATTGAGTAAATTTAATAAAAATCGTAGTGTTACGATATTTCAACCACCCTTAGTCTCCGCATCAGAAAAAGGGGGGATTTATCACAATGAATGTGCAAAAACACCCCTTTAATTTCACTTCAAACTTGATTCGTATTGTCGGTGACTGCATTAGTCTACTTGGTAAGGAAAGCAGGGTTTGCGTTATCAACTACCATCGGATCCTCTCGTCTAAGGATTCCTTGTTGGAGTCTGAACCGGATCTCGCGACATTCACTTGGCATATGGAAGTTTTGGCCTCGCGATTTAATGTTTTATCCTTATACGATGCAATTATTGCCATTCAAGAGGATAGAGTTCCGCCTAGAGCAGTTTGTATTTCTTTTGATGACGGTTATCGGTCTACGCATGATCTTGCACTACCGGTACTCACACGCTTAAGTTTACCCGCCACGGTATTTGTTACGACTGGTTTTTTGTCCGGCGGCAATATGTGGAATGACCGTATCGTGGAAGCGATTCGGTTGCTTCCTAACGGCCCGCTTGATCTCGAAAAAGTCGGGATGGGAATGTGGGACTTGGCGGAACAAAAAGAACGAATAAAAATTGTTAATTTTATTAATGACAGCTGCAAGTATTTAACTAGTGAAGGGCGGCTACGAGTTATTTTGGAATTGGAAAGATTAAGCCAGCCAATACAAACGAGCAATCTAATGCTAACGCGAGAAATGGTCGCGAACTTAGCGCAGCAGGGAATAGAAATTGGTGGGCATACGATTACCCATCCAATTTTGACCACGCTAGATGACGAGGCTGCAAGATATGAAATAAATGAAAACAAGCGGGTACTGGAACAAATTATTCAAAAACCTGTGCGCCTTTTTGCTTACCCAAATGGAAAAGTGGGAATGGATTTTGACCAAAGGCATCGTCGTATGGTGCAAGACGCGGGTTATTTTGCGTCGTTTACAACGGGATTTGGAACGCTGAATAAGGAAAGCAATTTGTTCGAGTTGCCCCGTCGTCGCCCGTGGGATACAAATCCGTTGATGTTTAGTTTACGCCTATTGAGCTGGCTAACCACAAATGGTCACGTGGAGAAAATTCAAGAAAAAACTAGCGCGATTGACAATAAACAAGTACAGGAATTGAAGCAAACTTTGTTAATCGCTTACCATTTTCCACCGCAAGCTGGAAGCAGTGGCATACAAAGAACCTTGAGTTTCAGTAAAAATCTTCGTGAACAAAATTGGCAAGCAACGGTTTTGACTGTAAATCCAATTGCCTATGAATCGAAAAATATTTCTCAATTGTCTCAATTGCCAGAAAATCTTAAAGTGAGGCGCGCTTGGGCCTTAGATGTAAAGCGTCATTTTGGCATATTTGGACGTTACCCTGAATTATTGGCGTTACCCGATCGTTGGTCGTCATGGTGGGTTTGTGCAATACCTTTGGGATTGTGGATCATCTACAAGAATCAAGTGCGGGTGATTTGGACAACATATCCAATCGCAACTGCACACTTGATAGGACTTACGCTCAAATTTCTTACCGGAAAGGCTTGGGTTGCCGATTTCCGTGATCCTATGACCCAAGACAACTATCCACAAGGGAAATGGCAGAGGAAGGCTTTTCTTTGGATTGAGAGGCGGACCATAGAACGTTGTGATATAGCCGTCTTTACGACACAAAGTGCACGTGAAATATATAGACAGCGATTTCCTCAGGTTTCACAGAAAAAGTTTGAAGTGATCGAAAATGGCTATGACGAAGATGGGTTTGATCCACTCCAATTTAAAAATGCGAGTTTGTTAGACGAAGAAAAAAGCAAAATAAGCTTGCTACATAGCGGTGAATTGTATTCTGAAGGACGAGATCCAACGGCATTCTTCAAAGCGATTGCCACGTTAAAATTGTCCGGGCACCTGAGTGCCGATACGCTCCGTATCGTGCTACGAGCGCCAGGTGACGAGCAATATTTTATAGCTTTGGTGTTGCAATATGGCGTTGACGATATGGTATTTATAGAACCACATATTGCATATCAAGACGCCTTGCGTGAAATGCTAAGTGTCGATGGCCTATTGGTATTTCAGGGGACTCCCTTTAATACCCAGATCCCAGCAAAAATTTATGAATATTTTCGCGCACGCAAACCTATTTTTGGCTTACTCGATACTTGCGGTGAAACTGCTAGAGCACTAACGGCAGCAGGTTTTCATAATGTAGTTAATATGGCTTCTGAGACTGATATTCAAGTTGGTTTAGAGCGATTTTTGTCCCAAATTAAATTGAAAGAGGCATATACGGCATCAGACGAACTAGTCGCGTCGTCCTCTCGAAAATATAGAGCGCAGCAACTGGCACGTATTTTTACAAAAATTGCTTATTAGTTAATTAAAAATATTTTCGGCCGCGGCTTTTTAAGCGAGATTAAAACATTTAACTTTGCACAAAGTATGGGGTGTTTGTCACAATCAGAGTCATTGATCATGTGTGAATGTATAGTTAGCGGCTCAAAGGTTTACACTAAGTTTAAAAAATTCTAAATATGAATTTCCTGGCATCTCGTCTTAGCAATTAGGTTGAAGGTATGAGCGAAAAAATTAAAAAAGAGATGCTCTCCGGTATGAAATGGGTGGCGACTGGGCGCCTGTTTACGCAACTCATTACGTGGGGTATGACTTTTTTTGTTTTGCGTTTACTTGCTCCGTCTGATTATGGTTTGGTTGCATTAAGTACAGCGTTTACGGCTTTGTTTGGATTGATTGCTGAGTTTGGATTTGCTGCTGCTATTGTTCAGGCAAAAGATATTAAAAAAGAACAACTTTCCAGTCTGTTTGGTTACTCACTTGCATTGAATACGTTAGTTACCTTGTTGTTAGTAATTAGTGCTCCTCTAGTCGCTATGTTGTATGCAGACAGCCGACTCACAGTAATAATTCAAGTGGCAGCATGTCAATTTATTATTAGCGCTTTTGGTACCATACCAGACGCCCGCTTGCGTCGAGAAATGCGTTTTCGTGAAATGGCAAAGATAGATTTTGCTACCGGAGCTATTACAGGTGTGTTGACTCTGGTTTTTGCTTATAAAGGCTTGGGATATTGGTCGCTGATATTGAGTCCTCTTTTTGGTAGTGTTTTTCGTACACTTTTTTTGCATTATCAGTTACGTGATTGGGTGTGGCCGTCGCTTTCAATGGCGCCGGTACGTGAGTTAGTAAAATTTGGTGGGCTAACCATGGCTGGCCGTATAGCTGGCCATTTTTTGTCGCAAATGGATATATTGATAGCTGGAGCTTTTTTAGGGCGCGATGCCTTGGGAATTTATTCTGTTGCGATGCAATTAGCGTCCATGCCGCTTTCCAAGGCAATGGGCGTGATTAATCAAGTCGCATTTCCTGCCATGTCACGCATGAATCATAATGGTAGCTTGACTGGTGAGCGCTTATTACATGGTGGTAAATTAATATCTTACTTACTGTTTCCTGTGATGTGGGGTTTGGCTGCAGTGGCTCCGTTTGTGGTTGCCATAATGTTGGGCGAAAAATGGAAAGATGCTGCTCTGCCTCTGCAAATAGTCTGTTTAGCCCTGCCATTACGTTCAATTTGTACTTTACTCACTACGGCCGTGTCTGCATTTGGGCGGGCTGATATCGAGTTGAAAAATACTTTGACTGCATTTTTGATTTTCCCAGTATGTTTATTTATTGGCGTTCATTATGGAGTCCTTGGTTTGTCTCTCTCCTGGTTTTTTGGGACGCCTGTATACACCTACTTAACAGTGCGTTCCTCTAAAGACGTTTTGGGTTTTAATTACAGAGAAATTTTTGTCGCTTTACTTGGACCATTTGTGACATCGTCGGTTATGTTCGTAACGGTACTAATGCTTACTTCTATATTTAAGTTAAGTTATGTTTCTATTCCAAGTATGTTGGCTCTTATTTTACTTGGCGTAATAAGCAATGCATGTGCGTTGTTTATTATTGATAGAAAAACCTTTTCTTTATGTACTCGCTTTATTTCGCAAAAATATTCGTTTAAATCCTAATGTTTTTTTAAACTAAAGATAAATCTATGCTTTTTCTTGGTGTATATGACCCCTCTTCTTCTCAGTTTGAACCATCTGAAATCGAGGAACTAAAGCACGCTATTTCCCGACAGTCGGACGATAAGAGACATCTTGTATTAGCAGAAAATTTTGCGCTGATAACGATTGATTTTGGCCCTACAGGGGGGGCTTTGGTTATTGAAAACGATCTGGGTCATGTTGGTATGGTTGTCGGTCGTCCGTATCTCAACATGGATAATGCTGGCACCGATGCAAATATTCTGATCAAAGCTTTAAAAAATCGAGATGTAGAAGCCCTTACGCTTGTTAGGGGGAGTTTCTGCGGCATCTGTTTCGATAAACGTTCAAAATCACTCATGCTCTGCACTGACAAAGTTGGTGTTTTTCCTATTTATATCGCTAAAGTTGGAAACAGGATTTATTTCTCAAATGCACTGAGAATGCTCAGATCAATTACAAAAATTCCAAAGAAAATTGTACCTGAGCATATGTTTTCTCAATTGGCGTTTGGTTATTGTCTCGCTCGCGATACTATTTTTGCTGGTATTGATCGTATGTATGGAGGGGAGCTCATTGAGATCGCTGCGTCTACGATGCATATCAATTCGTATTGGCGATGGGATGATATTAAGCCAAGTCATTATTCAGAAAATGAATTACAGGAACGTATTTACCAAGCTTTTATTGATGCAGTCAAAATTCGAGTCGAACCGACGCCAGCTGAATTAAGTTTTTTGTCTGGGGGACTGGATTCTCGTTGTATAGTCGCAGCCCTTCGCAACATCGATCGCCCGGTGTGGACGTTAAATTTTGCACCAGATGGATCTCAGGATCATCTCTTTGGCCGTCTTGCCGCGACTGCACTTGGCTCGCACCATTATGAGCTTGGTCTTGGGAGGGATAGTTTTTCAAAACGGCAAAGAAAAATTTTGGATAGTTGGGCGAGTGCTCATCCAGAATTGGTCAAGCGAGGCGTTAAGGCGCATCGAGTCTGGTCCGGTGACGGTGGCAGTGTTGGAATGGGTCATGTATATTTAGATCATGCATTTATTCAGTTATTGCGTGAAAAAAAAATACAGGCCGCTTCTGAATATTTAATGAAACATCGAAAGCTAGGTATTCCATTGGGGATGCTACGCTCAGATGTGAAACACGAGGCGGAAAGCCGTCCGCTTGAAAAAATGACACGTGAAATGCAAAGTTTCACGCCTGAAGATGACGGGAAATCGGGGTTATTGTTTTTTTTAATGAATGATCAACGACATCATTTAAGCAATTATTTCGAAGATTTGGATTTATATCAATTTGAAGTGGTGCTTCCCTTCTTTGACAGCGTTTTATTGGAGTTAATCGTTGCTGCTCCGATAGATGATTTTTTGCTGCATACTTTTTATAACAAATGGTTGGCAAAATTCGGCCCCGCTATATCTACGGTTCCATGGCAAGCTTATCCTAATCACGTGCCATGTCCCATTTATTCTGAAGAGTATGGAAAACTGAGATACCAATGGAATGAAGATTGGTTTGATAAAGCAGAAAATGATAGGAAACTACAAGAAAAACTAGGTGAGTGGCGAAGGATGCTGGCTAGAAATGGCTTTCCTAAGCAAATACTTGCAAAAAATAAATTGTGGCTTGCTTATTGGTTGACGCGTCTGAAAATTCGAGATTACACCTATATTTTAGATGCCGCGAAAGAAATCATTTTTTTCAATGATGACACCCATTAATGTAAATCGTGAACACGACACTATTATAAATAGAGGTTCAATTGCCTAAGCAAACCAATAAATTTAACACTACCGCGATCGTCATCGGTGGCGGTATTAACGCTTTGGGGATTGTTCGCAGTCTGGGATCGGTCGGCGTACCAATATTGGTGTTGGACACAGATTTGTATTCTCCAGCAATGCGTTCGAGGTATGGTCACAAATTGCAAGTGCCGGCGTTGGAAGGTCAAGAGCTTATCGGTAGTCTTATACGACTATCACAGGAAGTGGATGGTCCATGTATGCTTTTTTTAACAGAAGAAAAGACCATAAATACCGTTTCCGAGCAAAGGGATAGACTTCCGAAAAATCACTTTATTCGTTTGCCTGTGCATACCCGCTTGATGCAGTTGATGCATAAACAGGGCTTTCAAGCACTTGCAGAGGATTCTGGCGCGTTGATTCCGAGAACCGTTAGATTGGAAGGACTAGATGATCTGAGCAAATTGGATGCACTTACTTTTCCCTGTGTTTTAAAGCCTAGCAAGAAAAGTTATGTATACGGAGAGCGATTTAAGAAGGCCTATAAACTCAATTCTGTTGCTGAGACAACTAAAATGTATCGAGAAATCGAACCCGTGCTAGCTGATATGGTGGTGCAGGAATGGATAGAGGGCAGCGATGCGGAGATATATTTTTGTTTGCAATACATAGGTGAAAAGGGAGAGGTAATAAGTTCATTCGCTGGACGCAAGATACGGTCTTGGCCTCCGCGTATAGGTGGCACTGCCAGTTGTACTGCCGCTAGAGAATATGAAGCCGAGTTAACAAAAACGACAAGTGACTTCTTTAAAAAGGTAGGTTTTACCGGTATGGGAAGCATGGAGTACAAACGTGATGCACGTGATGGTCGATTCTATATGGTTGAGCCAACTGTTGCCAGAACGGATTTCCAGCAGGAAGTTGCAACTGTTAATGGGAATAATTTACCATTCTCTGCATATTCGTATGAGTGTAGTTTACCCGCTCCGCTTGTTAAAAAAATAGAGCCGCCTAGAATTTGGCGTGATGCCTTGAGCGATCGTTGGTCATTTGAGGAGGGGGGCAAGGTCGCCGATTCGCGATCACTACCATATAAATCAATTGATTCTTATTGGCGTTGGAATGACCCCTTGCCTTGGTTTGATTTTATGCTGGCCCGCCTGCATAACCGTTTAAGGCAGAAGGTGTGAAGCATTATCGTCTGTCGTTTGCTGAGTGGTCAAAAACTGAATACTTAGTGATATTGCGTTGCATTCTCTCGGGGAAAATAAATCAGGGAAAGCATTTATCTGCCTTAAGCAGGCAACTGATTGAATATTACTCACCTTCGCAAATATATCTGAGTAACTACGGACATCACGCAATTGAGGTCGCGCTAAAAATTTTTCATGGCGTACGTCCAGAACGCAATCAAGTCATTATTCCGGCGTACATTTGTCCAAGTGTTGTGCAAGCAATTCACGCATGCGGACTGATAGCTGTAAGTGTAGATGTGGAAGATGATTTTAATTTGGATCCAATGGCGATGCATGCTGCTTTTAGCCCTTGGACCTTGGCCGTAATTGCTCCGCATATGTATGGATGTCCCGCAAAAATTGAACAAATCGAACAGATCTGTAAAGACGCCGAAATTTTTCTAATTGATGACGCAGCACAGGTGATGGGGGTAAGCACTAACAATGGTCGTTTGTTGGGGACTTTTGGCGATGTCGGCATCCTAAGCTTTGCACAATCAAAGACGATAGTCACTGGAATTAGAGGCTCTGGCGGCGCGCTGATCATCAATAACATACGACACAGTGATGCCGCGAAATTGATGATGGAGACTTTGCCTCCATCATCAAACCGAATAAATGCATTGATTGATTTTTTTTGGAATTATCTTTGGAGCGCTTTCACGGGTAATTCTTATTATTACTTATGCCGTTTGCTTTGGGGAGTTGGACGGCGTAGTGATGAAAATAATCAGCACTCAATGATCAGTAATTTGGAAGCTGGTATTGCCTTGGTTCAACTTGCGAAGTTGGCTGAAATCAAAATTGAAAAAATTCGCGTTGCGGAACTTTATTATGGAAATTTAAAGAATTCCAAAATGATCGAATTTCCGCAATATCAAGAAGGTCGATATTTAGCGCGGATCATGCTTAAATTACCAGAAATGGTCGATCTTAAAACGGTTAAAGAAAAGTTAAAAATAAAAGGAGTAGGGAGTCGTCTAGGCTACAAAAGTTTTCATTCAGAAAATACAAAAAATTCCGAGAATTTATCTTTACGTTTGATAGGAGTGCCGTGTGGATCGAATATGACTTCGGAGGAAATTGAGGCGGTTTGCAAAATATTACAAATCACATTAAATGAAATAGGACTCCATAGCTAGCGCTCAATTTAATAGAGTTTGGGTAAATTAGTTTCATCAACCTCATGTATTTATTCTGTGCCTCTTTAACTTGTTTACTTACTCGGTTTTATACAAATTTCGTTTCAATTTCCATGTTCGTTTAGAAAACTACCGGACGTAGCGGCACCAATCTGCGATTGATATATTTATATAGACAGAATCATTCAAGTGCGAAAAAGCATAGATAGGAATGCTAAACAATGAATTTTGTGTTTAATGAAATACTCGCATTGCCTATGCTTGCCTGGTGTTTGCGTATTGAGGAAGGAGCTACAAAGGTCGATGTTATGCATGGGTCTGGAATAGATCGCCATTCTGATTTTTTTTACGAAGGTTGCTGGAGTGGAAATTTAACCGCAATAGCTATGCTGGATTCGCCTGTATGTATTGCGAGTGGTGGGTCTATTCAAGGTGAGCAGTTGTTCATCGCATGCCCTAGTAATACTGTGGCACGTGTGTATATTATCAAATTGAACAACATACTTTGGGCCTCAAACTCGATGGCCTTTGTTGTTGCATCATCTGAACAGTCACTAAAAACAAATTACCTTTTTTATCGAGATGACATCTCCTCAATAATCAATGGGCTCGACAAAGCGACAAAAAGTTTACCGCTCGAAGGCGATTCTCGAATAGAAATGTATTGTCATTGTAATATTTTAATTAAAAAAAATCTTGAAATTCGAAAACTGGAAAAATCAGCTTGCCCTAAATTTGCTACATTTTCCGAATATAGAAATTTTTTGGCCAATTGCTTAAATGCGCTTTTTACAAACGCTAATTTACCTGATCGCTTACAACAATTTAAACCGTTAGTGTCAATTTCCAGAGGATATGACTCTGTCACTTGTTCTGTCTTAGCAAAAGAAGCGGGATGTGAAGATGCAATTACGTTGTTTAATCCAGATTCTGAAGAGCCCTATAACGACAATGGTGCCGTAATAGCTGAAACCCTTGGTTTGAAAGTCAAAGAATTTTCTCGTGTCGCATATAAAACAATTAATAAGGAAAGTGAATTTTTGTCATTAGGTACCGGTGGAGAAGATGCATTTTTTGCTCCATTTGAAAATCTGCTTCAAGGAAAAGTCTTTATCTCTGGCTTTCATGGCGATAAAGTATGGGATAAAAATTGCGAACATATTTCAGATCAAATCATCCGTGGAGATCCTAGCGGTGGTGATCTGGAAGAATTCAGATTGCGGGTTGGTTTTATTCATATGCCCATGCCTTTTTTTGGTTGTCGGGCACATAGTGATATTGTAGCCATATCAAATTCGCCTGAGATGAATGCTTGGTCTATAGGTGGTGATTATGATAGACCAATTTGTCGCCGTATCGCGGAGGAGGCAGGAATAGAGCGTACAAGTTTTGGCCAGAAAAAGAGGGTAATGAGTCGATCTTTTATTAGCGAAAAACTGGACTGGTATTTTGGATCTGAGTCTCTGCAAGAATTCTTAGAATTTACGTCACAGCATTCATTAAATCCAAAATTTTCGGATCAAATTTTGCGTAAAATATGGCAGTTTTCGAATCATATTGCACTGGTTAGCGGATATTTTTCCTATCGGTTAAAAAGTTTAATAGAGCTAATAATTCAGCCCTTACATCGATATGCTCTTCCTTTTGACATTCGAAGACAGCTATTTTATTGGGCATTCCAAAAATTATTGCCACGCTATACGCATGCTTTAAAAGATCAAAAAAATAAATAGATGGTTAAAAATTACATCACTAAATGTAAAATGTAAAACTAATTAATTTATTAATAATTTTTATTTCTTCTCGATAGAAGCAAAAGTGCTCTGGCATCTATTCGTGAACAACATGGGATGTGTTTATGCAATATTTGATACAAGCTACAAAAGAGAAATTTACAACTCCCCGGCAATCCGTTCATCCAATTGAAGATCATTTACAGGCAGCAGCTGATTGGCTTTTATATGCGCAATCTGCAACTCCTGATGATGGCATCGCTCATAGTTATGATATACGGGAAAAAAAATGGCTGGCATCGTATCCTGAAACTACGGGCTATGCTATTCCTACGCTTTATGACTATGCGAAATATTACAATCTCCCACAATACGCTGAAGCAGCTACACGGATGGCAGTTTGGGAGTCGGAAATTCAATTAGCGGATGGTGGTGTTCGTGCCGGAATGATCGATGCGGAGATTGTGGCGCCTACCATATTCAACACGGGACAAGTACTTTTCGGTTGGGCTAAAGCTTGGCTAGAAACCGGTGACGAGCGTTTTAAAACTTCCTTGATCAAAGGTTCAGATTGGCTAGTTGCCGCGCAGGACAAGGATGGTGCCTGGCGACGTTTTTCGTCGCCATTTACCTCGTCTAAACTGAATAGTTACAATACCCGTTCCGCATTTGGTCTAGTTAGAGCATATCAAGCAATAGGTAAAACTGAATATCTCGACGCAGCAATTGCCAATGTTGATTGGACTTTATCGCGTGCTCAAACTAATGATTGGTTACCAGATAATTGTCTTTCTGAAAATTTTGACCTAACGGCATTGACGCATACTATTGCTTATTCGATACGAGGAATACTTGAAGTTGGTGTTGCTGCAGAACGGAGCGACTTCATTGAAAAAGCGCACAAAATGGCGAAGCATGTTGCTCTCTGTCAGAGAGAAGATGGCGCTTTAAATGCCTATTACTCGCCAGACTGGAAAACCACTGTGGCCTGGAGTTGCATTACCGGAAATTCGCAAATGGCTATCAATTGGTTTCGATTAGCGCAATTGACTGGTGATAAAGAATTGATTCTTCATGCGAAAAAAGCAAATCGATTTAATATGAGCATACAAAATTTGAGTTCAGACGACCTAAGAATCAGAGGTGCGATTAAAGGTTCTCATCCTATCGGTGGCGGTTATATGACCTACAGATATCCAAATTGGGCGACAAAATTTTTTATGGATGGTTTGATGTTAGAGCAACTATTCGAGAAAATAGAGAATGTTGGGTAATTGCGTCAAAGCGTATTTTTGAAATAATTAACCGAAAGTGAAGATTTTTAAGAATGCAATATTAGCAATTTTGTTAAGATTTTTTTTTCTTTGTTTTGCAGTTGATAATTATGTGATTAGGTAATTTCAAAGGATAGTTGTGCTAAAGATAAAAATAGTCATTTTGTCGATTTCTAAATATTTGGGTTTGTTTAGTTTGTCACGAAAATTTACTGCGGATGGCTTGAGAATTTTGTGCTATCACGGTTTTTCTACATCTGATGAGCATCTTTTTCGACCAAAGTTGTTTATGACCAGGGATTTGTTTAAACAGCGCTTGGAGAAAATTGCAAAGATGGGGTTTACCGTACTTAGTCTGGAGAAGGCGGTGAATATGCTGAAATCCGGACAAAAGTTACATGACTCCATAGTATTTACTCTTGATGACGGTTGGCAAGGAGTAGAAAGTATTGCTTGGCCATTATTTAAGGAGCACAATTTCGATTGGACTTTATACTTGACAAGCTACTATGCGGAAAAACAGACTCAGGTCATGAATGTCGCAGTAAGCTATCTGTTGTGGAAAACAGAAAAGACTGAGATTGATCTTTCTTTGATCAATGGTTTTACCAGCGATTCCAATCTTCGTTCGACCAAGAATGACCCTAATAGTTTAGCGGATGAATTGATAGATTTTGCCGAAAGCCTAACAACTGCTGAGGAGGTTCAGAGTTTCGTAGGAAGTTTGGCCTCAATATTAGGGATAGATAGGGGGGCTTTTGAGCAGTCCAATTTATTTTATCTGCTTGATATGCAGACAATAAGGGCTATGTATGAAAGCGGCGTAGATATCCAGCTACATACTCATAGACATAATTTGGGTGGTAATTCTAAATCTGGATTAGAAACGGAATTGAAGGAAAATAGGGATAGCATACAAAAGTTTGTCCCGCATCGCCTCGAGCACTTTTGCTATCCTAGCGGTATCTATAGTAAAGAATACCTTCCATGGTTAGCCGAGTATGGAATTATTTCAGCTACTACATGTAAGCCAGGCTTAAATTACGTAACTACACCATTATTAGAGCTAAATCGTTTCTTGGATGGTGAAAATATATCTGCAATTGAATTCGAAGCGGAGCTCTCAGGATTTTCTGAAATACTACGACGCCTACGAGGTTTTTTGAGCGTAAGCAGTTGAACTAGCATTATCAAGTACAGAATCAAGCACAGATAAGTTGTGAGCCCAGTTATATTTTGTTTCAACAATATGGCGTGCAATGGGAGCATCGCCCGGATGATTTTCTTTTAGTAACTCTGACAAAATTTTAGTAAAACATTCGGAGTTCTTGGCTAGCAATAACCCCTCGCCAGGAATAACGTCTATCCCTTCTAGCGCTTGTTTAGAAGCAACAACTATTTTTTCCATTGCCATCGCTTCGAGTACTTTATTTTGAATTCCGCGAGCGATGCGTAGTGGCGCTACTGCGGCGTGCGCATGCGCGATAAAAGGACGAACATCAGGAACTGTACCAGTCACGCGTATTCCTGGGAGCTTGTCCAATTGCGTAACCTGCTCTGATGGACGGGCTCCGACAATGCAAAATATTGCAGTAGGGTGCTGCAATAGTAAAGAGGGAAACACTTCATTTGCGAACCACTGAACTGCATCAATATTTGGCCAGTAATCCATCGCTCCTGTGAAAACAATTACTTTTTCGCTTGATGAATAGGGATTTTCATAATGAGTTTTCGGGCAGAAATAATCCGTGTCTACCCCATTATTAAAGTAGCTTATTTTTTTTGCACTTTCTGGAGCAAGTTGCTTAAACAAATCGGACTCAGCCTGAGATACAAAATAGGAGGCGTCAAACATATTCGCCAGTTTTTTTTCATAAGTCAGTAAAGTACGCGCTTCTCGTCGGTAAAGGTAGCTCATTGGCCATGATTTTTTTGCCGAATATTGTTCCCATTTGTCAGAATCAATATCGACGAAATCTATAATACGCAGCATGCCAGGTATATTTTCGACAAACTGACCCATCGATGACGAAAAAACCATCACTTTGCTTATTGCGTGTTTTTTAATCGTGGTTTTGACCCAGGTTTGCATGGAGGGGCTACGATAGTAATCTAAGGATAAAGCCTTATTCTTCACTAAAGCAGTGACGCTAGCCAATTTGGCGAAGCTCGGCCGTAGTTTAGAAAAATAAGTTTCCCCACACAATTTTTTTACTGTTTCAATATACTTGATGTCATTTTCATCGTCCACAAATGTGCCGAGATGAACGATATGTGTTTTGCACAAATGCTGCAATAAATGATAGGAGCGAATTTTGTCACCCTTATTCGGAGGGTAGGGAATGCGGTGCACCAGCAGCAATAAGTGTTCTTTGTTTTGCTTCATTGTTTAGCCCAAATTTTTCACTATATGTGGACCGATTAAATTTGCAAACGTGATTGGCATACGTTGCCACAGTTTTATAAATAGCTGATATTTTGGATTGAGAGGGTTATTCTCAGGAATAGCCTTAGATAATTGCAGTCTATATTCATAATGAAGAGGTTCCGGCTCAAATCCCCAATTTTTCTTAAAATCGAATGCGCCTGTCCCTAATTTGCTACGTCCAAAATCAAATACCTTAATGCCACGTGCACAAGCCCTTCGCATTAATTCCCAATACATAAAATCGTTACCAGCAAGTTCGCGAGCTTCGGCAGTGCCCCCTCCATAGTAGGGCAGTACTTCATCTTTGAAATAAAAGCTCATGACACTTGCAATCGTTCGATCATCTTTAACTATGGTCATGATTTCGCAGTCGTCAGCAAAGGTTTCTTTGAGGAGACGGAAAAATTTCTTTGAGAATACTGGAGTACCCAAGCGATGAACGCTGCTCGAATAGGCGTGAAAAAAGCGATTAATATCTTGGTCCAATTCACTGCTTAGTCCAAATTTTATTCCTTTGCGCACCATGGCACGTTGTTTCCTAGGAATCGCGAGCATATTCGCTTCTTCTTCAGTTTCAATTCTCTTTCGGAACGTGACATACAGTTCCTTTGACAGCCAGGTTGGGTTTTGTGCTTGAATATGACGATATTCAAGATGGCCTACGTGCAGTGTTTCGGCAAGCGCAATCGCGGCCTGATTGAGCGCATTTTTTGCATCTTCAGTGGTAGCAACTACGCCACCGTAGACGCAAAAAGGCAGCGAACTTAAGGAGTGCCCAAAAAGAATACTTTTGATCTCTGCCAAAGGCAATATTCCGACAATCTGCCCCTCCGCCACCGCGTAGTAAAACCAAGTTTTATGCCCGAACGCTTGTTCTATTACTGTTTGCCAGCCAGCTCTATGAAAAAAACTTGCCTTTGAACAGTTTTGAACAAAGCCGTCCCAACGATCCATGTCTTTCGGTTGCATCAAATGAATTTCAACAGGGACCCTATTGCATGCAGCGTTTGAGTGATCGGACGGTGCTTCCATATTTGTATTCATTTATTGCTTAAAAAAATTCTATCCATACGATCCCAATGGAAATCCTTGGTCAATGCTCTAAGTCTATTCTCGGTTCGATGGAGATTTACGTAATGGCGAAAACGAGTCTTAAATCCTATGTTTTGTTGCTTAGGCTGATCAGGATCCAATTCCCAAGGATGAAAGTAGAATATGGCAGATTGGCGATCACGTTGATTAACTTGTTTCAATAACCAGCGCGACATCTGGTAAGGAAATAGTCTAAAATATCCACCACCTCCGGCTGGAAAATTTCTCCGCATGACACGCAAGGTTGTAATCGGCAACTCAAGTAAACCATCTTTACCATTTGGATAAAAACCAAATCTTGGTGCATGTGGCATCCCATAATGGTCATGCTTGATCGGGTAAATACTTGAACTATATTTGTAGCCCGCATTCAAGAGGACATCCAGAGCCCAAAGATTATTGCTGCCGATAGAGAAACTAGGCGCGCGATAACCCAACACAACTTGGCCGCTGATCTGCTCCAATAGGGCCTTACTCCGGCTTACATCATCATAGAATTCGGACTCTGTTTGTTCACTTGCTCTCTGGTGTGAGTAGCCGTGACTAGCCAGCTCATGCCCCTCATTAACTATGCGTTTTATCATTTCAGGATATCGCTCAGCAATCCAACCTAGTGTAAAAAAGGTTGCCTTCACTCCTGATTGATCAAGTAAAGAAAGTATTCGAGCCACATTTTCCTCAACCCTACACGGCAATGTAGTCCAATGTTCTCGCGATATATGAGCCGCAAAAGCTGAGACCTGAAAATAATCCTCTACATCAATCGTCATTGCGTTGCGTATCATAGGAGTGCCAACTT
The DNA here is from genome assembly GCF_049340485.1 of Undibacterium sp. Ren11W. Classification (NCBI taxonomy): domain Bacteria; kingdom Pseudomonadati; phylum Pseudomonadota; class Betaproteobacteria; order Burkholderiales; family Oxalobacteraceae; genus Undibacterium; species Undibacterium sp. Ren11W. Next base: position 92,740 of record NZ_JBMPPB010000002.1, read on the forward strand.
TTTTCCTGTTTTTTTCGGAGTGAGGCATTAGTTCAATAGATAGTATTTTTGTGAGTCCCAGAACCTACTTCCAAATTGATGTCTGGATTAGAGATTCCCAGTGCTTGGGAATATTGTTCGTTCATTGCGACATCATAATGTTGTCCTGTATGGACTAAACTCACATTTATCCTCGGCTTAAATTTTTTTAACGCCGCCATTATGGGCGCGATCTTCATGAAATTTGGGCGAGCAGCGACGATGCAAATCATGCTGTGGGGCGCTGTACTAGATTGGTCCATCAACTATCTCTCTCGGATGATTGGTTAGCTTTTGTCGAAGGAAGCATTTTTTTTAGTGCGTCTATCATGGATGCAATAGATCGTTCCATTTTTCCTAATCGGTCGTCCACGCTTTCTAAACTCGCCAGCGACAGTTCTTTTTCGTCGGATAATTTATTTATACTTGGGCTAGGCAAGGAAATTTTAGCCGGCAGTTCAAATTCCTGGCGGATATCTGCAATGACTTGTTTTATCTCAGCTTCGTCAAAAGCATGATATTCCTCCAGGTATCCCATCAAGAATAGACGGTCACATAAAGAGTTAATTTTTCGTGGAATACCACCGGTGTATTCATAAATTTCTGAAAATGCCTTACTACTTAAGCTGGGGTCATTATTCCAACCTACGGTATGTAAGCGATGTTCAATATATGACTGAGTCTCAGTCAGATCGAGAGGGCCAAGATGATAGCTGGCGATGACCCTTTGCAATAATTGCTGCATGTCGCCACTCAATAAAGTCCGCCGAAATTCTGGCTGTCCAAGCAAAAATGTCTGCAGCAAAGAACGGTCCTCGGTTTGAAAGTTGGAGAGCATGCGTAATTCTTCGACTGCACGTGGTGTCAAATTTTGAGCTTCGTCGACTACTAATAATGCGCGCTTACCTTGCCTGTCACACTGCCTTAGAAACTGTTCTAATCTGGTCAAGAGTGCCGCCTTGCTAGCATCTTCATACTCGAGTCCGAATGCGGCCGCAACCAATCTCAAAATATCATCTGAGCCGACATGTGTATTGACGATTTGCGCTGCCAATATTCGGTCGGGTTCTAGCGCACAAAACAGGTTTCGCATTAAGGTCGTTTTTCCGGCCCCAACCTCGCCAGTGATCACTATAAAACCCTCGCCTTGTGAAATGCCATATTCTAAATATGCCATTGCACGTTTATGCCCTTTGCTGCCAAAGAAAAACCGTGGATCTGGCTTTAATTGAAATGGCTTGGCAGTAAAACCATAGTATGACTCATACATCTGTGACCACCTCCGCTAAAAACCTAAAAATAAATATAAGGTGATGGCATTTTCATCGTAGTTCGTTTGCACAAAATTGGAATTTTTTTGCACATGCCTAGCTTCCAGCATGGCATTCAATTTTGGCTGTAATTGTCTGGAAAGAGACAGTCTCAGCGTTTTGAAAGTATCCTTTATTCCAGTAAGCAAGTCCTCGGACTTCGTGTAGCCAAAATTCAGATTTGCATTGGTTCTCGGAGAGAATTGCACATGCCACAAGGCATTCATTCCAGTTTGGTTGACTATGCCTTGTGTTAGAGGAAGCGGGGTCGAATTTGCTGTTTTTGACAGAGGATCACGGCTAGAATCAAAAAAGCTCAATATCGCAGTGTTTTGTACTCCGGTCATGGCAACAGAGGCAAGCAGTGTCTTTTGTAAAAATACCTGATTGGTGAATGTGTTTATCGGTTGCGACAAGGAAGATGGAAGTGCTGAGTCACGGATAAAACTGTCGACAACTTTTTGTCTTTGTATCGGATCTGGTATGCTGGTTTGCCAAAGCTGGTTTAAGAAGCCTGAAGTATTGTTCCCTGCTGGAATAAGGAATTCGGCTCTGGTTGTGGTTACGTCTTCGTTATACCCCAGGCTCCATACACTCAAACGTGCCCGTTGACTGATGGTTAGCGCATTTGTTTTTCCGTAGAAACGATGACCGGTATTGAACATAATATTGGTACGCTCACTGGGCGTCCAGGCAAAGCCTAGAGTTCCAAAATATCCTGATGCCTGAGAACCCTGGTAGAAATAACTATTATTTTCGTATCCATAGGTGCTCGTTAATTTAACTAAAGATGAAATCGCATAGTCGAAGTTGACTGTGGTCATCGTTGTATTCAGCGGAATTTGTTTTTCAAAATCTATTTCTTGACGATTATAGTTCACACCCCATTTGACGGATTTGAATGCCGAGCCGCTATTGATATTAGCGCGAAAACTATCGCCCTTACTGTTTGAATAGAGCTGAGTGTCGCTTGAAACCGAGTCACGTGTATAGCGTAATTCGGCTATAAAGTTATTGTCAAATTTCCTACGAAAATAGGGCGAAACGCTATACGTCCGAACTTCAGTTTGGTTATTTGTTAAGTTAATATTGTTGTTTGTTACTTGCCCGAACGGGCTAAGATTTTGTTGTGTAATGTTGGCATTAGCATCTAAAAAAAAAAGATCGTCCGATAATACCGCGTTGGCGTTTGCAGATAAAAGATGATCAGTCTTGGAGTCGTTATTTGAACCCGAGTAATGAGTGTTTTGAAGATGATATGTGGTTTGAAATTTTAGTCTGTGCCCAGTCGCATTTATTAAAATCCCAGGAATTATTTGTGTAATAAAGGCGTTTTCTTCAGTCCCAGTTTTCGTCAATTTATAGTTGTCAGAAAAGGTCTCAGTGAAATCAAGTGTCGGGACGAACTTCCAGTCTGCAGCTAGGGCATTGGCTGCAGTAATAATAGAAATAATGAAGACTGCAGAACATCTAACGTTTCTAAAAACGCTAAAATTCTTAGCCGTAGTAGCGTCCATAGTAATCCCCGTTTGAGAGTGTCTTCGCTTTGTTATATATGAGATTGACGTTCTGACAGGCTTTTAATTGATGTAATACTTCTTTAACTGCATGCTGTGTGGTTGATTCAGCTTCAACAACTAAGACGATTTGCCCCATTTGACTCGCCAAAACTCTGGCCTCACTAGTCAACAATAATGGTGGCGAGTCAAAAATAATCAGGCGATCAGGATAGCGATCAGCGATTTCGCTCAGAAGCGCAATCATGCTTTGGCTAGCAAGTAACTCGGTTGCTCGATGATGGCTTCGCCCAGCCCTGAGTAACGTCAATTTATCGATATTTGTTTTTAACATGGCGTCCGCAAGATCTAAATTATCGTCGAGCAGCACGTCCATTAAGCCAATTTCAGACGCCTCTGATTCTGCACGTATTTGCAGATATCGAGGAACTGAGGGACGCGCCACATCGGCATCGACCAATAAAACGGTGTGATCCAATTCCATTGCCATGCTAATTGCTAAATTCACAGCGCAAAACGTCTTGCCTTCACCAGGGAGCGAGCTGGCTACCATGATGAGATTTCCATGGTGTATAGGTTTTCCTTTTTGACCAAAAGCCTTTTCTATCAAAGGCCGTTTAATCAGTCGGAACTCTTCAGCGATACTAGTTCTCGCGCCATCTGGAGTGACCATACCTAGCCTATGTAGCTGCTCGATATCAATTTCAACTTTTCTGGTATTGGCTTTGCCAAACTCGTCCACGAGGGCTTTTTTTTCTGCGAAAACTTCGAGTTTTCTTTCGACTGCTGGTGTGGCAATCGGCGCATCGACAGGCTGTGCCGCGTTTGCTTTGTTTGGCTCAAGTCTACCTACTGCTTTTTCGATAATACTCACGCTAACTCCAAAAATATTCGCTCTCTGATCCTTCTTTGATCAGCAAAAGTAAAAACAATCTGCCGCTTACAAAAAATTTCGTTTTTGTAAGTCTCAAATTATGACTTGAAATAAATAAAGCCCATCAGCGCCGCATAAAACGTCAACAGCACAAAAGTGGATAATCCAAACGCATATAAACTCTTCCTTTGTCTTGCCTGTTCTGCGCTAGTCCATTTCATAGAAATGGTGCCCAAAATAGGTAGACCGGTGGCTTCGAGTAAGTCAATATGGCTGAGGAAAGTTGGGCGTATTTTGCTCATTAAAACAGAACCTGCCAGTCCTATTGCCAGGGCCGCAGCAAATACTAAAGAAAACAATCTTAGTCTAGGTGGGCCTGCTGGCGTTAGCGGGACAGACGGTGGATCAATCACCCTAAATGTCATCATTTCTGTGGTTGTATTCAAATCCCCTGACAATTTGGCAGACTCTCTACTCGCAACCAATTTTTCGTAATTTTCTTTATTAATTTGATAGTCACGATTCAATTGCGAAAGTTGCGTTTCAATTTCAGGTGCTGCATTACTTAACACCTGCAGTCTTGCGATCCTTCTCGCATATTCATCAGTGCGTGCGTGCATCGATGCAACCCGCGCTTCCGCGACAGATAAGGATATTTTTAGTTGCTGGAATAAAGGATTGCTCGTGGTTATTTCTGAGCTCGGTTTTCTTACTTTGGCTTCTTCAGCTTTACGTGCCTCTAATTGCGCAATTAGGCGCTTGGTCGACAGAATATCGGGATGCTGATCGGTAAATTGTAAACGCAAAGAATCCAGATTTTTGTTGAGTGCCAGAATCCTGTCATCGATTTCCGGGTTGGGTGCGAGCACAGGGTTGCTTGGTCTTAAAGCACTTTCCGCATTCGAAATTTCTCGTCTGATGGCATCTCTGGCTTGGACTGCTTCCGATAATTCTAGCCTCGCCTGACTAAGACTGTCGGTCATCTCACTTAGTTTAGTACTGGAGTCACTGCCCTGACGAGGCAATATATTCATGTTTTTCAGTTTAAAATCTTTCAAGGCGTTTTCTGCCGCGATCAATTTTTCTTCATAAATTTTTATTTGGCCGTCAATGAATACTACCGCTTTGTTTGAGTCTTGCTTTTTATCACCGAAGCTACCCTCAACAAAAATAGTCAACAAGGCCTGGACTACATCTTTTGCCAGCTTTGGGTTTTCATCGCTAAAGGCCAATGAATAGATATCATTTTGTGCGGTGCCGCCTATCTTGATTTTGGCAATCAGGTCGTCAATCATGCGTTCTCGATCTTTTCCGGTATTCGCACGGATGTCCAGATCGACCATACGCATTACTCGCTCGACGTTCGGGCGGCTGAGCAGGGTTCTGCTCATAATTGAAACTTGTTGCTCCACGTTGGGAACTGAAGTCATCCCGGAAAGTAGAGGTTTTAATATACTTTGTGTATCGACAAATACCCTGGCGGAAGCTTGAAAATTATCGGGTAATTTATAGACAACAATAAAACCTATTGTTGACACTATCCACGCGATCGTTACAGCATACCAGCGATACTTCCATCCGCCCCTCACAAGGGATTGTAACTGTGAAAGCAACTCCTCCATCTTTTCAAATTCTCCGTGTGAGTTAAACTAAATAGTAGTAATTTACCATCATATTCGCTATATTGACATGACTTTCTGAGCAAATCATATTATGAAATGTATAAAAATAGCAAATATTGCGGGTTGTGTGAAAGGTTTTATTTTTTTGAAATTTTTTTCAAAACATTCAAGATTAAGTTGCTTAAATGCTTAAGGATAGAATTCTTTATACCCGTCTTTTTTTGTGGCAGTATTTGTAATACTAACCTACATATTCGCTGAAATATTTACTTATGTTGAGGAAGAGCGGCTCGGAATTGACCTTTGATTGATTAGATCAAGCGGTTGTTGCGGGATAAAATGTTTTTCATTTCGCTGAGGAAATTTTTTAAGAATGGCTTGAATTAATTTTATAAAAATACATGTTGTTGAAACAATTTTATTCATTCGCATGATGTTACTATCATGCACTCGTGCTAACTTGTGTCGGATGTTTGACCATGAGAATTCTTCATCGCATATAAGGAATTAATGTGAATACGCTATCTAACAAAACTTCAAAATGGTTTGCATTTATTGCTACCTCTTTTACTTTTTTAATGATGAGTGGATGTGCAACCACTTCCGATATGGCGGCTCCAGTGGCGACGCCTATGGCGGCCGCACATGATTATTTGATAGGCCCTGGTGACAGTGTGAATGTGGTGGTTTGGCGCAATCCCGAGGTGTCCTCGACAATTACGGTCAGACCGGATGGAAAAATCACTACGCCCTTGGTAGAGGATGTCGTTGCGATGGGGAAAACTTCAACTGAGCTGGCGCGAGATATTGAAAAAGCGCTGGCGAAATTCATACAGCAACCGGTAGTGACTGTCATAGTCACAGGCTTTATTGGTCCCTACCAAGAGCAGATTCGTGTGATAGGACAGGCGGCCAGACCTCAGGCTTTACCGTATCGTGAAGGCATGTCTTTGATGGATGTTTTGATTGCGGTCGGTGGCATCACTGAATTTGCATCTGGAAACAAAGCCAATATCATCCGTAGCGTCGACGGAAAACAACAGAAACTTAGTGTGCGCTTGAGCGATCTTATCAAAGACGGTGATATTTCCGCCAATGTGCCGGTACGCCCAGGTGATGTTTTGGTAATACCTCAGAGTTTCTTTTAAGGAATTTATACATTAGTTGGATTCGATTGTTGTAAAAAAGCCCGAGGTGCAAATGCACGACGGGCTTTTTTACAGGACGACGCAAGGCTAACGCGACAACAGTGAGTAGGTATGTACCGGCTAAAGTGACTATTTAACTGCCGCGTTCTTCGTGTACAAGTCGATCACCTTACTGATTGCGTCCTGGCAGACCCCACAGAAGCTGGTACTGCGATCAAACATTAGGCATTGCAGCTCTGGACGATAGTAACCTTTTGCTTCGTAATTAGCGCCTTCAAATGCACCTACCGTATGCTGATGCGGGGCCTTAGAAAACAGGGCATTGTTGTAATTCAGGTCTTCTGTGAACAGCGCGTTCATTTCTGACTCCGGGCGATTGCCGGCACGCAATTCGGTACGGCGCTTTTGATAGATGCGTGCATGTTCTTCATAGGTTTCTTTGGGCCACGGTGTTGGTAGGGCGATCCCAGCTTTGACTTTATTTTTCCACTTCAGCAATGCAGGATCGCGCATCGCCGTGACGTTCGGTTCCCATGGTTCCTGACGACTGTCGGACGGCAGGTAGACCGCAGGCGACGTGTAGTATTCATCGGCCAGACCGGCGAAGTGGTGACCAAATTCGTGTACGAATAAATAGTTGGCCCAATCGTTGCTGGCCGCTGCCGTACTGAACTGACCAAAGATACCGCCGCCGCCATAGGTGTCGTTATTCACCAGTATCTCGATGAATTCGTAAGGCGCGTACTGCGCCAGATCACGCAGTGCCCGGTTGTCGGTGGTCAGCACATATCGCTCACTGCCGAAAATGTCGTAGCGCGTGCCCAGCGGAGATGAGTGATGCATGCCAGTGGATGGGCGTGACACGCCTGACTCCTGAGTTGGCTGTGCCATGGCCCAGACATTAAAGTCGCTGGCGCGTTCACGGAAGGGCGAGACCTTGAACAGATGCTCGGACAAACGCCGTGCATCGGCTTCAAATTTGCCCATTTCGGCGGCGGTATATCCATCGCCCAGGATCAGCAGATCGACTTTTTCTGATGAGGGACCATTGACGCGGATGGCTATTGGTTTTACCGGTGCCGGCGTTTGTTTACGGATGACGTCCGGCGCATCGGCATCGACATCGACGCTCCACACCACCGAGAAGGCATTGCGCTCATCGCGTTTCAGGATACGCACCCGTGCTGGCTTGTCCGGCTTAGGGAAACGCACCGATTCCTGAAAGCCGCGGCTGCTACGAGTCGCCTCTTCGGTGCTGCGCCACTCGCCAAAAATCGTCGAAAAGCCACGTGAATACAACAGATCGCCGGTTTTGGCATCGACCACTTCGACGCGGTTCACGCCCAGATTACTATCGTCCAAATTGCGTGCCAGATTGCCCGGCCATGGCAGCGCTTCTATCACCACGCGCTCTATCGCATATTGCTCATTGAGCGCATTGCCGCTATGCATATAGTCCAGGCGTACGGTGGCAGGGGGCGTGGTCGCTGTTGGGGCGGCTTGCGCCAGGTTGGCCGCCAACGCGCAGGCGGCAACGACGTAGTGAAAGGGGGTCAGGTGCATGATAGGTCCTTGTTAGCCCATGAAAAAAACCGCAGGGGATCACCGCGCGGCATCGTGCAGTATTGTAAACCCGGATAGGATTGACGAATACCTCAAATGAAAAATTGAGACCTGGCCAGAGCGCCCTGTTTTTTGAAAACAAGACGCCCGGCGTGGTGATGCTAAGGACTAGACGTTGTCTGTCACTTGCGGAGAAGTCGAACCTGAAGCCAGGCTGATGCGGGTGCGCTTAAGTAAAGGCTGGGCCGGCTTGCTGCCATCGGCATTGAGCGGCTTCACTTTATTGAACAACACCGTAAACGAGCTGGCAGTCACCGTGGCTACCGCGTAACCCTGAGCGTCATGATCGACGTAGGCGAAATCAGGATTATTTCCACGAATGATCGCATCAAATGTGGCCGGTGTCGCCACCAAGGGTTCTAGTGGGGTACCGCTGGCACCGGCTTTCAGGTAATTGTAGAAAGAACTGCTGCTGATGCCGGCTGCGACGAAATCGACTGCCACCGGAGTACCGATCGCAGGATCAGGATTATCGCGGATGGTGCCGCACTGGAAAGCATGCAAGTCGCCGGTGATCGCCACCACGTTCTTGATGTTTTCGGTTTTCAGATAACCCATCAGCTCGGCGCGGTGGCTAGGGTAACCATCCCAGGCGTCGGCATTGACGATATACACCTGGTTATACGGGGCCGGTGCCGCAGCCCGCAAATCTACCCACATGCGGTTAAGGGTGACCTCATTGCCCCACACTTTCCAGGCTGCGCTGCTGGCTTTGAGCGTGTCTTTCCACCATTGAGTCTGGGTGGCGCCGAGTATGCTAGGTGCATGTTGCAGCGCAAAAGTATCCAGACCTTCAAACTGTTTGAGTATGGTTTGCGGCACAAAATAACGCGCACCGATGGAATCGTTACCGGTCACCGGATTATGCCCCAACGCCTGGGCGATCGCCGCTTCATCGACCGCATGATCGTCACGGTACAGGCGTTCATCGGTCATCACCAGGTGCATCAGGCTACCGAATTGGAAGTCGCGATAGATGCGGATATTCTGGTAGCTACTATTGTTCAGGTCAAACGAGACATCGCCGAAATCGATAGGCATGTACTCGACCCAAGCCTGATTCGCATTGCGCCGGCGTGAGGTTTCCTGTTTATTTTCATTGGTATAAGTTTGATGATCCTGCCAGCAGTCATCCGAAAATTCATGGTCATCCCAGATCGCGATCATAGGGAATTTTCTATGCAATTCTTGCAGACGCGGATCGGAGCGATAGGTGCGGTACAGGGTGCGGTAATCTTCTACGCTGTTGGCGTAAGTGCCGCCGGCCGGCACAGCCAAACCGTTCGGCAAGCTGATGCGGGTGTGTGCGGCTTCTGCTTGCGCAGTCTGGAACGAGGCGCCTACGGTTTCGTAAATATAGTCGCCCAGATGGACCATGAAGTCTATCTCTTCGGCCGCCAGTAAATCCATGGCCGACCAGTGATTTACGCTCCAGTCCTGACAGGTGAGCCAGGCAAATTTCAACTGTGCCGGAGTGCTGCTGGCAGCTGGGGCAGTCTTGCTCTGACCTACCACACTGCTGTCAAGGCCGCTGACAAAACGGTAGTAATACACGGTACTGGCCAGCAAATTAGTGACTTTGGCGCGCACCGTGAAATCGTAGAGATTGCTGGCCGAAAGTGGCACCGAGGCAACCACGGTTTCAAATTTAGCTGAAGTAGATACATCTAAGCGCAGGGGTATAGACAATTGGGCAGCCGGACCAACGCAGCGTGTCCAGAACACCATGCTAGTGGCTTTAGGATCGCCGCTGGCGACTCCTAAAGGGAAGGAAAACGTGCCTTCCGCACTACCCGTTTCTCCGCCGCCACAGGCACTCAGACCGAGCGTTGCGCTGGCCACCGTAAAATACATTGCGCTGCGTATAAAATTTCGCCTATCCATGTTCTCTCGTCTCTCTCTCTTTTGGTGTGGTTTGCCATGATTGGCGTATGTTTTTTAAAACTAGTGTAGAGACTGATAGCGGCCGGCGTATTGCGCGTTCATGACAAGCGTTTTGTTGTATCGCGCCAAAATCTGCAGCGGCGATCAAAAGCAGCGAAGTTTTTTTGCATACCGGTGCTGGCTTTTTAATACATTTTTATGTTTAAAACCGGCCAGGCCCAGCGCGCATATTCCATGCGCTTCTTCAGGCACATAGGCTGGAAAGCCGCATGGTATATGCGTAATGGCAGGGGCGCTTTTTAGTCAACAATGCAAGTGGTCACGTCCTAAATTGCACACCTGAAAGCGCAGGGACAGCGTATTGTTCCCTTGCATACTGAAACGCAATCTACTTCGTATGGCCCTAGATCGGTATTTTAAAGTTGCTTGTGGATGCTTTTATTCGATTAAATTTGCGTAAAAAAGCCTTTGTATGTCACTCTTTGCTGTCTCCTTTTTTACTGCCTTGATCGGACATGCATGCGGCACTTCCAGTTTTCTATCCTGATTTCGCTAGCCTGCCTGGCCGTGGCGGGGTTTTGGGGCTATACCCATGGCGGAGTGACAGCGGCTGCCACGGCACTCGGTATTACACTGATTTTGGCAGTACTAGAAATTTCGCTTTCTTTCGATAATGCCGTGGTGAATGCGTCTATCTTAAAAAATTGGGACGCCTACTGGCAAAGTTTGTTTTTAACCTTGGGCATCGTATTGGCGGTGTTTGGCATGCGCTTGCTGTTTCCGCTGCTGATCGTGGCGCAGACAGCCGATCTTGGCATGCCGGAAGTGGTGCGACTGGCGCTCCATAATCCCAAAGAATTTTCTAATCATTTAAGTGCTAACCATGCAGAAGTGGCGGCGTTTGGCGGCGTCTTTCTGTTACTGGTATTTCTGAATTTTCTTTTGGACGAGAAAAAAGAGCAGCACTGGTTGGGTCATATCGAAGAAAAGCTCGCCTTATTTGGCAAAATAGGCTCGGTGCCAGTTTTGATCGCTTTAGCTGTTGTGTTATCGAGTATTACTCTGGTCGGCGCTGCACAACAGTTGGCGGTTTTGTTAGCTGGTGTGTGGGGCATCATCACCTATGTCGGTGTCGATTTTGTGAGCAGCTTACTAGAGAAAGAGGAAATCACTGGCATCAACCTCGGTGATGCCGTAAAGCGCGGTGGTATAGGCGGTTTTCTCTACCTGGAAGTGTTGGACGCGTCGTTCTCTTTTGATGGTGTCATCGGCGCTTTTGCAATCACTAACGATGTGGTTTTAATCATGCTTGGTCTCGCCATCGGCGCCTTGTTTGTACGTGCCATGACGGTTTATCTGGTGCGCCAGGGCACTCTGGAAAAATATGTGTATCTTGAACATGGGGCGCATTACGCCATCGGCATTTTGGCCTTAATCATGTTTGCCAGTATCAAATACCACATCCCGGAAATCTTTACCGGATTAATCGGCGTCATCTTTATTTTCGCCTCACTGTGGTCATCAATCAAACATCAAGCTGCGCGATCTTAAATCACTTTTTTAGCCAATAGCTCGGCAATCCGTTCCGGCGCAATCTTCCAGTCGGTGAGGATAGCCTCGCTGTGTTGCCCTGGGGCGGCCGGCGGGGCACTGACTTCGGGGATACTGCGGCTAAAACGCGGAGCCGGGGCAGGCTGGCTGACGCCGTCGACCTCTATAAAGCTGGCGCGTGCCTGATTATGCGGATGCTGCGGAGCGGCCGCCATATCCAATACCGGAGCAAAACAGACTTCGCTGCCTTCCATCAAGGTGCACCACTCTTGCTGCGATTTAGTCTGGAAAATGACGGCGATTTTTTGTTTCAGCGCCGGCCATTGCGTAACATCCATTTGCGTATCAAAAGCCGGATCGCTGATTTCGCACAGACGCAATAACAAGGCGTAAAACTGCGGTTCTATCGCCCCGATAGAAATAAATTTGCCATCGGCGCAGGCGTAGGTATCGTAAAAATGCGCGCCGCCATCGAGCAGATTGGCACCGCGCTGATCACTCCATGCACCGAAGGCGCGAAAGCCGTAAATCATTGCACCCAGCAAAGCTGAGCCTTCTACCATGGCAGCATCGATGACCTGACCCTTGCCAGAAGTGCGTACCTCCAGCAACGCGCACACTACGCCAAAGGCCAGCATCATGGCACCGCCGCCAAAATCACCGACCAGATTCAGCGGTGGTGACGGTGGCGTGTCGGCACGCCCCATAGCTTGTAACATGCCGCTGAGCGCTAGGTAGTTAATGTCGTGGCCGGCCGCTTTGGCCAGTGGGCCGGTCTGGCCCCAACCGGTAATCCGTCCATACACCAGACTGGGATTGCGCGCCTGACAGGGTTCGGGACCCAGCCCCAGACGCTCCATCACACCGGGCCGGAAACCTTCGATCAAGACGTCGGCTTGCGCCACCAGATCGAGCAACAGTTCACGCGCCTCGGGCTGCTTGAGATCGAGCGCCAGCGAGCGGCGGCCGCGCGCCATCACGTCAAATTTGGTCCCCAACATAGGGAAAGGATTCGCCGCACCGGGAGTTGCTTTACGGTCTATCCGTATCACTTCAGCGCCCATGTCGGCCAGCATCATGGCCGCAAACGGACAGGGGCCGAGGCCCACCATTTCTATTACGCGTAATCCTGCTAACGGTCCGGCCATGCTATTTCCTTAGTGTGGAAAGCTATTACAGTGAGCGGGCGATGATCTCTTTCATGACTTCATTGGCACCGCCGTAAATCTTTTGCACCCGGGCGTCCACATACATTTGTGCGATCGGGTATTCCAGCATGTAGCCGTAGCCGCCAAACAATTGCAGACATTGATCGACCACTTTGCACTGCAAATCGGAAATCCAGTATTTCGCCATCGAGGCCAATTCTGCATCCATGCGCCCTTCTATCATATCGACGATACAGCGGTCGATGAAGGTGCGCGCGACGGTCGCTTCGGTCTTGATTTCTGCCAGTACAAAACGCGTGTTCTGCATCTCTATCAGCGCCTGGCCAAACGCCTTACGCTCTTTGCAGTGTTCTACCGTCAGACGTAAGGCGCGCTCTATCGTTGCCACGCCGCCCACGCCTAGTATCGTGCGCTCATACGGTAGCTCGGTCATTAATTGACTGAAGCCTTTGCCTGCTACCCCGCCCAAAATGTTTTCTACCGGCACGCGGATATTATCGAAAAACAACTCGCAGGTATCCTGCCCTTTCTGGCCGATTTTTTCGAGTATGCGCCCGACCCTAAAGCCCGCGCAATCCTTGGTTTCCAATAGCAGCAAAGAGACACCCTTAGCACCGGCCTCGGGATCGGTTTTGCAGACCACCACGATCAGGTCGGCCAGATAACCGTTAGAGATGAAGGTTTTGGAGCCATTGAGGACATAGGCATCGCCATCGCGCAAGGCGCTGCTGCGTATGCCTTTTAGATCGGAACCGGCGCCCGGCTCCGACATCGCGATCGCCGCCACCATCTCGCCGCTGGCTAATTTCGGCAAATATTTTTCTTTCTGGGCCTGAGTACCTTGGTTTAACAGGTAATGGGCGACGATGGCGTGCACGTGGATACCGAAACAGGAGTCGCCGGCACTTGCCAGCTCTTCAAACACCACGCACTGATAGGCAAAGTTACCGCCCGAGCCGCCGTATTCTTCAGGGATATCGGCCAGCAGCATGCCCATTTCACCGGCCTTATTCCAAAGCTGACGATCGACATACTGCTGCTTTTTCCAGGCGTCTTGATGCGGCAGGATCTCGCTGTTGATAAAACGGCGCGTCGTGTCGCGAAAACTTTCTAATTCTGGAGTCATCCAGGCTGATGGTTCATTCATCTTCATATTCATGCTCTTCCTCGCTATCGATTAATTAGGCGGCGCGGTACATGGTGACCACACAAGCGCCACCCAAGCCCAGATTGTGTTGCAGGGCTACTTGCGCACCTGCCACCTGACGTTCACCAGCGCTGCCGCGCAATTGGTGGGTCAGTTCAAAGCATTGGGCCAGACCGGTAGCGCCTAGCGGATGGCCTTTCGACAGCAAGCCGCCGGATGGATTGGTGACGACCTTGCCGCCGTAGGTATTATCTCCATCGCAGATAAATTTATTCGCGTCGCCTTCCGGGCACAGGCCCAGCGCTTCGTAGGTGATCAGCTCGTTTTGCGCGAAACAGTCATGCAATTCGACTACATCGAGATCCTCAGGGCCTAGACCCGCTTGGCTGTACACCTGCGCTGCCGCGGCCTTACTCATGTCGTAACCGACCACGCGCATCATGTCACCCGATTCAAAGGTGGCCGGAGTATCGGTGGTCATCGCTTGCGCGGCGATATACACGCTGCGGTTCAAACCTCGCGATTTGGCGAAAGATTCGGACACCAGTACCGCCGCCGCCGCGCCGCAGGTGGGTGGACATGCCATCAGCTTGGTCATCACGCCTGGCCATATCATCGTGGAATTGAGCACGTCTTCGGCGCTCACCACCTGACGGAACAAGGCCAAAGGATTATTCGCCGCATGCCGGCTGGCCTTGGCGCGAATTTTGGCAAAAGCATCCAGCGGCGTGCCGTATTTTTGCATGTGAGCCAGACCGGCACCGCCGAAATAACGCAATGCCAGCGGGATTTGCGGCATACCGACCAGCTTATCCGTGACCTCATCGAAGGCATCAAACGGGCTAGGCCGATCTTGAAAGATAGAACCGAGGGCACCCGCGCTCATCTGCTCAAAACCCAGCACCAACACGCAATCGAGGGCACCGCTGGCAATCGCCTGACGCGCCAGAAACAAGGCAGTAGAACCGGTTGAACAATTGTTGTTAACGTTGAATACCGGGATACCCGTCATGCCTACCTTATACAGCGCCTTCTGGCCGCTGGTGGAATCGCCATACACGTAGCCGACATAGGCTTGCTGAATATCCTCGTAAGCGATGCCGGCGTCGGCCAGCGCCATGCGCGCGGCTGCGGCCCCCATTTCATCATACGGCGCCGTGGCGCTAGGTTTGGTGAAAGGGATCATGCCAACACCGGACACAAATACTTTATGACTCTGATGACTCATAGTGGCTCCTGAATAATTTTTATGCATTAATGTATGATTAGGTCAATCGACCTATAGCGTGTAAATTATAGGTCAGCCGTACTATTTGTCAATGGCTGTGGGATAATTTCATCACTTTCATATTATCGCTTTCATGACTACCATCGCTACCTTCGCCACTACCAGCACCGAGCTCAAGAGCAAAACCTCGGTTACCACCGAAAAAGGTCTGGGGCGGGCCCAGGAAATTTTACAGGCGGCGCGCCTGATCTTTGCCGCCGAAGGTTATGCCGGCTTGAGCATGCGGCGCGTCGCCAGTGACGTGGGTATCAGCCTAAGCAATGTCCAGCATTACTACAAAAGCAAAGACTTGCTGATAGAAGCCATGCTGCAGTTCACCATGAACACGTTTCAGTCCAAACTCGACGCCATCGCCGAGAACATGGGAGGTTCAACCCGCATAGAGCAGCTAGATTTGACTATGCAGATGTTTCTCGATGAGCTCAGCGACCCGGTCACGCATGGCGTGTTTTTTGAAATCTGGGCGCTGGCCGAACGCAATGAGTTTGCCTCGGCACTGATGGGCAAGATGCTGGCACGCGAAAGAAAAACCATCTACAAATTAATTCAAGGCATGTCGCCTGATATCTCAGACGAGCAAGCCATGTTGCGCGCGATCCTCATCGTGGCGCAGGTTGAGGGTTTGATGCTGTTCCGGCTGCATAAGTACGGCAAAAAAAATGAAGTGGCAACGATCCATGCGGCCTTGCGCAGCGCGGTGCGCAATCTGGCAACTGTTGCCTGATTGCGTGGTTAAATTGTGCGGCCACAGCTAAGTCATTTGTCGGCTTTTTTGTTAATCACATCCTGTCGTTGTTTTTCATACTGATCAAAATTCTTCTTGTTTTGACTCAGGCACTGCGAACGATCACCCCAGTCCGTCAATTTGTCGCACGCCCGTCGATTTTCTTCTTGCATGATGTCATACGGAAGCGCGCATCCTTGTAGCGCGATGCTAGAACCAAGCATAAGAACAATCCACATAGTGCGGGCGAGAAGATTAAACATAGTGATTTCCATACAAATAGAATGCGGATGGGAATAGTAATCGTGTGATAAATAATGAAGCCTGATTCCAAGTTGAATCATATCGTATCGCATACGCATACGCATAAATCTTGCTTTCCTTTCATTACTCCACTAGCATGGGCGAGTTCTATTTGCTCCCACATCGCCCATGCACAGCCTGCCCGAATTACGAGAACTGGAACGTCTGATCAAGCTTGGCCGCGGCCATCTGGAAACCCATGTCGCCTGTGAAGTGCAGGCAGGAAATCAGCGTTTTCCTGTATATCAGCTAAGCTTGGGCAATCCCGATAAAAACGCTCCCGCGATAGGTTTTTTTGGTGGAATCCATGGGCTGGAACGCATAGGAACGCAAGTTTTATTGTGTTTTCTGCGTGGCCTGATTACCCGCTTAAGCTGGGATAAAAGCCTGCATCATCTATTACAAGAAGTGCGGCTAGTGTTCATGCCCCTACTCAATCCCGGCGGCATGGCCAACAATACCCGCTGCAATCCTCACGGCGTCGATCTGATGCGCAATGCGCCGATAGAAGCGCAAGGCAAGGTACCGTTTTTACTCGGTGGCCATCGCTACAGTTCGCGTCTGCCCTGGTATCGCGGTGCACCTGATGCCGCGATGGAAATCGAAAATCAGGCACTGTGCCGCGTCGTCACAGACGAGTTACTCAGTCGCCCGTTTAGCATCGCGCTCGATTGCCACTCCGGCTTCGGCCTGCGCGACCGGGTCTGGTTCCCGCATGCACATAGTGTTCATCCTATCGCCCATCTGGCCGACATCCTGGCACTGGAAGAGTTATTCGAACAAAGCCACCCGAATCACCGTTACCTGTTCGAGCCGCAAAGTCTGCAATATCGTACCCATGGCGACATCTGGGATTATCTATATCTGCAGGCACAACAAGATCCTGGCAAAACTTTTTTGCCGCTGACGCTGGAAATGGGATCGTGGTTGTGGGTTAAAAAAAATCCGCGTCAGCTATTCTCACGGCACGGCATGTTCAATCCTACTGCTCAGCATAGGCTGCAAAGAGTCTTACGCGGCCATACCGTGTTGCTCGATTTTTTGATGCGCGCTGCCTGCGGCCATGAGAATTGGCTGGCCACTGGTCCGCGCCGCTGCCGCCAGCAAGAGCGCGCAGTAGCACGCTGGTATCGCCCATGAATATCCCATTGCCAGAACAGCCCACGACCTGGGTCTTATTACGCGGCTTAATGCGCGAAAAACGGCACTGGGGTGAGTTTGCCGGGCAATTTCAAACGGCCCTGGGTGCGCCCGTGGTCTGTTTGGATTTTTCTGGCAATGGCAGCTTGCATGCGCGTCGCAGCTCCAGTAGCGTGGCCGCGATGCGGCAAGAGCTGCGTGAGCAACTGCAACAACTGGGTCATGCGCCACCTTATCGGGTACTGGCCTTATCACTGGGCGCGATGGTAGCGGTCGACTGGGCCACACAGTTTCCGAATGAGGTAGAAAAACTGGTACTAATTAATACCAGTTTGGCGCCCTACAATCCGTTTTATCAGCGTCTAAGGCCGCAAAACTATCCTGCATTGCTGCAGTTTTTATGTGCAGGCTCGCTCGCGCAGCGCGAGGCATTGATCCTGCGCCTTACCAGCCAGCAAAGTGGCACAACGCGCGCTGCAGCTATTCTGGAGCAGTGGCTGAGTTATGCCAAACTATGCACTATCACGCGTAGCAATATCTTACGCCAGCTGTATGCAGCCATCCGCTATCGCGCCGCGCCGGTAGCTCCAGCTGTGCCCTTGCTACTACTGGGAGGACAGCACGATCAGTTGGTCAATGTACAGTGCTCGATCACCCTGGCGCAGCGTTGGCTTTGCCCATTAAAATTACATCCGAGTGCCAGCCATGATATTCCGCTCGATGATGCGGCGTGGGTGATACAGCAAATCAGAATGTGGCTGAACCAAGTCGAAGTTTAAGACTAAAAATTTTCTAAACTCTCAATCCTGAATGCTCACTATGCAAACCGACTACCCCGAGATCATCGCCTTACTGTCCAATTATTTCGACGGCCTGTATCACAGTGATAGCCAATTGCTGGCAACTGTGTTTCATCCTAGCGCACAATATTTCTGCGCCAGCGACGGCAGCCTATTGCACCTGACTATGCAAGAGTATTTCCCCGTCGTTGCCCAACGCACGTCACCCGCTAGCCGCCATGAAGCTCGCCAGGATCGCATACTGTCCATAGAACTAGCCGGGCCAGTGACCGCTTTTGTACGCCTGGAATGCGCGATCGGCCCCAAATTTTTCACCGATCTGCTGACCCTGATCAAACTAGACGGGCGCTGGCAGATTATCTCCAAAGTGTTTCACTACGATTTGCAGCCGCTACCGGAATCAAGCAGATAGTCAGTAATTTGCGGGCCGCCGAACAATAATACACTGCCTGAATACGCATATCCCATGCGGGCTGCAGGCCAGGCAGGCTGAAAGCCGCATGGGATATGCGTGAGCGGAGCGCTAAAATTTTTCAGAAAAACGACAGTTTATCGCGCCGCTAATCGAGACTTCAGCGTGGCTTTTTTGCTGAAAGCTTACTGAAAGACTTATAACGGTATTATTTGCCATATTCTGGAATAAGTTAATTGCTTCAAGCAGCAACAAGAAAGATTCACTCATGTCGTTTTCTCTCCGTCCACTTTGCATGACCTTATCGATCAGCCTGTTATGGTTGGCGCTGGCGCCTGTGCAAGCGGAGGACCACAAAGTGCAATGCATCGTTCCTGCCAAACCAGGTGGTGGCATGGATCAGACTTGTAAACTGGCGCAACAGGCTATGCCTGCTAGCCAAATGCAGATCAATTATTTGCCCGGTGGTGTCGGTGCGGTGGCCTGGAGTTCTATTGTGGCGCAGCGCAAGAATGAACCGAATACCTTAGTAGCCTATTCGGGCGGCTCATTATTGAATCTGGCCGAAGGTAAATTTGGCCGATCTGAAGCTAACAACGTGCGTTGGGTGGCTGCGATCGGCACCGATTACGGCATGATTGCGGTGCGCGCAGATTCACCTTACCAAAATTTACGCGAACTGATGAAGGCCATCAAAGATAAGCCCTCGGCAGTGGCGATAGGTGCCGGTGGCACTATCGGCAGCCAGGATTGGCTAAAGATGGCGCAGCTCTCGAAACAATCGAAGATCGATCCCAAGAGCTTGAGGCTGGTGGCTTTTGAAGGCGGTGGTGAGTCTTTCACCGCGCTTCTGGCTGGCCACGTACAGGCGGTTTCTGGCGATGCCTCAGAAGCGAGTCTGCATGCGAGGGAGGGCAAGATACGGGTATTGGCGGTGCTATCGGATGCGCGCCTGCCGGGGCCACTGGCCAATGTACCGACGGCACACGAACAAGGCTACGACGTCACCTGGCCGATTATTCGTGGCGTGTATATGGGGCCGCAGGTTAGCGAGGCCGAATATCAAAAATGGGTCAGTCATTTCCAGACGGTGATGGCGACCCCTGCTTTCGATGAAATGCGCAAGGCGCATGGCTTGTATCCGTTTGCCATGACAGGGAAAACCCTCAGTGATTACATAGAACGGGCAGTGACAAATTACCGCTCACAGGCGCAAGAGTTTGGTCTGGTGCGTTAGTTAGATTCGGATCGGATCGCAGTTCGCGGCAATTAGTTCGCCATATAAGTTTGATCGCAATACCAGTTTCACCCATAAACAAAAAAAATTAAATCTCATCAAGGAGAAGACAAAATGATTTCGAAATCACTCATCGCGGTCGCCATTACTGGCCTTAGTTTCAGCCTGACGGCCCTGGCGCAAGCACCGGCCGGTTATCCTGCCGACTATAGCAAGATCGTCGATGCGGCAAAAAAAGAAGGCAAAGTGGTGATTTATAGCGCCACCGATACCAAGGCGGTCGAGCCTTTGATCAAAGATTTCAAGAGCATGTATCCGGAGCTGCAGGTCGAATATAACGACATGAATTCGACCGAAGTCTATAACCGTTATATTTCCGAGATGGCCGCTGGCGGCAATAGCGCAGATCTGATGTGGTCGTCCGCCATGGATCTTCAAATTAAGCTGGTGTCGGATGGTTATGGTTTGAGTTACGCTTCACCAGAAATCAGCGGTATTCCAGCTTGGGCGGTTTGGAATAATTCCGCCTACGGCACCACCTTCGAACCAGCGGTATTTGTCTACAATAAGCGCCTGGTGACTGCCGCTGAAGTACCGAAGACGCATGCCGAGTTTGCCAAGTTGATCAGCACCAATACCGGAAAATTCAAGAATAAGGTCACCACCTACGATATAGAAAAATCCGGGGTAGGCTTTATGTTTATCACTCAGGACAGTCGCGAGAATACCGATTTCTGGAATCTGGCCAAGGCCTTTGGCACTGCCAGCGTGCGGGTGCAATCCTCGACCGGTACCATGTTAGAGCGCATTTCTTCCGGTGAAAATCTGCTTGGCTACAACATTCTTGGTTCTTATGCATTGGCACGGGCGGCTAAAGATCCATCTATAGGCGTGCAATTTTCTACCGACTACACTTTGATACTGTCGCGTGTGATGTTCATCAGTCAGGCCGCAAAACACGCAAACGCAGCCAAGCTCTGGCTCGATTACACACTTTCTAAGCGCGGCCAGACCATCATCGCGAATGAGGCGAATTTATTCGCGATCAGACCCGATGTCACGGGTGAAGCTAATCCTAGAGGACTGGCAAAAAAAATCGGAGCGGGAATGAAGCCCTTGCCGGTCAATCCTATGCTCTTGCAATATCTCGATCAAGCTAAGCGTCTGGCTTTTCTGAAACAATGGAAAGAAACCGCAGGGAAGAAGTAAGCCCTTAAGAAACACCTTTGCTTAACCCCTCGCACAGGAGTGAGGGGCGAGCAATCTCAATTTTCCTTTTTTAATTTGCATGCGTTAGTGTCTTCGGATCTGATGTAGGCAAGGCATACTCTTCTTAATTTGGACAGGGCATTTTATGCACACCCCCGCGCTCTCGCCACCGGCTAAATGGTCCCACATCAACTGGCCACGCGGCCTGGTGATAACTTTAGCTTTGCTGGCAATTTTCACTCCGCTTTCCCTGATATTCTTCCAGAGTTTTTTATCTGCGCCCTTCTTTGCCCCGGTCAAAGAACTCACTTTTGATTCCTATCGTTTCATCTTTGATGATCCAGATTTTCGCGATGCGTTCTGGAACGGCTTGATACTCGCCAGTGGCCTGGCCGGTATAGCAGTCCCTCTGGGCGGCATGCTGGCGTTTTTGATGACGCGCACCGATCTGCCCGGCCGTAGCTGGATAGAACCAATGTTGTTAGTACCTATTTTTGTGTCACCGATGGTGATGGCCTTCGGCTATGTGGTGGCGATGGGCCCGGTGGGGTTTTATACACTGTGGATCAAACAACTGACCGGGGTGGAACCATGGAATATTTACTCTTTCTTTAGCATCGTGCTGATCGCCGGTCTGACCCATGTGCCGCATGTGTATCTGTATTCGTCTTCAGCCTTAAAAAGTCTGGGTTCGGATGTAGAAGAAGCGGCACGTGTGGCCGGTGCCTCGCCGTTTCAGGTGGCACTGCATGTCTCGCTGCCTATGATTATGCCGGCGCTGGCTTTCGCTGCAGTGTTGGTATTTTTCCTCGGCTTTGAAGTGTTCGGTCTGGTGCTGGTACTGGGCGATCCTGAGGGCCATCTGGTGCTGGCAACTTACTTGTACAAGCTCACCAATAAACTCGGTACGCCGTCTTATCATCTGATGGCGGCTGCGGCAGTCTGTCTGGTGGCGGTCACAATGCCTTTGGTGATGATACAACGCTGGTTACTCAAATCGGCGAATAAATATGTCTCGATCAAAGGCAAGGGCTCGCGTCAAAAACCATTGCCTTTGGGACGCTGGAAATGGCTGGCCTTTGGCGTGCTGGCAGCCTGGTTGGTGTTCACTATCGTGATTCCGTTGTCTGGAATTGTCTTGCGCGCTTTTGTTTCGTATTGGGGCGAAGGAGTGCAGTTGGCCGATGTGCTGACCTTGCAGCATTTTCGCGATATTCTGGAACAGCCTTCGCTGATGCGCGGTATCTTAAATACGGTCCTGATAGGCGTGATCGGCGGTGCCTTGGCGGTGATCTGCTACGCCGCAATTGCGTTGGCGATGCATAGAAAACCGGACGGCATCACGCGTCTGCTCGACTACAGCGTGCTGGTGCCGCGCGCCATTCCTGGCTTGTTGGCTGGTCTGGCATTTTTGTGGGTATTTTTGTTCGTGCCGAGCTGGCTGGAGGGCGGCCTCAAGCACTTCGATAATCCTGTGGCGCTGTGGCTGATCGACAATCTGATCCCGCCGCTGCGCGAAGTGCGCTCGACTATCTTCTCGGTATGGCTGGCGTATTCGGTAGTCTGGATGGCGTACGGTCTGCGTCTGATTTCTACCGCCCTGCTACAAGTAGGCCCCGAGCTGGAAGAAGCCGCACGTGCGGTGGGCGCCAGCCGTGGTCAGGTGACCCGTGACGTCACCTTGCCTTTGGTTAAATTCGGTTTGCTGGGAGCTTGGCTGATGGTGTTCTTGATCTTTGAACGCGAATACTCGACCGGTGTGTATTTGCTGTCGCCGGGTACCGAAGTGATCGGCGCTTTGATTGTTTCTTTGTGGGCCGGTGGCTCGGTCGATCTGGTGGCTGCGCTATCGTTTATCAATATCGCGCTGGTCGCTGTTGGTCTGGGTCTGGCACTACGTTTCGGCGTCAAGTTAAGCCATTAGTTCATGTTCAAAATCGAATTCTCGGGCGCATAACTGCGTTGAAACTCCTCGCAATACCAACGTATTGCTGCGGTTTTCGCCTTGTTCTGCATCCCGATAATCGATTTTTAACATGACTAATTACAGCATCTAATTCTGTATCAATAGAAAAAATTAAGAGAGCACACCATGTCTGAATTACGCGTCAATGAATTAACTCTGGAATACGGTTCCGGTGCCACTGCCAATCCTATCCTCAAGGGCGTTTCCATGAATCTGGAGCGCGGCGAAGTGGTGGCCTTACTGGGCCCGTCCGGTAGTGGTAAAACCACCTTGTTGCGCGCCGTCGCCGGTTTGGAGACCCCAAAGACCGGCAGTATCCATATCGGCCAGCGTTCCGTATTTGATGGCGCTCAACAGCTGGAAATTCCGGCCGAACAACGCAATCTTGGTCTGGTGTTTCAATCCTATGCCTTATGGCCGCACAAGACTGTGAATGACAACGTCGGCTATGGATTAAAGCTACGCAAGATGAACGGCACTGATATTGCCGCCAAGGTCAAAGAAGTGTTGGCGCAACTTGGTCTGGGCCATCTGGGCGAGCGTTTTCCGCACCAATTGTCGGGTGGTCAGCAACAGCGGGTAGCGATAGCGCGTGCGCTGGTGTACAACCCTCCGGTGATTTTACTGGACGAGCCGCTCTCGAATCTGGATGCCAAACTGCGCGAAGAGGCGCGCGCTTTCTTGCGTGAACTGATCGTGCGCCTGAATCTGTCGGCCCTGATGGTGACACATGATCAGGGCGAGGCGATGGCGATTTCTGATCGTATCTTGTTGCTCAATAATGGAGTGATCGAACAGCAAGGCACGCCGCAAAGCATGTACGAAACACCGTCCACCCTGTTCACTGCGGAATTCATGGGGAGCAATAACCGTCTGCGCGGAAAAATCGTACAGCGTGACGGTGAGTTCGCCAGCATCGATGTGGCCGGTACCCGGCTCAAGGCGACCTTACGCGGTAAAATTGTGGGCGAGGATGCCACCGCCATTATCCGCCTGGAAAAAGTGCGCCTGTCGTCTACTCAGACCGATAATGCGATCAAACTGCCATTGACGACTTGTATGTATCTGGGCGACCGTTGGGAATGTCTGTTCGGCCATGCCGGTAGCGAAGGCAGTCTGCGCGCCTATTCCCCGTTCAAGTTGGAGCAGGGCGAGTACTGGCTGCAACTGGATGCCGATAAGCTGTGGCTGTATTAAGCCTGTAAAATTTAGCATTCCAAACTAGCCGTAACATAGCGCTTGGCGCAACCATAAAAAAACCGGATTTACTCTCCGGTTTTTTTATTGGCTAGTTCATCAATGCTGACTGATAACTACGCTGTGATAGCCAGCGTCGTTGCGGATTTCATGTTCCGAAAACGGTAATTTCAGCCAGTGTTTATGCGCATAGCGTTCGCTGGAATTGCTGTAACGCAGCGAGGCAGGATCGTCCGACAGCGAGTGGCTCAGCATGCTAAACGCTTGCACTCCATGATGCTCAAAATTGACAAGTTGCATATAGCTGTTGCCGTTGGGATTAAAGTCCATACTATAGCCACCGCGATCGAGCCTGTTATCGGAACAGGCTACCGTAAAATAGCCAGAATATTCGCAGCCACCGTATAGACCTATGCGTCTTTGATTGCGCGTCAGGTAAAGTGTTTCGGCACGGCTTGCATACATGCCGAAACCACTAGCCTGCACCCGCATTACCGCCGCTGCAAAAGCCTGTTGTAGATCAGTGCTGACCGCAGGTTTGAGATCGCGTGGCGTATGGATCGCGTCGCTGGCATCGAATTGAACTTGATACAGCTGCGCTTCAGGTATCTGCGAGGCACGACGCCAGAACTCATCCCAGACATGGGCTGCCCGCGCATCCGGATTGCCGGTATTGTCCCAAGCCCGCAAGGCGCCGCAGGCGGCACGCACGTCTACCGCCTGGCCTGCGAAATTTTGCCCGGTTTCGGGATCACTCAACAAATTGATTTGCGGCTTCGCGCAAATCAAAGCGATGGCTTGAGATTTGAACAGTTCGGCGGTTAACGCCCTGCTGTTCAGCACCATCTGTTTAAGCGTCTCCATACTCGCCTTATTTCCTGCATAGCCATCATTGCCGTCCAGCCTGCCCTGCGCCATGATGTGGCCGAGGCGGGTGCGCATAGACAGAGATTCATTACCCGTATCGCCCATGATGTCGGGGTAGCCGCTCAGCAGTTGCTTAGGATTACTACTCCAGTAACTGTCGTTCATATTGGCCACATAGTCGGCGCGCTGCAAGCTAGGCATTCTGGCAGCTCCTATTGCACCTGACTGGGCTGAGTCCGGATCGGTTTTCCAATCACAACTACTGCGCGAGCCGTCAAAAAATGGGATACGTGCCAATTGCGGAATCGCTCCTAGCATCTGGCCGATAGGCGTGGTGCAGTCTTGCGTTTGTTGCGAACTCACATTCGGTACTGCGCCAATGTCGGCATACCAGACCTTGCTGCTGCCACGCCCTATCGCTGTGGTGTTGACCCAAGGGATGGCTAACTCTTGTTTCTGGATGCGGATAAATTCGTCCAGAGAACTAGCCTGATTCCAGCGCAACCAGTTGCGAAAACTGCGGAAATTATCGGCGTTGATGTCGCGTATCGCAAACGCAGTATTGGCGTTCCAGGCCAGACCAGGATTAAGTAAGCCCAGGTTGATCATAGGACCGTATTCTGAGCGATACAAGGTACGTTTCACCTGGCCCAGACGGCCATCGGCTTGCAGCACCTCCACGTTCAATTTGACTGCCGTCATTTTTACCTTTTTGCCGTCGCGCAGATAAGCGCTGGGGTCGTCGCTGACCAAATTAAGCTCGTAGAAGCCAAACCGTCTGGCGGTCGATACGGTATGACTCCAGGCCACATGCTCGTTGTAACCTATCAGTATCACTGGCACCCCCAGAAAAGAGACGCCACTGACATTGATCTGGCCGGGGATGCTGAGCTGGGCTTGATAGAAGCGGTCGGGCCCGCGCCAATACCAGTGTGGATTACCAAACAGCAGCGGGCTGCCGGTATCGGTGGCAGCGCTGCCATAGGCGATCATATTGCTACCTACGCCATGCTTGCCGCCTACCTGCATCGCTGGCAGTTTGATGTGCTCAGGGAGTAGTTTTTGCGACAGCGATTTTTTCTGGATTGGAGTATTGCTGGTGGGTGGCTGTGCGCTGGCGATGCCGTTCAGCCAGTTGCTATAGCCGCCTGCCAGATTGGCTGCCACCATGCGGCGATAGATGTCCTCATTGTCTATAGGCCGCACCCAGGCGGCGTAACGACAGGCGCTATGTGCCGTATTGCTGCTGCTTTTTAACTGCTGCAGGTAGCGGTTATAGCCCGCCGCAAAACCGGTGATCAGTTCACGCAATTGGTTATTTTGCGCCGCCTTAGCGTTGGCAATCACGTCGGGTGAAATGATGTGCTTATGATAGAAATCAGAGTCGAGATTAGCGGCTGCTTCTAAGGTACTGCCGTTCAGCGGACCTGCCTCTGCACCCAGATAGCGTGAGCGCTCGCCACGGTAAGTGATAAAAGCATCGGCCATGGTGCAGAGATTATCTTCCGCTTGAGCGTAGCCATAACCATAGCCAAGATTGCGCCAATTATCGGCCTTGATATGTGGCACCCCCATACTGGTGCGGCGTATTTCGGCGTGATAGTGGTTTGCCTGATTCTGGCTTTGCGTAACCAAAACCTCAGTGTTTGAGTCATTGCCGCTAGCCAAGCTGGCCAATGGCCAGGCTAAGGTAATTAGCGTGCAATTTGCGACGAGCTGCATCCATCGTTTTGTCATTATGATTCCTTATTGAGTCGTCAATCTGAACAGAGTTATGGCCATGCGTGAGAAAAACTTGCCTGAGGCCCATGTGTCTAAAAAGCTAATTTAGAGCCTCATTATTGATAAATATACATTTTATTGCAATGTTTCTTTGGTAATCATTTGCGCGTTCAAATTTGCCATGCAATAGTGCAATAAAATCGAGTATGCTCTCTCTACTGATAGCATCTAGGCATCTAGTTTTTGAAAGTTTGTATGAAATTAAAACAGTTATTCCTCTTGCTGCTGTGCTTGCCATCCTGGCTGATGGCGGCCGATGTCGTCCCCGAGTTACCTGCCGCCAGCGAAGCGGACGCGACCTTAGAAAGCATACCGCTAGCACCGCCTTCTTCGGCCGCCCAAAAGTTATATTTCGCAGCCAAAAATGATCTCTTGCAAATACGCGTCTTACTCAAAAGCGGGCGCACTCAAGCCTCGGTAGGTTCAGGATTTTTGGTCGGTAGCAGCGATCTGGTGGTGACCAATTACCACGTGATGTCGCAAATTGCGCTAGAGCCTGAGGTGTATGTTGGCGAGTTCGTCGATACCAATGGCCAGCGCGGTGATGTAGAACTACTGGCGGTGGATGTACTACACGATTTGGCGGTAGTGAGAGTAAGCCGCAAGGGGACGGGCTTTTTCAAGGTGCCGGAACAGGCATCCAAATTATTTTCACTGACTCAGGGTCAATACTTGTATTCACTGGGAAACCCTCTGGATCTGGGTTTCGCGATTTCTGAAGGCTCCTACAATGGCATCATAGGCCGCGCTTTTTATGATCAGTTCATGTTCACCGGTCCTATCAATTCTGGTATGAGCGGAGGCCCGAATATCACCGCCGAGGGCAAAATTGCCGGTGTCAACGTCTCTAAGCGCCTCGATGGCGAACTGGTGAGCTTCCTGGTGCCGGCCCGCTTCGTGGTGGAGTTGCTCAATAAAGTGGCGGCACAACAAGAGCAAAAAAAGAAAACCGCGAAAGACTTTAATGCCGAGGTCGGCCAGCAATTAATCGCGCATCAAAATGTCATGGTGAACAAATTACTTGAAACCCCGCTCAGTTTGAAAGCATTGGGGCCGTATCGGGTGCCAGTCAGGGAATCGGAGCAGGTACGTTGCTGGGGCCGCTCCAATGCCAAGCCCGACGCACCGTTTGAAGTCGACCAAATGAATTGCCAGATGGAGTCGGCGATCTATGTGTCGGCCCTGATGCAGACCGGTAACATCGCGATACGCCATACCTACACCCGTAGCGAGAAACTCGATGCGATGCGCTTTTCTCGACTCATCAGCAATAGTTTCAAGAACCAGATGCCGGCCGGGAATAAGGATCAACGTTTGACGGCTGCCAGTTGCACTGAAGAGTTTGTGACAAATAAAAATTTATCGATGCGGGCAGTGTTGTGTGTGCGCGCCTACAGAAAGTTTTCCGGTCTCTATGATTTCGCCCTGTTTACCGCCAGCACCGATCAGAGCCGCATGAGTCTGCAAAGCCGTATCGATGCGCGTGGCGTCTCCTACGAAAATGGCATGCGGCTGTCGCGTCTGTTTCTCAACTCTATCAGCAATAACTCAGGGAGTAAGCCATGAAGCCCGCTTACTACATAGAAATTCTCTCGCGCAACGGTGAGGTGCTGCAGCGACACGGCCTGAGTGCTTTGCCAATACGCCTGGGGCGCGCTTATGACAATGATTTTATCCTCGATGATGTTCATACCGCCGCGCATCACGCAGTGGTCGACCTCGATGGACAAGGCCGGCTGTGTCTGATTGATCTGGGTACGCGGAATGGCCTAGTACACAAAGGTAAGCGCCATACCCAACTGGCGATCGATGGCAATTCTGTGGTGCGCCTGGGGCAAACCAATGTGCGCCTGCGTCCGACCGATTTTCAGGTCGAACAAGAAGCTTTCGATACGAACAATTATGCCTGGGAAGGTTTTCCGCCAGCCTTGACTGGTCTGCTGATGATCTGCATCTTAGGTCTGTTTGGCACTTGGTTATCCGATACTGAAAAATTTGCGCCAGTGCGCTATCTGATTGCCTTAGCGCCAATACTGGCGACTGGCTTGGTGTGGAGTGGCATGTGGGCCTTTGCCAATCGTCTGTTCGGCGGCCATGCGCGTTTTGGCCGTCATTTGTTTATCGCCGCCTGCGGTCTGATGCTGGCCGAGCTCTGGAGTTTTAGCAGTGCGTTGCTGGCCTTCGCTTTTTCATGGGAGGTGTTGACACGCTATGGTAGTCATATGTTTGTCGCTATCGCCGGCGCGACTTTGTATTTTCATCTGCTCACTATCAAACCCCGCCCGGGTCGCCGTTTGCTCATCACGGTGGCCTTGTTGTCGGGGCTAGGATCGGCCCTGGTACTGATGATGAACCATCAGCGCAATGGCCGTATGGCCGATGAGTTTTACATGAATGATTTGTTTTCTCCGGTGCTACGCCTTAGCAATAATCATAGCGTCGATGACTTCATGCTCAAGGCAGACAAGCTCAAAGCCGAGGTCGATAAGGGTCGTAAAAAAGGTCTGGATAATGCTGGCGGTGAGAGTGAGGATGTGGATTGAATCCAAATTCTTGCAGTTTCAGCAAAGCTATTTTAGCTGGAGTAAGATAGCCATCCAGGCTAGCACCTGCGCTCAATTTAATCCTAAGAACTTATTCGAGGCTCAACTATGAAACTATATTATTCCGCTGGCGCTTGTTCTTTGTCACCGCATATCGCATTGGAAGAAGCGGGTTTGAAGTATGAAGCTATTTCAGCGCCGACCAAAACCCACCAACTGCCAGACGGCAGCGATTACTACAAGATTAACCCGCTAGGCTATGTGCCTTTGCTGGTGTTAGATGATGGCAGACAGTTGCGCGAAGGCCCGGCCATCGTGCAATACATCGCCGACCAGGTGCCGGATAAAAAACTGGCACCCGCCAACGGTAGTTTTGAACGCTCCAAATTGCAAGAGTGGTTAAACTTTATCGGTACCGAAATACATAAGGGTTTCAGCCCGCTGTTTAACCCTGCGACGCCAGCTGATTACAAACCTATGGTAATGGCCAGACTGGCCGAGCGCCTGAAGTTTACCGATGGCGAACTGGCCGGTAAAACGTATCTGATGGGCGACACGTTTACGGTGGCCGATGGCTATCTGTTTACGGTGACCAACTGGGCGCAATTTGTCGGTCTGGATATATCGAGCTTCACCAATCTGTTGGCGTTCCGCGCCCGTGTCGCCGCCCGCCCGGCCGTGATCGCCGCGATGACGGCCGAGGGTTTGCTGAAGTAAGTTTGGTGTACGAAGTGCTATTGGTTTTTACTGATAGCACTGCCTGATCTCGAACAAATCCATCGTCCAAAAAATGCCCAATTACAGTAGCACTACCGTCTTATTAATGGCGATCCCTGAACTGAAATCGATAGCACCGCAGCACTATGAGGACATCCTCATTCTGGCGAAACAAGATCGTTCTGCCATACCTTGGAGCCGTTTCAGCGCATTGGCGATAGGCGGCGTTGCGGTCTATTTATGGTTTCAATTCGGCGCAGGTAGGCAATTGCAAGATGAGTCAATCTGGTTCGCCATCTTCATCAATATGGGGCTCTTTTTAATCGTCGGGAATATCGTCGAATTTTGTCTGCTGAGCATGCTCAGGGATAAGGTCGTGGCGCAATTAGCCAGAACAGACGAGTGGAAACTCATAGGCGCTAACGGTGATGCTAGTGATACGTCAAAAAATGCTTAGTCTCTGAGGCGAGAAAAATTTTTGTTGTTAGGTATTTAGAAGTTCTCAACAAACAATACGCATATTCCATGCGGCTGCTGGCGGCAAAAGGGCCTGTAAGGCGCATGGATACTGCGTTATTTAACAGATGTTTAGAGAGATAGAGAGAGGCGCTCGATTAAGCGACTATGCACCTCTTGCTGGATACTGCATAGCTTACTTAACTTTGTAGATCCCCGCCTCGAGTATCAGATCGCCATTGCGTACTAAATAAGTGGATTTGTCTTCCACGTTTTTGGTCACTGGATTATTGTAGCGATAATCTACCCATCCCTTGCCCTTGGTTTTTGCCAGTTCGATGATTTCTTTGCGGAATAATTTACCATTCGCATCCGGCAAAATTGTCATATTTTTCCCGATCAACTTGGGATTTACCGGATGCGCCAAGATCGTGCCATCGATGCCGCGTATATACAGATAAAGCTCGCCTTGGATGAAATCGGGATTTTTATTATTGATTTCTTTGATCAACGCATCTTTGCCATTTTTTTGTAGATAACTTAAACCCTTATCGACCATGGCGATCGCGTCGGCCGGGGTGTCGGCAGCGATAGCCGATGAAAACGCTGCCGTCAATATGAGCGCAATTGAGACGAGTATGAGTTGTACGTGTTTCATATTGACCTTTGAGGTGAGTTAGTTTGCCATGCGCCGATCTCGACATCGCTAGCTATTCATCATAGGATGGTGCCAGCGATTTACAATATTTTTATTTATCCTGCGGCGCTAGAACTAATTAATGTAATTTGCCTGGGCCAGATAATCCAAAATAACAGACGCAAGTCGATCTGCTTCAGCGATGAATAAGCTTAGCCGGCTACTCAGTTCAAGATTCCAAATAAATCATGCAAGGCTTTGCTACCTCGCTTGCTGATCGCCAGTGCGCGGCTATCCAGATCGCGCGTTAGCCAAGCGCGCTGCAACATCAGAGTGAGCAAGGCAGCTCCCAAGGCACCACCCAGATGCGGTTTACGCTCGCTCCAGTCCAGGCAGGAACAGGCAAAGCGCCGTCGTAATGTCAGCGCAGCGTTGACATCGACACCGATCTCTTGCAAGCCTTCTATGCCTGCTGGGCTCAAGGTATAGGCCGTGTCATCGCTTGCGCCAGGCAGTAACCAGGCGCGCGCCATCATGCAGTCGTGGATTTGCACCGCTACTGTGCCCGCCATGTGGTCGTAGCAAGTACGCGCCAGCCGCAATCGGCTGGGGGTATTCGGTACGAATCTGGGTTTAGGTAAGCCCGCCAGTGCCAGTAAGGCCTCCAACGCCGTCGCTACTTCGGCGCTCGCTAATTGGTAGTAGCGATGCTTACCCTGTGCCATCTGCTTGAGCAGATTTTCTTGTTTGAGTTTGGATAAATGCACGCTGGTAGTAGAGGGGCTGACCCCGGCCACCACCGCCAGTTCGGTGCTGGTTCTGGCGTGGCCATCCATCAGACAGCACAGGATGCGGGCGCGCGCCGGTTCGGCAATGGCGGCCGCCAGTCG
This sequence comes from Undibacterium sp. Ren11W, assembly GCF_049340485.1. Taxonomy (NCBI): domain Bacteria; kingdom Pseudomonadati; phylum Pseudomonadota; class Betaproteobacteria; order Burkholderiales; family Oxalobacteraceae; genus Undibacterium; species Undibacterium sp. Ren11W. The sequence goes on from NZ_JBMPPB010000002.1 coordinate 124,771, forward strand.
GGATAGTTGGGTGTCGGCGTAGTCTGCATGCATACTTTGATGGTAAGCGAATTGTTGTAAGCGATCAAGCGCTACACTGCGTTCTAGTCTACTTCTTAAGTCCAGCAAATGTTTCCCTCAAATCCCGTCGTCGCAGTCTGCCATCCTGACCCTTATCCCTATTACCGCAGCCTGCTGGCGGGGCAGGGTTTACAGTTTGACGCAGAACTTAAGCTCTGGGTCGCCAGCCGTGCGTGTGTCGTGCAGCAAGTGCTGGAGCATCCCGCCTGCCTGGTCAGGCCGCCTGCCGAGCCGGTGCCGCGCGCCATTGCCGGCAGCAGCGCCGGGCAAGTCTTTGCCCATCTGATCCGGATGAATGAAGGCAGCGCTCATGCTGCGCCCAAGCAGGCCTTAGCCCAGGCTTTGGCGGCGCTCGATCCTGTGCACATAGCTGCCAGAGCTATGCACTTTTCCGCCTTATTGGCAGCGCGCCTTGAGCTGCAAAATGCCGCAGGTTTGAACGCCTGGATGTGTGATCTGCCGGTGTATGTGATGGCCGATCTGCTCGGTTTTGCCGAAGCTGAGTTGCCGCAACTGGCCTCGTGGATGGGCGATTTTGTGCGTTGTTTATCACCCTTGAGTAGTGCTGAGCAACTGGCCGCTGCCAGCGCTGCCGCGCAGTCGCTGCTAACGAGCTTTGCCAAATTGCTCGCCGCTACTGCGCCTGGCAATAACAGCCTGGTAAGCCAGATACAGCAAGAGGCGGCTATCGTCGGCTGGCAGACTCAAGACGCGCTACTCGCGAATCTGATCGGTCTGCTGTCGCAAACCTATGAGGCAACGGCTGGCCTGATCGCGAATAGTCTGGTGGCCTTGCTGAGCCAAAACGGCTTGCAACAACAAATGCGGCTGGCACCAGAACAAATTGGCGCGCTGCTGCAAGAGGTGTGCCGCACAGATCCACCGGTGCAAAATACCCGTCGCTTCGTGGCGCAAGCATGCACGATAGACGGCGTCGCACTGCAGGCTGGCGACGTCATCTTGCTGGTACTGGCTGCGGCTAGCAGGGATGACAGCGTAGCCCCAAATCCCGATGAATTTAGTCTGGATAGACCCACACGCCCTTTGCTTGGTTTTAGTCACGGCCGCCATATTTGCCCGGGACAAGCGCTGGCCTTGAATATTGTCGCGGCGGCCTTGCAGAGCTTGCTGGCGCTGCCTATTGCCTTAGATCCAGCCGCATTGCAGTGGTCGTATCGGCCGTCGTTGAACGGCCGCTTGCCGCTGTTCGTGCAAGCACCATCTACCCTCACAGAAAGCCACTAAGATGATTGCCGTTATTTTTGAAGTACTGCCGCATGCGGCATCCAAACAAGCCTATCTGGATATCGCCGCCTCGCTCGCGACTACCCTCAAGGAGATGGATGGCTTTATCTCGATAGAGCGTTTTCAGAGCTTGAGTGACCCGCAAAAAATTCTCTCACTATCGTTTTGGCGCGATGAAGCCGCGGTGGCGGGCTGGCGCAACCGCGACGTCCATCGGGAAGCGCAAAGCCAGGGTCGTAACATGGTGTTTCAGGATTACCGCCTGCGTATCGCCGGCGTGATCCGTGATTACGGCATGACTGAGCGTGAGCAAGCGCCGGCGGACAGCCGCAGCGTGCATGGTTAATTACTGCAATTTGGCAGCGTTGCTGCCTGCCTCTATGCTTCAATCGCAGCACACTGCTCATTGATCAGTTTAACCGCATTCGCTACCCCATTTTCTGCTTGCATGGCAAGCGCCATTTTTTTAGCTTGTCGCGCAATCTGCGGGGTGTTCAGGACGCTTAGAATTTGCTGGGCCAATTTGGTGGCTGTGAGGCTACGGCGTCTGAGCGGCTTGCCGCCTATTCCTAAGTCTTGTAATTGCTGACCCCAGAATTCTTGCTCGTCGAGGTGCGCCACCACGATCGATGGCTTGCCAGCCAGTGTGGCCGAGTGGGTGGTGCCAGCGCCGCCGTGGTGCAGCACCGCCTGGCAATGTGGAAACACCAGGTGATGCGGCGCCGCACTCACGTACAAGATATTCGCGCTGTTTGCGTAGCCACATTCTTGCCATAAACTGGCTTGAATGATGGCGCGACAGCCGGCTAGTTTGGCCGCTGCCGTGAGTAGTTGCAAGCTCTGGCTTTGACTGCCTAAGTCTTTCACCATCATACTGCCAAACGTCATGTAAACCGGTGCGTCACCAGTCTGCAGAAAAGCCCTCAAGTCCTCGGATAATTGACCTTCAAGTGCGACATTGGGCATGTCGAGAAAACCGCAGACTTGCACATGCGCTGGCCAGTCAGGCTGGCGTACCGCGATTGTAGGGCTGACGCCGATTAAAGTTAATTGTTCTGAACTCCAGACCTTGCTGAGCAGGTCGGGGCCAGCCGGCATACCTAGCTGTTGACGTAAGCGATTGGGGTATTTGCCCAGTTGCAGTTGTAGCGTGGTTTTCACTAACCACCAGCCAAATCGATTGCCCCATTGCCCGAGCGCAGGGAAACCTAGTGGCGGCAAAAATTTTGTCGCAATCAGGCTGTGCACAAACATCACCGTCATATACGGTTTTTTGGATTTTTCGGCGGCGATTTGCAAAGGATGCAGAAAAAAATGACCTATCAACAAATCAGATTCTTGGCACAGCGCTTGCGCCGCCGCAAGCATCGCCGCTTCGGCGGGTGCGAACAGTGTGCTAAAAATCAGCTTTAATTGCCTGATCGCGTTGCGGGTATTGAAAATTCTTAAAGCCGCTTGTGCGCCTTCGGCTGGATCGGCTATCACTGGCGAGGCGACCATGATGATCTTCACGCCATGCTCATTATCCATGCTTTGGTACTGCGCATGGTCGACGCAGGTAATCACTAAAGTGACCTCATGGCCCGTCGCTTGCAAGCCTTGCGCCAGCGCTAAAAACGGCCGTATGTCGCCATGGCTGCCCCAGGTTTGCATACCGATTTTCATACTGATTCCCGTGTCGTAACAAGCACCGCGACTAAGTGCGCGATGTGCTTTATTTTAACCGCTGGGGATTTGCAGTGGGAGAATGAGACGAGCTTGACAAGGATTTTTTCAGAAATTCAAAAACACTATGCGCAACATCCATGCGCCTTACAGGCCGATATCGGCTTGTGAGGTCCATGGATATTGCGCAAGGCTTCTTGGGAACTTCTAAAAGCCCTATACTCGGGCGCATCGCGGCGTTGCAACTCCTCGCAATACTGACGTATTGCTCCGGTTTGCGCCTTGCGCGGCATCCCGATTAAAGGGTTTTAGAAGTTTCCTTTTGTAATGACGGTTTTATTGTCTTTAGAACGGCCACACCGGTGTCGCCACGCCCATGTCTATTTTTTTAACAGCGGAGACTTTATCTGGCGTGACTTTATACGCGTAAAACAAGGCCGGCTCCACCGCAAAACCATAGCTGGCAACCTGTGCTGCGGCAGTCGTCGAGTAGCGTACTCCCCACAGATCGAACGTTGGACGTTGATCGCGCTGCGTGATCCAGGATAAGGCGATCAGCATATTGTCGTTGCCGTCTACCGCAGGGCGCGTGGCGTATTGGCTATAGCCTAGCTTGTCTTTATTGGCGGTCCAATCAGCCCGCGCAAACTGGCGCTGGTGCAAGTACAGCAGAGTGACGATATCCCAGCCGCGCGCCTCGTCGTTGACTCTGGCGTGCCAGTAATGTACCCATTGCATATAGAAAGCCATACGTTCGCCGTTCTGTGTGGCGTAGGCGTCCGAGCCCCAGATGCTCTGATAGCGGGCTTCCAGCGGATCGGCTTTGGTACGACCGGCATTGATCATATCGAAAACGGATTGGTATTTTACGCGGCTAGCTAATTCAGGAGCATAAGTATTTTTTTCGTGCAGCACACGCCAGTTCATCCTTAGCGGGAACAGATTATTCGACACTTCGCCGCTGCGGCCGCCATAGATATTGAGTATGCCCTGTTGCTGATTGTGACCGAGCTCGTGGCTCTCGCCCCAACCGCGCGGATTTACGCCCCAATCCTGATCGTAGGGATTGCCCGAGCAACCCGAACCGCAAGCGGCAAAATCATCCGAATTAATGTGCTGGGTTCCTGGACCGCGATGTATCACGGGGTCGGTGCAATTCCAGGCCAGGCCAGTGCAAAAAGTTTGCACTGCTGCTGGTAGGTCTAAGCCCTTCAGTGCATAGCCAGCCATACGGTAATCGCCTTCTATCAATAAATCGCGCAGCTCATCGAGATAACGGACCATATCGTTGCCATAGTCTTTTTGCAGCACGTCCTTCATCTTGGCGACCTTGGTATGGATCTCAGCACCCGGCATCTTGATTTCAGCCCAGTCGAACTGGCCGTTGTTGAGTGCGGCAATAAAGGCGGCCTTATCGCTACCGGCGCTGAGGTCAAAAAACGGATGTTGTGCGACACCGCGTAGCCGCAATTTGACGATCTGGCCGGCCGTAGCTCCGCTAAATTCGAGCTGCATGGTGCCGCCATAAGGGCTGTTCACTTGTAGCGGGCTCGCTTTCGCTAGACTGATAGCCGGGCTGGCCAGATAACGAGGACGGGTATAGGTGGTTGCGCCTAGGTAACGGGTCGAGCTAACGCGTTGCGTGTTGAGGCGCAAGGCCACCGTCGCGCTACCGGCATCGATTAATTCTATCTGCAGGGTTTTACCTGGCACGGCAAAGCGGCCGATGGCGGTAAAGCCCTGCTCGGCGGGCAGGCTGATGCTGATGGTTTCATCGCTGGCGGAGACCGGCAAAGTGGCCGCGCTTTTACTCAAGAAAGAACTCAGATCAGTTTGGGCAATGGCCAGCGGACGCACATAGGCCACCAGCGCATCGGCCACCAGCGCTTTCTGAAACTCTACAGGTTTACTAGTTTTATCGACCGGATAAACGATTTGTTTGCGTTGCACATCAGCCCACAGTGCCAACAGGCGCAAGGTAGTGGTATTCGGGGTGGCGAAAAGGTTGCGACCGCTGCGCGTGAAATCGTCGATTTGCTGACGTAGCGACTCGATTGGTGTCATCAGTTCTTTTTGCAGATCGGGCACATTGTCGCAGTTAATCGAGCCTACATAGGTGGTGCAGGCGCTCCATGCGTAGTCAGTGCGCCAGCTATTGTTGGCGATGCGGTTAATCAAAGCACGGCTGTCGGCAAACTGATCAAGCTTGGCCAGATTGTCGGCATTGCTGCGGCCGGCGGCGACCAGATCATTGCTGAAATAATTGCCGGCATAGCCGCCCAGTTGCAGACCCATGCCGCTCAGCATTTGACGTCCGGATTCGCTGTCTCCCGAAGCTCTGGTATGCAAATACAGCACAGGTTTTCCGGCACTAACCCAGGTCCGTACCGTGGCTTCCAGAGTGGCGCTAGCCGGCAAATCACCGCCCAGTATCAGCAACTGGGCAGCGGCGTTACAACTGGCATCGGCTAGCAGATCGCAAGACAGTTTAGTCGCCGTGACACCGATCTTGCTCAATCCAGCGAGACCATTGCTGGCATTGAGGCCGGCCCAGGCAATTGGCAAACTGGCGGGTAAGGTCAGGTTGGCATCGCCCTGCACCAGCCAGCTCAACAGACGTTTAAACGCTGGCGCATGGTTCAGATTGCTGTTGTTACGAAACTGCTCCAGCACATTCGCTCCATAGCCTGCGCTACGGCCCTTATTGGCGATGCTGATACTGGCCAGTGTCTGAGCTTTGTCACCGACTATCCACGGGCTAGATAACTCAGTATTGAGCGGCAATAGAAATTGACTTTGTTTGGTGGGGGCATACTCGCTGCTGACATTGGCAAGCAGGGCAGCGCTAAGTTTATTTTGCTGATCCGATAACTGCGCCAGAAAGTCGCGTGCAGCAAGCGCGATCGCGGCAGCATCTGCTGCTTTGAGGCTAGTGGCATCACCGCCACGCAAGGCCAGATCGAGCGGGCTTTCAGGGATCACGATGTTGGGCGGCAGCTCTACCGGCGGTGCTATCACTGGTGGAGTAGTGCCCGGTGTCACTGCGCCCGGCGGCGTCACCGTGCCTGCCGCACTTCCAGCCACCGGCACGTCAGGATTGCTAGACTTGTCATTGCCACTACCGCCGCCCCCGCAGGCAGAGAGTGCGCTAATGAGCGCAATAGCGAGAAATCTGAGGAGACAAGGATGTAGGCGCATAGTAGTAAGCTTGGTAATCAAGAATAGAAAGGAGTCACCGGCAAAAAACAGAGTTTATTTGCCGTAGAAAAGCTATTAGCTCATTAGGATTGACGCAAAATTGGTCCGGCTAGGCGAATACACGGACGCTGGAGCGATTTTGCGTAAGTCCTACGAATATCAACTTGGATAGGAATATTTCTGTGCCTATGCTCGGACTAGCGAGTTACATCCGATATGTTGACTTTGAGCAATCGAGGATTCTAGCCTAAGCCGATTTGGCTAAAAATCGAAAGAGTGTAAGGAGATGTAATGCCGCCTTATTTTGCAGGCGACTATGGCCAGGTGAAAGCGCATATTCCATGCGGCTGTCAGGGCGAAATTGGCTTGCAGGCCGCATAGAATATGCGTGTTGCAAGCCATGAGTAGATCGGCGAAACGCCAACATGTGGGTTCGCCAAGTTTAATTGCTAGAATATTAATGTATCTTAAAAACCACTAATGACCACTAATGAATAGGCAAGCTCGTGGTATTTTTGACTTCTTCCATCACCGCATAAGTATGGGTTTCGCGTACCCCATTGAGTTGCAGTAGCGATTTGCCTAAAAAATGGCGATAGGCGTTCATGTCCTTGACTCTGGCCTTGACCAGATAATCGAAGCCACCGGCGACCATATGGCATTCCAACACTTCCGGTACCGCCTTGACGCCGCGTTTGAAGGATTCGAATACGTCGGGCGTAGTGCGGTCTAGTACAACTTCGATAAACACCAGCAAGGCGACGTCTAACATTTGCGGATTGAGTTGCGCCGTGTACGAGAGTATGTAACCAGCCTCCTGTAACTTGCGCACCCGCTCCAGACAGGCGGCGGGCGACAGGCAGACGCGGGCCGCTAATTCCACGTTACTCATGCGGCCGTCGATTTGTAGTTCGGCCAAAATTCTTTTACTGATTTTGTCTAGCATAAGAAATTCCTTAAGGGGTTGAAGCTATGCACGCTCGCCAGGGATCGAGTCTGCGTGACAAGGAAGTGCTGAATAATGACAGGAGAGTGTGCTCCGTGTGCTGGTATCAAAAATTAAATCACAAAGATGGATGCGTTGCCGATCAGGGTATGCAACCATGCACATCAAACCGGAATCTTTAGGACTTACGCAAAACCGCCCCAGAGTCGTCGTATCCGCCTTGCCATACTAAAGTAAGTCTTCGACGGCACGCCTAGCTGGGACAATTTTGCGTAAGTCCTAATCATGTTTAACTAAGCATGAGTAACGCAATTTGCGTGCCAAGCGCTAGCGCGAGCGGGGGAGGGAAAAGTGAGAAATTACAGCGCCAACAAGTCCAAAATGAGGCATAGCGGGCAGAAATGCACTAAGAATTGGCATTCGTCTGGGATCAATGTAGCGCGCAGCCTCAGCGCGAGGCAAAAAAATAGCAGCGCCTCTAAAGGCGCTGCTATTTCAATAGCGATTTCGCTAGTGCGTGCTTGGTCTAATTCTCACGATTGAAGGCGAACTCCAAGAGCTTGGTCTGAGGACTGGAGATCGGTGCGTATTTCCATTGCAGGGCAGCGCTGATGACTTCCTGATCAAAATGTTTGGCCGGTTTGGCTTTTAAAATTTCGACCTGAGTCACCTTGCCATCGGTACTGATGTGGATGCGCGCGCTGACTACGCCCTCGGTGACGTTGGCACGTATGGCGTTTCTCGGAAAACCAGGTTGCACACTAGAGAGTAGTTTGAGTGGTGTTACCTCTGCCACGGCGGGCGCCGGCGCTGGGGTCGCGGCCGCTACCACAGCGGCGATCGGCGCAGCTTTGGGGGGCGCTTGCACGGCGGCCGAGGCGGAAACTTCTGGCGCTTTCGCTACCAGCACTGGTGCCACCGCGACAGGCTTGGCATTGCTGGCCGTTTTGCTTTCTCTGGCTTTGGCCTCTAAGGCGAGTTTGGCCTCGAGTGCCAGTTTGGCTTCTTTGGCGTCTTTTGCCAGTTTTTCTTCTTTGGCGATATCCGCCGCAGTCTTAGTCGAGAATTGATCGAGGTATTGACCTACGTCCTTATTCTTATCAACTTGACGGACTGCGGCCTTGACCAATCCTGTAGGTTTGTCGCTGATGGCGACGGCTGGGGCTTCGGTGTTTACTTCTGGTTCAGGCGTTTTCTGGCAAGCGCTGAGCAGCGTCGCAGAGCAAATGACAGTGGATAGCAATACAGAAAATTTTCTCATTTCGTTTTGATGCGCCTGACTCATATCGTTCCCAGTTAAAAAAACAATTTTAATAGCATTTGACATTCGCTTTTCCATCACAGCTTGCGTTCGCATGGTGCATCAAATCTTTACCGCTTGCAAGTATTAATACGTAGATATTTATGTATTGCAGCTGCACTAACTGATGCGCTTCTAAGTCGCTCTGCTAAGTTCAAAAGCGGATAACAGATTGCCTGTAATCGAACACAAATTTTTAGCAAAAATTCCAGAAAAAACATAGCAAAAATTGTGCCAATCAATTTGCACCAAAAACTTGCGTGGCAGAGGCTCGGCGGTTTGTCTACGTGTCTGCGTGTCTGAGCATCACCAGTAGGCGTAGCGACAATGAGGTCGGGCTCAGACTTACGCAATTGGATGCTAGCAGTTAAAATGTGATCTTTCTGCCTTGAGTTTTTCACCATGATATCGCCTAGTAGCCACGACTTTAGTGTGATCCGACCTGCGCTGCAAAGCTATGTTGATCGACAAATTCTGGCGGGCGTCTCGTCAGCCATACTGCATGGGCAAGAGCTGCTCTACCTCGATTGCCTCGGTGATGCCGATATCGAAAACCAGATTGCCTTGCGTCCCGATCATTTGTTTCGGGTGTTCTCGAATACCAAACTGATTACCTCTATGGCAGTGCTATTGCTGATGGATCAGGGAAAATTGCGCTTGGAGGATGCGGTCGACATCTATCTGCCGCAACTGGCTAAGCGCCAGGTACTGCGCCCCGGCACCACGGATATTCATGACACCGAGCCGGCCAAAAGCGCGATCACGATACGCCACTTACTGACGCATACTTCGGGACTCAGTTACGGCTGGCTGGATCATGGCACGACCATTTATAAAGCCTATGTAGAACACAATGTGTTTAACGCCTTTACGCCTTTATCGCATCTGCTCGATCTGCTGGAAGATCTGCCCCTGGCTTTTCAGCCGGGCAGTTCTTGGGAATATTCGATCGCCAGCGATGTGCTGGCACGTCTGGTGGAAGTGATTAGTGGTGAGAGTTTTGATCTGTTTATCCGCCGCCATATCTTTGTGCCGCTCGCCATGCATGACACCGGTTTCGTGGTGCCTGAGTCTGAGCGCGAACGACTGACTGCCTATTACTCGGGCAGCGACCCGACTAATCGGCTCAAGCGCGGTCTGAAGCGGCGCGACGATGCGCCCTATCCCGGAGCCTATCTGACGCCGGTGCCGCGCCTCTCCGGTGGCGGTGGCTTAGTCTCTAGCCTGCCCGATATGCTGGCGCTGCTACGGTGCCTTATGCCCGGTGGTAGACAGTTGCTCAAACCTACGACGATCGCCATGATGATGCAGAATCAGCTGCCCGACGGCATGGGCATCTCCTTCCCTAGCGTTGGTTATTTGCCGAACAAGGGCTTTGGTTTTGGCGGCGCGGTGATTTTGCAGCCGGGCTTAGCAGATCCGGCAGGGTCTGCCGGAGAATTTGAATGGGGTGGAATCGCCGGCACGCATTGGTGGATTTCGCCGCGCCACAACATCGCCGGAGTGCTGATGGCGCAGCGTCAAATGAGTTTCTGGCACCCGTTTTCTTTCGAATTTAAGAAGCTAGCGTATCAGTGCATGGGCATTACTTGAGGGCAGGAATAGAGTAAATTCCAAAAGTGCTTGCGCATAGTGGATGCGCCTGCTGGCAGCATTTAGGCCGCTAAGGCGCATGGCTATTGCGTTTAGCAAATTGGGAACATCAGAAAAACATCATAAGCGCGTCATATCTTGCAGGCAAAATAGACGTGCAAACATCGACACATTTCAAGCGAGAAAACCACCATGGCTGTCATTTTTAAATCCCGGCTACGCGCAGTGAGCAGTAGCATTGTTATCCTCATCACTCTGGCGGCTTGTTCTACGCCCAGCCAAAATACGACTACGACTTCCCCTGCTGAGCCGCTAACTAACGACGGGCCCATACTCGCCGCTTGGGTAGTTATGGGCGAGCAAGGACAAGCGCAGGCACGCGCCATTACCACGGCCAGTGAGTGTCCTGAGCTTAGTCAGGACGGCGTCAGTAAGCGCATGCAGCTGCGTGCCGGTGCTGCCAGCATAGCGCAGAGAAAAACTGTCAGCAGCGCCGCCGATAGCAAGGCCTCGTTGTTTGAGGTAAACAGTTGTGAAGCCGACTTGCAGGCGAGTGTAAAAACGGCCAGCATCGCAGGACGGGTACTGCCCTTGCCGAAAGCGCTGCCGCAAAAAATTATCGTAATCGGGGATACCGGCTGCCGCTTGCAAAAAGGCAGTAATTATTTTCAAGAGTGTAACGATGCGGCGAAATGGGCCTTCGCTCAAGTGGCCAAAACTGCCGCCAGTTTTCAGCCTGATTTAGTGATACACGTGGGCGACTATCACTATCGTGAAAATGCCTGCAGCCCTGGCAATAGCAGCTGTGCATCCAGCCCATGGGGTTACGGCTGGGATACTTGGCGCGCAGATTTTTTCACGCCTGCCGCTGCTTTATTAGCGGCAGCACCGTGGGTGGTGGTACGTGGCAATCATGAATCCTGTGGTCGTGCTGGCCAAGGCTGGTGGCGCTTTATGGATCCACGTCCGCTACAAGCCGGGCGTGATTGCAATCGCGAAGCTGACGACCTGCAAGGCGATTACAGTGCGCCGTATGCCATACCTCTAGGTACGATGGGCGGACAGAGCGCGCAACTGATCGTTTTCGATTCAGCCAAAGTGCCTGGCCAAATTTTGGAAAAGACTTCAAGTGCCTATCAAATTTATTCCGCGCAATTGCAGGCGGCCGATCAACTGGCCGAGCAAGCGCAATTCTCCATTTTTATGAATCACCATCCTATTTTGGGTTTTGCACCTGCCTTCACACCTGGCAATCCGGCCTTGCAAGACCTCATGCAGCAAAGCCATCCCGAACGCCTGTTCCCACCTAAGGTGCAGGCGACGCTAGCGGGCCATGTGCATTTGTTTGAGGCGATTACTTTTGCTTCCGACCACCCTAGCCAGTTTGTCGCCGGTAATGGCGGTTCATCTCTGGATCAGGCTTTGCCAAATCAGATCCCGGCGGGTGCCACGCCTTACGCCAAAGCCGCAGTGGCTCACTTTAGCAATAGCAATCAAGCCGGCTTCATGACCATGGAGAGAGTAGGTGCGAATTGGAAAATGCAAGCCTGGGATCAACATGGCAAACCGCTTACTAGTTGCCTGATGCAGGATGGGAAGACGACTTGTAAGTCCGCTTTATAAAACCTGTTGTTACATGACGTTACTAAACTTCTAATAAAAACTGCGATAGACGACAACGAAATCAAAGGGCATGCGTTGTATCCTGATAAAAATTATATCGGAGCCTATTTCATGTCAGATCTATTTCAGCGGCGCCTAAGTCTCGTGGTCGCTGGCATCAGTTTAAGTTGCCTGGTCGCTTGCAGTAGTTCTGGCAAATCGCACACTACGCGTCCATTGCCTGTCGCTACTGCAGCTCAGTCCGTCGTCAAAACCGTCGCGCCTAGTTATGCTGCGCCTGGCGACGCCCTGCAAGCGGCTAAAGTCGACCCTGACAAGCTCTTGAACCGGATTAGCTGGGGCGCGAATGCCTCCAGCTCCGCTGCCTTGCAGACGCTAAGCATGGATCTGTATTTGGATCAGCAATTACATCGCCCTAATGCCGTCTTACCGGCAGCGATACAGACGCAGATCGATGGCATGACGATCGTCCAGCAGCCGTTTCCAGAAATGATGTTCGTACTGGAAGCGCAAAGAGAAGCAGCGGCGCAAAAGAAAGGCAGCGATGACACGCTACGCAAAGCCTATCAACAAGAGCTGACCCGATTGGCGCGGGAAGCTGCCTCGCGCTCGTTGCTGCGTGCCGTGTATTCGCCAGCGCAATTGCAGGAGCAGATGGTGTGGTTCTGGATGAATCATTTCAATATCTCCAATCAAAAACAAAATCTGCGTGCCATGTTGGGTGACTTTGAAGAGCAGGCGATACGCCCCTATGCGTTAGGGAATTTCCGCGATCTGTTACGCGCCACCATGATGCATCCTGCCATGCTGCGTTATCTTGATAATGAACATAATGCTGTCGGTCGTATCAACGAGAACTATGCACGTGAACTGATGGAATTGCACACCATGGGCGTAGGTAGTGGATATACGCAAAGCGATGTACAGGAATTGGCTCGGGTTTTGACTGGCGTGGGTATTAATCTGAGTTCCACTGCGCCGCATTTACGTTCAGAGCTGCAAAAGGCCTATTTCAGAAAAGGCTTGTTCGAATTTAATCCTAAACGCCATGATTTTGGCGACAAGCAGTTACTAGGCAAGAGCATACGCGGACATGGCTTAGCGGAGGTGGATGAGACCATCAATTTGCTCAGCAGGCAGCCAGCTACCGCACGTTTCATTAGCCGAAAATTAGCTATGTATTTTGTATCGGATAGCCCCAGCCCGGCTTTGATTGACAGCATGGCGCAAAGTTTCCGACGAAGCGATGGCGATATCTCATCGGTGCTCAAAACCATGTTCGACACGCCAGAATTTGCCGCCTCACTCGGTCTTAAATTTAAAGATCCGCTGCATTACGTGATTGCAAGCATACGACTGGCTTACGATGGCGCTAGCATCATCAATACCTCGCCCATGCTTAATTGGTTGAATAGTCTCGGGCAGCAAAGCAATGGGCATCAGACTCCAGATGGTTACTCTTTGGAGGAGAGCAGTTGGGCTAGCCCAGCGCAAATGGCCAGCCGTTTCGATATCGCCAAAACCATCGCCGCTGGCAGTCCGGGACTATTTCGTAGTGAAAATCAAGAGCTAAAGATCGCGGCAAAAGATTTGCCGCGCCCCGCACTGGCAAATTCTGAGTATGTTAAAAACTGGGTGAAAAAGTTTAGCCCGCAGTCCCAACAGGCGCTACAACAAGCCGGTTCGCCGCAAGAATGGGCGGCATTCTTTCTGGCGACACCAGAGATGATGCGGCGTTAATTTCAATTTACAAAACTCTTTAGCTTCGAGGATAATTTATGAATCGACGTGAGCTACTCAAGGCTGGTGCTGCACTCAGCGCCAGCACGCTTAGCAGCCGTTTGCTGGCCGCACCTGCGACCCAAAACAAGTTGTTGTTGGTGTTTTTACGCGGCGCTTACGATGCCAGCAATTTATTGATCCCTACCTCGAGTAACTTTTATTATGAGGCTAGACCAAATATCGCCATCGCCAAACCGAGTGAGTCCCTAGACAGCGCCTTGTTACTAGATGCCGATTGGGGCTTGCATCCGGCTCTGCGCACCAGCATCTACCCGATGTTCCAAAAAGGCGAGGCGGCGTTTATCCCGTTTGCCGGCACCGACGATGTATCGCGCAGCCATTTTGAAACCCAGGACAGCATAGAGTTGGGCCAGCCACTCAATAGCAGCCGCAATTTACATTCTGGATTTTTAAACCGGTTGGCAGCGCAACTCAATGGTGCGGCAGCGATGTCCTTCACCGATCAATTACCCTTGATTATGCAAGGCAGTCAGCAGATCGCCAATGCGGGCTTGCGAGTAAAAGGTAAAAATTCTATGGATGCGCGTCAAAGCGCCATCATCAGCAATATGTATAGTCAAACCGGACTGGCGCAGCAAGTGAGCGAAGGTTTTGCTGTGCGTGATGAAGTATTGCGCAGCCAGCAGCAAGCCGAACAAAATGAAATGATGCAGGCGGATCGCAATGCGCTCTCGACCAAGGGCTTTGAATTAGAAGCAAGGCGGGTCGCCAAATTGATGCGCGATAAGTATGCGCTGGGCTTTATCGATGTCGGCGGTTGGGATACCCATGTCAATCAGGGCGGAGCGACTGGGGCGTTGGCGAATAAGTTTGAAGAACTAGGCCGTGGCCTGGCAGCTTATCAGCAAGAAATGGGGACGACCTGGCGCAATACCACGGTGGTGGTGATCAGTGAATTTGGCCGCACCTTCCGTGAAAATGGCAAGCGCGGCACCGACCATGGGCATGGTAGCGTGTATTGGGTGCTGGGTGGCGGCATCAAGGGTGGCCGCATCGTCGGTGAGCAAGTCAGGCTAGAGCCGGGAAAACTATTCCAAAATCGCGATTACCCGGTTTTGAACGAGTATCGCGCCGTGTTGGGCGGTCTGTTTTCCGGCATTTTCGGTTTGAATGAAAAGCAATTACAAGAAATTTTTGTGGGGGTTAAAGCTCGTAATTTTGGTTTGATTTAAGATCAAGGATTAAGCTCATAATAAGTGAAAAAGTGCGGCTGGAAATTTTCTTATCTTGACACATAGCGCTTGCGACAAAAAACTAGGCAATTCGACTAAATCATGAAATGATCAGGCACCGCAAATTTCTCTGTGAGCTGTCATGCTGAAACGAATTTTTCTATTTGTAATGATATTGCTTTTGATCTTGGTGGCTGTGCTGGGCTTCAATACTCTGCGCCATACCTCGAAACAAATCGCAGTGACCCCGCTAGCTGTGTTGAATTTGGATCAGGCGGGCGCGGCGCAGCGTTTGGCTACAGCGTTGCGTTTTCAAACGATTTCGCATCAGGGTCAGCCCGATGCGGCCATCGCAGAATTCAAAAAGATGCATGCGCATATGCAGCAGGCTTTCCCCTTAATACACAGCAAAATAAAACGCGAAACTGTGGGTGCCGCTAGTCTGCTGTACACCTGGGAAGGCAGCGATCCCAAGGCCAAGCCCTTACTCTTAATGGCACATCAGGATGTGGTGCCTGTCGCAGCCGCAACCGAACAAAATTGGCAGCAGCCGCCGTTTGATGGCGTCATTAAAGACGGTTATATCTGGGGTCGCGGCTCCTGGGATGATAAGGGCAATTTATTCGCAATCCTGGAAGCGGTAGAAACCCTGCTGGCAAGTGGTTTTCAACCGCGTCAGACCATCTATCTGGGCTTTGGCCATGATGAAGAAGTGGGCGGCCTGCAAGGCGGACAGGCCATCGCTGCGCTATTGCAGTCGCGTGCGATTCAGCTCGACTACGTGCTCGACGAGGGTCTGCTGATTACCGAAGGCATACTCAAGGGTTTGGATCAGTCGGCGGCCTTGATAGGCGTGGCAGAAAAAGGGTATGCCACCCTAGAGCTGAGTCTGGATGCCACGCCTGGACACTCCTCCATGCCGCCGCAAAAAACTGCGATAGGAATGATGAGCCTGGCGTTGGCGCGGCTAGAGGAACAGCAATTTCCGGCCCAGATACAGGGTGTTGCGCTCGATATGTTTGAGACCATCGCACCTGAGATGACAGGTGTTAACCGGGTCTTGTTATCGAATCTATGGCTATTTCGGCCGCTGGTGCAGCGTGAGTTGGTCAAGGGCGGCAGCACCAATGCGATGCTGCGCACCACCACCGCGCTCACGGTTGTACACGCAGGCAATAAAGATAATGTCTTACCCGGTCATATACAAGCGAGCGTGAATTTCCGCACCCTGCCAGGTGATACGCAAGCGACGGTGCTGCAGCACGTAAAACAGGTGGTGGGAAACGAGGCGATTAGCCTCAAGACGGTGCCGGGGAATTCCGAACCTTCGCGGGTCTCTCCTATTAATAGCGCGGCCTATCGAAGGCTCAATACGACGATACGCGAAGTATTTGCCAATACCATTGTGGCTCCTGGGCTAATGTTAGGCGCCACCGATTCACGTTATTTCGATGGCTTGAGTGAAAATATCTTCAAATTCTCTCCGGTGCGAGCCAGCGCAGACGATTTACCACGTTTTCATGGTACAAATGAAAGAATATCTGTTAAGAACTACGCAGAGATGATAAGGTTTTATCACCAGCTACTGATGAATGGTAATCGGGTCGCTGCGCATTGAGGCGACAGGCATGGCGTAGGTTGATTTTTTATTTCACTCAGTAAACAGAGGAGCATGCAAGATGAAAAAAGGTATTTTGGCAAGCGGTCTGATTCTGATATCCGCCACGAGTTGGGCTGCAACGACTTCCTGTGAGGATTTAAAAACGAAAATTGAGACGAAACTGGCAGGCAAGGGTGTCAGCAATTACAGCTTGGAAGTCGCGCCCAAAGGGACAGAAACCAAAGAGCGCGTAGTAGGTAATTGCGATGGCGGAAAAAACATTATCATTTATCATAAGACCGCCGCGAAAAAAGCCGCAGAGTGATGCTCGTCGAGAAGCTGGCGGACAGTGTCGCCAGCTTCTCCGTTAGCGCGAAAGTCTCAAGGATCGATTAGATTCGCGTTTTTTTAGCCACGTTTACTACGAAATATCTTCAAACCTTTAGCCGCCTGCGCCCGCACCGCGTTTTTTACCAGCGGTGTCCAACCCAAGAGTACACCTTTGATTCCTAGCGCCTGACGCGCCCATTTCCATAAATCGAAGTGATCTGTGTGGCGAATAATTCTGCCGTTTCTGAATACAAAGCTGGCGTGGATATCGTTGACCACGATGCGTCCGGTTTGCGAAAACGTATAGGTGGCGACCCAGTGCGCCTGGCCTTTTTGTTCGTCCGCTGTAATGCCGTCGAACACCAGCGAGAAATCTTGAGCTTTGCTGGTCAACATGCGCCACATATCGGCGGCCTCATTACCTTGTAAATTCGGAAAAACCGGATCGGAAAACTGTACGTCGTCGGCGTAACAGAGCGCCATGCTGTCCGCGTCTAACTGTTGAAAGGCGGTATAAAATTTTTCAATTAATGCGGCATTTTTATGCATGACTAGTGTTTCGCTGATTTTTTAGATGACTTAGATTTTTCACTGGCGCTGGCTTCTTCGCTGGCTTTAGCCGCGGCACTACTGGCTTCTTCCGCGGCGGCGGCTTTAGCGGCTGCCGCGTTGGCGTCAGGCTTGACTTCTTCGATTTTATTTTCACGCATGTAGTCGTTCATTTCCTTCCAGCCGGCAAAAACTGCAGCGCGTGCGGAATCCGGATTTTGTGAATAGCAATCTTCAACGCCGCGCCCGGCGTGACGGCAAGCGCTGCCTGTGGCACGCGCATCGGCTTCTTTAGCGGCGGCATCTTTGGCCGGATCTGCCAGACCGAGGCGATCGCAGGCGCTCAGCATGCACAGAGAAAACAGCGGCAACATTAAGGTGGAGCGTAACAACATGAGGGCACCTTCAATTAAAATTACGGATCGCCAAACAGGGCGAAATGAATACATAGTGTAGACCAGAAACGCCGCCGCGTAGTGGAATCCAGGCAATTTTGCGCTTCATCGCAGCATGCATCTCATAAAATGAGGGTTGGCACAAAATTGTTCCAGTCAGGCGCATCGCCTTAACCGTTCTTTGTTAAGACAAGGTAAGGTAAGGCAGGGGACGATTCTTCCTTCACTCTAAAAATGTCTGCTGCTTTCAAGTATCATGCGCGCAAGCTTTGTTATGCTCTTTTGTGAGGAATTATTTTATGTTAAGCGGCATCTTGGCCGCACTTGCTGCTGGCTTGCTCTGGGGACTGGTATTCATTACCCCTTTATTGTTACCCGATTACCCCGGCCTGATTTTATCTTTTGGGCGATATGCCGCATTTGGTCTGATCGCCCTGGTACCGGCCTGGTTCGATCGCAAGCGCATCGCCCGCTTACGCCGCCAGGATTGGATTGCCGCGCTCAAGCTAGCCTTAGTCGGGAATATAATTTATTACGCCGCACTGGCAACTGCCATCCAATTGGCAGACGCGCCCTTGCCAACGATGTTGATAGGTACGCTGCCAGTGGTGATTGCGATTTGCTCGAATTGGTCGCCGCAGCACGCCAGCGAGGGCATCGCCTGGAACAAGCTGGTGCTGCCCTTGCTGTGCATTTTGATCGGTCTGATGCTGGTGAATGCGGCAGAAATGCGCCATCTGAATGCTCAGCGCAGCCCGGCCCAGTATTTACAGGGCGGTCTGATTGCCTTGCTGGCAGTGGCGGCCTGGACCTGGTATCCGATCATGAATGCGCGCTATATGAAGGTGTATACGCATATCAGCTCCAGTACCTGGGCCACCGCTCAGGGTTTGATGACCCTGCCGCTGGCCCTGCTAGGTTTGGCCGGCTACGCGCTATTTGCCAAATTACATGGTGCGCCTGACGGCTATGCTTTTCCCTTGGGCGCACAGCCCGGCAAGTTTATCGCGGCGATGTTGATATTAGGTTTTGCCGCCTCTTGGCTAGGCACTTTATTCTGGAATCATGCCAGCCAAAAATTACCTACCAGTCTGGCCGGACAATTAATCGTATTTGAAACTTTAGCCGCCTTGTTGTATACCTTTATATTGCGCGGCGAGTTTCCCGCTACGCAGATACTGGTAGGGGTATGTCTATTGTGTCTGGGTGTGGCGCTTGCTGTACGTGCGTTTAAGGTGCAGCATTAGGCATACTCCCTATAAATGTTTAAATTTTCAGGCGCGAGGGACGGTGAACCAGAAGCAGGTACCCAGACCAGGCTGCGTCACATAACCGATTTCACCGGCCATTTTTTCTATCAGGTTTTTACTGATATTCAAGCCTAGCCCGGTGCCGCCCTGCTTGCGGGTATTGTCGCTGTCGGCTTGTGCGAATGCCTCAAAGATGCGGCTTTGAAACTCTAGTGGGATACCTTCGCCATGATCTTCGACCTCGACTCGCCAGTACTGTTCGGCATCTGCGATACGGATTTCTATCTCAGCCCCAGGTGGTGAAAATTTGGCGGCATTCGAGAGTAAATTTGCCATGACTTGCATTAGCCTATCTGGGTCGCCGATGGCGATTGCGCTCAAGCTAGTAGCTTCCATGCGATAACGGACCTGATAGCTCGCCGCATAGGCAGCATTGGCTTCGATCGCCTGGGCAATCAAGTCCTTGACATCGACGCTGACAGTGGCGAAAGTCATTTGCCCTGAGAGCAGCTTATCCATGTCGAGAATATCGTTGACCAGGGTAATCAGGCGCTGACTATTGCGGTTAGCGACCTTGATCAGGTCTAGCGCTTTGTCAGGTAAAGCGCCAAGTATTCCGGCCTCCAGCAAACCAAGCGAACCACGTATCGAGGTGATCGGCGTACGTAACTCATGACTGACGGTGGAGATAAACTCGGATTTGATACGCTCCATCTGTTTGCGTTGCGAGATATCGGTATGCGTGCCTACCATGCGTAAGGCCGCACCATCGGCAGCGCGCTGCACCACCATGCCGCGATCGAGTATCCACAAATAGCTGCCGTCTTTGCATAAGACCCGATGTTCATTCGAGAAGCTAGTGGTTTTGCCAGCCAGATTCGCCTCTACATCGGCCATTACGGCGGGCAAGTCTGCGGAATGGACGCGACGCGACCATTCTGTCAAAGTATCACCGATTTCCGCTTCGCTATGGCCTAGCATTTCCTTCCAGCGTTTTGAGAATTGTACTTTCCCGCTGAGAATATCCCAATCCCAGACCCCATCACCGCTGCCTTCCAGAGCAAACTTCCAGCGCTCTTCGCTGGCGCGTAGGGAGGAAAGTGCCTTGCTGGTTTCTTGCTCTAAACGCTTGTTTTCCGTGATGTCAGTACCAACGCCGCAGGTGCCGGTGATCTTCCCTTCAGCATCGAATAGGGGCGATCTGACCACCAGATAAGTATGCGTGCCATCTTCGCCTTGCACGCTATTTTCTGTCTGTAGAGTGAGCCCCTTCTCGATCAGCAGGCGTTCACTCATGGCTACTTTTTCTGCCAATTCTAAGGGTAATACATCGAGGTAGCTCTTACCTAAAATATCGGCATTACTGCAATGAAAAATGCTTTCGTATTCTTTATTCACATAGAGATAGCGGCCTTGTAAATCGCGTACATGGACATAGGATGTGGTGCTATTCATCAAGGTGTTGAACAACTGGCTGCTGTCGCGCAGTTTTTTCTCTGCCAGCTTGAGTTCGGAAATTTCACGAATGATCACCACGTAGCACATTTTTTGCTCCACCAATACCAGCATTTCACTGATGGAAATGGCGATGGAAAAGTGACTGCCATCGCTGCGCTTGCCTATCATTTCGCGGCCAGGATCACCCATTTTTTCCTGATTCACGTGGCGGTAATTTTGTATGAAGCCTTCGTGTTTGCTATGGTAAGACGCGGTCAGCAGGGTTTGAATATTACGGCCGATTAACTCCTGTTCCGCATACGAAAACATCGCCACAGCGGCGCTATTGACCGCTTGGATCTGATCGATTTCGTCGACGATAATGATGGCATCGAGTACGTTTTCCAGAATATTGACAAGTTTCGATTCGCAGTCGAACGCTCTTTGCTGATGATAGATGGCCGCCAGCTCGGTTTCGGCCCAGGCCGCCAGGTCTGTGAGTGCCAGCAATTCACGTTCGCTCAATGTGCGCGGGCTATGCGCTATCAGGCATAAAGTGCCGATCTTATATCCGTTTGGTCCCTTCAGTGGCACGCCTGCATAAAACTTCACGAAGGGCGCACCGGTGACCAGTGGGTTATCCATAAAACGCGGATCGAGATCGGCGTTTTCTATCATAAAGACGGCATCGTGCAGGATTGCGTGCCCGCAAAAAGAAACCTCACGCGGGGTCTGACTAGCATCCAGCCCCTGTTTAGATTTGAACCACTGGCGACCCTGATCGACCAGGGAAATTAAGGCGACAGGGACGCCAAACAAGAGTTGTGCGCTGCGCGTGATGCGCTCAAAGCGCTCTTCGCTCGGCGTATCGAGCACACATAGCGAGCGCAGTTCCGCCAGGCGGGCTGCTTCGTCATCCGGTATGCCTGGCTGCATCATGGTGCTTCCTTTTTAGCGTGAGTTCATTCGAAAAAGGGAACTAAAGAATCTGAGAATAAATCGGGCAGTCGCTTAGTTTTGCGATCACTATAGCAAAACTTTCCTGCTTGCTGAGTGCTATGCACAGGGCGCGTTGTATGATTTTTGTTTCATCAGGATAGCCATGGGAGTATCGGCGTCGATTCACCGCTTACGCAATCAGTATGCGCGCTATAGTCGATAGGCGAGCGATACGCCCCATTTCTCCGCATGACGAGGATAGCGGTTTTATTCTGGGGTTGCGGCTCACAGCGACAGAACTTTCCGCTCACTCTCTGCATCAAGCAAATTTTTGCTAAGAGTGGCGCGATCAAGCCCCTTATTTTCGTTCAATTTTTGCAGATACTAGGGGTAGGTATATACATAAATTGGTCGATTGCGCACGTATTTATTGCTCAATCGGCTGATCAATTCATATACTCCCTGTATTTACTCCCTGTATTTCTCTACATTTGCTGAAACAGATGCAGGTGGTTGCGGCTCACTTCTAATTTTTCGGCGTGGCCTTTTAGTTGCACTAATTGGCGGCCGCGGAAATCGCGCGTCACTTCGCTGATGGCCTGCACGTTGACGATGCAAGAGCGGTGTATGCGCCAAAATTCCTCCGGATTGAGCTCATCTTCCAGCTCTTTGAGCGACTTGCGTATCAGATATTCGGCGGCCTCGGTTTGTACCCGGGTATATTTTTCATCGGAGCGAAAAAACAGAACTTCTTTGGTACTGATCATGCGCAGACTGGCGCCGACACTGGCCTGTATCCAGCGCAGATAGTCGGTTTTATGCGCCTGGCTATGTTGCAGCAATTGCTTGAGCAATTGTTCCATTTGCTCGGCCTGCGGGCTGGCTCCCGAATGTGCACTCGGCTCGGCGCTGGCGACGGCAGCCAGTCTTTGTTGCAGGCGGCGACAAGTGCTGGCTAAGCGTTCCGCATCGACCGGTTTCAACAGGTAATCCATAGCACCTTGCTCGAAGGCCTGGATTGCATATTCATCGTAAGCCGTGACGAACACGATCTGTGCCTGCTGCGCTAAAGTGCGCGCCGCCTCTATACCATTTTTGCCCGGCATACGAATATCGAGAAAGATGATGTCGGGTGCGTGCAGCTGCGCTTGTTCAAGCGCGGCGATACCATTGGCCGCTTCGGCCACGATGTGCAATTCTGGCCAGACCTCGGCCAGACGGCTCTTGAGTTGCTCACGCATCGGGGTTTCGTCATCGACGACCAGGGCGGTTGGCATAGAGTTTTTCCTGTGAGCAGATTAATTGGGTGGTTAATTGAGCGGCAGACGTATGCTGACGCGCGCGCCGCCATTGGCAGGCGCCTCTACAATCAACTGCGCGCGGCTGCCGTAGAGTATTTTGAGGCGTTCACGGATATTCGACAAGCCTATGCCATCATCGGCATGCAGATCAAAGCCGACTCCATCGTCAGTAACCGTCACTTGCAGATCGGTGTCTAGCCTTAGTGCCTGTATCGTAATGTGGCCACCGGCTATCTTCGGTTCTAGTCCGTGTTTGATCGAGTTTTCTACCAGCGTCTGCAACATCATCGCCGGAAACGCTGCCTGAGCTAACTCAGGTGCGACCTCGATACTGGTGCTGAGACGCTCCCCCATGCGGGCTTGCATGATGTTCAGATAGGCACGCGACATCTCCACTTGCTGACCCAGCCGGCTGCTGTTTTTGTCACGTATCTGCGGCAAGGCGGCACGCAAATACAGGATTAAGGCGGCATGAATTTTGGCGGCCTGAGCCTGATCGGTTTCGATTAACTGGCCGATCAGCGCCAGTGTATTAAATAGAAAATGCGGCTCTATCTGTGCTTGCAAGGCTGCCATTTGGGCTTCCAGCAAACGACGCTCTAATGCTTCTACATCAGCACGCGTGATGGCCGCACTGGCTGCCAATTCGGCCTTATGCTTGCCGCCAGCCACACTCTTAATGACGATAGAACCCCAGAAAAATAATCCGCCCAAAGGGCCAAAACCGATAGGGCCAGTGACCAGAAACACCAGCAGGGAAATCAGGATCAGATGCAACCAAGAGACCACCGCCAGCCAGTCGAAGAAGCGCCACCATAAGACGCTTGCGGTCTCGCACACATCGAGGGTGAAATTTAAAACCTTATTCTCGTTAGTCTTATGCATGCTGGTTCTCCCGATTCTCATGTTAGTCATGAGGAGCTATAAAATGATGGAAATTGCGTGATTATTGATGATTAGCTTGCTTGGGCTTGAGCACGAACAGCAATACTACTAGCTTTATCAGCAAGAAGCCGATCAACAAAGTGAAAGCCAAAGGCAGTATGCTCAGTATCAAGGCTGCGGCCAGACATACCATGAGTAGCTTGGGCAAGGGTAAAGCCATTAAATACTGAAAAAATTGAGCAAGCAGGCCAAACAACTGCAGACTCGCCGTGCGCAAGCTGTTTATCAGTTCTGAGAGTGTGAGACGATTCATATTGTTCTCCTGTGAGCGTTAAATGAAAGTCGATTCCGGCGCAAGCGCTGTCGATACAGTCACTGTATGCGGATGCGAATGACGACGCCAGTGCACTGCGATCAATCGCAACAGGATGCGGGTGAATGGTTGCTTGGACGGATAAACGGTGCGATATCTGCGGGGTTTTTAGAACGAAATGCAGAGTTCGGGCGGAATAACATACAATGGCTCTCTCCTTATTTCTATATTTATCTCTGTGCAGACTTCTCTATTTAAATTCGCCGCCTTGGTCCTGACAATGACGCTGATGGCCTGTTCTCCTAAGTTTGACTGGCGCGAGGTGCGTGGTGTCGATGCGCCTTTCACTATTTTAATGCCGGCCAAAGCAGCCTCGTTTTCGCGCCTGATGGAACTCGATGGCGTCAATCTGAATTTGCAAATGACAGCCGCCGACGCCGGTGGGGTGAGTTTTGCGGTCGGTTACGCCAAAGTCACTGAGACCAGCAAAATACCCGGGGTTTTGGCAGCGATGCAAGCGGGTATGTTGAAAAATATTCAGGCCACTAGTAGCAAGTCGCGCCAACCAAATGGCAGCGAGATCGAGGCGCTTGGTCAATTACAGAATGGACAGGCGGTGAAATTGCTAGGACGTTTTGTGGCACGCGGTAATTGGGTGTATCAGGTGGTCATCATAGGCCCGGAAAAAACCTTGAGCGCCGAAGTCGTCGACACCTTCCTGACCTCGTTTAAACCTCAGTAAATCCAGGTGCCAGTGACTAGTCAACACTGCTTACAATCTTTTGATGTTTATTGGCGCCTTTATTACCCAATGGGGTGTAGGCGTTGCGATAGACTTTTTTTGCATTCAGGGCGGTGAGCATTTGCTCGCGATGCGCGCAAGTTTTGCAGTTTGTCTGGGTGTACAGCTGCTGGTGTTTGCCTTGTTTGTGTTTAGCCTTGTCAAGGCAATAGATTTCCATTGATTTTTTTGTGGTTTGCAAGCACCGGAACTCTCCTAGCCGCCGGTTTAAGGCTATCATTTAGTGAAATTGGCCGTTCTCAGTAGTAAGCCCAGCCGAGACTGCATCTGCTTCACCACCACAAAGGAGAGAAAATGTTAATCACTTTTACATCCAAGGCCGCCGCCGAAGTGACCATGTATAAAGAACATGCGCGTCGGGCTTTAGAATTACTCCATAAAAATGTCGACCGCGGTGTGCTGACCTTTGCCGAGACTGCTAACGCGATCAAGGTAATCGAAGAGGCGGTGGCGGAGAGCCGCGCTCATCCTATCAGCGAAGAGGTGTTGCACGATATTGAAGCGCATCCAGATGACGACGACAATGAACATGAACATGAAGCGGCGACCAAGGTCAGTTTTTCGGCACGGATGTTTCCCTTGCTGGATATGTTACGTGCGGCGCACAAGAATAAACATGATGTGATCTGGAGTGAGTAAGGAATGACCGCGCACATAGAAAATACCCGGGAATTTACTTTAAAGACTAGCGACGGCACCAAGCTGTTCGTGCGTGACTGGCCTTTGGCGGGCTCAGCCGCGCCGCAGGATGGGGTATTTATTATGCACGGACTAGGCGAGCATTGTGGTCGTTATGCCCATCTGGCACGGTTTTTTAACGCTCTCGGTTTTGTGGTGCGCACTTATGACCATCGAGGTCATGGACAATCTGGAGGCGCCCGCGGTGATGTGCCGGATACTGAAGCAGTATTGCGCGACGCACGGATGTTATTCAACGACTTCAGTAAAAATTTGCCAGCACCGCCTTTGCTCTTCGGGCACAGCATGGGCGGCCTGTTTGCGGCGCGCTTTGCCACCGCCGGCTTAGCACCGATACGGGCGCTGATCTTGTCATCACCGGCGCTGGCTCTGCACATGTCGGGTATACAGAGGGGCTTGCTGAAAGTGGCTAGTCTGGTGATCCCGGGTGTCGGAATACCGAACGGTCTGAAAACCACCTATCTATCGCATGATACTGAAGTGGTCGCCGCATACGAGAATGATTCTTTAGTACACGGCAAGATCAGCGCACGCCTGCTCAATTCGATGTTGCAAGCGGCGGAGTTTTCGCATCAGCATGCAGCGCAATTGACAATTCCGGTCTTATTGCTGGTGGCGCAACAAGATCATCTGGTCGACCCGAAAGGCAGTGCTGCCTTTGTCAAAAATCTGAACCCGGCACGCACCAAGGCGATTTTTTACCCAGATTTTTATCATGAAATATTTAATGAGCTGGATGCGACTCGGGTCTTTGATGATCTGCGAAGCTGGTTAGAACAGCAGCATTTCACTCCCTTGCTGGCCCAGTCTACCTAAGTGAAAGTAGTATCAAGTGAATTTGAACTGAGTTTCAATTGAGTTTGAACTTAGTTTGAACTTAGTTTGAACTGAGTTTGAAATGGTTCGTGCGCCTGTCAGGCTGTTACACTAGCGCCCTATCTAGGCAAGACTAGCAAATGCGCCGCTAAAACTTAAGAATGACTATGCAAACACCTTCAAGAAAAACCCTGACTAAGCCGAGTAACCCTAGCAAGGCAGCGAAACCGTCCAGTCAGGCTAAATCATTCAAGCCTGCCACTTCGGTCACGCAGTCACCGGCCGCTACTGCCGAGTTCAAAATGACCGAGATTAAAGCCGACTCTTTGGCCTTTAGCCTAGTCGGCGCTGCGCAAGCGGTCGCTTATGTGTTGGAAGGTATGGCCTTACCGCAGGCGCTGGCCAAGGTGTTTGCGCAAACTAATGCCTCACCGCAAGCACGCGGCGCGATTCAGGATATTTCGTATCGCAGCATGCGTCAGGTAGGCTGTGTCGATGCTCTGCTGACCTTAATGACAACCAAGCCACCTGAACCTCCTTTGCTGTACAGCTTAATGTGTTGTGCGCTGACCTTATTGGTCAAAGTGGAGGGCGAAGACGCGCCTTATGAAGATTTTATCGTGGTCGATCAAGCCGTTAACGCGGCAGCTTCTAGCCCGCACATGGTATTTGCCAAAGGTATGGTCAATGCGATACTGCGGCGCTTTTTGCGCGAGCAGACTAGCTTGCTGGCAACCGTGATGAAACAGCCGACCGCACTATGGAATTACCCGCAATGGTGGGTAGATCAATGCAAAGCGGCGTATCCACAGGATTGGCAAGCCATCTTGCGCGCCGGCAATCAGCCGCCGCCTTTGACGCTAAGGGTGAATCAACGTCAGATTTCTGTGGCAGATTATTTAGTCATGCTGGAAGCTGCGCAAATGGCCGCCACCCAGATCGGCCCTGATGCGGTGCGTCTGGTGAAACCAGTTCCTGTTCTTCAACTACCTGGATTTGAGCAAGGCCTAGTATCGGTACAAGATGCTGGCGCTCAATTAGCCGCCAGATTGCTTGATGTACAAGATGGCATGCGGGTCTTAGATGCCTGTGCGGCGCCGGGCGGGAAAACTTGCCATTTGCTAGAAATCGCCAATCTTGACTTGCTGGCCATCGATTCTGACCCTAAACGGGTAGAGCGTATCCATGAAAATTTGACCAGACTCAAACTCAGTGCCAATGTCAGGGCGGCTGATGCGGGTAAATCGAATTGGTGGGATGGACAGGCTTTTGACCGTATTTTGGCCGATGTGCCTTGTACCGCCTCTGGTGTAGTAAGGCGGCATCCGGATATACGCTGGTTACGCCGTAAGATGGATGCGGTGCAATTGGCGGCCTCCTCGGCACGTTTGCTGGATAATCTGTGGAATATGCTCAAACCCGGAGGAAAACTGCTGTTGGTGACTTGTTCTATCTGGCCTATGGAGTCTGAGGCTCAGGCTGCCGCGTTTGGCGTACGTCACGGCGCGCTGCGACTTGATGCGCCAGGGCAATTACTACCACAGTTGGATGGCAACAACGATCATGATGGCTTGTTTTACGCTTTGTTTCAAAAACCGGCGGTCTGAAACGGGTTTCCAGTTATCATGATGATCACCCCTACATGATATAGGCATCGCTTTTTATTTTCACATGCTCAGACGCCTCTTTACTTTTTTCCGTCAGATTTTGCTATTTGCTTCATTTGCTCTGCTCACGCTGCTATTGATGCCGCATGCGCAAGCCAATGAAGTGGACGTGACGACCGCAAAGATAGAGTCGTCTGAAGAAGGTTATCGCATTGTCGCCGCCTTTTCCTTTGAACTTAGTCATGGGCTGGAAGACGCCATCACGCGTGGCGTGCCTATGTACTTCACTACCGAAGTCGAGTTGACCAGACCGCGCTGGTATTGGCTGGATGAAAAAACCATACGTTCTCAGCAGACCGTCAGAATTGCCTACAACCTCTGGACCCGCCAATACACGGCCGCCATCAATGGCAGTCTGCAGCAAAATTTCTCACGCTTAGAAGACGCCATGGCTTTGGTGCTGCGACCACGCCGGTGGTTGGTGGCAGACAAAAGCGTGCTCAGTTCCGGCGCTAATTACAATGTGGCGGTGCGCCTGAAGCTCGATATTAATCAACTACCTAAGCCTTTTTTGATTACCTCCCTCAACAATAGTGACTGGCGCCTGTCGTCTGACTGGAAGCGCTTTACCTTTAAGGCTGACGATAAGTGACCAGGTTTTTACGGTATGCCTTAATTGTTGGTGGTGCTCTGATGAGCATCTTGCTCTTCTTCTTAACGTCTGCATCAGAGAATTCAGCCCGGTTTGCCCAATATTATGGTTGGCTACTCGGAGCCAATGCCCTAGTTGCTTTTGCTTTGCTAGGTTTGGTGCTGGCGCTGTTGTGGCGTTTATTTAGCCGCTACCGCACCCGTGAATTCGGTTCGCGTCTGATGACTCGCCTGGTACTGCTGTTTGCCTTAGTCGGGATCTTGCCAGGTGCGGTGATCTATGTGGTGTCGGTACAATTTGTCTCGCGCTCGATTGAATCCTGGTTTGATGTCAAGGTTGAATCGGCTTTGGAATCTGGATTAAATCTTGGTCACAGCGCCTTGGAATACACGCTGGCCGATCTGGAAAATAAGGCGCGTGATATGGCGTCACAATTGTCCGAGCCTTCCGAGATCTCCATGGCTTTACGGCTATCGCGCCTGCGTGAGCAAATGCAAGTGGAAGAAGCCAGCATCGTGAATGGTCGCGGACGTTTGATTACTTCGGCCAGTGCCAACTCCAGTGTCCTGGTACCAGAATTACCCACTCCCGCCATGATACGCCAGGCCAAAGTGGCCCGCGTATTTGCTGCGACCGAAGGCAATGCCGAGTTACGTGCGCCCGATCTCAAGATTGAGCCGAATAATGCGGGTGCGAGCCGCCCGGTATTGGCGGCAGAGCCGGCCAATGTGTTGCGCTCACGGGTGGTGGTGGCGTTGCAAGCCTCCAGCATAGGCTTATCTCTGCAAAATGAGACTATTTACCTGCAACTGATCCATCCTGTACCAGTCAGTTTAGCCAGCCATGCCGAAGCTTTGCGCAGTGCCTGGGGCGAGTATCAGGTACGCTCCTTAGGTCGTAGCAGTCTAAAGACCATGTATATTTTTACACTGACGCTGACTTTACTGCTGGCCATTTTTGCCGCAATTACCAGCGCCTTCCTGATTTCGGGTGAATTGGCGAGGCCCTTGCTGTTGTTGGCGGAGGGAACCAAGGCCGTGGCCGAGGGGAATTTATCGCCGCGCCCTATAGTGACCAGTTCCGATGAGTTGGGCAGCTTGACCCAGTCTTTCAATATCATGACACGTCAATTATTTGATGCCCGTGCCTCGGTAGAAAAGAATCGAAATGAACTGGAAAACGCCAAGGCCTACCTTGAGTCAGTGTTGGCAAATATGTCCGCTGGGGTGATGGTACTCGATCAAAGCGCTAAATTAGTCACCTGCAATGAGTCGGTAGAACGGATTTTACAGCGTAGTTTTGAATCGGAAATCGGCAAGCCTTTGGCAGAGATCGATGGCATGCAGACTTTTGCTGCGGCGATAGATCAAGCCTTTTCCGAGCAACATGCGCACTCGGCAGCGGGCGGCGAAGATGAAAATCAGCAGCATTGGCAACAGCAGATAGAAGTGCCTAGACCGCAAGCGACTAAGCACGATGATACGCATGGCGGGCTCATCAGCGCCGTGAATAATGAATCCGATCAACGCATCACTTTGCTGGCACGCGGCTCCCATTTACCAGTCGCTGCGGCGATCGGTTATGTGGTGGTGTTCGATGATATCAGCAGCATTATTTCGGCACAGCGCTCTATTGCCTGGGGCGAAGTAGCACGCCGTTTGGCGCATGAAATAAAAAATCCTCTGACACCGATACAATTATCGGCCGAACGATTGCAAATGAAATTGCAGGGCAAGCTAAGCGAGAGTGATATCTTGATGCTTAATAAGAGCACCAGTACTATCGTCAATCAAGTCACTTCGATGAAGCGCATGGTGGATGATTTTAGCGATTATTCCAGAACTCCTCCGGCGGTCTTAAACTCCTTAAACTTATCGGCCCTGATTGACGATGTATTGCATTTGTACATGGAAGGCGATGGTCGCGATGCGATTCACCTTAATCTGGCTCCCGCATTGCCAAATATCATGGGCGATGTCACCCAGTTGCGTCAGGTAATTCACAATCTTTTGCAAAATGCGCAAGACGCGGTCGCCGATAATGCCAAGTTGAATCAAGCGGCGCGGATTGATGTGGTGACTGAAATAGTCCGCTATACCAGTGCCGACAAAACCGACCGCTCGGCGGTTCGACTATCCATCATCGACAATGGGCCTGGATTTTCTAGCAAAATTTTGGCACGTGCCTTTGAGCCCTATGCAACTTCCAAACCGCGCGGTACCGGTTTAGGCTTAGCGATGGTGAAGAAAATCATCGATGAACATGGCGGTAGAGTCGATATTCAAAATCGTAGTGATACAAACGGTGCAAAAATATCGATTTTGCTGTTAAAGTTAGCACCGGATTCGTAGGACATCAGTATTTTTCTACTGATAAAAAAAATGGCGTCCGCAGAGACGTTTTATTTAAATATTATAATAAGCATGTAATAGGGTAGATTGATGGCAAACATATTAGTTGTAGATGACGAAATGGGAATCCGGGAGCTACTTTCGGAGATATTGGGCGACGAGGGACACGTCGTACAATTGGCAGAAAATGCACAGCAAGCACGCGCTGCGAGGTTGGAATCGCGACCGGATTTGGTGTTGCTCGACATCTGGATGCCAGATACGGACGGTGTAACATTGCTCAAAGAATGGCAGCGTGATGGCATGTTGAGTATGCCTGTCATTATGATGTCAGGTCATGCCACGATAGATACTGCAGTCGAGGCTACCCGTATCGGTGCTTTGAATTTTCTCGAAAAACCTATCGCTTTGCAAAAATTACTCAAAGCGGTACAGCAAGGACTTAGCCGTGGCAGCGAAGTTGCGCGCCCGGCGCCTGCTAGTTTGCCGACGGCGTCTGCAGAAATGCTCACAAATAACGCGGTGACGCATGCCTTTAGCAGCAATGCTGCTGGCTTCGAAACCAGGCAGTTTGCTAGCTCAGGCATACTGGCACCGGCCAGCAATAATCAATTCGCCAATTTGTCGTTTGAGTTGCCATTGAGAGAAGCCCGAGATGCGTTTGAACGCATTTATTTTGAATATCATCTGAACCGTGAGGGTGGCAGCATGACTCGGGTGGCAGAAAAAACTGGTTTAGAGCGTACCCATCTATATCGCAAGCTCAAACAATTAGGCGTGGAATCAGTAAAATACGCTAAACGCGGTGAATCATAGACCACAGACGTGGCAGCTTGTTTAGTAACATTAGTAAGCGGTGGCAGCTATACAGAAAGAGAAACTTGGATAGCCGCCGCCCTTACGCACGAACTTCCGCTACTGAGCATGGCGGCAATACTAGAAGGTCTTCCGGATGGTCAGCCATTGCTGTTGCCCGATCCCTTGCTTTCCTTATACAGAATCGCCCCCGGATGCATGTGTTGCATAGGCAATCTGGTGATGCGCGTAACACTTAATCGTATTCTTAAAAATCCGCCGGTGCGCCTTTATCTTGGCTTAGCCAATAATCAGCACATAAATAATTTAGTTTATTTTTTGCAGCAGCCTCCCTACAATGAATTAGTCGAGCTCGACCAGGACATCCGGATCTGATCCTGAATGTTCTGGCGGATTAAAGTTTTTTGTTTCCACACCGTAATTATCACTAAGCATCTTGAAATTGGCTCTCCAACGCACCATCTCAGAAACTAGCGATTGTTCAGGCTAAGCAAAGAAATTAATCAGGAAGGGATGCAAAATGAACCTTATTTACAATAGCGACCAATACAGCGTCGTCGAATATGGTGCCGATGTCGATCACGAAGCGCTGCGTTTTGGCGGCTACGAGATCACCGACAAATCGGTAAGGCGTGAATGGTTTATCGGCGGCTCTCTGGCGGAAAATTTTCGCAAAGATGTGCACGATTTGATCGCCGGCGAACCGAGTATAGAAGAGATTGATGAATTTTTAGGTCAGTTTGATCTGTATATGGCGCAATCCGTTCTGCTTCATTAAGCCCGCTTTTACCCATGTAATACTCGGATTCTAAGGTTTGTGATTTTTTCATTAGCGTCCGAGGCTTAGCTGTTCCTAACTTCAATTTCAAGCAACCTGCTCTTGGTTAAAATTGTGGGATTGCAGACTAAGCGCCATCAACGTACACTGAGTGTCTAATTATTAACAGGCGTTCAGTATCATGACTTCTCCCTTGCACGAATTTATACGCGGCCTGCCCAAGGCCGAATTACATTTGCATATAGAAGGCTCGCTTGAGCCAGAATTGATGTTTGCCTTGGCACAACGCAACGGCATACAGCTTCCTTATACCTCGGTAGAGCAAGTACGCGCGGCCTATGATTTTAGTGATCTGCAATCCTTTCTGGATCTATATTACGCGGGGGCGGCGGTGCTCCAGACTGAGCAGGACTTTTACGATTTGACGATGGCGTATATACAGCGCGCACTGGCCGATAATGTGCGGCATGTCGAATTATTTTTTGATCCCCAGACCCATACAGTGCGCGGCGTCGCGATGGCAACGGTGTTTGCCGGAATTGCCCGGGCCCTTCGTCAAGCACGTCAGGAGCATGATTTTTCTGGCAGCATGATACTGTGCTTTTTACGTCACCTCAGTGAAGAAGATGCTTTTGCTTGCTTAGCCGCGGCATTGCCCTTGCACGAAGAATATCAAGATCTGTGGAATGGCATAGGCCTTGATTCTGCCGAAGTTGGTAATCCACCAGAAAAATTTACCCGCGTCTTTGCGCAAGCTTCTCAGCTCGGTTTTCGTCTGGTGGCGCATGCTGGTGAAGAAGGCCCGCCTACGTATATCCATAGCGCGCTTGAAGAGTTAAAGATAGAGCGTATCGATCATGGGGTGCGTGCCGAGGAAGATCCTGTTTTAATGGCTGCATTAATTCATAGTCAGATGCCACTGACGGTATGCCCACTGTCGAATTTAAAATTGCGCGTGGTGCAGGATTTGCGCCAACATAATTTAGCCAGAATGCTGCGCGCTGGCGTCTGCGTTACCATCAACTCGGATGACCCGGCTTATTTTGGCGGCTACATGAATACGAATTTCATCGCCAGCGCCGATGCTCTCGATCTTAACCATGCTGAATTAGTTCAGTTGGCGAAAAATAGCTTTTGCGCCTCCTTCGCGAGTGCCGAACAAAAGCAGAGTTGGCTGGATGAATTAGCGCAATATGCAACAAGGTCTGAATCTGTTGTTTGACTAGTGCTTACCTATGCCGGTATTTAATTGGCAATTCAACTAGGTGATTTAAATCCTTGATCAGTGTCAAAGACAGGCCTGATCAAGCAGCGTAATACTTCTAGAATTGACTACGCGGAGTATCTTATGAGTAAGCACGATCAACTTCTCAGTTTACACCGCGCGGTCTCTATCAACGAGAGTCTCAAGCAAGTCATCGAGATTTCTGGCCAAATCAATATCGTTGCCATGAATGCGATTTTGATTGCCAAACGCGCCGGTCCACAGTCCGCCGGATTTAGAGTGGTAGCGATGGAGTTACGGCTCTTTAGTCAAAAAATCGAAGAATTAATGGGTTTTCTCGGGGGGCTGATTTTTCATTTAGTGCACCGGGTCGCCGAACTGCGCAAACTTGAAAAGCGTCTGAGCTTGCTGAGTCACACTATGTCAAAAAATACAGAGTCAGAACAGCGGCTGACGCACAGTTTCCAACAAAAGCGCACCGTGTATACCGAAAAAAGGGAGCTGGCACAGACCGACTGGGAACAATTAGAAAAAGAAATTCGCAGGTCGGTTGCGCTCTGCAGTGCGGGGTCCATGTTGTCGCACAATGGCCGTATCGAAGCTGCCTATGGCGGCAACATGCTGGCGGACATGCAGCAAGTGGCTGGCCGTATTGAAGATATTATGGGGCAAGTGATTACGACCTTAAAGCATCTGAACGCCACCTTGAGAAGCGAGTCATGAAAAAAATCCAATATCTGTACGAAAAAGGCGATCATAAATGGGCCGTAGTGACACGTGATCCGGATAAACCAGATTATTTAATCGACACCAATGAATATCTGATTATTCAAGGAAATAAGGCGATACTCACCGACCCTGGTGGTTCCGAAATCTTCCCAGAGGTCTTCTCTGCCATTAATACAGAATTTGATGCGCGTAGCATCACCGCCTTGTTTGCCTCGCATCAGGACCCCGATGTGATCTCCTCGCTGGGTTTATGGCTAGATTTCAATCCCGACTTGAAATGTTATCTGAGTTGGTTATGGGGATCTTTTGTGCCGCATTTTGGCGGCAATGCCAGCACCTTTATCAATTTGCCAGACAGCGGAGGCGAGATAGCGCTCGGTAATCTCTTGCTGCAAGCGATACCGGCCCATTATCTGCACTCCTCCGGCAACTTCAATCTTTATGATCCGCTCGCCAAAATGCTGTTTTCTGGCGACATCGGTGCAGCGCTATTGCCGCCCGGTGAAGATGCTTTGATCGTCAAAAATTTTGATCAGCATATTCGCCATGCACGCGGTTTTCATCAACGCTGGATGGGCTCTAACGAAGCCAAACTGGATTGGTGCCAAAGAGTGCAATCTATGCAGATAGATATGCTATGCCCGCAACATGGCGCAATTTATCAAGGAGAGGACGTGGCGCGCTTTATTAATTGGTTTGCCGAGTTGCCGGTAGGCTCAGGTATACGCCGCGACTGATCTAGCTGTTACGCAACGCGGGTTTAGCCTGCGCGCTCCGTTTTTATAAATAGTCGGACAAATTTCCCAGAGTCGGCTATGATAAATCGTCACCGACGTTCGTCATAAGCGTTCGTAACACCATGCTGCAGCGATGCAGCGTCACACTGGCGGATATTTATTGCTGTTTGGCATGTCCCGCTATCCTGTTGTTTAATCTCAGTCAAAACTTTATGAGTCGCATAGGTACAACGCACATTTCCGTATAGTTCCGACGCGCTAGTGCGTCGGACAGCTTTTTTAAAGGAGCTAACGATGGACACTTGGAACGACGTGCCACACTTTGCATTTGACCAAGATTTTGCCGAAGGTTTCATAGGCAAATACTTGCTGGTAGGGATCACCCGCACTGGCAACAAGGGAAAAGTACTTTCACAACAGCAACTTCACGGCATCATCGTCAACGCCACCGCTCAGGGTATAGAGCTAGAACTCGGTGGTGTACACGAGGGCAAGACCTGGCGTATGCCGCCCATACTCGAAGAACTAGCCCCTGCCAGACGCGGTAAATACGAACTCAAAACCACCGGCGAGGTGGTCGAAGATCCCGACTTTACCTTCACCTTAACCATGCCTACTACCCGCGCTGCCGCTTATCAATAAGCAGCCAGATCAGTGCGCGGCGCTTTTCTGCGCACTGATGTTCTTGTTTGTTTAGGTAATATATCAGCGAGTTGTGCATAAATCAGGCGGGCGTGGTCAAATACAGGCTTGATCATTTTTAATATGCCAACATGACAGAGCAAGCGCACACCTCTTCCACCTTAAGTTATCGACTAGCCGTAAGCGACGATGCCGCCGCGATTGCGCGTCTGGTCAACAGTGCCTACCGTGGCGACTCTAGCCGCCAGGGGTGGACTACCGAAGCCGATTTATTAGAAGGCGATCGCATCAACGCCGATCAGGTGCGTGAGCTGATACTGGCGGACGAATCCCTGATTTTGCTGTGCCAGCAAAATCAGCAAGCAGAATTGTCCGGTTGCGTGCATTTGCAAAAAACCGAAAACGCCGCGTATCTGGGCATGTTCGTGGTCAAGCCCACGCAACAAGGCAGCGGCATAGGCAAGCAATTTATGCAGGCGGCCGAGACGCTGGCGCAGCAAAGCTGGCAGGTGCAGACCATCTGGATGACTGTAATCACGCTCAGGCACGAGTTAATCACGTATTACGAACGCCGTGGTTATCGTCGCACCGGGCAGTTTAAACCCTTCCCTAGCGAGATCAGCAAAGAAGTCATGCTGGTGCCAGATCTACATTTTGAAGTGCTAGAAAAACGCCTGTAATTCTATTTTGTAAGTGCTTACTCTGGCGTTGGCACTTATAAAACAAGTATACTTTTTTTCAGGCCTGCTGCTCCAGTAGTCCTGAAATATGCGCGACCCCAGCCAGCAAGCGCTCATCTGGGATGCTGTAGACCGGTGCAAAACCACCGCCGGGGGTACGGAAATTCGTGGTCTGCCCCTGATAGGTACGCGCGGCACTCCATTGCACCTTACCCTGATAGGTGTAAAAGCGCAGATCAAATTTGAGTTGCGCTGGCTGTTGTATGCTGCCAGTCACCCGTTCGCCTGGCGCCACGATGGCCTGGGCAATGTACTCGCCCGCCAAAATTTCTTCCCAGACCCGTTTGGTTAATTTGTCGCCGCGATACGCGGCACGTCCACCGTAACCGGCATGCGGTTTAAAAAACAAGTGTCGCCGCTGCGCCCACAAGCGCTCGGCATGCTCGGGTTTGACTTGTTCGGTATGCGGAATATTCTCTAACAGAATTTTTTGCACCTCGGGCGCGACCCCGAGTTCTTGCAAACGCTGCGCATCGCTCAGCAGTGCCAGATTGCGCTTGTCGGCGTACAGCGCATGCGCTTGCGGATGTGGCGTCAAGAGCACCGCATCGGCCAGATAGGCGCTGCGCAAGGCGGCGCTGGCGGGCGCTTCCAGCAAAAAATCGGTAAGACGGTTATACACCAGATCGATTTGTAACTCTCCATGCCACAAATACCCATCGCGCCACTCTAGCTCAGCCGGAGCGACGATTACCGCCTGCCAACCCTGTCTTTGAAATAATTGCTGAAATAAAAGAAATTCGGGATACAGATATTGCTGCTGCGGCGCTTCATCCACAATCGCGATACTGCGCAAAGGTCTATCTTGCTCAGCTAACTGCCACTCATGCAAGAACATGGCGACGATCTCAGCTTCAAACGCCTGCGCCGTCGCCGTATCGAAGACGATGTCCTGCATAACGGCGCAACAGGCATGCTGGGCGCGCGCCAATAGCGCATTGAGCATCGCACCGCCGGCATTAGTATTGATCTCGATCAGCGCGATGCGCTCGGCATTGACATGAAAATCGTAGCCAAAGAAAACACCTCTGGCACCACGTGGCGTATGTCTGGCGATTTCGGGTGCATAGTCCAGTACTGCGGCGCGATAGGCCGGCAGCGCCACCACGCTTTCGATTGCCTGCACCACTTGCGCGATTCTTTCGGCCTGGCTGCTAGAGATAAACACCGGCCGCGCCGAGAACAGATGAGGGCAACGCTCGCTGATCAAGGCAAAAATGTTTTCTGCACCAGGCAGTGTCAGCTCGTCTTGCAGCGCCTGTTCTAGCGCCCCCTCTTGCAGACTGATACAAAAGCACTGCTCATTGAGTAGCTCTATCGCCATCCCAGCATGGTTACTGCCGCAATGCGTGCTAGTAGCCGCGCAATCAGGTTTACTCGGATCGCTCATGTTTTATCCATCTCGAATGTTGATCTGCTACGCCAGTAACCAGTCTGCCAACGCAGACTAGACTCTACATAGGGCCAGATGAACATTTCACAAGCACCCCCGCCAACGCGCATATCCGCTGCGGGTTTCCAGGCATGCTGGTCTGCAAGCCGCAGCGGATATGCGCAGTGGCAGGGTGGTGTTTTGAAACGCCATACGGCGGTGGTTCTGTGGTAATTGACACCTTACTAATGACGACTTACCGCCTTTATACCCGCGCACAGTTCACCACCCTTATATTGAAAGCTTCATGCTCTGCAGGTGCTTGAAAGTAGCTGCTGATTGTGTGAAAAATTTCTGCAGTGTCAAAAGCAGCACGCTCCGGTTGTTGCTCTCGTCGTTGCGCGATTTGCTCTAGACATTGGGTATCGCTAACGTCTAAGTAGATAAGTTGATGTGGTATGTCATCCTCTGAAAAAAGCTCTGTAAACCAAGCTCTTTGCTTGACAGTATTCCCGGGGAAATCCATCACGACAGACACGCCCGACTTCAACACACTCTGTACATGTTTTTTTAAGAGCGGCTTGAGACGAGCTGAGTAAGCCAGATAGTCGCTAATACTCTTGATCTCTTCCGGATAAAGCGCTGCCAGCCACTCATCTTCAGACATGAGAATTGCGCCCATTTCAGCGGCCACCTCCTGTGCCTTGGTGGACTTCCCAGCACCCATTTTCCCGCAAAAAAAAAACTAGAGTTCCTTTATTTTTCATCGTTTACACCTTGGTATAACGCAGAGCTAACTGGCGCTTAGCTTCTGAATCGATTGTTGAGCAATAGGCGAGCTGCATATTAAGTGCGGTAGCTTCTAATTGCAGGAACTGTCATCGCGATTGTACAAAGAAATAGAAGCACACAACATTTAAGCACCAATTCAATTAATGACTGACACGCTTTAGCTAGTCATGCGTCCTAGTTATTTACCCTTTTAAGCATATAAGTCGTGATTCCAGTCCCCCGTGCAAACCGGATGGTGGTTTATTCGGAACTTAAGCAAAAATTTCTTCAGAACACAAATGCAGCCTAATTGAGACAAAAACGTCCTACTAAACTATGCATTTCGATATACTCAAGCGATAAAAATTTCAAATAGATCAAGTTTACCTACGTTCGCGCATTATTCTATTGAGTGAATTGCATGGATCCAGGCATAGAGACGAATCGAAATAAGGCGACCATGGTGGAAATAACAGAGCAACTTAGCGATAAGCGCTCCCTTCCTAGTATTCGTACCAAGCTCACACTAGTTATGCTGGCTTGTCTGATCCCATCAGTAATCGGATTCTCTTTACTCATTCATCACTTTTACAATCGAGAGCGTGCCCAGATCAAGCAAGATACGATCATCACTGCCCGCGCCTTGGTGCTGGCAGTCGATAGAGATTTGAACAGTGCAAAAATGACGACCCAAGCACTGGCAACCGCGCGCACGATTGCCACACACGACTTCGCCGCGTTTTATACACGCGCTAAAAGCGTGTTGAACGACGAATTTCCCGGTTTTTCCTTTGTGCTCAGCGACACCACTGGTCAGCAGCTGCTCAACACGCTTCGTCCATACGGCCAAGTCTTGCCACGCCACGGCAATCCGGATCAACTACGACAGGTCTTCGAGACCGGCAAACCTGTGATTTCCGATGTCTATATTGGTGGTGTATTGGGCCGTCCACTCATCAGCATCGACGTGCCGGTATGGCTAGACGATAAGGTGGTTTATGACCTGTCCGTTGGCATTCTTCCTGAACGCTTGGGCAAAATTCTCACTGAACAGCGATTACCTGCCGATCGTATCGTGTCAATTTTTGACAGCAAGGGCGTGATTGTCGCTCGTTCGCATTCGCCCGAAAAATTCATCGGTAAGAAAGGTGCAGCTGCACTGATCGACCGTTTGCGCGAAGTTAACGAGGGCGAGATAGAAGTGACGAGCTTGGAAGGTATTCGGGTCTATTCCGATTTTAGCCGCTCACCGAGCTCAGGCTGGGCCGTTGCGATCGGTGTGCCGCGAAGTACGGTTCTGACAGAATTACTGCAGTCGATTGTTTGGATCACTGCATTGGTGGCAGCCTTGCTGGCCTCAGGATTTATTTTCGCCTGGAAATTTGGTACAACAATCAGCCGCTCCGTCCATGCACTAGCTTCGAGTGACGGTGAGGAGATGCGTATGTATCCCATGTCGTTCAGGGAAGCCGACGAAGTAGCAGTGGAGTTATTGCGTAACCAACGCAGCCTTGAAAAATTAATTGATGAACGCACCGCCGAGTGCGATCTGCTAGAACAGCGTGTCATTGAGCGGACCAGCGAACTGAGAGAGACACTAAATTTCAACGAGACGATACTGCTCCACTCGCCGTTGCCGATGGGGGTGTATGCCGCCAGTGGTCAATGTGTAGTCGCCAACGACGCCTATGGCAAGTTGGTTGGCACCACACGTGAAGTTTTACTAAAGCAGAATTTTCATGACATCGTCGCAATGCAAAAATCAGGTCTGCTCGATGACTGCCTGACGGCACTGGCGCAGCAAGTGCCCAAGGAGCGCGAGGTGCATACCGTCACTTCTTTTGGCAGGAACATCTGGATCGCATGTCAGATTGTGCCTATGAAAATCAAAGGTGAGCAACATCTGCTGATGCAATTTTACGATCTGACTGAGCGCAAATTAACCGAAGAGAAGGTTCGCACTGCAAGCACCCTTCTGGAGGAACGTGAACGTTTCATTCGGGCTGTGACCGACAATTTACCTGGGCTGATTGCCTATTGGGATACCGAGTTGCACTGTCGGTTCGCCAATCAAGCGTATCTAGAATGGTATGGCAAAACGACAGAAGAAATGTTAGGGATACGTATCCAAGATTTTCTGGGCGCCAAATTGTATGAATTGAATGCACCATATCTGCGACGGGCTTTGGGTGGCGAACGGCAAAATTTTGAAAGAACCTTAACCAAGTTATCAGGTGAAATAGCGCAAGTATGGGCAAACTATATTCCCGATGTGGACGCCAACGGCAATGTAAAAGGCCTTTTTGTACTAGTCACTGACATCACTGTGCTGAAACAAGCGGAACAGGAACGGCGCATTGCCGCTACAGCCTTTGACTCAAGAGAGGCAATGATGATCACGGATGCGAATATGCGCTTCCTGCGGGTGAACCGGGCATTTACCGAAACCACCGGCTATACGCCCGAAGACATCGTAGGCCAGACGCCGCGCATACTAAAGTCCGGACGTCATGATCAGGCTTTTTATGCGGCGATGTGGGACAGTATTAATGGTAGTGGATCATGGCAAGGCGAGATATGGGATCGCCGCAAGAATGGAGAAATTTTTCCTAGCTGGCTCACCATTACTGCTGTGAAGAATGACCTTGGCAATATCAGCCACTTCGTTGGCACGCAAACTGACATTACGGAACGTAAGGCTGCCGAAGAAGCAATTAGTCACTTGGCTTTCTTTGATTCACTGACCGGACTGCCAAACAGACGGATGTTGATGG
Organism: Undibacterium sp. Ren11W; assembly: GCF_049340485.1. Taxonomy (NCBI): domain Bacteria; kingdom Pseudomonadati; phylum Pseudomonadota; class Betaproteobacteria; order Burkholderiales; family Oxalobacteraceae; genus Undibacterium; species Undibacterium sp. Ren11W. Next base: position 165,886 of record NZ_JBMPPB010000002.1, read on the forward strand.
ATAGACTACATCAAAGCCAGGCAACCAGCGCACGCACCGGACGCGAAGGCGCGCTGATGTTCATAGACATGGACAACTTCAAGACACTCAACGATACCCTAGGACATGATAAAGGCGACTTGCTGCTTCAAGCGGTAGCGAAGCGTCTGCTGGAATGCGTCCGTGAATGCGATACCGTCGCCAGATTAGGGGGCGATGAGTTTGTCGTCATGCTCGAAGAGCTGAGCGACAATACAGAATTGGCGGCCAAACAAGCCGAAAGCGTAGGCGAAAAAATTCTGAAAGCACTGAATCAAGTCTATGATCTTGCCGGGCACCCGTATCACAGCACACCTAGCATAGGGGTAACGCTTTTTGCCGATCACAAAGACAGCAATGACGCCTTGCTGAAACGGGCCGATTTTGCCATGTATCAGGCCAAGTCGGCAGGGCGCAATACACTGCGCTTCTTCGATCCAAAAATTCAAGATATCATCACCTCTCATGCGACTTTAGAAGCCGAGTTCCGTCTGGGTTTGCAGCGCAAGGAATTTGTTCTCTACTATCAGGCACAAGTAGATCAAAAGGGCCGCGTCACCGGTGTCGAAGCGCTGGTGCGCTGGCAGCATCCGCAGCGCGGCATGCTGTCACCAATGAAATTCATTCCTCTTGCCGAAGAAACTGGGCTGATCCTGAACTTGGGCCAGTGGGTGCTGGAAACGGCATGCGCACAAATGGCCGACTGGGCAGCGCATCCGGAAGCCGCAGATCTGAGCATCTCAGTCAATGTCAGCGCCATGCAATTCCGCCGACCTGACTACGTAGAGCTGGTGTTGGCGGCTCTCGATAAGAGCGGTGCCGATCCGCACAAACTTAAATTGGAGATTACTGAAAGCTTGCTGCTGCACGACGTCGAAGACACGATATTGAAAATGACCGCCTTGCAAGCTCACGGAGTCAGCTTTGCCTTGGACGACTTTGGTACTGGTTATTCCTCATTAACTTATCTGAAGCGGTTGCCACTCGATCAGTTGAAGATAGATCAGTCGTTTGTGCGTGACGTCCTTACCGACCAAAATGACGCAACCCTTGCCCGTACCATCATTGCATTGGGCCAGAGTCTGGGGCTTGCGGTAATCGCGGAGGGCGTGGAAACCGAGGATCAGCGACAATTTCTATTCAATCATCATTGCCACGCCTACCAGGGTTTTTTGTGTAGCCCGCCCTTAGCCTTGGCGGAGTTCGAGCAGTTCATTAAACGCAATTTAGTGAGCACGTGACAGGATATCGGCCTGCAGGCCGCAGCGGATATGCGTGTGCATTTTTGGGAGCTTCTAAAAATCCCATACTCGTGCGTAAGGAGAGCACTACCGGCTAGCCCTTCTGGCTGTCGGTATCAACATCAGCATCAGGAGTTTTAAATAAATCATCGAGCGCCGCGGGCCGCGCCTGCTTGCCTGCTACGCCACGCCGGCCAGTGAATTCGTCTTCAATGTTATCGCGATAAAAACTCCACGCCGCCGCCGAGCTAGCTAAGCGTCGCCACACTTCTGGCCCGACCGCCGCATACTCAATCGCACTGCCATCGTCCAATTCCACCCGCAGCACGCGACTGCGCGCCTCGTAACCGATAGCGCGCAACTTGCCTGCGTTGATACGTTTCATGTCCATCTTCTCTCCTGATCTGCGCTTCGCACTATTGGCGACTGATTGGCTACGGACTAGCTAACGCGGTGCTATTTTGATTTTAGCAAAAAATTGAAATGTTCTATACTGCACCGCCAGATCATCCTGCGTAATTTTTAGAAAACCCGCTCATGAAAACTCATATTAAAGTCGGCATCGTCGGTTACGGCTACGCTGCTGCCACCTTTCACGCACCGCTGATCGCTGCAGTACCCGGCCTGGAGCTGGTGGCTGTTGCCAGTAGCGATGCCGCCAAAGTGCATGCGGCCTGGCCGCAGGTGGCGGTGTGCGCCAGCGCTTCAGACTTGTTCGCACGCGAGGAGATTGATCTGGTGATACTCCCTACTCCCAACGACACCCACCATGCGCTGGCAAGGCTGGCGCTGGCGGCCGGTAAGCATGTGGTGGTGGATAAACCGTTCACGCTCACCAGTGCAGAGGCGCGCGATCTGATGGTGTTCGCCGAGGCACAGCAAAAGTTCTTATCGGTGTTTCATAACCGCCGTTGGGATGCCGATTTTTTGACTGTGCAAAAGTTATTCGCATCCGGTCAGCTAGGCAGAGTCACCCATTTTGAATCGCATTTTGATCGCTATCGACCCAATGTGCCACAGCGCTGGCGTGATGGTGCCGGCGCTGGCAGCGGCTTGTGGTATGACCTGGGCCCGCATTTAGTCGATCAGGCGCTATGCCTGTTTGGCCAGCCGCAGAGCATCTGGCTCGATCTCGCCAACCAACGCGATGCTGCGCTCACGGACGATTGGTTTCACGCCGTTTTGCGTTACGGCGAACTGCGTGTGATTCTGCATGCCAGCGCGCTGGTAGCCCATCAGGGGCCGCGCTTTGTGATGCATGGCACGCAAGGCAGCTACACCAAATTTGGCTTAGATACGCAAGAAGCGGCGCTCAAAACCGGGGCCCGTCCGGTTCAGCCGGATTGGGGCATAGACAGCCAGCCCGGTCAGTTAGACTTGCTGCGTGGCAGCTGGATGCAGCAATCCACACTAAGCAACGAAACCGGTGACTATCCGCAGTTTTACCGTGCCATGCGTGATGCCATCTGGCATGGCGCGGCGACGCCAGTGGCGGCTAGCGAGGCGCTGCAGGTGATGCAATTGCTAGAGCTAGGCCAGCAAAGTGCCGCCCAAGGACGCGTAATGCCGATCGCCGCCGGCGATTGAGCTAGTGCCTGTCGCGCGTGCTTAGTCCGCACAGCGCGCATTTGCAATACCCAAACCGTCTGCGCAATATCCATGCGACTGGTGGCAGCATATTGGCCTGCAGAGCGCATGGGCTATGTGTATGCGCTTTAAAAAATGCGATCTGTCAGCACCGGGCAGCTTTAAAAAATGATTTTTTAGAATAGGCTTTTATGTAATACTTGATGTTCTATCATCCACTTTGACGACTATGAAAACTTCCAATAAAAGCTATATTTTGATAGCAATAGGCATGTTTCTCACGGCTGTTTTTAGCGTGGTTTTTCTGTTCAAACATGGTTCGCCAGGGGATGAGCCTGTGGCCCAGGCCAGCACCCAAAAAGTGGCGGAAAACGCAGCGGGCGCAATCGCCATTACGGCTAACACTGCTAACATTGCCAGCTCTTTTCCTATCCAGATGCCGGACGACAGCAGCCTCCCCAAAGCTGAAATGGGAGAGGCGATTAAACTTGGTCGCAACCTGGTCCTAAATACGCAAAAATTTGCCAAGGCCTATGTTGGCAATGGCTTAAATTGCAGTTCATGTCATTTGAATGGTGGCACGGTCGCCGGAGCCGCGCCATTTGTCGGCTTGTGGGGCGTGTTCCCGGAATACCGCAGCCGGACCGCGGCCATGGGTTCTCTGCAAGCGCGCATCAATGATTGTTTTCAACGCTCCATGAACGGCAAGGCTTTGCCGCATGACAGCGTAGAAATGAATGCGATGTTAAGTTATATCTGGTGGTTATCCAAGGGCGTGCCTACCGGCATGAGCTTGAATGGGCGCGGCTTTAAACCAGTGAAATCAGACCAGGCACCGGATCTGGCACACGGCCAGCAAGTGTACCTGGCAAAATGCGCTTCTTGCCATAGCGAAAAAGGCGAAGGCAAGCAACAGGCCGATGGCGGATATTTATTTCCTGCGTTGTGGGGCGATCGCTCTTTTAATATCGGTGCCGGTATGGCGCGCTTAAATAATGCTGCCGCGTTTGTAAAAGCGAATATGCCACTGGGCCAGGGCGGAACACTTTCTGATCAAGACGCGATTGATGTTGCCGCTTTTTTTACCACGCAAAGCCGACCTGATTATGCAGAGAAGTCGCAAGATTGGAGTAAAGGCGGTAAGCCGAAAGACGCCCGCTATTAGTCTGCAAAGCCGGTTTTATCTTAATTATCTCGTTCAAGCAAAAGGGAACTTCTAAAAACCCGTTAATCGGGATGCAACGCTGCGACGCGTCCGAGTATAGGGTTTTTAGAAGTTTCCAAATCGTTTGCGCAATCTGTATGCGCCTCGCGGCGGCATACTGGCCTGCAGGCCGCATCGGATATGCGTGTAGGGTTTTGAAATTGAGCGATGCTCGACTCAAAAAATAATCGAAACTCCCTTTGATTGCTTGGATTGAGGCTAGCATAGCAGGCATAGCCAAAAGACTAGCCGCACTTGCTAAGACTCAGTGCGTCGTCGGTATGCAAGCGAGCATCACGCCCAGAGCCACCAACACCGTACCTATTAGTTTATTCAATACGCCCTGACATCTCAGCATGCTGGCGCGCAAGCGGCTATCTGAAAAGAACAGAGCAACCAGGCTAAACCAGAACCAATGGGCAAAAGACATGAACAGCCCGTAAGCCAACTGCATCGTCATCGGGGTGTCGACATGCACCACTTGCGTGTAGGTGCTGAGTACGAACAAGGTGGTTTTTGGATTGAAGGCATTGGTCATGAAGCCGCTGCGCAAAGATGCCGCCTTACTGAGCGTCGGCTGGCTTGAGAGCTCGGCAGTGACGACCGCACGCGCACAAAAAGTCTGGTAGCCGATGTAGACCAGATACACGGCCCCGACGAGCTTGATCGCCACAAACAAGCTGGGCGACTTCGCAATCAGTAAGCCCACCCCCAGCATGGTGTACATCACGTGTACCTGTACGCCAAGCGCAATACCGGTTGCCGCCAGCAGTCCGGCACGGCGGCCATACAGATAGCTGTTTCTGGTGACCATCGCAAAATCTGCGCCAGGGCTAATCACGGCCAGGATAGTGATGATGGCTACGGCAATTAATTCATGCATAAATGGAGTTCCTGATGTGGTGGGGGGAATCAGTCTGGCCGCTCGCATAGCGGATAGCGCGGACTTGCTGGAGACTATTTTCACGGATCCAGTAAATCTTGAAAATCGATTTATACTAACGAAAACCCTTGAGAAAAAGTCACAGATGAATTTCCATATGCCGTCCCTGAACGCGATCCGGGTATTTGAAGTGGCAGCGCGTCACTTGAGCTTTGTGCGGGCGGCCGATGAGCTCCACGTCACGCATGGGGCAGTCAGCCGGCAGATCATGCAGCTAGAAGAAATGCTGGGCGTGGCCCTGTTCGAACGCAGGAATAGGGCAGTTTTCCTGACACGAGAAGGCACCGCATTTAAGCTCACTTGCAGCGAGGTGATGCAGCAGTTGGCCCTGGGGATACGCCAGATCAGGCAACCCGCTTACGATCAAGCCTTGCTGGTGTCGTGCGAGCCGACGCTGGCGATGCGCTGGCTGATCCCGCGGATTAATAGTTTCAAGGCCAGTTGTCCCGGCATAGATCTGCATCTGTTCGCCGCTGGCGGCGCTATCGATTTTCAAAGCAGCCAGGTCGATCTGGCTTTGCGACGCAATGATTTTAATTGGGGCCAGGACTGTCACGCCGAGCCAGTGGCGCGGGAGCTGGTGGCACCGGTGTGCGCACCCGCATTGCTGTCAGAGGGGAACTTGCATCTGGATCAGCAATGCCTGTTGCAGACCGCATCGCGCCCGGACGCGTGGCAGCGTTGGGAAGCAGCGTCCGGCACCCCCCTGCTTAGCCCGAGCCGCACACAGTACGAACATTTTTACCTGACTCTGCAGGCTGCCAGCGCCGGCTTGGGGGTGGCGATGGCTTCAATCTACATGATAGAAGAAGAACTCAAGACTCAGCGCCTGGTCACCCCTTATGGTTTCCTGGAGGATGGCTCAGAATATTACTTGCTGTCTCCCGTTCCTTTCAGCCAGGATCACCGGCGTCTGGCATTTCTGGATTGGCTAAGACAGGAGTTGAAAAATTCGCGGCTGAGCATTGCCGCACTTTGAAGAAAAATTTCTGAACAATATTCAGATTCAGCCTCGCTACCGGCTTATATAGCAAATGCACAGGACGCTGCCCCGGCTCTCCTATCCGCTACGCTGCAATATGTTTGCGGCGATTGCCTTTGCGCAATCGCTATGCGTAGTCTGTTTTAACATGTTGTGAGCTTAGAAAAGCTCACGCCATCCAAGATTAGATCAAACTGCTTAATTGACGCAGCAAGATCTGGTGCTCGCTCCTGGCTTGCTGTATCGCCCGGCAAATGCCTCTAGTTCGGTCGCCAACAACATCGCGGCCTTGCAACTACCCGTAATACCGATTTATTGCTCCGGTTGGCACCTAGCGCTACATCCAGATTAACGGGTTTTTAGAAGCTCTTTTTTGAAATTAAGAGATGTACAGCTTCAAAAAAATTATTGAAGCTGTATCGCAATGCTCCTTACTTGACGGTCAAGATCAAGCTAGCCGATAACTTGGGGTCCGCCTTAATTTTAGCTTCGGTGTAGGGTAATTTTACGAACTTTCCAGTACTGAGCTGTTGTGTCTGATCGGAAAAATAAGGTGAGCCAGAATTGCTTGATTGGCTGTAGGTTAACAGTCCTCGCGCCAGCACCCCGGAGGATTCAAACGACACGATCTGAATATAACTGGAACCACTGACGACACTGGTGTAGCCGCCAGCAGTGAGGCCCGGAGGTGTCATCTTGTTATATACCCCTTCAAATTCATCACCACCGTCAAATGGCAGCTTCACGCCATTGCGTGTCACATATTGAACACTACCCAGGGCGGCGTTCAAGGGCACACCGGCGTTGTTCAAAGCTAAGACGCTGTCGGCCAGCGCCGTCATCATCGCATTAGCTACTGCCGGCGTAGATATGGCAGGATCGCGTGGCGTTGTAATAGCCGCAGTGGCGCTGAAGGGGGTAGCAAACAGGCCAGGGATGGACTGTGCTTTACGCCAAAACTCCCGAAAAATTGGCGTCCCGACGCTACTGATTTTTGCGCGCCTATCCCAGGACGACAGGATGGTGCAGGCTTGGGTCAAATCGACCACATTCCCGTTGGACGCGGAAGCGCTCGATCGTGTCTGACAGAGTGTGAGCAAGGATGGTAAAACGAGTTCGGCACTCAGCATTCTGGATTGAAAGAAAGTCGCCTCAAGTTTGTCAGGCGATACTTTGGTGCCCGCCCAACCATCGGTTCCTGCCAGACGCTCCTGTATCTGTATGAAACCCATGCGTGTTCGTAGCGATTGCGGTTTTATCTGATCACCTACCAGCGGGCTAAATCCCGTCAACAACTGTGCCGGATTAGTTAACCAGGCGCTTTCATTGTGGTTACCGACATAGTCTTTACGAGCTAAGTAAGGCAGTGCGGTTGCCGACATAATTCCGGGTGTCGCAGCGGCACTATCTACCGGCCAGTTGCACGCGGCAGTGCTGCCATCGAGCAGATAGGTGCGGCTCGCAGCAAGCGTCTTCGCTTGCACAGACTTTGCACATTTCGCCAGATGTGCGGCATCCACATTGGGCGTCACAGAATAGTCGGCGTAGAGTGCGTTACCGGCGCGATCAGCCGCCAATGTATTGACCCAAGGTAGTGCCATACGTTTACTCATTACCTGACGAAGGTCCTCGGTGCTGGTAGCACGCCCCATCTCCCACACCTGGTCGATGATGCGTCCGTTATCGAGATTGGCATCGCGAATGGCATACGCTTTAGTGGACGTCCACACGGCACCGAGTGGCGCAGAGACCAAAATGGGACCGTATTCGGTTGAATAATAGCTTCGTGTTTGCGGGGTAAGCACGCCATTGCTCAGCACATCCACGGTAACTTTTTTACTCATGATGGGCTTAGCAACGCCGTCTACCAAATAATTACCAGCACTCAGTGGCAATTCAAATAGGGTAAAGCGGCGGCCGGTGGAAACCGTATTGGTCCAGGCCAGGTCATTGTTAAAGCCGATCTGTGGCAGAGGCACGCCGCCCACACTGGCCCCCATCACGTTGTACTGCCCGGGCACTTGAACATGGGCCTGGTAGAAGCGCAAGATACCCGACCATGGGAAATGCGGATTCCCTATGAGTATACCTTTGCCGTTTTCGCTAAGCTCACTGCCAAAGGCCTGGCCGTTGCTGCCCATAGGACGTGCATCAAATTGGCGAGAAAATTCGGCCGCAGTGCGCTTCAGTTGTGCCATCTGAAGGTGTTTGCTCTTCACCATTGTCACTGCAAGTGGTTGATCCATCTGACTAGTCGGGAACAAGCCTGGCGGCGGTGTGGCGTCGGCGATGGCTGCGATGAAAGCGCCAGCGCCAGACTGGGTCGCCAACGCTAAAAGATGGCGCTTGAGGTCATTTTCGTTCAGCAATCGTTTCGCCCATTCCAGCGTGGAACAATCGCCGAATTCTGCTGGCTTGGCATCGGCAAGGAAGCGATTGTATCCGGCTACATAGCCAGCCAAGGCATCGGAGGTGACCGAACTCGAACTCGCGCCAGGAAAGGCTTTGTCTATCGTTGCCTGATCTAAAATATTGCGGTAATAAAAATCGCTCCTTAGATTCGCACCTGGGCCGGCGCCGTCAGGACCAAGGTACTTGGAGCGTTCACCCGCGACGGTCAGAAATCGATCTGCGGCAACACACACATTGTCTTGCGCGTACGCATAAGCCATGCCATAGGCTGCGCTGCGCAGATCTTTCCCCACTATGTGCGGCACGCCAAATGCGGTTCGTCTGATTTCCACACTGATAGTGTCGGGGAGCTCGGCAATTGTCTTGTTATCCGACGCGGAACTTCCACAGGCAACGACGAGTTGCGCGGCCAAAATGTAAGCTGTTAATTTCAAAATATGATGTTCTGCTATTGCAAAATTCTTCTTCATAAACATACGATCTCCCTAAAATGAGCCTGCCAAAAGCGCCGTATAAGGAACGCTATTTGGGATAGCCGATAAATTAATTAGCAAAACAAGTCCACCAAGCTGAGCGCGCAGCTAAGCTTCAACTGCGTAAAAACCACGCTTGCGATGTGGATCGTGATACAGCCATTGATGCCAGGAGCAGTCACCAGATAATCAAAAACTGGTAACGGCGGTATACGGAAAAATTACGCGGATGAATTGCGCAGCAGACCTGCCGCCGGTAAATTGATTTCACCGTATGCAGGACATGGTATTGAATTGCAAGCAGGGAAGGCTCTCAAAAGCTCTCAATGTTGAGAGCTAAAAAGACTAAGCTGAGAGTTCTTGCGAGGGGATTTTAGCCGTCAGCGGCAGACGCAGCTGCAAGATGGCACCGCGTGGCTGATTGTCGAGCACTATGGCATCGCCATCATGGATGCGTGCGATGGTTCGTACTATCGACAATCCCAGGCCGTGCTCGAATTTTCCACCCACGCTAAAAAAACGTGTGAAGACCAGCTCCTTGTTTTGGTCAGGAATGCCGGGGCCATTGTCAGCCACATTGATCTCTACATCGTGTTGGGATGCCGTTACCGTGAGCCTGATCGCGCAATGATCAAAGCTATGATACGCCCGCGCATTTTCAAGTAAATTGTGCAAGGCAATGCGTAGCAAAGCAGCGTCGCCACGTATCCAGCAAGGTGTGGCAGGCAAACGGGCATCGATTAACACTTCACCGGGGTAAAGAGATAGGGCGTCTGCCATCAAGCTTCCTAATTCCAAGTCCTCAAAACTGGGAATGAAGCTCGCGTCCAGCAAGCGGTCTTGCGTGATAAGAGTATTGGACAGGTCCACCAGTCTGGCGGCCGCACTATCTATATTCTGAAAGCGTCTTGCAACTTCAGGCGGATTGTTACCGGTCAAGATGCGCAGTGATTCCAGCGAGGCTTTGATCATTGCCGCCGAGGTGCGAAACTCATGCGAGGCGATAGACAATAGCTGGCGCTGCTCATACTCGGCATTTTCGAGAACTTTTAAGATTTCCCGACGTCCCTGGTCATCCTTTTGCCTGGCCAATAACAGGAAGCCTACGCCATTGCAAATCAGAGCAAAATCGCCCCAGATATACACCGCGTAATTGACGGTGACGTTGGCGAACGGTGTGAGCGCCTCGACCAAGCATCCGACGTAGACGCGTGCCAACAACAGTAATACACCGACCATGTTTATGCCGCCAATAAAGCGCAGCAGCCAGGGATTTTTAGTTGTTTCGCTTAGCAGCAAAAATGCCATTGACCCGTAAGTTATTGCAAAAATCACCGTGATCGTAATTATTGTGGCATTTGGAGACGCAATGAATATCGATTGCAGCTGAAGCAGCTGAAGCAGCAACAGTGCGACCGGCACCGCAACGCGTACCGCTGACAACCAAGCGCGACGATTGAGAAAGATGCAGAAGGCGGCCATCTCAAAGCCAATTCCTGCAATTTGCAGGGAACTACCTATCGAAATCGTGAAGGGGAATCCCGAAAAAAGGCGCGACCATGACACTAGAAAACCAAGTCCAATCAGCATCTTGGCCCAGCCCCATATCACCAATGCCCGATTGCCGGAGCCAGCCGAGCTGACATAAATCGCTACCAGCAGCGCAAAAGCGAGGTTGCCTATGCCGATAGTGAAACTCAGTGTGCGTGTATCCATGTCCGTCGGTTGCTGTCTAGTGCGATAAAAATGGTTTATATCACGTCAAGGAAGCAAAAATTTTTTTGTGAGGGATTTCAATCGCTCGCCGACTAATTTGCTCCGATAACGTCGCTATTCCGCCGCACAGCAAGCAAGACCAACTAAGATTACTCTTATCGGGAAGCGCCGCCCCTGAGTCTTTTGCATCCTCAGCTCTGGGCAATAGCATGAAATGGCAGACCATTTAGGAGGGTCTTATTTTGTCTGCGAAAGTCACGAAAAACACAAAAAATACTAAAGCGCGCCGGCTTCATCCTATGAGCCTATGCATTTTCCGCTGATTAAGATCGACTTTTTTTCGTTTTTTTCTGTCTCTCGTGCCTTTCGTGTTTTTCGTGGACCATATTTTTCTTTCATGCAATCGACCTGCTGCTCACCTGATCCGATACGCATTTATCGACAGCGGTGCTATGATTGCTTCCGCTAACGCGCCAGAATGAGGTGTTGAACGGCAGCCAAAATCACAAACTTGCGTTTCGAATCAAACAAATAGATTAGCCGCATACTATGCCACCCCGAAAAACAGCATGAACTACACCGTTTCGATAGTTGAAGACGAACACATCCTGCGTGAGGAACTCGCTTTTCAGTTGAGCCACCTAGGTTACACCGTCAAGGCTTTCGAGACTGCCGCGCAGTTTTATCGTTACCTGGCGACTCAAGCGCAGACTATCGGCGTGCTCGATATTGGCTTATCAGATGAGGACGGGCTGTCAATTTGTCGTTACCTTCGCGAGCACGACAGTCGGATAGGCATAGTCTTTGTCACAGCACGTGGCATGCGTGCCGACCGCATCAGTGGACTCGAGGCCGGTGCCGACGCTTACCTGGTGAAACCGATAGATGTGCAAGAACTGAGTCTGATTTTGACCCGATTGAGCCAGCGCTTTATCGACAACAAAGCGCCAGCGCCAGTGTTGAGGTCAGCTCTGGCATCAGAAAGCCATCGCGTAGCGGATGCCTGGCAACTTGCAAGCGAGCGCATGATGCTGGTGGCACCAAATGGTCAGCATATTCAAGTCACACTCAGCGAATTGCGGCTGCTGCGGCTGCTTCTGGAAAAGCCCGGCAGCCTCTGCACCAATGTGGAGTTAGGGGCCGCACTTGGATTGCATCCGGATGAACTCGACAAACATAGAATTGAAGTCATACTAAGTCGACTTAGAATCAAAGTTTTACGTTTGACGGGCTTAACTTTGCCGATTCGTACACATAGAAGTGTTGGGTATCAATTAGATATAGGACTCGCGCAAAACAGCCCCTGCGCCATTGTCCCCACCTAATGGTTTCCGCCTTAGGTGTTTCAAAGGACATTGCCAGATGTCGTACTTTGCATGCTTGTCCATGGGGTTATTAGAAGTTCCCCAAATCGATAACGCAATCCCCATGCGCTTGGTGGCACGATATTGGTCTGTAGAGCGCATGGGATATGCGTGTAGGATTTCAAATTTAGTCAAAATTAATATCTTGCGATGCCAGAAATAACCCCGGCGCGCCATCGACGTGGCTGCCGTAAATCGTTTTGCAGCAAACCTGGAATTTCCTCTGTTAAAAATCAAATGCCTTAAGATGGTCTACGAGAGCTGATCCAGGTCTTCCTTTAGAGTTACCTCCTGCGTCTCCGGTAAGACTAATTCCAGGCGTGCGCCCAGTTCCATGACACGCTCGGGTGGGATACCGAAATACGAAGCGGCGTCCAACTCGTTTCTGTCTAGCCAGATAAAAAATCTGAGCAGAGCACGATAGAAAAAATTGCCCTGGGCGGGAAGAGCCAGCGAATCGCGTCCGGTTTGTTGGGTAGCCAGCTCAAGCAGGGCCGGCACATTGGTTTCTTCCATGTAGCCATAGCGCGCTACGATTTTTCATCACAATAAGCTTGGCGTCGAATTTTCTACGCCAGCACAATAGTTTGCGTGGCGGCCTCGCGCAGCTGGCAGATTCCGCATCGCCATTCGATCAATTTTCTATATGTGTCAACAGTTCATGTTGCCTTAATTGTGACGGTCGACGCGTGCTGCAAAACAACCGCGTCGGGCAAAATGCACGTGTAAATAATTAACTTCTGGCTTGCGCAAAAAACTCTCTAACAATGTTTGCAACTCGCCACCGCTGGCCACCTCGGCATCGACCATGCGATCTGCGCTATCGAAGGCGCGCACAGAAAATAGCCGGTGCGCCTGATCTAACATGGGCGGCAGCGTATCGACAAACAGTGGCGCTAGCAACGCATGACGGCGCACAAAGATCGGACCTTTAGCCTGATACGCCGACGTGGTATCTAAATGCGCAAAATTGAGTAATAAAAGTTCTTCGCCGATGGCGGCATCCTGCAGGCTGACCCTGCATGGAAAACTGAGCGCTGCATTGGCAATATGCCGGTCTATCCCCTGCGCGCGCAGCTCTGCATCGCTGAGAGAAAACAAGTGCGTAAATTGCTCAGGTGCGAGACCGCGGATTTGAAATGTCATGGCTTACTCCAGGTGAGTGTAGAGGCACAGTATCAAGCGGCGAGGCCTAAGCGTCGCGCCATTTTCGGACGCGCAATGACGAAGCAAAGGCACTTAAGCGACGCCCGGATTCGCTTTAGCTTGCATCATCTTATAAATGGTAGTGATCGCTACTCAGCGTCGAAAAGGGACTGTTGTTATTTAGAAATGTAATATTTCTGTGCTCAGCATTTCGCTGATTAGGCTACGCGCCTGATGGCACACTTTATCGACTCTCCAGCAATTTCAGCTCAGTAGTGCAGCCCCCGGCTTTGCCATCACTACATATTTTTCCAGACCGGGAACTATTAACGCGCTAGCCAGCTCCAAGCGGCTACTTTCAGTGTTGATATCGAGCCACAATTTCCCTAAGGAATAGCCATGATTCACGCCTTACACATCAACGGCAAGCCACGCAAAGTGGAGGCCGATGCGGATATGCCCCTGCTATGGGTGTTGCGCGATGAACTAAAACTGACGGGCACAAAATTTGGCTGTGGTATCGGCATATGCGGTGCCTGTACCGTGCATGTGGATGGCAAGCCTACCCGCAGTTGCATTACGCCTGTTGATAGCTTGCATGGTGCCAAAATCAACACGATAGAGTCGCTCTCTGCCACGACTAGCCATCGCTTGCAATTGGCGTGGCTGGCAGAGCAAGTGCCGCAATGTGGCTATTGCCAATCAGGGATGTTAATGGCGGCCGCCGCGCTTTTGGCTAGCACGCCGCAACCCACTGATGCAGAGATTAATCAAGCCATGAGCAATTTATGTCGATGTGGCACCTATAATTTTGTCCGTCGCGCCATTAAGCGTGCAGCCGGGATGGCGCTATGAAGCACGGCACGATACAGCAAGGACGCCGCGAATTCATGCAAAGCATCGCAGCGGGAGCCTTATTGGTGGCCGTTGGCGATACCGCCATAGCCGCCCCAAATAGCAATAGCAATAGCAATAGCACTGCAGGCATTGCCACAACGCAGATCAACGGCTGGATACGCATTGCCAGCGATGGCATCGTCACTTTATATTCCAACACTGCAGAAATCGGCCAGGGAACGGGTACGGCGATCGCCCAAATTCTCGCCAATGAACTCGATCTTGATTGGCGCAACGTTAGATTAGAAATGGCACCCGTGGCCCAGAGCTACTTTAATCCCGCGATGGCAGAATATGCCACCTACGGCAGCTTGGGTGTCAGCCAGCAAATTACGCCGCTGCGCAAAGCGGGCGCGCAAGCACGTGCCATGCTGCTGGCCGCGGCGGCTAGGCAGTGGCAGCTAGATATCAAAGATTGCGACAGCGATGCCGGTGCCGTGATCAATCGCCTTGATCAGCGCCGCATTCCCTATGCACAATTGGTGGCGCTGGCGGCGCAATTACCGGTGCCCGCAGAACCGGTCTTATTACCTAAAGAGCGTTGGCGTTTTATTGGCAAAGACGTGGCTCGTTTGGATATCCCCGCCAAACTCAACGGCAGCGCCGTGTATGGCATCGATGTACAAATGCCCGGTTTATTGGTGGCGGTGATTCTGCAAGCACCGAGCTTCGGCGCGCGCTTACTAAAGGTAGACGCGGCACCGGCCTTGGCCGTCAAAGGCGTGCGCCATGTGCTTAAGTTAGAGCGCGCTGTGGCCGTCGTGGCAAACAATTATTGGGTCGCCAGTCAAGCTTTAGCGCTCTTGCAGCCGAGCTGGGATCTGCAGGCGGCCAGCCATTGCGATTCAAAAAAATACGCCGCTGAGCTGATTGCCGGCGCACGGGCCGGCGGAGTTGTGTCGGTGCCGCGTGACTCTAGTCTGGAAAAGATCCAACAGACCTATGACGATGCCTGCAGTCTTGAAGCCAGGCAGCACAGCGCACTGTACACCTTTCCATTTTTGGCGCACGCCACCATGGAACCGATGAACGCGACCGCCGTCGTCAAGGCCGATAGCGCCGAACTTTGGTTGCCTACGCAATCGCAATCTTTAGCGCGTGAAGTAGTGGCGCAAGCCCTCGGTTTACACGAAAATAAAGTGACGATACACAGCACCCTAGCCGGCGGTGGTTTTGGCCGCCGTTCAGAAAATGATTTTGCGCTACAGGCCGCCCTGATCGCGCAACAAATAGGCGCGCCCGTCAAACTCATCTGGAGCCGCGAACAAGATTTACGCCACGATTATTATCGCCCGGCCGCCGCGATACACATGCGTGCCAGTTTAGACGCGCAAGGCCTGCCGCTGGCATGGCGCTTTGATATAGCCACAGAAGCCATCAGTCTATACTCGCGCGAAGGCAAAGATGCCGCACATGCACTGCCCATCAATCGCCAGGCTTTGGGGCCGATTAAGCATTATCGCCTGCCCTTGCTGCAAAGCGCCAATACGGTAGATGCCAAGGTGCCGACCGGCTATTGGCGCTCGGTACAAGCCTCGCACAATACGTTTGCAATTGAAACTTTTATGGATGAACTAGCCAGCCAGGCCGGCATGGATAGCGCGCAATACCGGCGCCGCTTATTCTCCGATGGTGGGCGCGAGCAGGCCGCCTTAGACCGCGCGCTGCTGCAATCGGGCTGGAATACGCCGCCTGCGGCCGGGCGGTTTCGCGGCCTGGCCTTGATCAACGCCAATGGCACGGTGGTGGTGCATGTGGTGGAGTTATCGGTGCAAGACACTGCGGTCAAAATCCATGCCGTCACTACCGTAGTTGATTGCGGTTTGGTGGTCAATCCGCGCAATGTCCGTGCGCAAATGGAAGGGGGCATCGCGTTCGGTTTGTCGGCGGCGTTTTATGGCGAAATTACCTTGCAAGAGGGCGCAGTATTGCAATCCAATTTCCATGATTACAGGCTCATCACTATGTCCGAAATGCCCATGGTAAAACTCCATATTATGGAAAGTGAGGCGGCCGCCGGCGGTGTCGGTGAAGAAGCGGTTGGCCCCATCGCACCTGCCGTGGCCAATGCCATCTTCGCGGCCACCGGTACGCGGATACGAGATTTACCGTTTTCTAAATCAGGCTACACTTTAGCTTAATAAATCAGCGGATTTTTACTCAGCTCAGGAGGGCGGTATTTTCGACTCTTTAAATATCAGCAGTCGTCTGCGCAATATTCATGCGCCTTCTGGCCCGATATGGGCCTGCGAGCCGCATGGAATATGCGCGTCTGGTTTTTAGAAGTTCCCTTTTGAATTTGTTTGAATGCTGAGACGCTAACGCAATAGCTAGCGCAAGGGTCACGCAAGGGTCACACAATCGTCATCAATCCGTCATGCTGGCGTCATTTCAAATCAGTAAGTTCTCTGTTTTCATCTTTTTATTGAAGATACTGAACCATGACAAATCCAACTCCTCGCCGTAAGTTTTTATCCCTTGCCGCGACTGCAGCAGGGGCCAGTGCCAGCTTAGGTTTACTGCCGCTCTCTTTACAAAAAGCCTTGGCCGCACCTGTTCCCGCAGGGACATTAGCCGATGTCGAACATGTGGTGATCTTGGTTCAGGAAAACCGCAGTTTTGACCATTATTTTGGCACGCTTGGTGGCGTGCGAGGCTTTAGCGATCCCCATCCGCAACGCTTTCTGAATGGAACGAGTGTTTTTTCTCAACCGTATGGCAGTACTACCGTCCTGCCTTTCCGCGCCTCGCGATCCGGTGTGACGGAAGAATGCGTACCCGATCTCTCACATGATTGGGCAACCGGACATCAGGCATGGAACTCAGGAAAATATGATTCTTGGATCGCGGCCAAAGGTACTAGCACGATGTGCCATTACACGCGTGCCGACATCCCTTTTCATTTTGCCTTAGCGGACCAATTTACGGTATGCGATCAGTATTTCTGTTCCACCGCTTCCTCCACTGCACCGAATCGCTTATATGTATGGACCGGCACTTCCGGTGGCGAAACCAATGGCGGCGATGCACCGGGACATAGCTGGACCTGGACCACCTATGCTGAATTAATGCAGAACGCAGGCATTTCCTGGCAGACCTATCAAGAACAAGATAATTATGGCGACAACTCATTAGACGGCTTCAAACTCTTTAATACCGCGCCCACCACTTCGCCTCTCTATCAACGCGGTATCAAGCGCTCTGCAGCGGGAATGAGCATCGTCGATTTCAAGGCTGACGTCATGGCCAACAAATTACCCGCGGTGTCGTATATAGTCGGGCCTGCCAATACCACTGAGCATCCCAACTATTCCCTGTCTGCCGGTGCTAACTATATCCACAGTATTTTAGATGCGCTGGCATCGAATTTGTCGGTCTGGGAGAAAACCGTATTCATTCTGACCTACGATGAAAATGGCGGATTTTTTGACCATGTGGTACCGCCTTCGCCGCCGACAGAATCTTTCCAGTCCAGTTATCGCACTGCCGAACTGGCACCCGGCACGAATACACCTTATGGTCTCGGTTCGCGTGTGCCAACCATGCTGATCTCGCCTTGGAGCCGCGGTGGACGAGTCTGTTCGGAAACCTTTGACCATACCTCCATCAATCGCTTTTTAGAGAAGTGGATCAAAGCGCGTTTTAACCGCGACGTGTTGGCACCGAATATTACGCCATGGCGAAAAACGGTTTGCGGTGATCTCACTTCGGCACTCAATTTCGGCGGCAACTATACGGTTGACCCCAGCGTGCCGGTGTTACCTCGCACTGACGACAAAGTAAAAGTATGCTCCGTCACCAATCCAGTCGGGGTGCCGGGCAATCAAGTCTTATTGTCACAAGAGCCAGGCGCGAAAGTTTTGCAAGCCCTGCCATATCAACTCAATGTCTCTGCGCGCCCGGACAAAGCGGGTGGCCGGCTCTGGCTCGATATGAGTAACGCCGGCACCGCTGGTTGCGCCGTGAATGTCGTCGTCAATGAATTTCGCGCGTATGCGGCCTGGTCTTACGTGGTCCCCGCCGGTACTGGCACGAATGCGCCCGTCACCGACTATTTTTCTGTGAATTCTGCCAGCAGCGGAAAATTTGACATGACCGCCTATGGGCCAAATGGTTTTACCCGCCGCTACCGTGGCGACTTGGCCAAATATGGAATCGAGATCACTGCTGCTTACGATATCGCGGCCAATCGCATTATTCTCAATATGAAGAATACCTTCACTTCCGGCAACCCCATCGAGGTAAGGGTGTGCGCCGGCGGTTACCGTAGCGATGGTCCCTGGAGTTATCAAATCGCAGCAGGTGCCACGGTCTCTGATAGTTGGTACACCAAAGATGGATGGTACGATTTAGTCGCTTTTATTCCCACCGATTCTTCCTTCCTGAGAGGATTTAGCGGCCACATAGAAGGCAGTGTCAGTAAAACCTTGGTGTCAGGAGTATTGCCAAGGACAGTCGCCAAAGTGATCGCTTATGACAGCCAAACGGTCTCTGGCGGTGCGGCCAACGTGTTGGACGATAATCCTATGAACGCCTGGAGCAGTGCCGACTCTGCCTTCCCGCATTACCTCACTTTGGATCTGGGTGGCGTGCGACAAGTCAATGGCCTCAGTTATTTGCCAAAGCAGGAAGCGCGAAGCAATATCTATGAAGGCAATATCGCAAACTACCAAGTGTGGATTAGTCTCGATGCGACTAACTGGTCATTAATGGGACAGGGCACCTGGGCGAAAACAATCTCCATGTCTAGCGTGAATTTTAGTACCGTCAACGCACGCTACGTTAAATTGCTCGCATTGTCAGAGGTGAATGGAGCAAGAGTGGTTGCTGCTGCAGAAGTGCGTGTGCTCGGATCTTGATGTTTCGTAACGCCATTCACGCAATATCCATGCGCCTTCTGGCGGCATTTCGCCCTGAGAGGCGCATGGAATATGCGTGATGGATTTTGAAAATGTTGGAAGCTTAGAATCCCAGCCCTTGATTTAATCTGCGTGAATACTTGCAAGGACGTAGAAATTACTTGGTAGAAGGTTTAGCTGGCGATGCATCGACAATTACACCGATGAGTCGCAAGTCTATAGCTTACATCGCCTTAAACAAATGGATATAGGCACGGCTAACCGGCAGTTCGCGTGCATGATGCTTCATCAGCAGAAACAGCCGGCTATTTTCATCGCGCCGCGTACTCATTAAATAGCGTAGATTAATTAAAGTAGAGCGATGCACTTGCCAGAATTGTTCAGGATCGAGCTGCGCTACCAATTCGGCAATGCTGGTGCGTATCAGGTGCTCGGCAGTGGCGGTCTGCACCACCGTATATTTATCATCGGCGTGAAAGAACAAAACATCTTCAATGGCAATCTGGTGCATCAGCGCGCCTTGCGCAGCACGCACATAGCGCAAGCGCGACTGATTTATTTGTGCTTGTGGCGCCTGCAACAGTTGCTGTAACACCGTAGATAAGCGTGCATCTGGCGAGACTGGTTCGGCCGACGTTTGCACCGCAAGTGCCGTCTTAACCCTATCCAAAGTGCGCGCCAGTCGCTCGCTTTTTAGCGGCTTGAGCAAATAATCCAGGGCCGCATGTTCAAAGGCTTGCAAGGCATATTCATCATAGGCGGTGACAAAGACCACGCGGGTCAATCCCTCTATGCCTTGCGCTACTTCTAGCCCGCTCAAACCTGGCATTTGTATATCCAGAAAGGCCAATTCTGGCTGTAAGGCCGCTATCTGCGCGGCCGCTTCTATCCCATTTTTAGCGACATAAACAATGTCCAATTCAGGCCAGAGTTGCTGCAATTGGTCTTTTAAATACTGCGCCAGATGTGGCTCGTCGTCGGCAATTAGGGCACGGGTCATGATGGCATTTTAGGTTGGGCCGCATAGGGGAGATTGATGATGACCCTGGTACCAGTAGTCTGCGGTATTAAGCTCAATGAAGCATTGCTGCCATAACTGGTCTGCAAACGCGCACGGATATTGGCGAGCGCCATACCGTTGCCAGTTCGTCCTGAGCGGCGCGGCGCGTCTAGCCCAAGGCCATCATCATCGACGCAAATTTCTAAGCGATCAAGTAACACCTCAGCGCGGATATGCACATGGCCGCCCTCAATTTTCGGCTCTAAGCCATGGTGGATAGCGTTTTCAATCAGGGGCTGCAGCAAGAGTGTAGGCAAAAAAGCGGCCCGCGCTTGTGCACTGGCTTGTATCTTAAAAGTTAAGCGATCTTCCATACGTATCTGCAGCAATTGCAAATAATTCTGCGCCATTTCCAGCTCGCCTTCCAGTGCGCTATCGGCATGTCGCAATTGCCCAAGGCTGGCGCGCAAATAGTCGGTGAATACTTCCAGCATTTGTTTAGCGCGTGGCGGATCATAATCCATCAGGCTCTGCACATTGGCCAAGGTGTTAAACAAAAAATGGGGTTCTATTTGCGCTTGCAATAAGCGTAGCTGCGCTTGCGTCACCAGATGCTGCAGGGCGCGTCGTTTCTGCCTAATCACCCACCAAATCCAGTTCGCCAAGATCATTACAGCCCAAAACATCAAAAATTTGATCTGAACCCCCGAGTTTTGCGCCGGCCCGTGCCAAGGATCAAAATGGTAGACCATGCCAAATAGGCTTAAACCTATCGCACTACCGAGTATTGTGCCAACAATCAGTATGAGGTTAAGCAACATCCAAGAGCGCCAGCTAGGCGCTGTAGCAATACGCTCAATAGTGGCTGCGGGGAGCGTTAATTCCAGCAGTCGAAACAGTGCATGAATAGCATACGCAACACTCACGCACATCAACAGATTGCCCTTTAGCACAGCGCCCCACCAGTAGAAGTCGTCTACCCTGTTCGTCAACAGACCAGACAGCGTCATCAAAATAAGCCCGATCACAACCGCGAGGCTGGTGCTAATGAGCAGACGAGCCCAGGCCGGCTCATTACGATGCTTCTTGAGCACCCAAAATGATTGCCAGGCCTGATCCAGCGCGGCCCTGATATGCATAACGAAAGTAATTTATTTCCCCTTATTTTCAGCCATTAATTTATTTCTACGCGTACGTTCTGTTTTTTGCGCTATCGCCAATTCCGTCTCAAAAGTATTTTCCTTGCTTAGCTTGTTGCAGGTCGATGCAGTTGCCGGGTTGGCAGAACACGCTGCCGCCTCTGTCGTAATATCCATGGCCAGACGAAAACCTTCGCCCAAGCTACTGTAATTATCTTGCCCGGCATGCCCGCGCGCGCTAATCCTTGCGCCCTTAGGGCCGTTATTATAGGAGCCGCCGCGATGTATCATCATCGTTCCGCCCCCCAACTTGTAACAATTGGTGGTCCAGGCCGAACCATCATTCGGTGCACCGGCATAACTGGTGTGCTGGCAATCTTGAACCAGCTCACCGACATTACCGGTCATATCGTAGAGGCCGAAGGCATTCGGTTGATACATACCGACGATGCTGGTAGCTTCTGCCTGATCATCACAATCTATCGATTTCACGTCCTTACCAAAATCACGTAATTTTGCCGCTTTGCCAGCGTGATCATAAACATTTGAGTATCGACACAACTGCGTAGCATCATCGCCAAAATGGTACTTGCCGGTGCTACCGGCACGCCCGGCATACTCCCACTCGGCCTCGCTAGGCAGGCGATATTTTGTACCCGTTTGCTTGGTAAGCCATTGTACGTAAGCCTGTGCATCATCCCAGCTTACACACATGACGGGATGGAAGTCGCTGGGTGCATAGGCGGGTGTATTCCAACTTCCAGCTGCCATCTCAATACCCCAATCATTACCGGCAAGTCGCCAGCATTGCGTGCCCACGGTATGACCAGTGGCTTCGACAAATTGCCTAAATTGCCTGACAGTGACTTCATATTTAGAAAGTTGAAAGCTTTTGATGGCCACCTTATGTACCGGTGTTTCTAAAGGCTCCATACCACCATCGCCATCCGGCCCAGCCGTGCTACCCATTAAAAAATCACCCGCTTTGATAGTCACCATAGGTGGAATGATAGTAGCCTCGGCAGCCCATACCGGTTCGCTTATACAAAAGAATGAAGCCAATAAAATCGGAAAGCGCAGTAAATTTTTCATCGTATATTTGTACAAAGTGGTTATGAAGAACCTCAGTTTGCGACAGATAAAACACCATAGTCCACCAGGCTGCGACGAATCGACAGTAGCGCCGACGAATGGCAAGGCGTGGCAACGAAGCGCTGTTTCAGGAAATTTAATGCGCATTAAGCGTATTTTTTTGAAAATCAATTCATCTGAATCAGTTGAAATGGGCTGCATTAGCAAGCGGTGGGCCGCTACGAACCTGGCACCAATCGCATCAACTCTTTACGCAGCCAAAGATGTGCTTCAGTCCGCGCATATTTGCGATGGCTATAAATTTTTAAGGTGTACGGTGGGATCTTGAATGGTGCCGGATAAATCGTGATAGGCGCAGCACGCGCCAAAGTTTCAGCGGCATGGCGCGGTATGGTCATGAGCAGCTCACTTTCGGCGACAATAAAAGGCGCGACCAGCACGGTCGGTAACTGCATGACGACCTCGCGTTGCACGGACAGGCCATCCAAGACAAAATCGATGACGCCACGGTTTTCATTCCAGGGCGTGACGATGGCGTGGCGTGCTTTTAAATACTTAGCCAGCGTCATTTTTCCACGGATCAAGGAATGCTGTTGACTGGCAATCACGACATACTCGTCCTGCAGCCAATCAAAATCTTCGATACCGGGCGGTAGCGGCAAACGCTCTTCGTCATAGCCTAAAGCAAAATCGATATGGCCGGCAGCCAGATCCTCTATCGCTAGTTTCTGCTGGGAATTGACAACCTTGATCTTGAGCTTAGGTGCGCTATTTTGTAAGGCGGCCATAACGCGCGGCAAAATCGCAAACGCCGTGTAATCAGACGCCGAAAAGACAAAGCAACGCTCGCTACTGATAGGATCAAATCGTTCGTTTAAGCTCAGGCTGGCGGACAATTGCTGTAATGCCTGACTGATAGGGGCGGCGATTTGCTCGGCTCTTAACGTCGCTTGCATTTGATTGCCTAGCCGGACAAATAATTCATCGCCAAGTGATAATCGCAAACGTGTCAGAGCATGGCTAAGTGCCGATGGGCTCATGGCCAACTCGTTGGCGGCAGCAGTGACAGACTTTTGCTGATATAAAGCATTAAAGACCAGCAATAAGTTGAGGTCTAGCTTGCGTAAGTCCAAATGCAGATTGTTCATAATTGAGTGAATTAATTGCACTTGCTGCATAGTACGAGAATGCTTACTATCACGCAAATGCGAATTGAAAAATGGAAACTGTATGAAGATTGAAATACGTGACGCCTTGCCTAGTGACGCTGCGCTGATCCACCACTACATCACCGAATTGGCGATTTACGAAAAGGCGGAGCATGAAGTAATCGCCAGCGTGGCCGATATTGAGCGCAGCTTGTTTGCAGCCGATAGCCCGGCACATGGCTTGATCTGTCTGATAGACGGGCAGGCCGTCGGCTTTGCCATCTATTTCTACAGCTACTCGACCTGGTTAGGCCGCAAGGGCATGTATCTGGAAGACTTATATATCTCCCCCGAACATCGCGGTAGCGGTGCCGGCAAAAAAATGCTGCGTCATTTAGCAGGCATCGCTTGTGACGCCGGTTGCGGCCGGCTGGAATGGAGCGTACTGGATTGGAACGAACCTGCGATCCAATTCTATTTATCCTTGGGTGCAAGTCCGCAAGACGAATGGATACGCTATAGATTGGCCGGCGATACCTTAACGGCGTTTGCGCGTGGCGATTGAGGACATGTTAGGGCAAAATTAATTTATTGGCTGTGTAACACCGACGCTAACTGGCTGAGATCGTTTGCGCAATATCCATGCGGATCGTGGCGGCATATCGGCCTGTGAGCCGCTTGGGATATGCGTGATGATCTTTTAAAAATGGTGGAAAGTAGCGCTAACTGCAGCCACCGCTAAATTTGTCGTGATTCCGCCATACTGATCAACAGATTCGCAATGCCGAATCTGCGGACCAGGAACAGTTATCTGACGCAGTTTTAGTGTGCCATCAATTTTGCCATGAAGGCGATAAATAGCCCGACGACGAGCAGCTTCCAGATCAGGCCGCGCTTATACCAGGGTGGTGCTTGTGTCAGGCTGTTGCTGGTGGCTTTGCGATTGGCGAGTCTAAATTTTGCGGCATAATCTTCATCAAGAAAGCGTATGGCAATCACATCCATATCCGGATCAAAATGCATGGGCCAGACGCTGCTGGATCTGCGCGCCCACACCAGGCAAGCGACACCCAACAAGCCGATTACAGGGATCAAAGCAAACCAACCTAAGTCGGCAATAAAAGCTTTGGGTCGCGTGATCAGTGGCAAGGCAAACAGCGCCGCCATATAAATGAGCAGCTGCAGCAGTTGCATCAAGGGGCTCTTCTCAAGAATGGTGTTGGCCCAGTGGGTTTGCTGAGCGTGCTTCTGACAAGTTGGGAAAGACAGATATAAAACATCACTTTTCATGGTCATGCCGCCAAGCAGATTAGGGCGTATCGATTTCACGCGGCCGATACGGCTAGTGGTGTTAACTAGCTTTTCCGTAGTTCCGCACTTGGGACAGCATGCTGGCCACACCAGTTGCGGGACGTCTTCCTGAATGGCTACACGGACGATTTTAGACACTATGTTGACTCCTGTGATGGTGAGTGTTTTAGTACAATCTTACAGATTTCTTGCACCCCGAGTTAATAGCGGATTTGGCACAGATATGCAAGCCAAAAATTGGTTTATTGCTTGCGTAAAACCGCGGCTAAGGCCTAGCGTGAGCTAAAGCTTCATCAGCCCGAGCTAGCTTTCTGAAAATCGTCCGCGCAATCCCCATGCGGCTCGTGGCACGATATGGGCCTGCAGACCGCATGGAATCTGCGTGATGGGTTTCAAAATGAAGAGATATTCAGCTCAAAAAATAGTCGAAACTGCCTCTATGATTATTCTGAATCATTCAAAATGAGACCTTAACCTTCAGTGACAATCCCACAATAAGCATCTACAATCGGCGCCGACCGTACACCTACAAATGTTTGCGCTACGGCCCCCTGAAATCGCAGGCAAGATGTGCGTTTGCACCGGCATCAGCCGCCGCTTGCCAAAGCGATAACCCTGTTTTGGCCGATCTCGGCTCATTCACCAAGAGAATAAATAGATGAAAATCAGAAGCATGTTTGTGCCCATTGCCATGCTGTGGTGCAGCGCGGTGTTTGCCCTCGGTGTCGACCCCTTGGCAGCCGACATTGGCGCTCGCGACGCTCTGCGCTTCGCGAAGCTGATGAAGGATGGCGCTCTGCCAACCGCCGAAATCCTGCAGCGCGAGTATCTGGACGGTGCCGGACCTGGCGTGAAAATCTTCACGCCTATGCGTATCATCAACGCGCAACGTCTGGCGCGGGCGGTCGCTGCCCAGCCCGACACCTATCGCTATGCGATCCGGGAATGTCTGCCGCAGTTACCGGCCTTGCGCAACGACTTGCGGGCGATCTACCTGGCCTACGCCGGCCTACTCCCGGAACGTCCGCTGCCCGCGATAGAAATCGTATTCGGGGCCCTCAATTCGGGCGGCACCGCTAGCGCCGATGCGCAGGTGATCGGCCTCGAGGTGACTTGCCCGCGCGGCACCACACCCGAGCAGTTCCGCACCACCATGCGTGGTTTTTTTGCGCACGAAACGGTCCACACCTGGCAGGACGACGAGACGCCGCAAGCGCTGGCCGACCCCTTGTTGAGTCAATCGTTAAGGGAAGGCGTCGCCGACTACCTGACCAAGCTCGTCACTGGCGCAGTGCCGAATCTGGATCGCGACGGCTGGGCGCGCCAACGAGAATCCTGGTTGTGGCAAGAGTTCCAGCGCGATCGACTAGCCATGCTGGCAGACCGCGACAGCCTGCGCAATCCCATCGCCAGCCCGCGCTTTAAGCGATGGTTCGCAAATTGTGGCAGCGCCCCGGAAGGATGGCCATGCGAGGCCGGCTACTGGATAGGAATGCGTATCGCCGAAGCCTACGTCGCGCATGCACCCGATCAACGCGCGGCCATCCGCACACTACTTGAATTGCGCGATCCGGCTGCGATCTTGAAGGCCAGCGGCTATGCAATGTAAGCCACAGATGAAGTCTGTAGATGAGAATCTAAAGGGTCAGCATCGCATAAATTTAATCCGAAGCTGACTCTTATCGGTTCTGAGTTTCAAACTGACTGAAATCGACTGCGCAATCCCTATGCGGCTCGTGGCAGTATATCGGCCTGCGAGCCGCATGGGATATGCGTGATGGGTTTTACAATCGGCGATGCTGACTCCGATCGCTTAGACCGTTATCGATTCCCCCTATCGTTTCAAATCTTATGCGCGTCAACGCACAGACTCAGGCCTAGATGTGCGTAGGATGGGTCACTAGATTTTCGCTCGTGACCGCCATGGCAAGTCCAGATCGGGCTAGAACGAGCTTGATCAGTATCCGTTCAAGCAGCGCCGATGTGATCTGTGTGACATCGCGCCGTTCTGCAACAGCAGATCCTTTGCTATTCAATCAGAAAGATGAATCATGAACGCAGCCAAGGTACCGCCGCAAGACAGCTATCTCCGCTATAGCGACACTATCGAAGTTCTGCAAAAGGATGAAGCGCAACTGATCGACAAGGTTGTCAATTCTATGGCGCGGCTCAACCGTATTGTCTTCGACAAGCACCGCCACGCCAGCCGCGATGCGCACGCCAAGAGCCACGGTGTGCTGGTCGGGACGCTCACAGTGTACGCTGACCTGATGCCGCATTTGCGCCAGGGCTTGTTCCGCGAGCCAGGCACGTATCCGATAGTCGTGCGCTTTTCGTCGGCACCCGGCGATATCAATAGCGATAAAATTGCCTCGCCCAAAGGCATGGCGATCAAGGTGCTGGATGTGGCAGGGCGCAAAGTTCTTGCCGGGCATGAGGATGAGACCACCCAGGATTTTCTGTTGGTCAATCAGCCGGTGATCCCGTTTGGGCACATCAACGCTTACTGGAAAATGCAACAAGTGCTGGAGAAGCATGCAGATGATCCGCAGGCTGCGCAAATCGCCGTTGCTGGGCTCGCCAAGGCTGCGGCTGCAGTGCTCGACCTGGTTGGTGTCGATAGCCCGACGCTCGATGCCTTGGGTACGCCCAATCATCACATTCTGGGCGAGACCTTTCACAGCATGGCGGCGATTCGCTTCGGTGATCATGTCGCCAAGATCAGCGTCGCGCCGCTGTCTGCCGCGGTACGCGCCTGCACCGGCCAGACCTATGACCCGAATCACGCGCCATCGGTAGTGCGCGATCAGATCGCCGCGTTTTTTACGACGCAGGGCGCCGAGTATGAGCTGCGCGCGCAACTTTGCATGGACCTTGATACGATGCCGGTCGAAGATGCATCGATCATCTGGCCAGAGGAGCGCTCGCCGCATCAGGCGATCGCCAAGATTAGCCTGTTGCCGCAGGATGCTTATAGCCCGGCCCGCCGCGTGTATGGCGACGACGTTCTGTCTTTCAATCCCTGGCATTGCATCCCCGAACATCGGCCGCTGGGCTCTATCATGCGGGTGCGCATCAAAGCTTACGAGGCTTCCAGCGCCTATCGGCATGCGATGAACGTGCAACCGCGCAGCGAGCCGCGCGGGATCGATGAAGTTCCAGATTAGATTAGAGGCAAATCACCTCGCGCACTGCGGCTTGACGAATTACGCCGTGCCTGATGTTAGGCGCAGGTCTTATTCGCTCGCGCTGAGCGGGCTCAACCCGCATGCTGCCTTGATTAATTAAACTTGGCTGAAATCCTTCGCGCAATCCCCATGCGGCTCGTGGCGGCATATTGGCCTGCAGAGCGCATGGGATATGCGTGATGGGTTTTGAACATATTGGAAAGTTAGAACTGCCCTCGATTGCACCCCCGAACGTCAAATCTAAGGCCTGAGCTCCGACTTCCATGTAGATTGCCTGGTGGCGGTGCTGTGTTTTGAATTCTTAGCGCTCCATGCCGAATTAAATCTCAAGCAAGCTGCAATAAACTAAGCCAACCTGGCAACGACCAGATCAACAAAACTGCGCACCTTGGCACTAGGCCGTATCTCTGCCCGGCGTACCACATGCAAGGCACGTGAAGGCAGCTCCCAATCGGGTAACAACAAGATCAAGTGCCCGGCAGCGATAGAGGCTTCCAGCAATGCGTCGGTCT
The DNA here is from genome assembly GCF_049340485.1 of Undibacterium sp. Ren11W. NCBI lineage: Bacteria > Pseudomonadati > Pseudomonadota > Betaproteobacteria > Burkholderiales > Oxalobacteraceae > Undibacterium > Undibacterium sp. Ren11W. The sequence continues at coordinate 194,118 of NZ_JBMPPB010000002.1, forward strand.
GCACCACAACACCCATGCCACTCACTGCGGCGGCCAATAATGCCTGGCCATAATTACTCGCGAACGCCGCTTCTACCGGCACCGGCACTGTCTCATCGGCCTTGGTAAAGCGCCAAACATGCTTGCTACCCCAAGCCGCCAAGGACAGGCAATTGTGTTGCGCCAAATCGGACGGATGCACGGGTGCCGCATGCCGTGCCAGATAAGACGGGCTGGCCGCCGCCAGCATGCGGCTAGCCCTTAAGGGGCGGGCGATCAGATCAGTATTTGACAAAGAGCCGGAGCGTATCGCCACATCGACCGCCTCATCCGCCATGTTAACCACACGGTTATTCAATTCAAGATCAATGTTAACCTGCGGGTAGTTGGCTGCATATTCGCTAATGACGGGCATTAAGCGATGCGTGCCGTAAGCCACCGGCGCGCTAATGCGCAAATTGCCTTGCGGTGTGGCGCGCAAGTTTTCGGCAACGGTGTCGGCGGCAGCCACGCTGGCCAAAACATCGCGGCAACGCTCCAGATAATTGACGCCTATCTCAGTCAATGTCTGCTTGCGCGTAGTGCGCGCTATCAGGCTAGCGCCTAGCTGCTGCTCTAGCGCCTGTACGTGTTTGCCCACCATCACCGACGACATATCGAGTGCACGCGCGGCCGCCGCGAAGCTCTCTGAAGTGGCGGCAACAACGAAGACATGCATGCTTTGTAGTTTATTACTCATATTCGAAATTATAAGTTACGGGTCTACAAAGCGTGAGGCCATTTATCCGCTTCTTGCATTGTTGAATAATGCCATACGTGACAAACACGCTGGCGTTGCAGAGTGATCAAGCCAGTCCTTCAACACTTAATGAAAGAGGTAAAAAAAATGGCAGCATATGCAATCGGTTCTATCACCGTCCACAATACAGATTGGCAAAAGGAATACGGCGAAAAAATGCCGGCTTTGATTTTGCGCCACCAAGGCAGACTATTGGCCAGATCCGCCCCGCAAAAGCTGGAGGGCGATTTACAAGTAGGCGCGATGATAGTAATGATAGAGTTCCCCACGGCTGAACATGCGCAAGCCTGGTACACAGATCCAGAACACGAGCATCTAAAACAATTGCGTCGCAGTGGCGCAGATTTTGATTTGCTACTGGTAAATGGTATTTGAATGAGGGCAGTGTGAAGGCCGTTGAAGATTTCAAAACACGGTAGCTAACACGTATTATTGATGTTGGTCTTCAAGCCAGTAAGCCGCAATGGGTTTATCTATTGCATCGCATGGCGTCTATGAACGATACCATGCGGTGCAATACGCCTGCGGCTCGTGGCGGCATATTGGCCTGCAGAGCGCATGGAATATGCGTGATGGGTTTTTAAATGAAGACATGCTCAGCTTAAAAAATAATTGATGCTGACCCCTTTGGACCGGACCCCTTTGGACCGCAGTTCAATCATCCCGCGCAAGGCCAGATTACTCGGCGCACTACCTAGCACAGCGATTTTAAACGGCAATTCCGATACAGAGAAATCATGCGCGATTGCAGCGAGTAGGCCGAACGACCTGCGTCGCTGATAAAGGAGAGATACAGATCTGACCCGGGTTTCTCAATTCCTTGGCGCACTTCAAAGCACTCAGTGCAGCCGGATCGCCATGTCGAAGTACCAGCTTCTGCGAATTTCGATAACGTCGAACTCCTTGACCAGCCCCGGCGGGAATGCCGGATAGTTGGCCTGACTATTGACAATGCGCCGTACTGCTTCATCGATGGCCGGCACACCGCTGGAAACAACGAAAGTGATCGATTCCACCGATCCATCGCTTCGAATGGCCACAGTGACCATGGGATCGATGTGGGGCTGCTTTGCTGTTGCAAGAACCGTGTCATTCGCTGTGTTTAGCTGGATCTTCTGGCTCCACGCTTGTGCATACAAGACCAGCTCGGCGTTGGGATTGGTGTAGCCTAACAGCCTGCCGCGACGCGCGCTGCTCGCAGACGGTAACTGGCGCTGTGCGGCTGCCACTTCGCGTTGCCTGGCTTCCTCGTTCAGCTGCCGCCCAATGGCGCGCAGTTTTTCTTGCCGCTGTTCCGCCTCTGCTTGCAAGGCGGCCAACCGTGCGGCTTCAAGCAGGATTGCACCCTGCTGCGCTGCCTCTTGTTTCGCTGCCGTTTGTTTTGCAATTTCCAGGCGTTCAGCCTCGATGCGTGCGGCTTTGGCCCGGTCTGCTTCCAGCCGCGTCGCTGCTTGTTGTGCGGCGGCCTGTCTAGCGCTTTCCTGGCGTGATATTTCCTTGCGTTCAGCTTCTGCCCGTGCGGCCTCGACCTGTGCTGCCTCTTGTTTTGCTGCCGTTTGTTTTGCAATTTCCAGGCGTTCAGCCTCGATGCGTGCGGCTTTGGCCCGGTCTGCTTCCAGCCGCGCCACTGCTTGTTGTGCTGCGGCCTGTCTAGCGCTTTCCTGGCGCGATATTTCCTTGCGTTCAGCCTCCGCCCGCGCGGCCTCGACCTGTGCTACCTCTTGTTTCGCTGCCGTTTGTTTTGCAATTTCCAGGCGTTCAGCCTCGATGCGTGCGGCTTTGGCTCGGTCTGCTTCCAGCCGCGCCACTGCTTGTTGTGCGGCGGCCTGTCTAGCGCTTTCCTGACGTGATATTTCCTTGCGTTCAGCTTCTGCCCGCGCGGTCTCGACCTGTGCTGCCTCTTGTTTTGCGGCTGCCTGGCGCTCCGCTTCGACTCTCATAGCACCCGCACTGGCCACTTCCTGACGGGCGGCCTCCTGTTGCGCTGCAGATTGTGCTGCCTGCTTTGCAAGCTCGTTGCGTTCAGCCTCTAGCCGTGCTGTTTCTGCCCTGGCTGCATCTTGTTGTGTTGCAGCTTGTTTTGCCGCTTGTTTTATCATCTCCTGCCGTCCAGCTTCGAGCAGCTCAGCCTGCGACGCGACCGTCGTGACCGGTGCTGGCACCTCTGGCGCAGGAGGCACGGTCCATGTGGGTTTGTCCGAATTCGCCACGGCGATCAAGTCATCTGTAGCTTTCGGCAAGGCCGCCCTATTTTCATTCGGCGCTTTGACGGGTGTGGGCGAAATCGCAGCTGCAGAACTGGACGATATGATCGTCTTTACCCTAGTCTTTTTCTTAGGTTTGCCTTGCGCTGGACTTGCGGCGGCAACCGCTACCTTCGGGGGCGACTCAACATGCACGAGTGTCAGCATCGTCGGCTTCATATCACCAAGCAGCTCGCCGCCTGCACTCGACAAAGCTTCTGCATGCATGACTGGCTGCGGAACTAGCACAATGTGCAAATCGGGAACTTCGCTGCGTCTATCCTGCCAGGGTAAGCCCAAGCCCGGAACCCCATCACTTTGACCATCGAAGGTCAGACTTAACAACATCGCGTGGATCGTCAAGGAGAGCAGTAGCCCAAACGTCAGACGCCTGCGTTCAGAATATCTCGGCATCAGGTCTTACATTCGAATTAAGCGACATGTTCATTTAAAATCGAAATCCCATTGGTTTGCTGCCTGTTCTTATTTCACCTGAGTCATAAGCCATTTAATAAGCCATAAAAACGGAGTGGAAATTTATGCCACCTAGCTAGAGTATTTCACGTCAAGCTCATTGCCACAAGCATAATTTATCATCCTTACTTCTCACAAGCAGCAGCATCCCATCAGAAAACAAACCGCAAAAAAAGCATCAAAAACACATCACAATCCCAAACAAACCCAAACAAACAAGCTTAGGCGAAACTGTTTGTAATTGAGAATGTGTTTCGGTTTGAAGAACAATTAGCATAAAGAGATATTCAGCATCAATTATTTGCGTCGATGCTGACCCATATTGTTCTTACCTTTTTGTTCGTTGTTACCCAAATCCGTTGATGCTTGGCTAAATTTGGACTATATTAAGGCGCATGCCACCAACAGGAGTAAACACCATGAGCCTAGCCACACAGATAAAGCCAATTTCCTATCTGAAATCTAATGCAGCCGACATTGTGAAGAACTTTGCCAGCAATCCAGAAGCGCTCATCATTACTCAGAATGGTGAAGCCAAGATGGTAGTAATGGACATTCATGAATACGAACGACAACAAGAGACTTTCGCCCTTCTTAAGTTAATTGCGATTGGTAGAAAGGAATTTGAACAAGGCCATTTTCAGGAAGCTGATGCCTTCTTTGCAGAAATGGATAAAGAAGAATGACCCGAAAAGTTATTATTCTTGATGTTGCCAAACCAGACTACAGAGAAATAAAAAGCTATGTGAAGGATCAGTTTGGTGAAACGGTTTGGAATGAAGTCAATCAAGAATTCAAAACGACAATCTCCAACATTGGATCAAATCCAGAAGCAGGAAAAATGATTGGAGAGTTAAATGATTTGGGTGAAGGAAACTTCAGATTGCGATTTGTAAGACAGACCCGAATTGTTTATGAATATGACGACAAGCAGGTTTTGGTTCACATGTTTGTTCACACAAAACGAGACTTCAGAACACACTTAATGAAGCGAATGTTCAATATATAAAAAGGCTCATCGCCCACTCAAAATAGATCATCTGATCGAAAAGCAATCTGACTTACCTGAGCAGAGAAACAGGCCATTCTTTGCTATCCATCAAGCCAACTAAGTGACAGAGCCTGTGTATCCGAATCGAATCAATCAAAGCAAAATCAGAGTAAAAATTCTCGGCATACCAGTGCGTGTGGATGTGATTGAAATCTAAAGGGCATCGCTTAAATTGAATGCGATGCCTAGCCTTATCGGTTTTAAGTTACCAACTTACTGAAATCGACCGCGCAATCCCGATGCGGCTCGTGGCACGATATGGGCCTGCGAGCCGCATGGAATATGCGTGATGGGTTTTGAAATTAAGAGATACTCATCTTAAAAAATAATTGATGCTGACCTCTTTGATCGATACCAATTCGATTAATATTCATTTGGACTTCTCCTCTGTGAACTGACTAGTTTTGTGACTCATCAGTCTGGCACAGTTGATGCCGTAGGGGGAGGAGTCCATTCCATTGCCCTACCTATTGCGGGTTACGGCCTTGCAGGCAGCATGGGATATGCGTGATGGGTTTTGAAAATGGTGGAGTGTTAGAACTGACTCCGGCTGCAGTCCCTTTGATTAAAATTGCCCCCGTCGTCCGCATTCAGTCGAACCGGGCTCTCTCCTCTGCTATTTCCTCACGCTCAATGCTTTTGTCTATTTGTTCAAGCTCTGACTCTATCCACTGAACGACCTCGAAATCGAATCCTCGCGATAACCACTCGCGCAATTTTTCGCGTTTTTTCTTTAGATGAAGGCTGGTTGGGCCTGACCATCCACCTGAGTGGAAAGATGCACTTATACCGCTCTTGACTCCGTCAATATTGACGTATTTTGCAATTAACACGCTTGTCAATTGACCGCCAGCTTCAATATCAAGAGTGCCTGGAACGCAATGTGCAATTAGGCACGCGCGCTTCCCGGGGTCTACGTCAATCCATTCTAATATTGAGACTATTGAAAGCAAGTTAATGGGTGCATTAACAACCTTTTCATCAAAACCAGAGATTCCTCCTTTTAGCCAGTTCAATAAATCTGACCTCCATTTGGGCAGTGTTGCTTCAAAGTGCCGCGCGATCACTTGCCATGCGCCGACGGGATCTACCTTGACCAACTCAATAGAAACGGATTCGACATAGTGGTCATAACTCAATCGGTAGTGGCTATCCATTTCCGTTAACAATGCGTCCAGCAAAGGTTGTGCAAAATGACTGTTCCACTTTATGAGCTTCTCGCAAACATGCTGCCAATCATAGCCACGTGAGTCGTTCCATCCTTGGTCGCTTGGTATGGCGCGGCAAAGAGCGGTGTAGACTGTCATACTGGCAAAGGGTGATGTATCATCGAATTCAATTTCATGAAAAAGTCCGATCAAAATCCCAACAGACGTGGTATTTGCTGCATCGATCAGCAGTTGGATTAAGCGCTCTAACTTAGGTAAAGGGAGTTTTTGCCACATTTTCCCATAACGCAAAGCATAAAATTGACTAGATTCGATCCATTTTTTTTCGAAGGCCACTAGACACCCATCAAACAGCACCTGATCATATTCAGAACGTACCGTCAACGCCGCACCAAGCCAAGCATTGTCAGCATTCGACAACAAGGAAGTGACAGCAGCCTGGAATGCTAATACATCATGTTTTTGTACATAGGAAAAATAACCGTTTAAGCAGCCCCAATGCTTGGAAGTAAGCGCTTGCGTAACTAATTTATCCTGCAAGTACCTTTTTGGGTCATTACTTGCTAACTGCTCTCCAAAGTGCCACAAAGCTGGCGAATTCTTCTGCGGGGAAAGGCATGGCAATAACGATTCAAACAGTTCAATACGCGTAGCGACTCGCTTGGCGAGTGCACTAACCAGAGGCTTAGCGTGGTTGTTGCGCTTTCCTCGTCTTTCACGAATGTCTTCATCCCAAGTCAGGTAGTCAACATCTACGACATATCGCTGAAAACGATTCGTTAAACTCTGCTTTGTATAGGCGCGTCCTATCGAGACAATTTTGTCTGTGATGTCCTTGATTTCTGGTTGGTCATGGTATTCTGGCCAATCCGTAAAAAACTTGTTGAGCTCGCTTGATTCCATGTTTGGATCACGAACCAAGGTGCTAAGCATGTCGAAGGCAAGTTGGGTACAAGGTTTTACTTTTATTTGCTGTTGTATTGCGCTTAACAACGCACTGCAGACCTTGGGTTTTAAGTGATCTGGCCAAAGCGCCGTTTCGTCTACCAATGCCTTGAAATATAAATACTGCGCATCCCACCAATCTCCGTAAGTTTTTGGAATCCATAATTTAGCGCGCGGTTTGAGTCCCTGAAACTCCGGTCCAATGATTCGGTAGCCACGTCCATGTGTATCCAATGCTGCTTCTATGCAATTTAATCCTAACTCGCGTTCCTTATCAGAGGAAGATCGGAGTAGCGGAAGGAGGGCGGGCAATCGTTCGGCTGGGGATGCCTCGGTTACCGCAGCCTCAACCCCTATGCAAAAGAGACCTCGAATAGTGCCAGTAGCATTGTTGCTATTCGTATCCGTCTCATTGACTGCAAGCCTAATGAGTAAGCGCATTGCGCGCACAGTTTGTTGAGGCCAGACTGCAATCTTCTCCAGTGTCCAAACAATACTTTGACGATTCTCCTTAAACGATGCAACTTCTTCATTCGACCACTTCAACATAGTGTTCTCAAGCAGTCTCAGTACCGCGGATGGGTTTGCTTCAGTCAGCGTTGAAAGAAATCGCGCGCCTTTCGACGAAGTCAGCATTGCCCGTTCTGAATAGATGCCGTCTGGTTTGAGAATGTCCTCTATTACGTTCGTGGTTGCCGCATCTCCAGCGTACCTAAACATATTCATAAACCACGTATGAAGAGATTCAGGCATTGTGTTGAAGGTATGTGTGAAATCGAATCCACGGCCATAGTTCTGCCAAAATCGCTTCCACAAGTAGATATGTAACGCTTTAGGTACAAAGAACAATGTTCTAGAACCTTGTAACACCCTTCGTGCGCGCAGACTTTGCGCAATCTCTTGAAACCTGGCCCAACCGACAGTTGGATCTACCACTGCAATTAAATCCGCAATGTAGCGCGCCTCATCGCCGACCGGATCCTCAAATCCAAATCGATTGAACAAGGCCATATGCTGCGTAACACAGTCAATTTGCCGAGCATGTTGTTCGTTACGCTTACCATAACCGTGCAGAAATCGATCCCAAATCGGGACTGTCGCAGGTGGGCGTAGTAAGTCGGCAGGATTCGCGCGCAAATTGTCAGCAACCGCTTGTGCCACCCTAGGGGAACCTTCGCATATTTCTACCCAACGATCCAACTCGCGCGAATCTCCCAGCCGACTTATCAATATCTTCTTGATTGTTTCGGCGGGCAGAGGCGGAGCGTAGATCCTCTGTATTTCGGCATCCTGTGTTTCATCGCGACCGTGATCCAACGAAACAATCTTCAAAGCCCCGCATCTTGATTTTAAATGCCGCCAAATTTCGGCCATTTCCTGCTCTGGTAATTCGTCAATTGCAAGAATGAGCGGTTTGTCGTACGGGGTTTTCAATAGCTGGCGGAATAGTTTTGTTTGACCAAACTTGGAACCATGCTCTACGTACAAAACAAACGGAGCGAGATTCACATCACGCAATGCCTCAAGCACAAGACGAGTTTTCCCGAGGCCTGGTTCACCCAGCACACGAACATGTTTAGCGATCCCAAACAAGCCCTGGCGAATTTGATCGATCAAATCGCTTTGATCTTTGGACATTTCGAATGAATTCGACATGTGGTCGTCGCGCACCCACTCATCGAAAACAAGCGCTTCTTGAATGGGATCGGTTGTTACCAGAGACGCCACACCAGGGTAACGCTCAATGAATTCAGCCAATTGACTGGCGCCAAAGACATCAATCAATGTGTCGTATGCAGGGAAACCAGAGTTTGCGAGGACCAGCGCAATTTGACCCCTGGCCTCATTTCGCTGTTTGGGCGTAAGGTCGTGGCCAGTGCAAATCAACGTGTAGCGCCCGCCGCGCTGCACCAGGCGTTGAACTTCGCTGTAAAGCGCGCCTTTGCTATCCAGAAGCTCGGCTCGAATAGCGCTTGCCGTCCATGGCTTAAAACTGGTTCCTGACTTGATCTGAAAGCCCGTTAGACTAGCTTGGAAGAGACAGTCTGTCGGAACAGTCAGACTTAATGTGGCATCTATTTCCGCGTCGATGCCGCCATCAGCAACCGTGAGACGACTTGAAACCGTTAATGCTGTCGGCCCCAGTTGGCTATAACGACACTCCGCTCGCAGGGTGTCCCGAATCACCGTCACGGCTGCTTCTGCGGTTAACGACGTAATAGATGGTATTGGAACATTGATTAAACCGTTCATTGATTTCCGCTCTTATTGATTTTTGCATTTCGGCAGTGCATATTATCGACTACGATGTGTCGCGTTCAACTAAATGGATCAACTAACGCGGGGGTCTAACATTCCAAAAATTCACCCCAAAACCACCACATACCCAATCTCAATCTCAGCATGAAATGACCCAGGTAACCGCGCCCAGTCGACTACCTGCACCAGGATAGGAATATCGCTTTCTACCAGCGCTTCTTGCAGGTCAAGAATGCCGTCACTGGCCTGGCTTAAATCAGATGGATTACGCACTACCAGATCGAGATCGCTGGCTTCGTAATAGTCGTCGGTGATGCGGTTGCCGTAGGCCCAGACTTCTGCTTGCGGCAGGTGCTGACGCAATAGCGCTAGCAGTATTTGCCGATAGCGGGCGGGCAGGTGCAGGGCGCTGGGATCAAGCTTGGGCATGGTCGCTGTCTTTGCCTAGTTTGGCTTCCAGTTGCTGTGCCAGTCTGCTGATGTCCGTGATAAAGCCGGGTAATAAAATAAGGGTTTGTTTGGCGAAGCCTTCGCCATAGCCATGGGCGGTGTTGTTGCGGTTGTCGCGATAGCTAAACCAGTGCTCTACTTCTGCCACGCTCATCAGACTGTGGCTGGCGGCCAGGCGTAACACGTCTTTGATCGGGGTTTCGTTGAGTTTTTTGCTGCTGTGGCCGTATTCTTTGAGCGCCTTGCGCAGCAGTTTGAAGGCGGCCTCCTGGCTCAGCTCATAGCCTTTGACGATCGCATTGCGAAACACTTCCTGATCGATGCTGCCAGCTTCGGCAGCCTGGTATAGGCGCAGCGAGGATTGCAGCGTTTGTATGCAGCGTTGCAAGTGATCGGTGTTAAGGTAAATCATGGTGGCTCACCCAGTACAAGAGACAGAAAACAATCTTAAAGCAGTGCCGGCCTGTCGCGCAATACCCATGCGGCTCGTGGCACGATATTGGCCTGCAGACCGCATGGAATATGCGTGATGGGTTTTGAAAACCTTGAAATGTTAGAACTGCCCCCATCGTGTGCTGTACCCCTACCGATTGTAATTTGCCTGACAGCAGTAGTGCATCGACCGTGCGTCGAATGCGCGATCGGGCGCAAAGTAAAGTGTCAGCTCTGGTTTCCTAAAGGTCTTAAATGGCCTTTTCATCAAATACCCATCAAACAAATTCGGAGCCGCTAAGCATTTGATATTTAAAGGATTTATATACTTTCCTTTATGAATCAGATGAGTTTATCAAATACCCGTCAAACAAATTAAGTTCTTTTTGCCAAACGCTATTAACTTTTATGTGCCCAGATCGGATGCTGCGCCCACTGAGCTGGTATTCCCATCGCCGCCCGCCATTGGCGATTTTCTGCAAACGGCGCTAACAATAGAGTTACTTGTTTTGCCCAATCTTGGCCATTGCCCGTTGCACTTAACAGATGGCGCAACATTAATAGGACATAAAATATTCTGTCATTGCGCGGCGTGACTGGCGGGAGCCATTCAGTCTCTTTCGCTTTGTCCGGACGAATCGCAAGCTCACGATTCCATAATCGACTATGGTGTGCGCAGACATTGCGCACGTAAGTCAAAGTGTGTAACCAGTCAGCCAAACGCTTGGGATGCAAGTTGAAATATGTCGCAATAGGCCTTTTATCGTCGGCTTGCAAGCCTTGATAAAAATAAGATAAATTTCCCAAGCTCAATATCTCAGTCAACATCCACAATGGAATTGTCGGAAAGCCGTTGTACTCTCTTTGATAGTGTTGAATAAACTCATCACTCGATCGTTTTGTTTCTTGTTCGACTTTCGCAAGCCAGCTTGCGTGATCAAATTTTGGATGAAAGATAGCCGCATTTGTGTGAGCGAACGCGCCATGCGTGTGCGCAAGATGATAGGTTAGCTGAGTACGAATGGCCACTTCTACTCGTTCTATTGCGTCTAATATTAATAGTCGTAGATGCCGGTCAAATTCGTAAAATTTGACGATTTCTTCCCAAGTTGTTCCAGCAATAATATCGTCTGAAATCAATCCATTGTGATCTCGTTGGCGAAAAGGATAGCAATATCCAGAGAATCGGTAATAGCTGACGCAAGCAAGTATTTTAGCTGCGCCAATACGATCAGAAACGATGAGGCCTCTTGTTTCTAATTTATCGACCTGTAGTTCAAACGATAACGCTGGTTTAGTGTAATTCTTCATGTACTTTTCAAAAAGACATAAAAAAACCGCCAAGGTTGCGCATTGTTAAGAGGCGTGGCGGTTGTGTTGAACGAATTATAGTCGATATGAGATTAAGTATCAATATTCCCAGCACGCAAAGCATTCGATTCTATGAATGCTCTACGCGGTTCTACATCGTCGCCCATCAGCGTAGTGAAGATCTGATCGGCGGCGATGGCGTCGTCGATTTGTACCTTCAACAAGCGGCGTACCGTTGGGTCCATCGTGGTTTCCCACAGCTGGCTAGGGTTCATCTCGCCCAATCCTTTGTAGCGCTGCTTGCTGACGCCGCGTTCGGCTTCGTCGCGCAGCCACAGCATGGCGTGGTGGAAGTCGGCTACGGCGCTTTCTTTGGCGCGCTCACCTTCGCCACGGCGGATGAAGGCGCCTTCGCCTAACAGGCCTTTAAAGGTCAGGGCGGCGTTGGCCAGTACGCGGTAGTCGGCGCTCTCGCTAAAGTCGTAGTCGATGCTGCTTACTTTGACGTTACCGTGGAACATGCGTTCTATGCGCAGGCTGAAGGTGCCGGTGACGTCATCGGTGCGCACGATGGCTTTTACTGCCGTGTCGTTGATGGTGGCTGTCAGTGCCTGGGCCGAGATCGCGGCGTTCTCTGCCGTATCTAGTTGCAGCGTCACGCCGGTCATGATGGCGGTGAGGGCGGCGCGGTCGATCACGCGGGTGAGGCGCATCATGACGGCGTTGGCCAGATTGTATTGGCGTACCAATTCTGCCAGCGGCTCGCCGGTGATCGGTTCTGCGCCTGTGCTTGGGGTTAGTGCTGCGCCGGTTAAGGCGACGGTCATCATGTAGCTGGCTTCTTCGGCATCATCTTTGAGGTAGCGCTCGTCGCGGCCAGCCTTGACTTTATACAGTGGCGGTTGGGCGATGTAGATGTGGCCGCGCTCTACCAGTTGCGGCATCTGGCGGTAGAACAAGGTCAGCAGCAGGGTACGGATGTGGGCACCATCGACGTCGGCATCGGTCATGATGATGATGCGGTGGTAGCGCAGTTTTTCGACGTTAAATTCGTCCGGGCCGATAGAGGTGCCAAGCGTGGCGATCAGAGTGGTGATCTGTTCGCTCGATAACATTTTTTCGAAACGGGCTTTTTCTACGTTCAGCACTTTACCGCGCAGTGGCAGAATCGCCTGGAACTTACGGTCACGCCCTTGCTTGGCTGATCCACCCGCAGAATCACCCTCGACGATATACAGTTCGCACAGGGCTGGGTCTTTTTCCTGGCAATCGGCCAGTTTGGCAGACAGACCTAAACCGTCCATGATGCCTTTGCGGCGTGTCAGTTCGCGCGCTTTGCGGGCGGCTTCACGGGCACGGGATGCTTCGACGATTTTGCCGCAGATGATCTTGGCGTCGTTCGGGCGTTCTTGCAAATAATCGGACAGGGTCTTGGCGACGATCTCTTCTACCGGGCCGCGCACTTCGCTAGATACCAGTTTATCTTTAGTTTGCGAACTAAATTTTGGCTCTGGTACTTTGACGGACAATACGCAGGTCAGACCTTCGCGCATATCGTCGCCGGTGACTTCTACTTTGGCTTTTTTGGCGTAGTCGTGTTCTTCGATGTACTTGTTGATGACGCGTGTCATCGCTGCGCGCAGGCCGGTGAGATGGCTACCGCCGTCGCGTTGCGGGATGTTATTCGTGAAACACAGTACTTGTTCGTTGTAGGCGTCGTTCCATTGCATGGATACGTCGACGCTGATGTTGGTGCCCTGGTCGGACATGCGCTCGCCAGTTGCCTGGAAAATCGTCGGATGCAAGACGCTCTTGGTTTTGTTGATGTATTCAACAAAACCACGGGTGCCGCCTTCGAACGCGAACATTTCTTCTTTGCCGGTGCGATGGTCGCTGAGTTTGATGCGTACGCCGTTGTTCAGGAAAGACAGTTCGCGGATACGCTTGGCCAGGATTTCGTAATGGAATTCTACGTGCGTGAAGATTTCTTCATCAGCCCAGAAATGCACTTCGGTACCGCGCTTATCGGTGTCGCCTATCACTTTGATCGGTGAGCAGACTACGCCGTTGATGGTTTCTATCTCGCGGTTTTGCGGTACACCACGGACAAAATCCATGGCGTATTTTTTGCCGTCGCGGCGGATGGTGAGCTTGAGCAGTTTCGACAAGCCGTTCACGCAAGAGACGCCGACGCCGTGCAGACCGCCCGATACTTTGTAGGAGTTTTGATCGAACTTACCACCGGCGTGCAGCTCGGTCATGACGATTTCGGCCGCACTACGCTTAGGCTCGTGCTTGTCATCAAACTTGATGCCGGTAGGAATACCGCGGCCGTTATCGGTAATCGAGATCGAGTTATCGCTGTGGATAGTGACGTTGATCTCGGTACAGTGGCCAGCTAAGGATTCATCGATGGAGTTATCCAGCACTTCAAATACCAGATGATGCAGACCGGTGCCGTCCGACGTATCACCGATATACATGCCGGGGCGCTTACGCACGGCTTCCAGGCCTTCCAGAATCTGGATGGAGGATGCGCCATAACCAGCCGATGTGGCGGATTCTGTTGCTGGAGTATTGTCTTGGGTGTTCTCGGACATGGCTACCTTCTGAATTAATGTGTTACTGGGTCTAACTGGTTCTTGGGTTTTAGCTTGCAGCCCCCTCTCCCGCGTGCGGGAGAGGGTAGGGGTGAGGGTGGCTGATAGACTGCATTATTTAAAAAATCCGAAACGGAATTCTTGTGGAAATCGGCTTGCGGATTTTTCGGGTGTCCGGTCTTCTCCACCGCCCTCACCCCTGCCCCTCTCCCGCAAGCGTGAGAGGGGTTCTCAGTACTAGATCCGCATTGGCATCACGACGTATTTGAAGTCGGTGTTTTCTGGGATGGTCAGCAAAGCCGATGAGTTGGAATCGCCAAGGGCGATGTTAATCTGATCGACCTTGAGATTGTTCAATACATCGAGCAAGTAGGTGACGTTAAAGCCGATATCGACGCTGTCTCCTCCGTAATCGATTTCTATCTCTTCGACCGCTTCTTCCTGATCGGCATTGGTAGACAAGATTTGCATCAGACCCGGGGTGATCACACAACGCACGCCTTTGAACTTATCGCTAGTCATGATGGCAACGCGTTGCAGTGAGCGCAGCAATTGTTCGCGACCGAGCGTGAAGTTGTTCTTGTAGCCTTTAGGGATGACGCGGTTAAAGTCAGGGAACTTGCCTTCGACCAGCTTAGAGATTAACTCGATATCGGCAAAAGTCAGTTTGACCTGATTGTTGGCGATGTCTAGTTGTACCAGCTCGTCTTTGTCTTCTAGCAGGCGCTGCAATTCGATAATGGTCTTGCGCGGGATGATGACTTCTTGACGCGCAAACTCTTGCTCGACTTCTACCTGGCAATATGCCAGACGGTGACCATCGGTGGCAACCGCAATCACGTTCTTACCATCGACGACTAATAACAGACCATTAAGGTAGTAACGGATGTCTTGCTGCGCCATCGAGAAATGCACCATGTTGAACAGGTGCTTGAGCGCTTTTTGCGGCAGGCTAACGCTGGCGTTGTAAGTCTCGGCTTGCGCCACGGTAGGGAACTCTTCAGCTGCCAGGGTTTGCAAAGAAAAACGCGATTTGCCCGACTGCACGGTCATTTTCTTGTTTTCTAGCTTAATGGAGACGTCATTATCATCCGGCAAAGCGCGCAAAATATCGAGCAATTTACGGGCTGCAACGGTGGTCGCCGTAACTTCGCCGCCCGAACCGATTTCGGCATGCGTGGTGATCTGAACTTCGATGTCGGTAGACAGAAAGGAGACCTTTTCACCATCTTTGCGTATGAGGATATTGGCCAGAATCGGCAAAGTGTGCCGACGCTCGACAATACCACTCACGATTTGCAAAGGTCGGAGTAAAGTATCTCGGTGGGTTTTTACCAATTGCATTTGTATATCCTCGCTTAATTTGTGGTTGATAAAGGATGGTTCATTACTTGATTACTTGTATTGCCGAGCTTATTTCTAACGGCAAGCAGGCTGATCTCTGCTTGCGATTTCCTCAAACTTAGCCCTTCAGGGTCTGCTCTAAAACGTGCAGCTCATGATTGCATTCCGGGCTTTTACCGCGATCTGCTGTGATCTTGCGTACCGCATGCAAGACGGTGGTGTGATCGCGCCCACCGAACAATTCGCCGATCTCTGGCAAACTTTTTTGCGTGAGTTCTTTGGCCAGATACATGGCGATCTGACGCGGCCTGGCGATATTCGCCGGACGACGTTTGGAGTACATATCCGCCACTTTGATGTGGAAGAAATCGGCTACCGTTTTTTGTATATTTTCTACCGAAATCTGGCGGTTTTGTACCGACAGTAGATCTTTCAGCGCTTCTTTGGTGACGTCGATCGTAATCTCTTTACCGTGGAAGCGGGAGTAAGCCAAAATCTTGCGCAAAGCGCCTTCGAGCTCGCGCACGTTGGAGCGCAAATGCTTGGCCACAAAAAAGGCCACGTCATCAGAAAAATGCACGCCTTCGCTGGTGGCTTTTTTGAGCAAAATAGCGACCCGCATTTCGAGCTCTGGCGGTTCGATGGCGACCGTCAGGCCAGAATCAAAACGCGAGATCAAGCGGTCATCCATGCCAGTGATTTCTTTTGGATAGGTATCACTGGTGATGATGATTTGTTTCTTGGCGGCGATTAAGGCTTCGAACGCGTAGAAGAATTCTTCTTGGGTGCGGCTCTTGCCGCCAAAGAATTGAATATCATCGATCAGTAATAAATCTAGCGAATGGTAGTAACGTTTGAATTCGTCAAAACCCTTGCGCTGGTAAGCGGTAACGACGTCGCGCACGTACTGCTCGGCGTGGATGTAGCGAATCTTGGCGTTCGGGTTATCTACCAGAATCTGGTTGCCGATAGCGTGGATCAAATGCGTTTTACCCAGACCGACGCCGCCATATAAGAACAGCGGGTTGTACGAGACACCAGGATTATTTGCTACCTGTATCGCAGCGGCACGTGCCAGTTGATTGGCCTTACCAGTAACGAAGCTATCGAAGGTCAGATCCGAGTTGATACGGCTTTGCTCGCGACGTGGCGACGGCTGCGGTGTTGGCTCTGGGTATTGCGGCATCTCGGCGTGGCTAGGCCGGTCGCCTTCATGACTGTGTTGCTGCGCGATACTGGCCGCACTAGGCATGCTGCTAGACGTCGGCACGCTAGGCACAGGTTTTTTATTAATGCGCGGGTCGATAATAAACTGCACTTCTATCGTGTCGTCCCAATACTGCACGGCTAATTCTGTGATGCGGCTGGCGAATTGCGTCTTTACCCAATCTAACTTAAAGCGATTCGGCGCGCCAATACGCAACCTACCGTCTTCGTAATCGACGGGGGCTAAAGGCTTGATCCAAGCGCTGTATTGTTGCGGCGTGAGCTCCTGCTCTAGTTGAGAAGAACAGGCTTGCCAAAAATTATCCATGAATACTCGTTATAAAATGCTTGCGTATGAACAGAAAATTTCGTTCGTCTTACTTTTTGGACTTGCCAGTATGTTGCTAAATACCGTAGAAGTATCAATCCGGCACAATTGCAAAAAGAACAAAATAAAGCTGACACACTAATCCGCTATTCTACCCTTGCCAGCCAGAGTTATCCACAGCTTGGAGGGAAATTTCTTAATTATTAAAAGCGCAAGCCTGATTAAATTTGCGTCAAATGGATTGACATGGAATGCCAAACTAGTGAATAATTATGGGTTCCCTACCCCTATTTTAATGGATGTTGCATTTGTTGCTTGTAATGAAACAACTAATGAAGCAGTCATGAGCAGCGGTTTTGGGGCAGTAATGGTGTGAATAGAGTGTGAGAAAGTGTAAATTAAGTGTAAGTTTTATCAACGCGCTTCACGCTATTACCCGTAATTCCGATTTATTATTTGCTTAAAATAGCGAGATCAACATGAAACGTACTTATCAACCTTCCGTAGTTCGCCGTAAGCGCACTCACGGTTTCCGCGCACGTATGGCAACCCGCGGCGGCCGCGCTGTTCTGAATGCACGTCGCGCCAAAGGCCGTAAACGCCTGGCAGCTTGATCTGTTCTGGCTATTGGCCGCAGCAGCTTAGGCTGATGTGGCGATAGCTAGATTATTGAGATGATCAATGCAATCGACATGACCAACGCCAGCGGAGATTTTGCGCGCGTTAGGCGTATCGTTAAAACGGATGAGTTTTCATCCGTTTTTCGTTTGCGCCCCGTACAAAGAACGGCACATTTCGTTTTGTATGCCCGCCCGACTGCGTTGGAGCACGCTCGTTTAGGTGTGGTCGCGGCAAAGCGATTTGCCCCGCGTGCGGCGACGCGCAATGCAATCAAACGCGTGACACGCGAAGTGTTTCGGCAGTCGACATTAATAAATGTCGACTGTATTGTGCGTTTGTCTAAGCCGGTCAATACTAAGGCAGGACCAGCCACTACCGCCCAACTTAAACGCGAGTTGAGGGTGGAGATCGTGCGTTTGTTTGCGTCACAAAAAATTCCGGCCGAACCTGCGTCATGAAATCCTTGCTGCTACTGTTACTGCGCGGATATAAACTAATGATCAGCCCTATGTTGGGGCAGCGCTGCCGTTTTTATCCTAGCTGTTCCGAGTATGCTGCAGAAGCGATCCGTGAATACGGTGCTTGCCAAGGTAGTCTGCTGGCAGGAAAACGCCTTTGTAAATGTCATCCGTGGCATCCTGGCGGCGTGGATAATGTTCCACCCAAGGCTGAAAAATTAACATCTGCCCCCACATCTGTTGCGGGTCATTCTTCTAAACTCTCCTAATCTTCGTCAAATACACAAATGGATATCAAACGTACCGTCCTGTGGGTTGTTTTTTCGATGTCGCTGTTGATCCTCTGGGACAACTGGATGCGCCATAGCGGCAAGCAATCTATGTTTTTCCCTGCGCCGACTGCGCAACAGAGCAAGAATACTGCGGCGTCTGCCAGCGCAACTACCAATCCACCCAAGGCTTTGGCTGACGCCACTGCTGCCAGTGTCGGTGCAATTGCAGCCGATACACCGGCAATCAAGAGTGAAATCATTACCATCACGACTGATCTGATTAAGGCCGATATTGATACCATCGGGGGCGAAGTAAAGCGCTTAGAGTTGCTTAAGCATAAAGATAGCCATGATCACAGCAAAAACGTGGTGTTGTTCACGCAAGATGCGAAACGTACCTACTTGGCACAGACAGGTTTGCTAGGCGGTAATTTTCCTAACCATAAATCCGGTTTTATTGCTAAGCCAGGCGTGCGTGTCTTGGGCGATGGTAACCATGTCCAATTGGTATTAGAGTCTGAGCAGGCTGGCGTTAAACTGAGCAAAACTTTTACCTTCAAAAAAGGTGACTACGTTATCGACGTCAAGCATGAAGTGAGCAATAACACTGCGGCTGCGATTACTCCTTCTCTGTATTTGCAGTTGTTACATGACGGTACTAAGCCTGAAAGCGGCGGCATGTTCTCAGGTAGCGGTGATTTTTTTGCGCCTGCTGTGTACACCGATGCTGACAAGTTTCAAAAACTTGATTTCGAAAAAATTGGTAAGCAAGAAACTGAAAAACTTGGCTCTAGCAATAGCAACCATGCGACTAAGGCTGATAACGGTTGGGTTTCTGTGATTGAACATTTCTTCGTCTCTGCATTTATTCCACAAGATAAAACACAGCGTGAAATTTTCACTAAAAAAGTCGATACCAATCTGTACGCGGTGGGCAGTATCTTGCCTATGGGGACGATCGCTCCAGGCGCAACATTGGCAATGGACGCACGTTTGTATTCCGGCCCACAAGAATCGGCATTATTGGAAAAAGTCACGCCAGGATTAGAACTGGTGAAGGACTATGGCGTGTTGACCTTAGTTGCAAAGCCCCTGTTCTGGTTGATGGAATTAATCCACAAATTATTGGGTAACTGGGGTTGGACTATCGTGATCTTCACCATCTCTATCAAGCTTGCTTTGTTTCCACTGTCGGCTGCCGGTTATCGCAGTATGGCGAAGATGAAAGTGGTCACACCAAAAATGACAGCGGTGCGCGAGCAATACAAAAACGATCCGCAAAAAATGAATCAGGCCATGATGGAGTTGTACAAGAAAGAAAAGATCAATCCGCTCGGAGGTTGCTTGCCTATCTTGATCCAGATGCCGGTGTTCTTGTCTTTGTACTGGGTCTTGCAAGCCAGCGTAGAAATGCGCGGCGCGCCTTGGGTGGGCTGGATTACTGATCTGACCGCTCCAGATCCTTGGTACATTTTGCCAGTGATTTATGCGATCTCTATGTACATCACGACTAAACTCAATCCTGCACCTGCTGATCCTATGCAAGCGAAGATGATGTTGTTTATGCCTTTGGCGTTCTCAGTAATGTTCTTCTTCTTCCCATCAGGCCTGGTACTGTACTGGGTAGTCAATAATGTGTTGTCGATAGCTCAGCAATGGGTGATCAATAATAAGTTGATCCCGGCTGAACACAAGTCTTGATCTACGCATTTAACTAGAAAAAAGCCCATGCGTGCATGGGCTTTTTTTATGGCGAAGGGCTTGGCATAGCAGTATCCTTTGTAGCATTTAGATCACAAGCACTAAAATTTTTTTGCGGGTATAGCCTGCAAGGTTAAAATTCCTTATGAATCATCACACTACTTACGACCCTACCCCAATTACTGCGATCGCAACTGCTCCTGGCCGTGGTGGTATAGGCGTGGTCCGCATATCTGGCAAAAATCTGACACCGATTGTCAGTGCCTTGTTCGGCGTCACTCAACTTAAGCCGCGCCACGCCACTTATCTGCCATTCACCCAGGCGGACGGTAGCGTGATTGATCAGGGCTTAGCGATTTTTTTTAAGGCACCGCATTCTTATACCGGCGAGGATGTGCTGGAGTTGCAAGGACATGGCGGCCCAGTGGTGATGCAGATGTTGCTGACGCGCTGCCTGGAAGCGGGTAAAGATGCCGGTTTGCGACTGGCGCAACCCGGCGAATTTACTCAGCGTGCCTTTTTGAATGATAAGCTCGATCTGGCGCAGGCCGAAGCAGTCGCCGATTTGATTGAAGCCTCGACCGAGGCGGCGGCTAAATCGGCATCGCAATCTTTATCTGGCGCTTTCTCAAAAGTCATCAATGCTCTGGTCGAAAAAGTGGTGCACCTACGCATGTTGGTGGAGGCAACCTTAGATTTTCCAGAAGAGGAAATCGATTTTCTGGAAAAATCCGATGCGCGCGGACAATTATTAGCGATACAAAGCGCACTCCAAAAGGTCTTTGAGCAAGCCGCGCAAGGGGCTTTGTTACGCAGCGGTCTTAATGTGGTGTTGGCAGGTCAGCCGAATGTAGGCAAATCGTCTTTGCTCAATGCGCTAGCCGGAGATGATGTCGCCATCGTCACTCCGATTGCAGGTACCACCCGCGATAAGGTTACTGAGACTATCCACATAGAAGGTATCCCGCTCAATATCATTGATACCGCAGGGATACGACATGAGCACGATGAGCCAGAATTTGGCGAGAACATCGACGTGATTGATGCCGTCGAACGCATAGGCATAGAACGCACCTGGGCTGAAGTCGAGAAAGCCGACGTCATTTTGCATTTACTCGATGCCAGTCGTGGTCCGACCCGTGCAGACGAATCTATCGTAGAACGCTTTCCGCTGAATGTCCCGGTAATACGTATCTGGAACAAAATTGATGTCTCCGGACATCATGCCAGTGTCGATGTAATGGAAGACGCAACGCATATTTATTTGTCGGCGCAAGAACATCTGGGCATGGACTTATTGCGCAAAGAATTGTTGCGCATTGCAGGCTGGCAGCAGACTGGTGAATCACTGTACCTGGCGCGCGAACGTCATTTGATCGCGCTCAAGCAAGCACGTGAACATCTGGAATTTGCCGCCAGCTATGCAGCGCAAAATGATCAATCATTAGATTTATTCGCGGAAGAATTACGATTGACCCAAGACAGACTCAACGGCATTACCGGCGAATTTACTTCAGATGATTTGTTGGGAGTTATTTTTTCACGCTTCTGCATAGGAAAATAATAATTTCTAACATTTCTTTATTTTGTTAACTATAGTTGTAAAGGGTTTAAATTTGCATTGATTGGGTTGTTCTATTTTTCGAAGTGATTTTTAGAAAACTCATTTTCAAAGGAGAGCAACTTGAATCAGCTCAATAACCTGATGGCGTCGCCGCAATTGCTGCTAGCTAAAGCCCACATTCTTGGCCAAAATAGCGATAATGCGGTGGATCGCTTATACCAGTTCGATAGCTTTAATAAAGACGAAAAATGGAAGACGGCGTTTTTCGCCGCAATGCGAGAAACCCTGCATATTCAATATCAGGACTATGATTTTTATCGTAAATTGATGCGTCTAGCAGATTGTGAGCTAGCGTCATTCCAGTGCTTTGAAGACTTGCTGAGCATTCCCTACATCAGCTCCTCGGTACTCAAAAAATATACACTCAGTAGTACTGCACTTGAAGCACCTACGCTCAATATTCTTTCGTCTGGAACTAGCGGCCAAAAGGCCGAAATCACAATAGATGAGACTTCTCTGGTACGTATCGTGGCCGGGATACTCAAGGTCTACGGTGAGTTTGGCCTGGCAAGTCCAGAACCAGCCAACTATTTATTCGCCGGCTACAGCCCGGACGCATCGAATGGAGCAGGCACCGCCGGCACCGATAGCGTGGTATCTCATCTAACACCTAGTCTGGCCAATTTTTACGCACTCGATCTTGATGCGCAAGGGCGGACCGTGTTTTTACTCGAACAAGCAGTCGAGACTTTAAGAGCTTATGTACTGACAGCAAAGCCTATCCGGATATTGGGCTTTCTGCATTACAGTTGCGAGATCATCAAAGCCTATCATCACAAATATGGGGAGGTGAAATTTCCAGATGATAGTTATATTTTGAGCGGCGGCGGTTGGAAAGAGTTTGCTCATTTGTATGGCGAGGATTTTAATTTGTATGCCTATTTGACCAGGTTTAGCAATATGCCAGCCTCGGCTATACGCGATTCTTATTCGCTGGTTGAGCATCCCGCGCTATATGTGGCCTGTGAAAAAAATAAGTTACATGTTTCCGCGCTCGCCCATGTCGTAATACGAGACCTTAGAAGCATGGAGGAACTCGCGCATGGAGAGACTGGTTTAGTCCAACTATTCACCCCGATCTTGCAAAGCTATCCCTCTGCAAGTTTACTTAGTTCGGACTTGGGCTATCTGGAGCAGCATTGCGCTTGTGGGCGGGTCGGCGATTATTTGACGATTACAGGAAGAGGCGGCTCCAAAAAAGCCATGAGCTGCGCACTCCATGCCGAGCAATATCTTGCAAAAGACCACCATGCTCAATAAAAGCTTTCAGTTTGGCCGAATGCAAAACAGTAGCGCTCCGGTACACGCAAATGAACTTCAACACTTACTTGAAACTGGTAAGGCCTTAGCGCTGAGTCCGCCCCCGCCGCGAGATGAAATTATAGATATTTTGGTCAAGTTGGGCAGGCTCTGGAGCGATGAAACTAATATTTTTCATACGCGTATCCTAGCGCACTTAGAAAACTCAGGAATAGCCGGAAGTTCGATTACTCTGTTTTTTAACGAGTGCGCACAATTTTTTTCAAGAAAAACACTAGAGCAAAGATGGCAAGCTGCAATCGGCAATAGATCGGTCAGCCCTGTTGGCTTGGTACTACATATAGGCGCGACCAATACTCTGGTATCTGGTCTCGATGGTCTGGTCGATGGCCTCCTATCGGGCAACATCAATTTTTATAAATTCTCGACAGCTGATGGTGGTGTGCCCGGCATCTTTATCGAAAGCCTGTTTGCCGCTGACGGCGACAAAGTATTAGTCACACGACTCGCTGCATTTTTCTGGAAGGGCGGCGATAAAGAAATAGAGATATTGTTCAAAAAAAATGTCGATAGAATTATCGTGTGGGGTGGGCTGGATGCCGTGATGAGCTGGCGTACTGATCTGGGTTACGCCGCAAGGATACTAAGTCATGGTCCGAAATATGGTATCGGTGTATTAACCGCTGCCGGTCTGAAAGACGCGCAACTAGCAACGCTATGTAAAAATATCGTGATGGACGTTAGCATGTGGGATCAAAAAGCTTGTAATAATTTGCAGGCATTGTTTGTCGAAAGTAAAATTTCTGATCAACAATTTGAACGTTTCTTGTCTTCCCTGCATGCGGCATTTCAATCGGTTTACGATGATGCTCCTGCGCTTCGTAGTAACGATGATTATGTCGACATCGTCAACGCCAGAGAAGATATCAAGGCTCAGAGTATACTTACTGGAGCAGTTAGTTTGCACTGCCCTGTAGAAAATTCATGGTCAACTGCGGTCTGGAGCCAATGGAAAACTGGCTTGATTCCCTCTCCTTTATGTCGCTTTTTGCACATCATTAAGTACGATGATGTCACCGCTATCTTGCACGGGCTTAAAGATGAAAAATATTGGATGCAGACCATGGCGCACTGCAGCTCTCTCAATGAGAGTGAACGCTTGCTGAGCATTGCCAAGGCGTTAGGTATCACTAGAATGTGCGGATTTGGAAATATGGTGCTAAGTTCACCAACGCAAGCGCACGACGGTGGCTATGATTTGACGCAATTGGTAAATATCATGGCTGAATAAGTCTGCCTGTTTTTTCGCAGACACCGGATGAAATAGACTAGTTTATGAGCCAGGTTTAGCTATATCAGTAAGCGATGTAGGGACCGGAGTCGCTGACTTAGGAGTATTCGCTTGCTGCGGTAACAAGCGGGCTTCGCGCCCCATAAATATCCAATCGCTCAAATGCGCCTTGTTCTCAAAGTGCTCAAATCCTGGTGTAAAGTTTCCCTGTTTGATGGGTTTTGCGTTGGATAAACTATACACACCAATAATACTTAGCTTATCACCACCCAGCACTATGCCCCACTCGGCTTCACCGCTAGTCGGGTCCGCATATAAAGTGCGTAAGTGGCGCTTGACAGAGGGAAAGCGCGGATCGCGCAATAGCTGATTGAGTGTAGTGGGGCTTCTACGCTGTTCTGGCCCAGAGGCTTCGGCATAGCTATTAAAGGCGGCGGTGAAGGCTGCACCGACTTCCAGCAAGTCTTGCTCTGCCGCACGGCGTTGTAACAAGGCGCCCATTTTCAGGGTGCTGGCCGCGACCAATCCTATAATCGCCACTAAGACGATCAAGCCTACATAGGTGAAGCCGGATTGAATTTGTCGGTAGCGAGTTTTAACCCTCATGCTATTACCAGTCTAGATAAGACTTACCATTGCGGTCATTGCCGCTGGCACCACTTTTGATGTTGTAGACATTGCCCTTGGTGTCATCTTCCGGCGGCAAGATGATCCAGGTCTCCGTACTTTCCGTAATCGGATCGATAGGCAAGGCTTTGAGATATTTTTTCTCGACTAGTTGCCCTAGGTTTTCTGGATAGCGGCCAGTGTCCGCATAATATTGATCAATCGTGCTGCGCATATTGCGTAAATTATCGGCTAGCATGGCTTCTTTGGCCGCATCAATAGTCGGGAAATAACGCGGTACCGCCAGCGTCAGCATCAGGGCAATAATCCCTAGCACCACCAATAATTCTATCAGTGTAAACCCGCTATTTCGTCTAGCCAGATTTTTCATGTTTACCATTTTCTATACGGGATGCCGTTCAAGCCTATTTTTTCTGAGGTGGAGTAAACGTCATAGACGTCGGCACCTTCACGCGGATCGCTGGCCTCGCTGGCATAACTGCGCTTACCCCAAGTTTGCGACTCGCTAAGTTCGGTATCGGGGTTGAATGGATCACGTGGCAAGCGCCGCAAAAAAAACATTTTCGCGTGTTTTGGGCTACTCAGATCCGTTACCCCTTCCACCAGTAATTCCAAACTTTCCGGATACGAATTTCCTGCGCCTGATTTGACGATGCGACCTTCATCGGCCGCCGCTTTATAAGCATCGATCGCGTGCCGTATCTCTAGTAACGCAGTCCGTAATTGACGCTCTTGTTTTCGCTGTTGAGCGACCTGTGCCACAGGAATGGCGAGACTAGCCAATAAACCTAAAATCGCCAAAGTCACTAACAATTCTATCAGGGTAAAACCACGCAATTTGTAGCACTCGACTGACATTATTATTCCTGCTTCACTGCCGGTTCAGTGCTAACCTCAGCCGGCGCAGGCCAGACAGGGACTAGTACGGGAGTGACTACCGGTTCAACTTTGGCAGGTGCGACTATCGCCGGTGTCCGACCAGCGGCTTCGGGCCGATTTCTAAAATTAGAATCCGTACCTGCAGCGAATTCTGAAGTGTTCGCTTCGGGGCGGCGGATATTGCGTATCAGCCTAGGCGTGATAGAGAGCACGATTTCTGTTTTTTGCGTATCGTCCTTGGTGCTGCCAAACAGGCGGCCGAGCACTGGTAGATCGCCCACACCAGGAACTTTATTTCCATTGCTGCGATCTTCATTGCTGATGAGGCCGGCCAATACTTGATTCTCTCCATCTTTTAATTGCAGTACCGTGGTGGCTTTACGTGTACCAATTTGATAGCCTACGGCACCTTGCTTAGTAGTCATGGTTCCGAGTAAATTACTCACTTCGAGATCGACCCTAATGGCCACTTCATTATTCAGATAGATAGTCGGTTCTACATTGAGCGTTAATCCGACATCGATATAACTGACCGATTCAGAAGCAAATCCCGCGGCACCCGGTGAGACTGTAGTGGTGACACTTGGTAATTTTTCACCAATATGAATTTTGGCCTTTTCTCGATTTCTCACCCGTATCCTTGGATTGGCGAGGGTATTGGCATCTCCATCTTTGGTGTTCGCATTGATGGTCACACTGGGGGTGGTAATACCAATATTGCGTTGATTCAGATTTCGTAAGTCAGCAATCGTCAAACCTACTCCGTTGTTCGCCGCCAAGGGCGTCAATGCGAGACTGGCTGGCCATGCCACGCCAAGTTCAGTCAAACGATTGGTCTTTACCTCGAGTATTTCAACTTCTAGCATGACTTCGGCTTCAGGAATATCTTGCAAGGCGACCAATTTTTCCGCCAGACGTATCGATTCACGTGTATCACGTAAAATCACCAGATTGAGCTTTTCGTCCACCACGATGTCTTTGGATTTGAGTATGGTTTTAAGCGTATTCGCGACAACTTTGGCATCCGCATTGGTGATGAAAAATGTCTTCACCACCATTTCTTGGTATTCCTTAAGTTTGGCGGCACTATTTGGATAAATCATGATGGTGTTGGCATCGACAATTTGCTGTTCTAGCTGATTGCTCATGAGCAGATAGTAAACCGCCAACTCGATACTGCTATTTTTTAAAGAAATGGTGGTCCTTTGATCCGCTTTGACATCTTTATCGAACACAAAATTTAAACCGGATGTGCGGGCGATCACGTCAAATACCTGG
The DNA here is from genome assembly GCF_049340485.1 of Undibacterium sp. Ren11W. Taxonomy (NCBI): domain Bacteria; kingdom Pseudomonadati; phylum Pseudomonadota; class Betaproteobacteria; order Burkholderiales; family Oxalobacteraceae; genus Undibacterium; species Undibacterium sp. Ren11W. The sequence continues at coordinate 220,719 of NZ_JBMPPB010000002.1, forward strand.
CGCAACGGCGTATCTTTAAATTGTATAGAAATAGGTTTTTTAAATTGTTTTGCTATTCCTGTTTCCGCGCTGGTTGTTTTGGGTTTTTCAGCAATAGATGCCAGCATGCTGCGGGCTTTTTGATTGCCAGGGGTTTCAGCTAAGACGGCACTGAGTATCTGACGCGCTGTCTCGTGTTCTTTCATGTCGAGCGCGGTTGCGGCCGCTACCAACTGTTTTTCCTGACGCGTATTTATTTCTAGCGACCTCAAATCATTCCGAGCACGTTCACTACCAGGGTCCAGTATTAAGGCCTGATTAAAACTATTTCTAGCCGCCTCGTTATTTCCCTCGCTAAATAGGGCCTCGCCTTGTTCTAGTAATTGCAAAACACTCTTGTCTCGGATGCGTAGGTAGGCAATACGATATTCTGCATTATAGGGATCAGCACGCATGGCCTCTCTATATTTGACCAGTCCTGCCTCGATTTGATCTTCCGCGACTAATTTCTTAGCATCCCTATAGGCGATTTGTGCAGCACAGCCAGTCAGCGCCAATACCAACATAGGCAAGGCGAAACACTTTAACAAACGGAACAGCGGTGCGCTTGATGAACCGTATTTTTGCGATTGACTTAACATCAGTCGAGAACTCCAATGGTGAGCTGTTGAATCTGATTCAACGGAAGATAAGTGAGGAAGAGTAGCGGCGGTTTTATCGCATCGACACGATAAGTGCCGTCGATAAGGCTATTGTTTTGGACGATAATAGTACGGTCGCCACGACCAAGAAATACTTCCCAGGTACCGTCAGCCAGAGATTTACCCAAATACACGAAAGGCAGTGGTGGCGCGCTAGGTGGCACGAGTGCTACTGGTATAGCTTTGGCCGCTGGTGGCGGGGGCGGATTCCAGTTTTGATTTCCAAACATTGCCGTCGGCGAGGCTACCGTGTTGTCTCCCATACTATCTTCTGGCGCAAATTTGGGACGTGGACGTATGTTTTCTATTTTTGCGCTTACGGCGGCCGTCGATGCTGGTGATTTCACGTTTGCAACAGTCATTTTTTTTGTAGGTGTGGCACGTGCCACCGCTTCTGCCACGCCGCTGGCAGGAGTCTTATCTCCGAATAATGCGACGCCAGCGGCCAGTAACAGAGCGAGCGCCAGTACTAAATGACGCGGCTTCATGGCCCCCCCTTTTTCGCGACGTCATGCAGATACAAGCTCAGATGCAAACTTGCTTCTGGCATATTATCGGTAACACTATCGCGCTTAAAACTAACTTCATTCAATGCAGCAAACGGTATCGTATCCAGAGTCTGGAGCGCAAACTGCCAAATGGCCTGATAGGAAGCTTTTACGGGTAAAACTATCTGGTAGGTATAGACATGAGAGTTTTTGTCATAGCTTAATTTATACTGCCCTTTTGCCAGACTTAAACCATTTTTACTAGCCAATGCGAATATGGTTTTTAGTTGCTGTTCAGCATAGCGCCGCTCGCCCAGGGCATCATAAAAAATCGCCAGATTCTGATACTCGCTATCTGTCTGTACGGCTGCATCCAATTTCTCCAGCTTAGTGAGATTACTGAGTTGCGCGGGAAACGTTAGCGTTCTTGCATAAGAAAAATAGCCCAAGCAGACAAGGCAAGCTAATGTTAGAAACAAGACTCCAACACTGGCGATTAAGCCACGTTTTTGTAGCCATAAACGTGCTTGCAACTGGAGCGTCGCGAAAGCAGAGAAATTCATGGCTTATTCACTTTTTCTGACCATTCCAAATCTAGTTGAAAGCGCCAGGGTTTATTCGCGTCTTGTTCATTAATTTCATGTTTGTTTAAGACCACGCTGACAAAAAAATCTTGTAATTTAAGTCTATCAATATAGGACAACATATCGTCACTGTTTTTGGTTTCTGCCGTGATCTTCAATATACGTGATTTTGCATCAGGCTCTAGTGCTAGCACCGCGACTTTCTCAGAGGTCGCTTCTTCTAACGCATACTGCAACTCGCGCCAGGGGAGATTGAGCTGCAATACGACTTGATTTACGGCACTTGCTTGCGCCATAGGGATTTCAATTTTTTTTACAGGTGCTATTTGACTATTGCGTTCTTTTAAAATTTTGTTTCTATACGCTTGCTGCTCTTGTTGCAGCCCTTGGTTATGGACTATTGTGTAACTAACAGTCAGACAGGCTACTACGCCGAGGACAAAAATAAACCAATGCAGGGGCGTGCTATGCCATATCGTACGGCGCAGACTACCCTTCGCAAAGTCAATTCTAATTTGTTTCATAGCGAGGCTCCAGTCAAGGCTAACTCTATGCCGGCGGTATACCCCGGAATTTCCTGACTTGACTGGACCAGTCGGCTACAGTTGAGCAGAGCGGTCTCTTGCTCCCAACTTTGCTTGAATTGTCCACATATTTGCAACTGGGTTGGGACTGTAACATTTAGCAATAGACCAAGTCGCGTCAGATGTGCTTGTAGCCAATCATGATTCGCTTCCGTTGGTACTAAGATACTATGTACTGCACAGATGTTCGATCCTTCAATTAGCGCGACGCTTAGTACCTGATCGTTGATTGAAGCGAACCATGCACCGGGTTTGATCTTTGCACTCCAGCGGTTCCACGCCAAAACAAATTGCGGCGCTATCTCGACCAAGGCCAATTGATGTTCGTGTGCAAGTTGTGTCAGTACCTTGAGTATAGTGTGTGGAATTGCGGCGGAAAAAAACGACCTGCGCACTTGCCAGTCGGCGCTCATCTGCCAATCGTCCATAGTTTCACCAAACAAAGAAAAAAAACGCATGGCTGCCGCTGCCTGTATATCCGCTATCCGAGTACTTCCTAGGGGGGGCGTTACTTGCCAAAGCCGGACTAAATCGTCGGCCAGTACTATCGTTGTAGGGAGATTATTTGCGGCTATTCCTTGCATGCTTTGTTCTAGTCGCAAGCGTAACTGGTCTGGTGTGTGGTTATCCAGCGCCACAAATTTTTGTTCAAATAGCACCGTCACTGCCGGTTCGTGCCATTTGCTAATGCGCAGCACAGTGATACTGTCACGTGCAATGCCGATTCTTAATGATTGGCCGAAACGTTTAAACATGCAAAGTCACTCGCTTAATTTCTGTTAGTGTCGTGGCACCGCGTCTTACCAAATCCAAAGCCGCTAAACGCAGGCTTCTGGTGCCATTTGCGTAAGCCGCTGCTTTGATCTGGCGTATCGGACGTTTGTCGACTATTAGTTCACGAATTTCGTCATTCAGAGTAAGAATTTCTGCGATAGAGCGTCGACCTTTGTAGCCGGTGCCACGACAATCGCCGCAGCCTTTGCCTTGCATGAACTGAAAATCAAGAACTTCGCTGCGCGACAAATTGACACTCGCTAAATCCGCATCACTAGGTACATGAGGGCTGGCGCAATGAGGGCAATTCATGCGCACTAAACGCTGCGCCCAAATGCCATTAAGTGCAGAAACGAAGGCATACGGATCGATTCCCATGTGGGTGAAACGACCAAATACGTCAAACACATTATTCGCATGCACCGTGGTCAAGACCAAGTGTCCGGTTAGTGCAGACTGCACTGCTATTTCGGCAGTTTCCCGATCGCGAATTTCACCAACCATAATTTTGTCCGGGTCGTGCCGCAAGATGGAACGCAAGCCCTTTGCAAAAGTTAACCCTTTTTTTTCGTTCACAGGAATTTGTAAAATACCAGGCAGTTGATATTCGACCGGGTCTTCAATCGTGATGATTTTTTCACGGCCATTATGAATCTCAGTTAAGGCGGCATATAGTGTGGTGGTTTTACCGGAGCCAGTGGGACCGGTGACCAGTAACATGCCATAAGCTTCCTGCGCTAAGGTACGCAAAGTGACTAGCGATGCCATATCAAAACCAAGAGACTCAAGTGTTAGTGCGCCATAGGCTTCTATCATGGCGCGTTTATCGAGTATCCGTATCACCGCATCTTCGCCATGAATACTCGGCATGATGGAGACTCGCAAATCGATTTCGCGTCCGCCAGTTTCTACCCTAAAACTACCATCTTGCGGCACCCGGCGTTCAGCGATGTCGAGTTCTGCCAATACTTTCAAGCGCGAAATGACTTGTTCTGCTAGTTCTATGCCGTTAACTGAAGTGGCGTGATCCAGCACCCCGTCTACCCGATATTTGACCGCCAGACCAGCCGCGGTACTTTCCAGGTGGATGTCTGAAGCACTTGCTTTTAAGGCGTCATATAAGGTTGAATTAACTAGCTTCACAGCGGGACTAGCCGCTTCCGATACCGAGGCAAATGATAGATTAGCTGCGGTTTTGTGATCGCGCTTAGTATCTACGGCACCTGGCAATAAATTATCGACCGCACGTGCCGATTCCTCCTGCTTGGAAAGATAGGCCTGAATGTCAGACTGCAAGGCCAATTTTATAGGTAATGCTTGTCGGATACTTGCATTGGCACGCTGACTCAGCCAGGTCTGCAAATCAAGATCAAAAGGATCTGCGATCACTGCGATCACGAGTTGTTCAACATCGCGTAACAATACACAGTGGCGCGTCATCGCTTGTGATAACGGCAGTAGATCGAAAGCAGGTGTCAATCCAAGCATGTCGGCCGTTTCCAACACAGCCAGACCCAGAGGTAGCGCCAGTCCATGCACTAGTTGGCGCGGATCACCGCCACTCAATTCTTCCAATTCTGTGATCAAAGGGCGTTGCGATAACTGACTCTGGGTTCGTGCGCGTGCCAGCATAGAGGCGTCGATCGCCATCGCCGGGTTACTCATGACATATCTCCGGCCAGATCAAAAATAGGCATATACAATAAGACTACAATGGCACCGACGATCAAACCTATCGCAGCCATTAACAGCGGTTCAAAAGTGCGTGTAAATCTGTCTATCCAGCGACTGATTTCGCCATCGTAAAACGCGGCCGATTGCGTTAACATTGGTCCCATGTCGCCGGTACGTTCACCCACACGTAACATGCGTAATGAAATTGGCGTCGTCAGTTTATTTTCTTCAAAAGCGATAGAGAGCGACATGCCGGATTCGATCATGTTGCGGGCGTTTTTTAAGCCTATCCTAACCGCAGGTGTGACCATATCCTGCACGGTAGTAATCGCCTGAACGATAGGAATACCGCCTTCTATCAGCATGCCCAAGGTCAGATACAAACGGGATAATTGGTAGACATGAACACGTACACCAACGCCGGGTAATTTAGCCAAAATACGGGCGATGCCGCCCTGTGCCATCATACGGCGCAGTAATACGATAATCAGGCTCAGTAAACCGGCTATCGCAGTGAATAAGAACGCGCCGTGATTCGCGGCAAATTGCCCCCAACTCAGCAGCAATTGCGACATCCACGGCAAGTTACGCCCGGCACCCTGATACACTTCGGCAAAGCGTGGCACCACATAGGTAATGAGGAAGGTACTTACGCCTCCCCCTACGCCTAATAAAATCATAGGATAAATAGCGGCGCTGATAATTTTTCCGCGCACTATATCGATCCGTTGTTGATAGTCGATAAAGCGCGTCAGTGATCGTGGGAGGTCACTGGTGCCCTCAGCGGCTTTGACGATTCCTACGTATAAAGGAGGGAATAAATTTTCTTGTTCCGCCAATACTGCAGAGAAGCGTTTACCTTCGCGTAAACCCGCCAGCAAACGCCCTAACACTGCGTGTGTATTGGTATTGGCTTCTTTTTCCTGTAAGGCTTCAAGTGCCTCGACCACACCCAAACCAGCACTCAATAGTGCCAATAATTCCTGGCTGAACAGTACCAAGGAAAGGGCGCTTTTGGACTTGCGCGGCCAGCCCGTGCTCCAGCTCGCGCGCAAAGGATGGATCGCGCTGACGAAGAGGCCGCGCGCCTCAACCTGACGACGCGCATCGGCCTCGTCGACAGCTTCGATAGTCAATAGGGATATAACTAAATCGGGCGCTAAGGCTCGAACATCGTACTGCATGGCGCTTAACTCATCTTAGGGTGAACTGGGGCGAATTAGTTACTGATATCGGCGTCTTCGCCACTACCGCCTGGCTGACCATCGCGCCCGTAGGATACGATTTCAAATTCAGATTTAGTGCCGGGCGAACGATAAATATACGGATGTCCCCATGGATCGGGTGGTACTGCTTTCTTAAGATAAGGGCCATTCCATTTTTCTGCATTGGCTGCAGGTGCGGTCAGCAAGACGCTTAAGCCTTCCTCACTATTCGGATAATGACCGAGGTCTAAGCGGTAAGTGTCTAGGGATTTCTCGAAGGCCTCAATTTGCGCTTTGGCGATCGTCACTTCAGATTTACCTAATTGTGAAAAATATTTTGGACCTACGTAAGCCGCTAGCAAACCGATAATCACGATAACGACCAATAGTTCCAATAAAGTAAAACCCTCATGCTGAGTATTCGCCTGCAAGCTCTTGTTGCACTTTTTCTGCACTTCTTTCATCAGACCTATTCCCCATAATTTTTACTTAGCTTTTGCTCATTCTGTTGCATGCTTGAATTCAACTAGCATGCAAAAACTCAGGTCGAGCGCTATTTTGTGTGCGAAAGACTAACACGCAGTGTTGAATTTCGTCGATTTTTATTATAAATTTTTTTGTGGACGTATATATTCTGGCATGAAATATTGTTGCAAAGAAATTATGCTATTGCAGCAATTTCCACACGCCAACAAGAGCACAAAATTTGCAAAAATATTCTCCTTTGTGGAAAAATTTTTCCACATAATCTTGCACAAAATTTCATCTATGAAGTGCCAAATTAAATTTGGATTTAGGTGCTATTTAATAAATTATTGTTGATAAAATAATTTCCACATCTGGTAAACGAATTGTTATATTTGACAGCAACTTGGAACGAAACTCGGTCCAGGAGAAAAATTTTAAAAATAATTTGAGATGAGGACTGAGCATGAAACAGTTACTAAAAACTAGCATTGCTGCCGCTGCTTTGACTTGCTTAAGCGCTGGCGTCGCGCACGCGAGCATATTTACCACTGTCGATTTTGAAACCCAGCAAGACGGCCCCTTCGTATTTCATGGCGATCATAAAAACGCTGGTCAATTCTGGACTGAAAGTTACGGCGTTGGCAGGACCGACGGCGACTTGATTGGTGCTTTCATCGATGGCAGCAATCAAGGCGACATTTGTGCCGACGGACTGCGTTGCCCGCAAAATAATCAAAGTAATTATTATGCTGGGCTCAATGACGGCTATGTTTATTTAGGTCGTGAAGACAATCAACAGTTCCAGTTAAAAAGCCTGATGGCGAGCACCGTCGGTGTTGGCGATACCTTGCCCGCCAGTAGCTTTTTGCGTATTGCCGGATTCAGCGGAACCCAGGTTTTCACTACCGATTTACTACTGTCCGGATTGAGTAATGGCGAATACAATTTTACCAACTTGAATCTCAACGATGCGTTTGCCGACGTTTACTTTGACTATGTCAGGGTTCTCGGGTTTTCCTGCACCAATGCCAATTTCAGTGGTTGTACCAACGGCAATGGCAAAGTGAATTTTGCTATAGACAATGTCCTCACTGCCACCGTTCCTGAACCAGCCACATGGTTACTGATGGGCTTGGGCATGCTGGGTATCGCTGGCTTGCGCCGCCGCAATAACGCCGTATAAACACAGCTTAAAAACTATCACTCTCAAGGATTAAGAACATGAAACTTCGCCCAATTTCTTTGGCTGCGATGCTGCTGCTATCCGGTTTTGCCGCTAGCGCCTTCGCTCAAGAAACACGTCGTCCTTATATCGTACAACTGCAAGCTCAACCGACCGCCAGTTATGCCGGTGGCGTGGCGAATTTAGCGCCAACTCAGGCAACTTCAGGAAGTCGTATTAATTTTGAATCGGTCGATGTTCAAAATTATGTACGTTACCTGGGAGACCAACAAAATCTGGTGACCTCCACCATCGCCAACGCAGAAATTCTGGCTTCCTATAACACGGTACTCAATGGTTTTGCCGCCATGTTGACCGATGCTGAGGTATTCAGCCTGCAAAATAATCCTAATGTTCTGAGTGTGCAGGCAAATGAAATGCGCCAGCTACAGACCATTACGACGACTAGCTTTTTAGGTTTAGATGCGGCCAATGGGATGTGGTCTCAGCTTGGTGGTCGTAATATGTCGGGCGAAGGCATGGTCGTCGGTATTATTGACGGAGGTATTTGGCCAGAAAATCCGGCATTTGCTGATCGCGTGGATGCGAACGGCGTTCCTACCCATGACGCTGGCGGTACCCAAGTTTTTGGTGCTGCTCCTGCGACGTACAAAGGTGCCTGCGATAGCGGTTTAGGTTTCGATCCTGCCAAGCATTGTAATAATAAATTGGTCGGCGCCCATGCCTACGCTAGTGGTATGAAGGCCAGTAACCCTACTTTTCACTGGACTGAATTTTTGGATTCGCCCCGTGATTCAGTCGGCGGTACTGTAGGGCACGGAGGTCATGGTGATCACACTGCCTCCACCGTTGCCGGTAACTGGGGCGCGACTGCGATCATCAGCGGTGTTCCTATGGGAATCGCGACGGGTATGGCGCCGCGTGCGCGTATTGCGGCGTATAAAGTATGCTGGACCTTCGTTGATGCAACAGCGACCGATGGTACAGGGAGTAAAAATAGCTGTACCAGTATCGATATCGTCAGTGCGATTGATCAGGCGGTTAAAGATGGTGTGAACGTGATTAACTTCTCCATTAGCGGTGGTGAAAGTGTCAATGACCTGGCGGAGCAGGCCTTTTTGCGTGCTGCCAACGCGGGTGTTTTTGTTGCTGCGTCGGCTGGTAATAGCGGACCAGATAATCAGGTCGCACATATCAGCCCTTGGCTGACTACCGTTGCTGCATCTACGCATGATCGCAGCTTGAAGAGTTCAGTCACTTTAGGTAATGGCGCGAAGTATTCTGGTGCGAGTTTCAATACCGTCGATCTGGCTGCTTCTCCTATGATACGGGCAGAAGACGCAGGCCTCGCGGGTGCCGATGCTACCGAATTGAAACTATGTTTTAGCAGTAGTGTTGTGTCTCCTGGCACACCACTGTTGGATCCGGCAAAGGTCGCTGGCAAAGTAGTAACCTGCACCCGCGGCACCAACGCACGTGTAGACAAGAGTTTGGCAGTGTTAAATGCCGGCGGTGCTGGTATGGTGCTGGTGGATAACGGAGCTGGCCTGGTGGCTGAAGTGCATTCAGTACCAACAGTCCATGTTAGCGCAGCCGATGGTGCGTTAATCCAAACCTACGCGACTACTGCGTCAGCCAGTGCAGCAATATCAAAATTTGGTGTCGTGAAGGTGCCGGCACCTATCATGGCAGGTTTCTCCTCACGTGGTCCAAACCGTTTTGATGGCAATCAACTCAAACCGGACATCACCGGTCCAGGTGTCGATATCATCGCCAATGTCACACCAGGTATGACTGAGGCAGAGAGAAATGCGATTGCCGATGGCAATGCAGCTGGTGCACCAGCGTGGGCATCCTACCAAGGTACTTCGATGTCCTCGCCGCATATCGCCGGTATCGCGACACTCTTGCGTCAGCAACATCCGACCTGGTCGCCTGCCGCAGTCAAGTCCGCCATGATGACAACGGCCACGCCTACTCTGGATGACGGTTTGGCTGGTATGCAAAACGGTAAATTGCCTTGGTCGCAAGGTGCAGGTCACGTGAATCCAAACGGTGCGGCCAATCCAGGTCTGGTGTATGACATGGGTAAAAACGATTACATCAAATATCAATGTAAGGTCAATAAAGCAGCGGTTGTCCCTGCCTCTGACTGTACCAATATTGGTACTTTGAATGAGACTTACAACCTCAACTTACCTTCATTGACTGTCGGTAACGTGGTTGGCCCAACTACCCTGACGCGTGAAGTGACTAACGTCAGCGATGCTGCAGCGACCTACAACGCGGTAGCAAGTTTGCCAGGTTTTTCCGTTTTGGTGACTCCTTCAACTTTGAATTTAGCAGCAGGTGCAAAGGGTGCATTCACCGTCAAAATCACACCGGTCTCGGCCGCGGAAAACGTCTGGGCATATGGTGCCCTGACCTGGTCTGATGCAGCTGGTCATGTCGTTCGTAGCCCACTCAGTGCCGTAGTCGGTAAGGCGATTTCAGCTCCTGCTGAACTCACTAGTGACAAAGTTTCTGGTAGTAAATTGTTTGCCATTAAGACTGGCTTCACTGGTTCGATGGGGACTGCTAAAGGTGGCTTGAAAGCCGCGACTTTGGGCGATTCCGTTACGTTGGCACCAGGCGCTCTGACTAGTGCTCAATTGAAGGCGGCATGTGCTGCGGGTAGCGATACTGCATCGACTAAGGTGCATAACTTTGCCATCCCAGCTAATACGGTAGCAGCTCGCTTCTCTCTGCGTAATCAAGATACCAGCAACCCAGGTGCCGATGATTTCGACATGATGTTGTTGAAGCCAGATGGTAGTTACATTTACTCTGGTAATGATGGATCGACAGAGCAAGTACAAATTGCTAGTCCGGCGACGGGTAATTATAAAGTCTGTGTTACTGCCTACGGAACGGCAACTGGTAATGACGATATGAGCTACCGTATGTCTAGCTGGGTCGTAACGACTGGCGATACAGGCGGTAACCTCAGCTTGGCAACGCCAAGTAAGGTGGTTGCCGGTGCAAATGCGACTATCGGCATGAGCTGGTCTGGTTTGGCAAATAATCAACGCTACTTAGCTGCCGGTCAATTTAAAGATGCTGGTGGCAATGTACAAGCCACGACGATCTTGCGGATAGAAACTGGTGCAGTTGCGCCAACCGCTGTTGGTGAACGCAGTGATACGAGAATCCGTAAGTAATGTCTAGGGCAGTCTGAATGCAGCTTTCAGACTGCCATTAAAAAAGGCTGCACTTTTTGAAAGTGCAGCCTTTTTCTATTCCTCTCTCGTTTTTGAATATCAATTTGCGATATTCACACCGTCCAGCCCTAATTGGCAAACACCTGTAGCCGATTTTTCCGCTGAAATCTGACAATAGGCACCGGGATCTTTTATCGCCATGCAGTTGCTGATTTCTCCGGCCGCTTTGATTTGCTCTTCACGCAGTGTTCGGTAGTTTAGGCTGAGCGCGTTTAATAAATTAACGTCGGTAGCCAGCGTAGACCACGCAAGGTAGAGTTCTGGACCACCGCAAGCTTTCAGTCCTATCCCTATGGTTTTGCATTGTTGCTGATCATTACAGGCAGCCTTGCCTATGGTGTTGCGTATCTGTTCCAGCAACTGAGTCGCTTCACTTTTGTCGTTTGCCTGTGACGCAGTCGCAAACAAAATGCCACTGAAAATAAGAAATTTAGCAAGTGGTCTCATTATGAAATTCTGGGTATGTGCAACAGTTTTTAGAAATTTGATGCGTCGTTATTGTTGGCGTTGCATCAAGCAAATTTGACTTGTATAGTAAGTCCTAGCACTAACTAGTGAGTGCTAGATACGCTAGCGTTGCGAACCGACATCATGCGATCTGCATAAGCTGACTTAGATTGTCTTCTTAATCACGCTGTCATGCAAGGATGTTAAAATCAAAAAATATTCAAAAAATATGTAAATAAAGCACTTTTTAATTAAAGCTTAGAGCTGTTGCCGTAAACTTGGAGTATCAATGTTGCGAATCGCAAATCACCATGTATCGAAAATTACCTTCAGCTTACTCATATTTGAGTTTGGTATTTCGCTAGGCGCGGTCTATTTGGGTGCCATGGTCAGGATGCTGGATCATAGTTACCCCTCGTTTGTCGGCATAGAGCACTTTTTCTTTACTGCTGTTACCTTTGCTCTCACTGTTGTTTTTAGTCTCAGCGCCTTGGGCATGTATCAAATTAATTTTCGGGAGGGAATACGAAACACTTTTCTGCGTTTAATGCCAGCATTCGCTCTGGCCTTAACAATTATCACTATGCTGTTCTATGTGTTTCCCGATCTTTATTTAGGTCGCGGAGTGATGGGCTTGGTTTTTGTATTTTCCGCTACTGGGGTGTTAATCGGACGCGTGTTATTTTTTAAGACGTCTGAATCAGGATTGCTGAAATCGAGGATCATATTTTTAGGAACCGGCAAATTGGCACAAGAATGTCATGAGTTGGCCTTGAGCAATTCCGCTCACCATGAGTACGAGATCATAGGCTTCGTCCCGCTGCCTAATGAAGACGCTTGTGTACTACCTAAATACATTCTGCCCAAGGTCGAAGGCATAGTATCTTTGGCGGAAAAACATCATGCCGATGAAATTGTGGTGGCGGTACAAAACCGACGTGGTGCGCAGTTTCCTATACAAGAGCTGTTAGATTGCAAATTGAATGGCGTTAAAGTGATCGATGCTGCCGCCTTTTTTGAACGCGAAGCTTGCCAGATCAGGGTCGAATCTTTACAGCCAGGTTGGCTGGTATTTGGCGAAGGCTTCAATCAAAGTTTTTCACGTAAATTCAGCAAACAAATCTTCGATCTGGTGGTGAGCGCCTTCCTGTTTGTGTTGACTTTGCCGGTCATGATTTTTACTGCGAGCTTAATTTTTCTAGAAGATCGCGGCCCGATTTTTTATCGGCAGGAGCGGGTCGGGAAAAACGGCCAGACATATATGGTACTGAAATTTCGTAGCATGGGAACCAGCGCCGAAAAGGCCAACGCACCACAATGGGCCACCACTAATGATCCGCGTACTACGCGGGTAGGGAGTGTGATACGTAAATTGCGTATCGATGAATTGCCGCAAATTATTAATGTTTTAAAAGGCGAGATGAGTTTTGTCGGACCGCGCCCGGAGCGCTCCTTTTTTGTAGAGCAGCTTTGTAAAGAAGTCCCTTTTTATAATATGCGACATAGCATCAAGCCCGGCATTACCGGTATGGCGCAAGTGCGCTACGCCTACGGAGCATCGGTGGAGGATGCACTGCAAAAACTCCAATACGACCTTTACTACGTAAAAAATAATAGTCTGTTTTTGGATGTCTTAATTCTTTTGGAAACGGTACAAGTCGTATTGCTGGGCAAAGGTGCCCGATGAAATTGCTTTCTTCTCGACTGAATTTATCAGAAAGTAGTCCGGATGCTGATTAGCGTTGCTGTTCTCAGTTATTCCATCGCCGCCTTGGCATTTGCGCTTCTTTCCCTGCTTTTGCTGACAAAATGGCGCGGTAGATTGCATTGGTTGTCGATGACCAGCGCCTGTTTGCTCACCGCAGTCTGGGCCGCAAGTCTGGCATTGCACGCCTATTTAGAAATACCCCTCGGCATCGTTGCCCATACTCTCGAACTCGCCCGGAGCGCGGCATGGGTGATTTTTTTGCTGATTTTATTAGATCCTCCGCAAGAAATCCGCTTTTCCGCTCTGCGCAATGCCAAGACCCACGTCTTGGTGATTTCCGGTTTTTTGCTACTGCAACTATTTGCCACGCTGGCGCGCGAACTTATCTTACCTGGCTTTCTCAGTGTTATCGTCAATCTGTTTAGCGACACCAACGGTCGCGTCGTGTTGTCGGTCATCGGCATGCTGTTAGTCGAGCAGTTCTTTAGAAATACCTCAGAAAAAGGGCGTTGGGGTATTAAATTTGCGTGTCTCGGTATTGGTGGCTTGTTTGTCTACGATTTCTATCTGTATAGCGACGCCATGCTGTTCCGCAAGGTGAATGGTGAGATATGGTCCGCGCGCGGTATTGTGGATGCGATCACCGTGCCGCTGCTGGCTATCTCGATCGCGCGTAATCCCAAATGGTCGCAAGGCATTCTGGTGTCGCGTCGGATTTTATTTCATTCCGCGACCTTGCTCGGAGCCGCTTTTTATCTATTAGCGATGGCTGCCGCTGGCTACTATTTGCGCTATTTTGGCGGTAACTGGGGCTTCGTGATGCAGGTTGCCTTCCTGTTTGGTGCCGTAGTTCTGCTGGTGGTATTGATATTTTCAGGCTCGGTACGCTCGTGGTTGAAAGTCTTTATAAGTAAGCATTTTTACAATTATAATTATGACTATAGGGAAGAGTGGATACGTTTCACCCGCACGCTTTCCATGCAAGGTCCAGACTTGGGCGAACGTGCTATCCGTGCCTTGGCGGAATTAGTCGAGAGTCCGGCCGCTGCCTTGTTTGTAGTGCGAGAATCCGGTTTCTGCGAGGCGTCGAGTCAATGGAATATGCAACTCAATGCCAGTACCGAGTCTATCAACAGCGGCTTTTGCCGCTTGCTGGAAGAAAAACAGTGGGTGATAGACTTAAGCGATATTGATCTTGGCTCTGAAACCTATGAAGCGGTAGTCATACCGGCCTGGTTAAGCGCCTATGACAAAGCCTGGCTAGTTTTGCCATTGATCTTGCACGGCAAATTATTTGGCTTTGTGGTGTTGGCCAAAGCCAGAAGTGCGATTAAGCTTAATTGGGAGATACTTGATTTATTAAAAATTGCGGGCAGTCAGGCCGCCAGTTATCTGGCGCAGCAAGATTCCGCTAATGAACTGATGGTGGCAAGGCAGTTTGAATCATTTAACCGCATGTCTACCTTCATGGTGCATGACTTGAAGAATTTGGTGGCACAGTTATCCTTATTGTTGTCGAACGCAGAAAAACATAAAAATAACCCAGAATTTCAGAAGGATATGCTCGATACCATAGAGCATTCTGTACAAAAAATGAAAGTCTTGCTGCAAAAACTCAGCCGCGGTGCAAGCACCGACGACCGCAGTGGCATCTTGTTGGATCAGCTATTAGCCCAGGTGGTCGAATCAAAAGCACCATACACACCGACACCTGTGCTGGAGATTTTAGAAAAAAATGTCTGCATTAAAGCAGATTGGGGGCGACTCGAAAGAGTTATCGGCCACATCGTACAAAATGCGATTGAGGCCACCCCGAAAGATGGTGAGGTCAGAGTGATATTACGCCAGCAAGGCAACACGGCGATAGTCGAGATCAGCGATACCGGAGTCGGTATGACGGAAGAGTTTATCCAGGAAAAACTGTTTAGTCCTTTTGTTTCTACCAAGCTCGCAGGCATGGGTATCGGGGTCTTTGAAACCAAGGAATATGTGCAGGAATTAGGTGGTACGCTGGAAGTGAGCAGCCAACCATCAAAAGGAAGCACATTCAAGCTAGTCTTGTCGCTATTTGAGCCGGAACAGAAAGCCGCTTAATGAAAGTTAAACCACAAAAGGTCACGCAGTGAGCCAGGAAAAAAAGACGTTGTTGATCATTGAAGACGATCTGGGGTTGCAGAAACAATTGCGCTGGAGCTTCGATGCCTACGAGGTATTAGTTGCCGGTGACCGCGAGTCCGCCTTAGCCCATGTCCGCAGACATGAACCGGCGGTGGTGACTATGGACCTGGGCCTGCCGCCAGATCCGGATGGCGCGACCGAAGGTTTGGCCATCTTGCAGCAAATTTTGGCGTTGGCACCGGATACGAAAATCATCGTGTTATCCGGCAATCAAGAGCGCGATAATGCGGTCAAGGCGATCGCTCTTGGTGCCTATGATTTTCATCAAAAACCGTTTGACCCAACCTTGTTAGGCCTAGTCGTAGAGCGCGCTTTTTTCCTGCATCAGCTGCAACAAGAGAATCGCCGCATGCTGCAAGTTCAATCGTCGTCGCCCATGTCTGGCGTCATCAGTCGCGATCCTGGCATGTTAAAAGTATGTCGCAACATAGAAAAAGTCGCGCCGTCTTCGGCCTCGGTGATGTTGCTGGGCGATAGCGGTACCGGTAAAGAAGTGCTGGCGCGTGCGCTGCATCAGCTCAGCCCGCGTCAGAATAAGCGTTTTATGGCCATCAACTGTGCCGCGATTCCAGAAAATCTTTTGGAGAGCGAGCTGTTCGGCTACGAGAAAGGTGCCTTCACCGGCGCGGTCAAACAAAATCTCGGCAAAATCGAATTGGCGAACGAGGGTACGTTTTTTCTTGATGAAGTAGGCGATTTGCCGATGGCACTGCAGGCTAAATTACTGCGTTTCTTACAGGAGCGGGTGGTCGAGCGCATCGGCGGCCATAAGGAAATTCCTGTCGATGTGCGCATCGTCTGCGCGACTCACCAAAATTTGAAAGAATTGGCCAGCACTGGTCGTTTTAGAGAAGATCTGTATTATCGCCTCAGCGAAATTGTCATCAATATACCGCCCTTATCTGAGCGCATCGGTGATGCCGCTTTACTCGCGCATCACTTCAAAAATAAATTCAATGCGAAAGAGGGACGTTCCGGCCTCAGCTTCAACAAAGAGGCGATGGCCTTAATCGAAAGCCATAGTTGGCCAGGCAATGTACGCGAGATGGAAAACTGCATTAAACGTGCCGTCATCATGGCAGACGGGCCGCAAATTACTTCTGACGACCTTGGTTTATCGTCGTTGCCGGTGGAAGAAGAGGCAATCAATTTACGCCAGATACGTGATGAAGCTGAGCATAAAGCGGTGCTCAAAGCGCTGGCAAGAGTAGACGGGAATATGGTCAAGGCGGCCGAGTTACTCGGCATTAGTCGCCCTACCCTATACGATTTGATGAGCCGTCACGCGATTAAATAGATTGTTTTTACGAGCAAAATGCCAGATTTATTCCATACCCTTTTGCTAGCTAGCTGCGCTAAGGCACCGCATGCGCCAGCATTGCGTTATCAGTCTAAAGACACCGATTATGCCAGCCTGATGCGACAGGTCAATCAGCTGGCCAGCGGCTATCTGAACCAAGGGATAGCGCGTTCTGAGCGTATTGCGATTTATCTGGAGAAACGCCCAGAAGCGGTGGTCGCCATGTTCGCCGCCTCTGCCGCTAGTGCCGCCTTTGTCCCCGTCAATCCGCTCCTGAAAGCGGAGCAAGTGGCGTATATCCTGGCCGACTGCAATGTGAAAATTTTAGTCACTTCGGCACAGCGCTTGCGTAGCCTGACGCAGGTATTGGCGACTTGCCCCGACTTACACAGCATCATCGTGCTCGATACTGAAATTGCTGACGAGTTAGAGCTACCAGCGACTATCCAGAGCTTGACCTGGACGCAGGCATTGGCCGCTGCTGAATTGGCACCGGTCGCAGCGCCTTGTATCGATGCCGATATGGCGGCCATCCTGTATACCTCAGGCAGCACCGGCAAACCCAAAGGTGTGGTGCTGTCGCATCGCAATTTATTGGCGGGCGCGGCGAGTGTATCGGCTTACCTTAACAATCAAAGCAGCGACCGCATACTTGCCGTTTTACCGCTCAGTTTTGATTACGGCTTGAGCCAGGTAACCACCGCTTTGAGTGTTGGTGCTTGTGTGGTCTTGATGAATTACCTGATGCCGCAAGACATAGTGCGCGCGGTCACCACAGAAAACATTACCGGCTTAGCTGCAGTACCGCCGTTGTGGCTGCTGTTAGCGCAGCAAAAATGGCCAAAAGAGAGCACTTTGCGCTACCTCACCAATTCGGGTGGTGCCATGCCTAAGGCCACTTTAGAGGCCTTGCGCGTGCTGTTTCCGGCCGCCAAAATTTATCTGATGTATGGGCTCACCGAGGCCTTTCGTTCCAGCTATCTGGATCCAGACGAAGTCGATGCCAGACCAGACTCGATAGGTAAGGCAATCCCGGGGGTAGAGTTAATCGTGATGAATCAGCAAGGTCAGCCTTGCGCTGCCAATGAAGCTGGAGAATTGGTGCATCGCGGTGCGCTGGTGGCGCTGGGCTACTGGAATGATGCTGAGAAAACTGCCGAACGGTTTCGTCCCTTGCCACCACGTTTGGCGGGCCTGCCTTTGCCAGAAATCGCGGTTTGGTCGGGCGATACGGTACGCATGGACGAACAGGGATTCCTGTATTTTATCGGGCGCGAAGATGACATGATCAAGGTCTCGGGCTACCGCGTCAGCCCGAGTGAGGTCGAAGAGGTGGTCGCCGACTATACCGCGCTCACTGAAATCGCCGCAGTCGGTGTGCCACATCCTTTAATGGGACAGGCGATCATCTTGGTGCTGCAGCAAAATGCACAACAGAGTCTGCAAGTGGAGGCGATACGCCAGCATAGCCAGCAAAAATTGCCAGCGTATATGGTACCTGCGCATATACAGATTGTGAGCGAGAATTTACCCCGCAATACCAACGGCAAGATAGACAGAAAATCCCTGCAAACGCAATTTCAGAATTTTTTTCTCACGAGCGATAAGGCATAAGTACTCGCATGCAAAGCAGCTCTCTACGAAACTTAAAAACAGGCAGGCCGGATGCGCAGTATCCATGCGCCTTTCCAGCCTGCCTGCCCGCAAAGCCGCATGGGGCTTGCGCTCTGGGCATGGTACTTTTTTACTGTCTGATTCACCGTCTAAGCCTCGCAGTTCACCACACAACCAGCACGGATAGCGCATGCCCACTATGAATAAACCGCAGCATGCGCCACTCACACAGTTTGCAGTTCAGGATGGTTGTTTGCTGGTGGGCGGCATCCCTTTGACGCGGCTGGCTGTACGGGTAGGCAGTACGCCCTTCTATGCCTACGACAGAGCATTGCTGGATGCGCGCATCGTTCAGTTGCGGCAGATCCTCCCTGGCGGCGTGCAACTGCATTATTCTATCAAGGCCAATCCCATGCCGGCGCTGGTGCAGCACATGGCGGGCTTGGTCGATGGCCTCGATGTCGCTTCGGGCGGCGAATTAAAATGCGCCTTAGACAGCGGTATGCCTCCCGAACACATTAGTTTTGCCGGGCCCGGAAAAACCGATGCCGAATTAAGCCAGGCGCTGGCAGCGCAAGTGCTGATCCATCTCGAATCGGCCACGGAATTAGAACGCCTGAACCGCATAGCGATCGAACTTGGCATGCGTCCCAAAGTTGTGCTCAGAGTGAATCCGGATTTTGAATTAAAGTCTTCTGGCATGAAGATGAGCGGTGGCCCCAAGCCCTTCGGCGTCGATGCCGAGCAAGCGCCGCAACTATTGCAGCGCATCGGCATGTTGAAGATGGATTTCTACGGCTTGCAAATTTTCTGCGGTTCGCAAAATCTTAAAGCGCAGGCCATCATAGAAGCGCATGCGAATACTTTTGAACTGGCCTTGAGGCTGGCGGAATACGCGCCGCGACCTTTGCGTATGCTCAATATCGGCGGTGGCTTTGGGATTCCGTATTTTCCGGGCGAGAGCGCGCTCGATTTGCACAGTATCGCCGATCATTTACAACTATGGATGGAAAGACTGGCCACAGAATTACCTGAGGCCGCGGTGGTGTTAGAACTGGGTCGGTTTTTAGTCGGAGAGGCCGGTATCTACGTCGCCAGGCTGATCGATAAAAAAATCTCGCGCGGACAAACATTTTTGGTGACCGATGGCGGCATGCATCACCATCTGGCCGCGTCAGGTAATCTGGGTCAAGTCATACGTAAAAATTATCCGGTCGCGATAGCCAATAAAATCGGCAGCGAGAGCCTTGAGTTGGTCAATGTGGTCGGTCCGTTGTGTACGCCTCTGGATATTTTGGCCGATCAAATGCTCTTGCCTAAAGCAGAAGTCGGCGATTTACTGGTGGTATTCCAGTCTGGTGCCTACGGATTAAGTGCCAGCCCCAGTCAGTTTTTAAGCCATAGACCAGCCGTGGAGGTCTTGGTCTAATAATATTCACAATATGCCTGTGGCGGATGGCAGGCCCCAGTCCTAAATATGATGCAAAAAATACCAAAATTCATTACACTGCTAGCTAGGCAGCACAGACGCTAAAACAGTTTTTTTAACGGAAATTTATTCCCTACAACATGAATAATTTGTCATTCCTAAAGTATGTTTTATGCACCGCCCTAAGCTTGGCAGCTGCAGCATCGGTATGCGCCGCAGATTTTCCCAGCATTGTAAAAAATATCAAGCCCTCGGTGGTGGCGATCGCCACTTTTGAAAAAACCCGCGCTCCCGCCGTCAGTTTCTCTGGCACCGGTTTTGTGGTGGGCGATGGGCTGACCGTCATCACCAACGCCCATGTGGTCAATGGCTCATTTAAAGCGAACACCGAAAACGGCGCGGATGCTAGTCTGGGAATCTTGGTCGCCAAAGGCGAGGGCACAGAATTTAGAGCCGCCACCATCGTCGCCATCGATGAAGAACATGATCTGGCCAGACTCAGAGTCACAGGCAGTCCGATCCCGGCTTTAGAACTAGGCGACGCCGGCAGTGTGCTAGAAGGTCAGGCGATCGCGTTCACCGGTTTTCCGCTAGCGATCACTTTGGGCTTCCACCGTGCCACACATAAAGGCACGATCGCGGCGATTACGCCTATCGTTAAACCTGGAATAGATTCGCGCCGGCTCGATCCCAAAGTGGTGGCGCAACTACGCCGTGCACCGTATTCTGTATTTCAACTAGATGCCACCGCCTATCCGGGTAATAGCGGCAGTCCGGTCTACGACACCGAAACCGGGCGCGTCATTGGGGTCATCAATCTGGTCTTTGTGAAAGGCCTTAAAGAAACCGCAATCACCAATCCTAGCGGCATCAGTTATGCAATACCGGTTAACTTTGTCCAAGAATTACTGCAAAAAAAGATGTAAAGCCAGGCCCGCGATATCAGAAATGATGTCGATTTATTTTAATTTTATTGAGGTGAGAATTTTATGACTATCGTAGGCGTGGTAGGACTGGGATATGTGGGCATGCCGCTGGCAGTAGAGTTCGGTAAAAAAATGACGACGATAGGCTTTGATCTATCCGAAAAAAAAATCGCCAGTTACCAAAAATTTATTGATCCTACCGGCGAGCTGTCGACTCCGGAGTTAGAAGCTGCGCGCCACCTCAGCGTGAGTACCGATCCCAGCACTCTGGCGCAAGCCGATTATGTGGTGATCGCCGTGCCGACGCCGGTCGATCTGGCACATAATCCAGATTTCACACCGCTCATTGGTGCCAGCGTTACTGTAGGTAAGCACATGAAGCGCGGCGCCATCGTGATCTACGAGTCCACTGTGTATCCGGGCGCAACTGAAGAAGTCTGCATACCGGTATTGGAAAAACATTCTGGCTTGAAATGGAAAGAAGATTTTCATGTCGGTTTTTCACCCGAGCGGATTAATCCCGGTGACAAAGAACATACCTTAACCAGCATCTTAAAAATCGTCTCTGGCGATGATGCCGAGACCCTCGACAAAATTGCCAAACTGTATGAAACCATCATCCGCGCAGGCGTGCACCGAGCCACTAGCATCAAGGTGGCCGAGGCCGCCAAGGTCATAGAAAATACCCAGCGCGATCTGAATATCGCGCTGATGAACGAACTGGCGATTATTTTCGATATGATAGGCATCGATACGCTGGAAGTATTGCAGGCGGCTGGTACCAAATGGAATTTCCTGAACTTCCGTCCTGGTTTGGTAGGCGGCCATTGCATCGGTGTCGATCCTTACTACCTGACCCACAAGGCCGACATGCTGGGCTATCACCCACAAGTGATCTTAGCCGGTCGTAGAATTAACGACGGCATGGCCAAGTTTATCGCCGAAAAAGTCGTCAAAGAGATCATCAAGGCTGGCCATCATGTGAAAGGCTGCGTGGTGAACGTGATGGGCTTGACCTTCAAAGAAAATTGCCCGGATTTACGCAATTCTAAAGTAGCCGATATGATTTTTGAGCTGCAGTCTTACGGCGTCGATGTGCACATCCACGATCCTTTGGCCGATAGCGCCGAGGCGGAACATGAATACGGCCTGAAACTAGAAGCATGGGATGATTTACCGCTGGCTACGGTGACGATTGCCGCCGTCTCGCATGCAGAACTGATAGCGCGTCCCTTGTCCGACTACCAGGCTAAGTCAAGTGCCGACGCCTGCTTCGTCGATATTAAATCAAAATACGATCAAAGCGCCTTGCGCGCGGCGGGATTTACTGTCTGGCGTTTGTAATTTTACCTGTATTAAAAATGACTAAATTTGAAGATGTACAGCAAGTGCTACACAGTCATCAAGCCACCTGGTTAATCACCGGTGTGGCTGGTTTCATCGGTTCAAATTTGCTGGAAACTTTGCTCAAGCTGAATCAGAAAGTGCGTGGCCTGGATAATTTTTCGACGGGCTATCAGCATAATCTGGATCAGGTGCAGGCTCTGGTGGGACCCGACTTATTCAAGAATTTTCAGATGATAGTCGGTGACATCACCAATTTTAAAGATTGCCAGCTTGCCTGCCAGGGTGTCGATTATGTCTTGCACCATGCCGCGCTAGGCTCAGTCCCGCGCTCGCTGGAAGATCCTATCCTGACCAATGCGAATAACGTCACTGGCTACCTGAACATCATCACCGCCGCGCGCGACGCCAAAGTAAAGCGCTTTGTGTATGCGGCCTCCAGTTCTACCTATGGCGATCACCCCGATCTGCCCAAGGTCGAGGCGGTCATAGGCAAGCCCTTGTCACCGTATGCGGTCACCAAATATGTCAATGAACTGTATGCCGACGTGTTTGCGCGTTGCTATGGCCTCGATACTATCGGTCTGCGTTACTTCAATGTGTTTGGCCCGCGTCAGGATCCAAACGGTGCGTACGCGGCAGTGATACCGCAATGGGTGGCGGCTCTGATTAAAAACCGGACCTTGCATGTCAATGGCGACGGTGAAACCACGCGCGATTTTTGTTTTGTCGCCAACGTCGTACAAGCCAATTTGCTGGCTGCACTGAGCGACAATCCTGAAGCTGGCAACCAGGTTTATAACGTGGCACTCAACGATAGCACCAGCCTCAATCAGCTGTATCAAATGATGAAAGCCTTATTAATCGACGATTTCCCACATCTGGCGCAGCATCATGCCACTTACGAAAATTTTCGTAACGGTGACATCCGGCATTCTCAGGCGGACATTAGCAAAGCGAAGAAACTGCTCGGTTATCAGCCTACGCATAGGGTAGACCAGGGGCTGCATGAAGCCATGCAATGGTATAAGCAGAATTTGCTGAGCCAGGCTGAGTAAGCCCATGCGTCGCCAGCCAGGGTTTTATTGATGCGAGCAGTGCGCGTATTTACACGATTAGAAGACCTGCCTGCCGCCTATCAAAACTTGATGCTGGAGGCCGATGCTGCATCGAATTTTTTCGCTAGTTTTTCCTGGCTACAAACCTTGTATGCCGAATCGCTGGGAGCAGAGCACAGCTTGCGCCTGTATGGCTTAGAGAAAAATGGCCAAGCCTTGTTGTTGCTGCCGCTATGCGTTAAGGACAAAATTAATGCCCGCAAACACAAACTAGGGCGCTCGCCTGCTTTACTCGCCGCCTCCAATTACTATAGCTCGCTGTTCAGTCTGATACGCGCATCCGCTCAAGAAGTGACTGAGGACGATCTGAATTTTTTACTGCATCAGATTGCCCAAGAAGTGCCGCGCTGGAGCAGTCTCGATCTGCATCCGCTGGCGCTGGACAGCATGCAATTACCCGCAATCGAGAGCGCCTGCCGGGCGGCCGGGATGGCAGTGCAGCGCTATTTTTGTTTTGGAAATTGGTATCTCAAACTGAATGGCCGCAGTTTTCCTGAGTATTTCGAGAGCCTGCCATCGCGCCTGAAAAACACCCTAAAAAAGAAGCAAAAGCAAGCCGGCAAAAATAATAATTTGCAGTTCAAGCTGGTGCAAACTGAAGCTGAGTTGCCAAGCGCGTTGGCCGATTATGAACAAGTCTATCGCTCCAGCTGGAAGCCCTCTGAAGCGCAGCCACAATTTATCGCGGCCCTGATGCGCAGCTGCGCGCAACAAGGCAGCTTGCGGCTGGCGCTTGCCTACCTGGACGGGCAGGCGGTGGCAGCGCAATTCTGGATCGTGCATCGAGGCCGTGCCTTAATTTACAAGCTCGCCTACGATGAGCGCTACACGCCACTCTCTATCGGCTCTTTGCTCACCTGCCATATGATGCGCCAGGTGATAGAGATTGATGGTGTCAGCGAAGTCGATTATCTGACCGGCGACGATGCCTATAAACAGGATTGGATGTCAGATAGGCGCGAACGCTGGGGCCTGCGCGCCTACAACTTACGTAGCGCCACCGGCATCTTGGCGGCGTTCTGGCATTTAGGGCGGAAGCACAGCAAACGCCTGCTGCAGCGTATACAACGGGTTTTCAAAACATGATGCCGCCACAGCGCATATTCCATGCGGGTTTTCAGCCAGTCTGGCCGCTAAGCCGCATGGGATATGCGCCGTGGGCATGCTGTCTGGCGATGCGCTGTTGCGGCAGGGCGAATGAGATCAATTGGCGCAACAAATTGGGTTTTTTTTACCGCTAGCCAAGGTTTACATTTCTGCCAGATAGGATACAAGTGAAAAGTGGTGTAACCTTGAAAAACGTAGTGTTTGAATAAGAGTTTCTGTGGTTTAGCCCGTCTTTATGTGAGTCAACAAGGATTAACTATGTCGAACAGCAATAAAAAATATTCGTCGGTCGCCCTGCTTACCAGCACGCTGCTACTGGCTGTGAGTTTAAGTGCCTGTGGTAAGACCCAAAGCACGGATAAGTTTCTCGCTGATGCCAAACAGTATCAGCAAAAAGGCGACAATAAGGCTGCCATTATTCAGCTCAAAAACGCCTTACAACAAGACGCCAATAATAAAGACGCGCGCTACTTACTTGGCACTATCTATCTGGAAGCCGGCGATGCCCTGTCGGCAGAAAAAGAATTACAAAAGGCGGTCAGTCTGGGTGTCAGCCCTGCTACCGCCTTGCCCGGTCTCTCCAGAGCCAAGCTGATGTTGGGCAAAGCCCAGCAAGTTTTGGATGATACGGCGCAAGACCCGCGTGCTAAAACTGACCCGGCTTTCATCAGTCTGCGCGGCAACGCGTATATGGCTTTGGGCAAAAAGCCCGAGATGAAAGAGACTTTCGAACAGGTCTTAAAAATCGACCCGAATTATCCCGATGCCCTGATCGGTCTGGCCTCACTGGCCATTAGCGACGGCGATATGGAAGCTGCCCACCGGTATGCCGATATCGCGGTCAGCAAAAATCCAAAAAACAGCCGGGTGCTGATGTTTAAGGCAAATTTATTAAGAGCGCAAAGCAAGTTTCCTGAAGCCTTGACCGCTTTTGACGAGGCCGCCAAAGTCGAGTCCGAGAACGGTGCTGCCTTTGTCGCAAAAGCCGAGATTGAAATCGGCCTGAAAAAATATGAGGAAGCGCAAAAAGACATCCTTGCCGCTAAAAAAATTGGTGGCAATGCCGTACTGGTTTTTTACACTCAGGCTTTACTCGATTTCAGTCAGGATAAATTTGCACCAGCCTGGGAATCTCTGCAGCAAGTTCAAAAATTGGCACCCGATTATCTGCCAGGCTTACTCTTGTCCGGCTCAGTACAAATGGCGATGGGTTCGTATGCGCAAGCCGAGCGTTTTTTAAGAAAGTACCTGGAGAAAAATCCGAATAATCTGTACGCGCAAAAACTCTTGATCAGCAGCGTGATGAAGGGTGGCGACAGCAAAGCGGCATTGGCCCTGATCGAACCGCTGCTACTCACGCAGAAAGAGGATAGCCAGTTATTTGCGCTGGCCGGTGAATCCTATATGCAACAGAAAAACTTCAACAAAGCCACCGAGTCTTTCGAAAAAGCCAGTGCCTTGGCACCCAAATCGGTCGAGTATCACACCGCCCTGGGCCTGAGTAGGTTGAGTATGGGAGACAATGGTAGTGCCATCGCCGAGCTGGAAAAAGCGAAAGAGCTCGATGCCAAATCGAGCAACGCCGGAGTGCTGTTGATCATGACCCACATGCGCATGAAAGAAGGCGATAAAGCACTGGCAGCGGCCAACGCCTCCGAGAAAGAACAGCCTACTAATCCGGTCATACAAAACCTG
Organism: Undibacterium sp. Ren11W; assembly: GCF_049340485.1. NCBI lineage: Bacteria > Pseudomonadati > Pseudomonadota > Betaproteobacteria > Burkholderiales > Oxalobacteraceae > Undibacterium > Undibacterium sp. Ren11W. Next base: position 246,485 of record NZ_JBMPPB010000002.1, read on the forward strand.
AAAGGCGCGATTTATCTGGAAAAGAAAGACCTGGTAAAAGCCCGCGCCAGTTTTGAAAAAGCTCTGACCCTGCAAACGAATTATTTCCCCTCGGTGCTGAATCTGGCGCGCATGGATTATCAAGACAAGAAACCCGAAGCGGCCAGAAAACGCTTAGAAGCGGTGTTAGAGCAAGACAAGAAAAATCTGCAAGTGATCGTGGCGCTGGCCAATCTGGCGATCACTGAAAAGAAAGAGGCGGAAGCGAAAAAATGGCTATTGCTAGGCACTACCGAGCATCCGGATAATCCCGGTATTGCGCAAATGCAGACGCAATACTTGATGTCCTTGGGCGAAAAAGACAAAGCACTCGATCTTGCCAAAAAAGCCCAGGCCAGCCACCCCACCGAGGCGGACTTTATGGAATTGCTGGCGATGACCAAACTGGGCGTGGGCGACAAAGCCGGAGCCTTGGATAGTTATCAAAAACTGGCGGCCATGATGCCAGGATCGGCACAGAATCAATACAAGGTAGCCGGCGCGCATATCGGGCTCAATGATACTGCTGCTGCTATCGATGCCTTGAAAAAAACCCTGGGTATCGATCCGCATTATTTCGAGGCGCAACTGGCACTGGGCTCGCTACTGGCTAAAAAAGGCAGTCTCGACGAGGTGCTGACATTAAGCCGTCAGATTCAGAAAGACCATGACAAATCACCGGCCGGTTTCATCATGGAAGGCGATGTGCTAATGCAGCAGAAAAAAGCCGCCGCTGCCCTAACAGCCTACGAGAAGGCCTATAAACTCAACCAGAACGGTAACCTCATCATCAAGCTGCATGGCGCGATGCTGGCCGATGGCAAAGCCAAAGATGCCGATCTGCGCATCAATAAATGGCTCAAGGATCATCCAGCCGACAACGAGACCCGTATGTATCTGGCCAACTACAATATGCCGAACCAGAAGAATAAGTCGGCGTATATAGAGCAGCTACAACTGATCTTAAAAACTGCGCCTGAGAGTGTCATGGTCTTGAATAATCTGGCATGGGCCTACGGCGAAGAGAAAGATCCGCGCGCCCTGGAGTACGCCGAGAAAGCAAATAAATTGGCCGAGAACACGCCAGTGGTGATGGATACCCTGGGCTGGATCCTGGTAGAAAAAGGCGATCTGGCACGCGGCCTGCCCTTACTAGAAAAAGCCAGTGCCGGCATGCCTGAGGTACTCGACGTACGCTATCACTACGCCATGGCTTTGCTCAAATCAGGCGATAAAGCCAAGGCACAAAAAGAGCTGGAATACATCGTCGCCAGCAAAAAACCTTTTGCCAAGCTAGATGAAGTAAAGGCCTTGCTGAAATAAATCTGAGCTAACCATGCTAAGGCAGCCAAACCAGCTGACTTAGGATTGCCGCATACAGAGAAGGACATGCTGAGCTGAGCATGTCCTTTTTTTTCGCGTAAAAATCCGGCAAAGCATAGCGCATGCCAGCCCGCGTAGACCTGATTAGCGCAGCGTAATCGGGCGATGCAGAGACAATGCAAAAGCCAAAATGCCCCCTGCCACCACGCATAGCCCATGCGCTTCTCCAGGCATATAGGCCGCAAACCCGCACCGGATATGCGCGCTGGCAGGGGGGTGTTTTGAGATTCCATGCCCGGCAATATGTGATACGTCCTGGCTATCGACGCAAAGTACGCGGCCCCCAAAGCAGCGTGACGGTGATCGCTGCCAGGATGATGATGGCATAGCTGATCGAACCATCAGCCAACTCATAGCCGTGACGGCCACCGGGAAACGCAGTTCTGGCGGTGGTGCCAATCGCGTGCGCGATGAGCACCGCAAACAGCGAGCGATTCGAGTTGTTATAGATCCAAACAGTGATGACCCGGAAGGCAACGGTTGCCACTAGCCCCCAGATGATCAGTGGTGTGCTTTGTTCCATCTTGATCATGGACGGAAGATGCCACAAGGCCCAAGGCAGGCCGACCAACAGCGCTGTGCTGATGGCCGAGAATTTTTTTTGCAATGCATCGGTGGCGTAGGCGGTATAGCCCAGTTCTTCTACCGTTGCGGCTATCGTGAACATCGCCAGCGTGCCAGGCAATGCCATAGACAGATTGAGGTGCTGCGGAATCGGCAGCGCCGCCCATCTCATCACCGCGTAAGTCACTAAATATAGCGCTGGCAGTACCAGTATCGCCGCGATCAGCCATCGCCGGTCCTGGATCTTCTTGACGTCAAAGATGCGTGCCAGAAAACGCTGCAAACCTAGCTTGCCATTCTCGAGGTAGACCAGCAGGCAAGCGGCAATCAGAGGGCTTAGTGTGGCGCCGATATCGGTGACGGGAATATTATCCGGCAGCGCGCTCTTGCCTGAGCCTATGCTGATGATCCAAAAAGGCGCACTCAATCCCAGCACCAGAGCAAAAAATGCCAAAGGATGATTTTTCTTAATCTCTGGTGTAGTCATCGCCTGGCAGTCGTCATGCGCGTCTTTGTTGATGCTTCATGTTTTACATTTCAAGTTGCAAGTTGCAAAATTAACCGGTAAGAAAAAAAGCCGTAGGCCCGATTAATGCAGTGTAATCGGGCGCAAGCCGCGCTTACAAAAGCGGCACGGTGAGCCCGGCTACGGCGCATATTCTATGCGCGCTGGCAGGGGAGCTTTGAGTTTCCATGCGGCGCAATACGCTAGCGCTTATTGCTGCCCACACTTTTCAAATGCAGCGCTTTGACGACTTCGGCCACGGCCTCACCAAGCAGTAAATGCTGATCCAGATCAAGATGCACCCCATCGAGCTTGCTGGCCGTGATCACGCTGCCCGTATCGAAGAAATGGCAGCCCAGTTCTTCGCACACCTTGCGATAGGCGGCGGCCAAGCCCAGACATTTTTTTTCACCACCCTCAAATTTTGCTGCAATCGGGCCTTGCGGAGTGCGTAAGGCTGGCGGCACCAGCACCAGTATTGGTGGCACTGGCATGCCCGGTTCGATAGGCGCGCTGCGGATCGCCGCGACCAGTGCACTAATACCTTGCGCCGCATGCCAGGCCTTGTGCTCATGCATGGATTGAAAATCGTTGGTGCCCAACATCAGTATCACCAACGCTAACGGCGAGTGGATTTCTATACGTTGCGCCAAGCCGGCCAGCCCGTTACGCCCGGGTTTAAAAGGATCATCCCATACGGTACGCCGGCCATTCAGACAATCTTCGACGACGCGCACTTTTTGATCAGAACCAAGAGCGAGCTCCAGCACGCCCGGCCAGCGCTGCTCAAACAGTAAGCGCTGGCGCGTCATAGGAACCAGGCCCCAGGACAAAGAATCAGAATAGACGAGGATGTGTTGCATGGCGACTCCGGTGTAGGTTTTTTGAAGTTAGCATTGCGTAGCGGCGAGGTGGCCTGATACCAAAAATCAATTAGATATGCTTAGTTCTTTTTGTGAAAAGACGAGATAGAAGGCTGGCGGTTGCGAACCATATGGCAGACCAAAGACAAGCGAGCAGCAGCCAGCCCAGCAGTGATGGCGCGGCCCAGCCGCCGGACTCTGCCACCCCAAACACCGGAATACCCATTGCCTTAAGCGGCCACAGCGGGAAGTATATCGATCCCGCCAGCAAGGGCGCAATCGACGGCGGCGCGTATGCCAGCAACGTCAGGTGAATACCGGTCAATGTCGCAAAGATGCGCCAGCGAGTATGCATAAAAACCTAAAAAATAAGTATCTGGATTGAGCGCCTAAATTGAGCTAAAACTGTATCGGCGCTCAATTAAACAATGCCTCGCCATACTATGGATGGTCTCATTTAGATTCTAGCTGGCTTTAGTGAGTGCATAACTGTTCTTCGCATGGAATGCCGTCTCTATCGCCATCCATTTTTACGCCAGGGCAATTCGACAAAAAATACTTTGCCTCTGCGCATGAAGTCATTTGGCTGCAATGTTTTCGCTGATCGCACTTGAATGATGGGCGCGCTGAAACAGGCAGCTTGCTTGGTTCTGCTGCGGCGGCCTCAGGCTTAGCGGAGCTACTGGACTGCTGCTTGGGGCTGGTCGGGCGTTGCGCTTCTTGCGCCAGTTTCTTATGTCGCTCGGCATTGAGCTCTTCAACGGTAGGAGGCTTGCGGCTATCCGGCTGGCATGGGCCCTGCTGATAATTCACTATCCCATTGACGCTGCACTTGTACACCGGAGTGGCCAGCGCCACAGCAGATGTGAATAGCAGCTGGGCCAGGGCGAATGCCAAGACAATTGATTTAAACATTGGTAAAGCGAGCAGATGAGTGAAGCGCAATTTGCGATAGCCGTGCATGAGGTAAAGCCTAAAAAATAGATACTTCACCGAAATGGGCGAAGCGGAGGTGTGACACATGATGTTTTAAGATAAATCGCTCAAAACGCGCTTGCAACATGATTTTTCAGAGACGGACTGAAGATTTAATCGGTAAAAAAACCATAAAAAACCTTATTGCAATTGCTTTTCATTCTATCAATAAATTAGTAAATTTAACATTGTTTTATTTTAATTAGTGAGCTTTGCATACGCCTTATGCCTGAGCATACTCCCCCTAGTGTTTTTCTATTGCGCAATGAATATATGCGCAAATGGTCTATACTATTAAAAAAATAGGGGAGTATATCCTTTGGCTGGTTTTATCAGCATCGCTTTAAATGATGTCGATGCAGCCCCTTTTGCTCGCTTTGGTCGCTGTCTCGTCTAACGCGCTAAGGATGGAAAATGCCGCGACCTTGATAGCCACGCAATTAAGCAATACCTCACCAAAATTTCCACCAGCTTTTTGAGCGTTTGAAACACATCAAAGGGATTTGGCTGGGTTCTATCTGAGTTGGGTCTAACTCTCCCTCCAACTGATAGCCGAAAAATTCTAGCAATGCCGCTTCGCCTAGCTCTAAGGGGTGAAATACCAAGGGATAGGCAGAGGCATCTTCTTCCGGATCAAGCGCAGGATGTTGTCCATTCCAATACGGCTCTTCAAAGCTTAGTCGTGGTCCCAGGTCTTCAAGCACGCCACTGTCTGGCGACACGCTCAGCGATCTGAGGAGTTTTCCCTTTTTCCAGATCGCATAGGCAAACCAATCAACCACGCTATGCATCGCATGAAAATAAAGCGTATTGCCTAGCCTAGGGTCAAGAAATTTTGTCGGTAAGTGAGACGGGTAGTCGATCGCAAATTCTTTCGCTGCGATGATCGTCACCCCAGGATAGCAAGCGATGAATAAGTCCTTGCCACGCGGGCAGGTGAAAGATAAATCGACATCATCCTGCGGGTTTAGTCTGTGCTCTGGAAACAGCTTTTTGGCAAGAGCAAGGCTAGCAGGACGATCTAATGCAGGCTTGCCTCGCAGTAGCTCGCTCACATTGCCATTGCTGTACACCAGCATCCAGGTTTTTGCTCCCATTAACGCTTCCTTTTAATGTCCAGATCCACCGGTTTTGGATTGCCTTATACCGCGAAATTGAAACGCACCAAAGCAATGCTAAGAGCAAACAAATAGCCGTACGAAAAGCGGTCAATCCGTAACAACGATTGGCCACTACTTGCGCGCCAGGCACCAATGATAGTCATGGCCGCGCCCACCGCAATCGGGGTCGCAATGAGATTGAAAACACGCCAAGCCTGTGGCACCAGATTATTCGGAAAGACCAGCAGACTGAGGCCGCCGAGAATGGCACCTAACAGTATGAGAGCTATGGCTGCCAGCCAGGGATTTGGCGGCCGGCGTAACGGCTCTGCAAAAGAATGAAACCCTATTTCTATAAACGCTTCAACGATGACCTGAAGCAGAAACTCGCCAAGAAGTTCAAAGATAAACTCAATCATGGGGCGGCTTTCGCACGGGACAGGACGCAGTATTTGGCATAGTTTTAGGTTTTTTGGATGAGGGCCATTGGTAGACGACAGTCCGGTTGCACCCGAGCTTGGGCCAAGGAAAACCTTCAAAAGTTGAAGAGTGCATAGTCATTAGCGCGGCTGTTTGCTCAGCATCGCTAAACGTGTTTGCGCTTTCTGGTCGCCTGCTTTGGCCGCTTGCGAAAGTAGCGCGGTCGCTGCTTTCAAATCGCCTTTTGATTTCCGTTCTAGTCGGATCAGAGCGGCGTTGTAGGCGGCAATCGGGTTATCGTAACGCGCCGCTGTTTCAAATGCCCGCAAGGCACGTTCAGGGCAAAGATAGAAGGTATCCCAAGCTTCCCCGGCAGCGTTGATTCCCTCTGAATTTTTGTCGCGCAAAAAAGCCTCTTCATACGATGCTGGCCAGCCGACCACCATAGAGATAAACAATTCGCGCCCAGCCGGTATTTTGTAGAGCTCTCCTATGAAAACTGTAAACGCTTGGTGACTGGTCCTGGTCGAGCCATCCTCGGCGATCCAAAGAAAGCCATCAGCGCCTTCAACCGGAAAACCACCAAGTGCCTCGGAGAGTTTGCTTGCTAAGGATTTTTCGCCGTGAGCAGGCGGCACGCCGCTCCAGGAGGCTTTGAGAATTATCCGATTCACCTTTCCCTTAATATCTGGCCTTACCATTTTGGCGATATCTTCAATGCTGACAATGCGATTCTCTTTGTCGTAAAAACGCCATGGGCTAGCATGCATAAAGACAACGAGGGTAGTTGGATCTTGGTTTTCTTCAGTTTTCATTCCTGCGTATTTGAACAAAGCTTCAGCCGCACGCACACAATTATCGCCAGCCGCGCACTGCTCTAATGAAACTACACCCTTAAGCCCTCTGAAAGGCTTGCATTCGGCCAGCACGTGGCAACTGGCAGTCAGTAGCAGGGCTGATAGCAAAGTCTTCAAAACTTACTCCTAAAATGTGGCTCAACGCAAAAGTGATGCACGCTGCGCATTGCAGCTAGCACCAAGAAAGAACGATAGGGCGGCGTCACAATCAACGCTCATGTTTTGATCTCTTACCAAAATTTCCACCAAGGCTTTCGTCTTAGCGTGAATTTTTTATACTTTGCACTCAACACCCCGGCCATGCGTTCATAGTTTTCTCTGGTATCTGATACGTGATAATCTGACTCCAGGTCCTGGGCTAGCGTGCATTGATAGTCTTTGGTGTAATGGTCGTAGTACCACCCGGCGAACAGGGCACCTTTCTCATTGAGCATTTCGGAGAACAACTTTCCATCGCATTGCTCAAGTACGAATCTGCTACCGCTGATCTCATGCTTGCGAACTTGTTGCATAGGACCCGCCCAGTCACCGCCAGGGATTTCTCCCCACAGATCGTTATGTATAGCCCACGCAACGAACATTCCTATATGGGTGGCCGAATTTTCCTCGGGTAGATCCTCAGAAAATTCTTCGCTCGATAAATGCCAAGAGGTGTCGTCAAGTTTCGTCATAGGGATTTAAGGTTTTGAAAAGTTTTGAGTTAAGCGGCGTACGAGTTGAACGCCGAGTTAGCTTGGTGAGCGTAGACCCAAAATCCTAATAGAACGCATAGGCTCATTTGCTTAGCTCAATTTTTGAAATGCTGGTGCCAGGAGGTAAATCTTTAATTTGTTGATGCACTTGGCCGAGAACAGATAAATGTACCCTCCAGTCGGCTTGTTCGAAATTGTCATGCTCATAGCTGCCGCCCAATGACGCGGGCACTCTGGGTGAATAGCAGTTGCCCGGTGCAAGTGCGCCAAGCTGACGATGCAACTCCTGCAGTAGTTCATACTTTAGCCAGCTAGATACTTCGATGTCAGGCGCTGCGATACGAGCTTTAAGCGCGGCCCTATTGCTAGTTACTTTCGTGAATGCTCCAACGTTAGGGTCGAGTAAGAAAATGGGCTGTTGACCTAAGAAATTTGGTTTTGTGACGAACAGGTCGCCCATAGCGGTGAGCAAAAGCGCTTGCGCCTTAGATCCAACCAGCCAGCGCCAGTCTTCTAGCGCATCGCCGTGTGCCAGATCATTGATAGGTGCAAACAATTCGATATCGCTCATATGCATTTGGAGCCAAAGGCAGATGTGACGGGAGCACCGCCACGGTTTTAATAAAAAGCCCGTAACCAGCAATCGGTAGGGCAATGGGTTTCATCGATTGCGCCGCAAGTCGTCTATGAACAATTCCAATCGGCGCAATACGCCTGCGGCGACTGACTCCCTACTTATTGTGGCTTACGGCATTACCTAATGCGCCTTACGGCCTTTGAACCAACGAAAATATTCAAAAGTCGAAGAGTGCATAGTCGTTAGCGCGCCGGTTTGCTCAGCATTGCTAAACGTGTTTGCGCTTTCTGGTCGCCTGCTTTGGCCGCTTGCGAGAGTAGTGCGGTCGCTGCGGTCAAATCGCTTTTTGATTTCCGTTCTAGCCGGATCATAGCGGCGTTGTAGGCGGCAATCGGGTTATCGTAACGTGCCGCTGTTTCAAATGCTTGCAAGGCACGTTCAGGGCAAAGATAGAATATGTCCCAAGCTGCCCCGGCAGCATTGATGCCATTTGCGTTTTTGTCTCGCAAAAAGACATCTTCAAGCGAGGCTTGCCAGCCGACAAGCATTGATGCAAACACTTCGCTCCCCGATTTTATTTGGTAGGGACCACCTCCTTGGAAAAACGTCGTCGCTTGATGGGTAGTCCTGATCGAGCCATCCTTGGAGATCCAAAGAAATCCATCAGCCCCTTCAACCGGAAAACCACCAAGAGCCTCGGAGAGTTTGCGTGTTAAAGATTTTTCGCCGCGATCAGGCGACACTGCGCTCCAGGAGGCTTTGAGTACTATCCGCTTCACTCCTCCTTGAATATAGGGTTTCATCATTTCGGCAACATCTTCGATGTTGAGAATTCGCATTTCACTGTCGTATAAGTGCCATGGGCTAGCATGCGCGCTGAAATTGAGGACAGTTGGATCGTCACTTTCTTCAGTTTTCTTTGTTAAGTATTGATAAAACGCTTCAGTGGCAGGTACACAAGTATCGCCAGCCCTGCACGGTTCTAATGAAACCACGCCCTCAAGTCCCTTGAAAGGCTTGCATTCAGCCAGCACGTGGCAACTGGCAGTCAGTAGTAGGGCCGTTAGCAAAGTTTTCAAAACTTACTCCTAAAATGTGGTCCAACGCAAAAGTGATGCAGTGCCTCAGGCAGGCTAGAAAACACAAGCCTCACTTACTCGGCATTCGCTTGACTGCTGGCTTGGGTCGCGCTGCTCTTGAGCACATACACGACTTTTCCCACGAGAAGGTCATAAGGAAGTTGCCCCCAATATCGACTATCGTTTGCGTTATCCCGATTGTCGCCCATCAAGAACAAATGGCCCGGGTTGACGTCTGTTGAAAAATTCTTTGCCGGTGCGTCGTTTTCAATTGCAACCTGGTAGCTTGTCGGACCTGCAGCCTCGGTGAATATTTTGCTACGCAGCTGCGCAGTGCCGACTTCAGACGATAATGGTTTGCCGTTGATAAGGAGTTGTTTGTCGCTGTATTCGATATGGTCACCAGGCAAACCAATCACCCGGAAAACGTAATTTACGCTCCTATCGTTTGGGTATTCAAAGACCATGACATCTCCTCTTATGATGGCCGCACTCACCGGTTTTTTGGCGATTCGCAGGCCAGAACTCGTCTTGTAGTTGCCATAACCAAATTTCTGCACGACGATGTATGCGCCCTCTGGTATTGAAGGAAGCATGGACTGGGAGGGAATGTGAAATGGCTCATACAAAACGGCCCGAAAACAGACCATAGAACTGAACGCCGCTAGTGCTACGCCAAATAGCCCATACCAGCGACTGAACCACGCCCTGCTTCCGATTACATAGTCTCGGACCGAAATACGGTAGGCATGCACCGCAGCAAATAGAGATATCAGCACTTTCAGGGGCAGAACAAAACCTGACAATGCCAGCCAAAATTGTATGAGTCCCAATAGAATAACGAGTGCAAAGTAAACGCCTGCAAGTCGTAACTGATTCAAATAAAGCATTCCCAGCGGAGGGAAAATCATTGCCAGCACTGTCGCTGCCCACTTATTCGGCTTCCAGTTCATGCACATTCCTTTACGTGGTCCAATAGATAGGTCCGTCAACATGACGACTGAATCGGATTTTTGTTGCTTGGCATTTTCAGTTGAAACCATTTTCAGTTGAAACCTTAGTGATCCAACTTGCAGCTTCGCTTTCTAGCAATGTACGAAATCACCAACCCGCGTAAATAACGTAAAAAATGGTCTTGCGAGGCACTAAATATTATCATTAAAGTTAGCTAATTTAATATTTAATTGTTTTTTTTACCTGTCTTCATGGCTTGCGATATGCCTATCATGCCGGTTCAGTCAGATCAGTATAGGCATGCCATTGCGCAGCAAGGTGCTCTCGCTAAAGGGCATACTCCCCCTAGTGTTTTTTGTTGCGCAATGAATGTATGGGCAAATGGCCTATATTATAAAAAAGTAGGGGGAGTATATTCTTTGGCTGGTTTTTGATGGGGCTGCCAGCAAAGTCTCAGCGTAGAAATAAGTTAAAGCGAAGCTGAGCACTTTGCTGTTGGTTACTTGCGCGGGTGTCACGCTCCAGAGCAATTCTTTGCGACCAAGGCTAACGCGATAAAGAAGCCAAGAATGATGGCATTGAGTAGCCATTGTCTTTTCTTTGTGCCGCGAACTATCGATTGAATTTCTAGCTCGGCGGCCTTCTTCAGTTCGTCATCGTCGGGATGATTGTAGGTTTCTGTCGCAGTACGATAGGTCTCAAACTCATCGCCCCGAACACGCGCGTTGAGCTGCTGAGCTAGCTTCAGCATTTCAATAATTGCTAACTCTGATGGGTTCTTGGTCCAGAGTTCTCCATCTTGCAGCCAAACTGTGAGGGTTTGCTTAGCGTCGATGTCGATGCTACAAGTTGCTTCAAGGCGCGTTTCATCGAATTTCCACGCTGGCATAAGTGAAACAGCCGCAGCAACTTCTGCCGCCCCAATTGGATTAGATGTTCTTATGATTGAAACGTGGTAGCTCATGATTAGCTTAAAGTGAAGCCCAGCGTCTTAGCTGAGGATTAAATGCAAGCAGCAATGCGATCATAGAGAAAAGCAGACGGCGAATATGCGTAGTTAGCGGTGCTAGAAAAGTGCTTAAAGTTAGCGCTAAACTGCAAGGCATAAGGCGCTATCGAGCTGATCGATGGCCCGTATTTACAAAAAGAATTCCATACGGCGCAATACGCCTGTGGCGATTGACGTCCTACTTATTGTGGCTTACGGCGTACTTTGATAAGAGCGTATTCTGATCATGCATCAATCTCCAGCCTCCACGCTCCTTGTTGAATACCAAGCTGAGCAAGTAATGCATCTTGTATTCGACTCCAGCCTCGTCCAGGTCCGCGTATTTAACATCAAGCACGGCGACGCCAGCGTTGGCATTGGATGTCGTGCTTAATATTTGATATGACCACGACCAGTCCCGATCAGCCAGCCAAGCTTGAGTTGATTTCTTGAACTCTGCGCTGGACTTCGAAAGTCGGCCATTGGGTAAGATGAAAGTCAAAGTATCAGCTTCAGTTAAGGTCGACTCAAACGCGACCCAATCTCTGTTTTCAATCGCCGCAAGATGTGTGCTAAGTGCCGCATCAAAGCTCGTCGTGTTGGCTACTACAGGCACCTGCCATAACAATGGCAGCATCAAGGCAAGGCGACGAATACTGATTGATGTTTTCATGTGATATCCGGAAAAACTGAGATGTCTCTTGGTGGCTAGGTATGTCCGTCAGCGCGACTGGTGCAAAGGACTTTTGTCGCAAAATATGTTGAGAGAAAACTCTCTTAAGCCTACTTGCAGATTCGCTTTCAAACCATGCAGCGTATCTTCAATCAGCATTAAAAAAAGCACTACGAAGCAATTAAATTTTAGCATCAAAAAATAGTTAATTTGATATTTATTTTGGTTTTTGCATACGAATACTGGTCATACTCCCCCTAGTGTTTTTTTATTGCGCAATGGATATATGCGCAAATGGCTTAATTCATTAAAAAAATAGGGGAGTATATTCTTTGGCTGGTTTTTGATGGGGGGGGCTACCAGCAAAGTGCTCAGCGTCGCTTTAGCTTGTTTCTATGCTGAGCACTTTAATTTGGGCAATCACGGTTTTGCCCTCATGTACTTTTCGAAGTTGGCGATGTAATCGTCAAGATTGTCTTTGAGCATCTCTCTATACTGAATAAGAAAATAATCAATTGTTTCATTTCGTGCTGCGCTCATGTCACTTGCAGACTCAAAGCCGCGTGCGCTTACCCATGCATTAAACCGGGCTACGCTGTACATCATTGAGGCGCTTACTTTTCCAATGCCGACATCGTTCAGTTGCTCATTCGAGAGATTGATGTGCGCGTCGGCGCGTGCGTAGAAGGAATCATCAACTATTTCAGTCATTGTAAATACCTGTGCTGGTTATCAATGTGCTTAGCATCACTTAATTTTATTTCGATGTTAACCGCTTTAGTTTTTTTTCGTTTCTCTTTAATTCTAGTTCAGACTTCAAGTCCTAATACGCTAGACATCGCGATTATGCCGCGATGCAATTCACTTTTCAGTATCGATGTGCAGTGCCAGCAGCTTGCAGCTGGCTTGCCCTACGCTGGCGATATGAAACTGCAGCGGGCCGGCGGTGCTTGAGACTGCGTTGATCCAATATCCCTGATAGTGGTAGGACGCTGGCAAATCGGTAGCGCCTATAGATACGCGCTGATGTTGTGCAAAGCGGGCGCTAGCGACTTCCTGCAGTTCGCTTAGTTGTCCGAGATTTTCAAGCTGGCCTTGCAAGGGCAGCGCCAGCTCTGACGGCTGAGCGAACCAGGCAGCAAGTTCTGTCGTCTTGCCCGCCGCCAGTAGACGCGCCGCCTGCAAGCCGCAAGACTCGTTAGCCTGAGCGTCAAATGCAAGAATTAATACAAGAATGGAGGAAAATAGAGGGCGAATATACATATTGGTGGTGCTGAAAAAGGGGGGGGGAAATCGCGTAGGGTGGGCACAGCATCATCGTGCCCACGCGTAAGGCTCAAACAACACATCAGCTTAGCCCATCAAACCAAATCCTCCATGCATCGATTTCGGTTCATCTCTGCGTGGGCACAAAAACCTGCCCACCCTATCAGGCTCGACGGAATTGTTAGGTCTCATAGTGAAGCAATCAGTTGCTGTACGGCAGCAGCCTTCCACACAATACCAATGTCAGACTCGGCGTTGATTCTGCCACTGTAGATGCCGATAAATTTCCATACCGGACCAGCAAACGCAGCGGCTCCCCCATCAGCCATCGCAACCATTCCGCCGCTACGGTAGGCGATGACAGGTGAGCCTGACTGTCCTTGGCGGCTCCGACAATCTATGAGCTGTATTGGAAGATTGTTGAAGTCCACCTCAGGCTCAGATGCAAGAAAACCCGTAGCCCAAACTCCGAAAGCGCCACCAGCCGTCATGCCAAACGGAAAGCCGACAACACTTACGGTATCTGCAGTGCCGACAAAAAGTGCTGGCCCAGGGTTGCTTGGGTCGTAAGGAAATACTTCGACATCTGTTAGGTCTGAAAGGGGCAACGCTACAAAATCAGCTAGGGCCCCTAAGGTTGGATGTTCTTTCCAGAGCGGTGTATCACCGGCGTACAACGGCTCTTTTTTCAAGACCCATTGGCCGAGAAACCCCTTGCGGTTGTGTACAACAACAATTTCATTTGGAATGCCTCCCGTAGGGGACAACGGCGCGTTGGTATCTTGACGTCGGCCTGTAACGTTATGGCGGTTCGTTATGAGATGCGGCCCCTTGACTGTGGCAACAACAAATGCAGTTCCAGTGGAAAGCGGCTGACCGTTGAACTTCATTTCTATCAACAAGGATTGAACAGATGGCTGAGCGATGTTGGCCATTCGAAAGACCTAACGCTGAAATGACCGACGCAAAGCGCCCGTGTCGATTGTTGAGTTAAAAGTTTTGACCACGTGAACTCCTTGATTCCTCTGCAGGACTATGAGGTCGGCAATTGTTACCTGCGGCGGCGCAGTGCATTTTTCCATTGTCATCGATTATTTCGCATTTACAGACGTATGGCGTGCCTAATGCAGAACGAAAATAATGATATTTATGATCAAACGCTTGATTAAATTTTACTGTGATTACTGCCTTCGAAACCCATGCTGCCGAAATACCTTGTCCTTTAAGCCTTGCTTCAAGCATCGCACGATAAAAAGCGATGAGAGAAGCAAACTGATCGGTAGGTGGTGAAATGGCGCCACTCAACAAATCAATCGAAACAGTATCTACATTTCCCGAATTAGCGAAAGAGAATAATTTTCCGATACCCCAGTAGCCGCCAACATCATTGTTTCGACTATTGAACGAACCAATTAGGCCGCTGCTGACACTACCTAAATTCGTTCGTCGCGCCACAATAATCCCTGACTTTTAACTAGATATGTCCGTCACCGTGACGGGCGAAACGGACGGGTGTCACATAAAAATTTAAGTGCAAGCTCTCAAAACCCAAGTCCAGCTTGGCTTTTCTGAGATGTACTGTAAATGCGGTGAGTACTAAAAAAATCGTGAAAAGCGTCATTGCTGTCGTCTTTCATTCTATCAATAATATTAACATATTTGAAATTAATTTCAATTTTCATTGCTCAGAATGCTAGCCATCTGCGCGCGTTGCCAGCTTAGTCAGCGTCGCCTTTTTGTTTGTTTTCTTACGCGCCTGGCTGGGCTTTTCGAACATACTCCCCCTAGTGTATTTTTATTGCGCAATGAATATATGCGTTAATTGCCTATTTTATTAAAGAATTGGGGGAGTATGCATTTTTGCGCCTCAGTGTTGAGCGGATCGCAGGCGGCTGAACGGTTATGAGAAGTCGCTACTTATTCACTGGCGCTTGACAGCATATCCATTAAATTGGACAATTACTCCATTATGAAAGAATCCAATTCCAACAACGACGACCTGAATCTAAGGATTGCCAGGCGAATTAGCGGCTTGCGGGCTGAGCGTGGCATGTCGCTTGATGCGCTGGCGAGCAAGTGCCATGTCAGCCGTTCTATGATTTCTTTGATAGAGCGCGGCGAGAGTAGCCCTACCGCGGTGGTCTTGGATAAGCTGGCTTTCGGCCTCGGTGTGACTTTGGCCTCTTTGTTTGAAGAGCCGCAAGACGCGGCCAGCCCTTTGGTGCGGCGCGCCGAGCAATTGCTGTGGACCGATCCGCAATCTGGCTATATGCGCAGAAATATCTCGCCGCCGCATTTTCGCTCGCCGCTACAGATTGTTGAAGTGCTGTTTCCGGCGGGTGCTAGCGTCAGTTATCAGGCGGGTCAGCGCGACAGCGGGATACCGCAGCAGATCTGGCTGATCGAAGGCAGTATGGAAATCATCTCGGGCGGTATTCACTATAGTTTGCACGAAGGTGATTGTCTGGCCATGCAAGAACACCATGAAATTGTCTATCACAATAGCAGCGCCTTGCCAGCGCGTTATCTGGTGGTGATCAATAGCGATTTTTCTCACCCCACCAGGAGATAGTCTTGCAGCCCATTTTTACGATACAGCAAATTAATGCACTCGCTACGCCCGACGATCTGCCCGCTTTGAGCGAGCTACTGATCGATTGTGTCGCGGGCGGTGCCTCGGTCAGTTTTATGCAGCCTTTAGCGCCGGCCAAGGCGGATGCTTTTTGGCTAGCTGTCATCAGTAGCGCGGCGGCGGCACAACGCGTCTTGCTGGTGGCGAGAAATCCTGCCGGGCATATCGTCGGCAGTGTGCAAGTAATTACTAGCCAACCAGAGAATCAGCCGCACCGCGCCGATATTTCTAAATTATTGGTGCACCGTAGCGCCCGTTGTCAGGGTATCGCTGCCGCCTTGATGGATGCCGCCGATGTGGCTGCGCGCGCTGCGGGAAAAAGTTTACTGGTGCTTGATACCGCCACTGGTGGTGGGGCTGAGAGCCTGTACCAAAGACTGGGCTGGATACAGTGCGGCATGATTCCTGATTATGCGCTGTGGCCGCAAGGTGGGCTTTGTTCGACCACGCTGTTTTATAAAGCTTTGTCTGCGGGAGTGAGTGTATGAGTACCAGCATTGGCGTGACGAAAGACGCAGTGTATATCACTTTTGAAGCCGCCGATCAGCCAGATGTTTTGGCGCTGATTGCCGAACTCGACGTGTATCAACATACGCTGTATCCACCTGCCAGCGTGTATGCACTTGACCTTGTTAGCGTGCAGCAAGAACAGCTGCTCCTGGCAGTCGCCCGCGACGCCCAGGGTGTGGCGCTAGGATGTGGCGCTTTGTTATTGACGGCGAGCTATGGCGAACTCAAGCGCATGTATGTAAGCCCTGGCCAACGTGGACGCGGTATCGCAACAAGCATCTTGGTGACTTTGGAAAATGCCGCAAAAAAATCTGACTGCAGGCAACTGATGCTGGAGACCGGCACCTTACAGCCGCAAGCCCAGAGTTTGTACGCGCAGGCCGGTTATAGTGTCTGCGCTGCATTTGGTGGCTATCCTGAGGA
This sequence comes from Undibacterium sp. Ren11W, assembly GCF_049340485.1. NCBI lineage: Bacteria > Pseudomonadati > Pseudomonadota > Betaproteobacteria > Burkholderiales > Oxalobacteraceae > Undibacterium > Undibacterium sp. Ren11W. Next base: position 262,964 of record NZ_JBMPPB010000002.1, read on the forward strand.
TGCCTATAGCGTGTTCATGCAAAAGCGTCTGGACGAGGCGGCCTAAACAGCTTACGGACGTCCGCGTCGGCTGCCGTGTTCTCTTTGTCTGGCTAGCGTTTTGGTGGCGACGAAAATTTCGCGCATAAAATAGATGAAGCTGCCAACCAGTGCCAGAATGCCACCGACAAACAAGGCCGCGATGATATTATCCAAGCCCAGACTGGTGGCATCGGCCAGAAATAAAGTGGTAATGACCAGGCAGATTAGCAAGCCGCAAGAGGTGCTGAGCGTGATGGCGCGGTTGATCAGATGCGAGCGCTCATACAGTTCATCGAGCTCTTCTCGTAAGCCCGGCTTTAAGGGGGCTCCGACCTCTTCCGGTATCAGATCTTCCAGCACTCGACAGCGATCGATGATGCGCGCCAGACGATTGGTGAGTACCGTCAGCGTGGTACCAACGCCGGTTAGCAAAAACACCGGCGCAATCGCGAGCTGAATAATATGGCTGACATCGCCCAGCTGTAAAGTGATCAAAACATTTTCCTGTCTGCCTAAGTTCTACGAATACCTAATTCTATCAGGCAGAGAGGAAAACGTAATCAGGAAGCCGGTTTTATTGGCAAGCTCAGTTCTACTTGCAGGCCGCCCTCCGGCAGATTACTTAGTTGCAGGCTGCCGCCGTGTTGCTGTGCGATGTTCTGCGCTATCGTCAAGCCCAAGCCAGTGCCGCCGGTATGGCGCGAGCGCGAACTTTCCATACGATAGAAAGGTTCGAACACTTTGCTTTGCTGATCGACTGGTATGCCGCTGCCGCCATCACGTATCAAAATATGAATGTGTTTATTGCCGGCCACTTCTACAGTTTCCATGCTCAGTCTGGCGTAGTGGCCATATTTGACCGCATTGTCGATCAGGTTGTTCAGGCAGCGGCGCAGCGATTGCGGTCTGGCCATTACGGTCACGCCAGATTCTCCGCTCAGAGTCACATCCTGGCCGGCGTCGCTAGCGTCGATGCAGACACTGTCTAGCAGCGAGTCGAGATCGAGTGCCTTCAAAGGCTCGTGGCTGTCCATGCTGCGCGCCAGATCCAGGCCTTCTTTTACCATCATTTGCATGGCAGACAGATCGCCGATTAATTTGTCACGCAACTCCTGATCATTGACTTTTTCTAGCCGCAAACGCAGGCGCGTCAGTGGCGTTTGCAGATCATGAGTAATGGCCGCCAGCATCTGCGTGCGCTGTTGTATGTGCTGACGTATGCGCGCTTGCATGGCATTGAATGCCTTGGTCGCCTGCACAATTTCTGTCGTGCCTTGCTCGGGCAAAGCGGGACGGTTAATGTCGTGACCGAGATCGGTCGCCGCTTGCGCCAATTGGTTTAAGGGACGCATGGTCATGCGTGAAACCAGATAGGCAAGTACCGCGATGATGGCTAAGAATAGCAGCAAATACAGAAAAAATTCATTGTGTAAAGGCGGCATAGGATTACGCGGCGGCAAAATCATCAGCCGCAAAGCGCTGCCATCATGCAGGGTGATGCCTAGCGCTTCGCAGGGAATATGCTCTTGCTTATATTCGTGCGGCCTTTTCGGGCAGTCTTCCAGCTTTTGCGGCAAGGAGATCACTTTAAAGGTTTTGCCCAGTCTTTCGCTGAGCGTCACGGCATAGGCCGACTCCGGGCCTTGATCTGAGCTCACTTGCGGCAGGGTGGTAACGCGCAAGCCAAGTCGTGGCGCGGTTGCCAGAAAGGCTTGACGATTGGCCGCTGGCAGGGCATCCATCGCCAGTACCAATTGTTCGGCGCGTTCTACTGCGTGCGAATCGCGAAATTGCGCAATGGTTTTTTGCCGCTCACCAAAGGTCAGCCAACCTGTCAGCAAGGTGGCACTGACCACGCCGAGTAACAAAATGGCGAACACCCGCCCCGACATGGATTTAAAAATGTTCATAAACTTTACTCTGCAGTAACCGTGACTGCCAATACATAGCCGCCGTTACGTACGGTTTTGATGATTTGCGGAGTACGCGCATCTTCTCGTAATTTTTGACGCAAGCGGCTGATCTGAATATCGATAGATCGATCAAAGGGATCGGCATCCCGGCCATGCATAATATTGAGTAACTGATCGCGGTTTAAAACTTGATTTGGTTGCTCTAAAAAAATATTCAGTAAACGATATTCGGCACCGGATAAGGCGACCACCATTTCATCCGGGCTGATTAAATGACGCGCGGTTAAATCCAGAGTCCATTCAGCAAATTTAAGTTTTTGTACTTCGGCACCATTGCCGTCATGCAGAACTGAGTTACTGCGTCGTAATACGCTGCGTATGCGCGCCAAAAGCTCACGAGGTTCAAACGGCTTAGATAAATAATCGTCCGCTCCCATTTCCAGACCGATGATGCGGTCTAGCGGTTCGCTCCTGGCGGTCAGCATAATCACAGGCATATTTGATTTTGCCCGCAAATTACGGCACAGGGTTAAGCCATCGTCGCCAGGCATATTCAGATCGAGCACTAGCAAATCGAATTTATGTTCATTCAGTGTGGCCCACATCGCCAGGCCATCGGCGGCGGTCATGGCGATATAGCCATTAAGCTCGAGGTAATCGGCCAGCAGGCTGCGTATTTCGCGGTCATCGTCTACGATGAGTATCTTATTTGGGGTATCCATGCTTCTCATTATCGGTGCACCACTCTCTCAGTGAAACTTTGATTTTGTATCGCTTTGTTAGCTAAAGCTCGGTTTGAAACAATGCGCAACAATAGGCTAGGGTATCTGAGTGGCTCGTTACACTGCGATACAAAGCTTTGATCTATGACACTTGTCTGCGCGCTGTTTGCTGCAATATATGTCATGTGCAGGGCACAGTAGGCAAACAAATGCAGCGATGCAAGCATATTGCCTGAATCAATCCACCATATCAAAGGAAGATCATGAAATCATTGAAAAACAAATTCTTCATAGGCTTGACTGCAGTTGCCATTACTGCCGCAGGCGGCGTGTTTGCTCAAAATGCAGGGGTGGGCATGGGCGGACCTGGCATGCATGGCCCTGAAGGTGGGGATCACGCCAAAATGCATGAAAAAATGAAGGCAGGCATGGAAAAACACCAGGCGCAATTACATACGAAGCTTAAACTCACAGAAGCGCAAGAGCCAGCCTGGAAAACCTTTGTTGCAGCAAGCACCCCAACTGCCATGCCGACTCCGCCTGATCGCAAGGAAATGGACAAGTTGACGACGCCCGAACGCATGGAAAAAATGTTGGAACGCGGCAAAGAACATCAGGCCAAGATGCAGGAACGTCTGACTGCCTTAAAAACTTTTTATGCAGTGCTGACGCCTGAGCAGCAAAAGATTTTTGACGATAGTCACCGCAATATGCGTCATCATTTTATGCAGCACAAACAAGCGCCTGAGCCAGTTAAACCGAGTAAGTAATACCTTAATGCTTAGAAAAATGGCTGAATGCGGAGCTTGCGCATTCAGCCATTTTTCTTTGAAACTAGATACTGAAATCGGAAGCGGAGTTGGAATTCCAGCTTTGTATCCAGCCTATCAGATCGGCTTCTATCATCGGTCTGGCGATTAAGAAGCCCTGTCCTTCATGGCAACCCATTTCGCGCAATACCTGCCAGTGATGTTCGGTCTCTATCCCTTCGGCAATCAGCTGCAAGCCTAGTTTTTTACCCAATTGAGTGATCAGTTCTGCGATGCGCGGGCCATCCGGCGTATCAATTTGATTGACAAAAGCGCGGTCAATTTTGAGTCTGTCTACCGGCAACTTATCCAGATAGCTCAATGAGGAGAATCCGGTGCCAAAGTCATCAATCGCGATTTGTATCCCCATTTGCTTAAATTTGATCAGCGACTCTTCAAACATTTCGGCTCCCGCCATGGTGACCGATTCTGTGATTTCCAATTCCAGAAATTGCGGCTGTAAGCCAGTATCGCGTAATGCTGACTCTACGATATGTATGAAGTCCGGCTGGCGAAATTGTATGACTGAGACATTCACCCCCATTCTATCGGGAGCCAGACCGGCTTCTTGCAATAGCACCATAGTGTGGCAGGCGGTGCGTAAAACCCAGGCGCCGAGGCTGATGATCAAGCCGGAATGCTCGGCCAGGGGAATAAAATCGTTGGGCGGTATCATCAGGCCCTCATCGGTACGCCAGCGCAATAGCGCCTCAAAACCGATCAGACGCCGACTGTTCAGATCGACCTGCGGTTGATACGCCAGAAATAGACGATCGGCATCAAAGGCCTTGTGCAAATGCTGCATTAAACGTGCCCGCTCGCGTATCTCTATTCCCATTTCACGGGTAAAGATCGTATGTGAGCCACGCTGATGTCCCTTGGTACGTTTGAGCGCGATACTGGCGTCTTTTAAAGCGTCGGCTCCAGTGTTGCCATAGCCGTCTAGCGCTACGATACCCATAGACATAGAGACGCTATGGGCCGTATCTTCGATCAGGAACATAGTGGAAAACAAGGCTTGGAGTTTGTCCGGCTGTAAAGCGTCCTGGTCCCCAAGTAAGCCGAATACATCACCGGAAATTCGCGCCAGAAAAATATCCGCTCCGAGATTTTCCTGCAGACGGCTCGCCACCGCTCTGAGCATTAAATCGCCATAGTGATGTCCAAGAACATCATTAATTTCAGCAAAATCGTCGATATCGATCAATACCAGCATTTTCTGTATCAATTGCTTTTGCAAGACATCGTCGATCTGTTCTATGAACTTCAGACGATTTGGCAGCATCAGCAACTGATCGCGATACGCGTGACTCTTGAGCTGAGTGACCAAACCCAAATTATCCAGGCAGACACCCAGATTTGAACAAAATACTTCTAGCAACTGTTGATCGATTTCATTCAGCGCATACGGTAGATCAATATATGCAGCGACCGGTCGATTGCCTTGCCCAGCAAAATACAGGGTCATATTTTTTTGGGTGAACAAAGATACTCTATGGGTCAACGCATGTTTGAGTGAGTCGCGTATCTCGACGATCTCAATATCGTCGATAGGACAATTCATTAGTTTACTATATTGACCGGCCGAAGCGATCACACTAAATCGCGTGGTATGACCGGTCTGATCGGGGTAGTCGCCCTGGGCGCATAATAAGCCCTCGGGAGGCACTCCACATAGGGCCGCGATCTGAGTTATCACCCCGGCGGCGAAACCATGTATGCCATCTTCGACTGAAAACGAGGCGCTGGAAACGATGATCTGATGCAGGCCACGACGACTAGCATCGATGGTGCGAATTTGATCGTAAGAGCGGATCGCAGCGGTCAGCGCCGTTAGCAGTTTTTTGCGGGTAAGTTCGTTCTTGGTCTTGTAGTCATTGATGTCGTAGTCACGGATGGCATCTTCTTCTGGCGCATAACCAGGTTGTCCGGTGCGCAAAATGATGCGGGTATCACGCCATGCCAATTCGTCGCGGATGAAACTGACCAGCTCCAGACCGGCTTGTTCGGTCTCCATCACAACATCGAGCAAGACTACCGCAATATCAGATTCGTGCGCAAAACGTTCGCGGGTTTCGGCTTTTGAGTAAGTATGGATAAATTCGAGTTTGCGATTGAGAATTTTGACATCAAGCAAAGCAAATTCGGTGGCGCGATGTACATCTTCATCATCGTCGACAATCGCAATTTTCCAGACACGTTGAGCTAAATGAGTGAGGGCAGGATCTGGGACATCTTCTTCGATGAAAAGCGCATCATCGTCGTGACCAAATGTAGTGTTTGACATGTTTTTCCCGAAAAGATAGCACGCTCGCAAGTACTTTTAATATACTGGTTTTACTCATACTTCCCCAGTATATAGCATCCTCTTTGTTGTGCAACAGGAAATTTTCTGTCTGTATTTGGACTTACTCAAAACTGTTCCAGCTAGGCAAAGCGTCGATGTGCATCCAGTCCGAGGCCCGCGCCTATGCTGCCAAACAAATCACCTTCGACTTTTTTTGCGCCTGGTACCATGGCTGCGATGCGTTGACGTAAGCCACGTACCCCGCTAGAGCCGCCGGTAAAAAATACCGTGTCGATTTCTGCCGCTGTAACTCCGGCGTCGTCTAATACTTTCTGTATGGTCTGGGCGATCTGTTCCATCAGGTGGGTAATCGCCGCTTGAAAACCTTGTTGTTCCAAATTCAGCACACACTCTAAGGCGGCTCCGGTCTTGCTGCGCAATCTATCCAGATGTAAACTGATGCGGTCCTGATCAGATAGCATGATTTTGGCTTCTTCGGATTTAATCGCCAGCCAATGTCCGTCGCGCTGTTCCAGCAGAAATAAAAATCTTTCCAGGCGTATCCGCAAATCATCGGTATTCGCATCGCGGTAAATGTCTTGCATCTCACGCGTCACTTTTTGGGTATACAACAAATTAATCGTATGCCATGTAGCAAGATTAAAATAATGTCCTGAGGGAACTTCAGTGCCATTCGCCAGCTTTCCACCTAGGCCCAGCAGAGGCATGATCTGAGTCAAACTCAGATATTTATCGAAATCGGTACCGCCTATGTGGACGCCGCCATTGCCTAGGATATCGCTATGCCTTTCGGTATGGGTACTGCGTTCTGGCGACAAGCGCACCAGCGAAAAATCTGAGGTACCACCGCCGATGTCGGCAATCAAGACCAGTTCTTCACGTTCTATTCTTGATTCGTAATCGATCGCCGCTGCGATCGGTTCGTATTGAAACGATATGTCTTTAAAACCCACTGCCAGTGCGATGTCTTCCAGGGTATTTTGCGCGATCCTATCGGCGTTTTTATCGTCATCGATAAAATGCACGGGACGGCCAAACACTGCCTGACTGAAAGTTTGCCCGGCAGACTGCTCCGCTCTACGTTTTAATTCGGCGATATAGTGACCTAATAGTTGCCGAAACGGCAGGGCACGGCCTTGTACCTCGGTCTGGCCTTCAATCAGACTGGTTCCCAGCAAACTTTTCATAGAGCGCATCAGACGCCCTTCATAGCCAGCCAGATACGATGTCAGTGCTGCGCGGCCATAGTTGACCTCGTCTTCATCGGCATTAAAGAACACCACCGAGGGCAGGGTAAATTTGTCTTGTTCTAATGTGAGCAGAGCCGAATGTCCCGGCCTATGCCAGCCTACGGTCGAATTCGAGGTACCAAAATCTACTCCACATGCGTGTGACATCAAATTTCCTGGCTGCTTATCTTAAAACGGGCGCAGATTATAGACGATATTTGCCCATTCAATGGATAAGCTCCGCTGCTGCGGGTGGATTGTGCCTCACTACCAACAATTGATCGATGCGGTAATGGTCAATGTCGACCACCTCAAATTTGTAGTTGGCAAAATAAACACAATCTGTGCGCTTAGGAATTTTTTTCAACATCGTCATCATGAAGCCGGCAATGGTTTCATAATTTTCCTGATCAGGCAGCCCATCAATCGCCAAGGCTCTGCAGACATCTTCTACCGTCGTAGCACCATCAATCAGCCATGAATCGGCATCGCGCTGAACGATCTGGCTCTCCATAAAAGGATGGAGTAAGGTACCCATCAGGGTACTCAACACGTCATTGAGTGTGATGACACCAACCACCATCGCGTATTCGTTGAGTACCACGGCAAAATCTTCACGAGTGCCTTTGAAATGCTCTAATACTTCCGATAGCGTCAAAGAATCCGGCACTACCAGGGCGGTGCGCAAGGATAATTCTTGTACCTTGGAGAAGGCCTGGTTGGTCAACACCCGCTTGAGTATGTCTTTGGACTCGACATAACCGACCACGGTATCGATCTGGCCGTCACACACCAGAAATTTGGCATGGGGGTGTTCGGCAATTTTTTGGCGTATCACGATATCGCTGTCTTGCAGACTGAAATACACTATATTGTCGCGCTGCGTCATGGCCGAAGGGACGGTGCGGTTCTCGAGTTCAAATACATTACCGATGATGCGATGCTCGCGCGCTTGCAATACTCCGGCTTCAGCACCTGCATCGACTACTGCGTAAATGTCATCAGAGGTGATCTGCTCATCGCGCGTGGTAGACATATTAAACAATTGAAAAATTAGATTTGCCAAGCCGTTAAATACCCACACCAAGGGTTTAAAAATGCGCACACACCACAGCATAGGACCGACCACATTCATCGCTACCGACTCGGGCGCTATCATCGCCATTTTTTTGGGAATTAGATCGGCAAATAAAATGAACAATGAGGTAACAAATAGAAACGAGCTCATAAAGCTGGCGGTATCGACCCAACTGGTATTGCCAAACACAGAATGAAATACACTGGAAAAATACGGGGTCAGGGCTTGCTCACCCAAAATACCACCGAGTATCGCCACCCCGTTCAGGCCAATTTGCACCACAGTAAAAAAATGCCCGGGTTGTAATTGCAAGGCCAGGACCTTGGCTGCACGCAGCTCGCCCTCGGATTCCAGCACCTGTAATTTGACCTTGCGTGCGGCCGCCAAAGAAATTTCTGACATAGAGAAAAACGCACTGATGATAACCAGTAAGGCGATGATGAGAAAGTGGTCGAATAATGCCATGTGCTCTCCGGAAGAAGTCGTATTGGCGAACATCATATACTATTGGATTTTTAGCCTTGGCTAGCAAAATTTCTGTACGTCGAAACTTGCTCAATCCGCAGCACTGACCAGCAATCAATCGCAATAAAAAAAAGCGGGCTCCTTTACAGAGCCCGCTTTTATTTATGATTGGGGTAATTTACTTAGTCGCTAAATGTACATTCACCTTATCGAGCACCAGTTCTGGCTGCTCTGCCTGAGCCGTGGTTTCATTGTTCAGACATTGCTGCAAACGCGCCATGTCTACATCTTTACCCCACTGGCCGACTACGATAGTGGCGACACCATTGCCGATCAAGTTGGTTAAGGCACGTGCTTCCGACATGAAACGATCTATTCCCAAGATCAGCGCCAGGCCAGCCACAGGGACGCCGCCGACTGCAGATAAGGTTGCGGCTAGCACGATAAAGCCGCTACCGGTAATTCCTGCCGCGCCTTTGGAGGTGAGTAGCAAGACTGCCAGCAAGGTAATCTGCTGCATGATGCTCATCGGCGTGTTGGTGGCCTGGGCGATGAATACTGCCGCCATGGTCAGATAGATAGATGTGCCATCCAGATTGAAGGAGTAGCCAGTAGGGATCACCAGACCAACTACCGATTTTTTAACACCCAAATTTTCCAGCTTAGCCATCATGCGTGGCAACACCGATTCAGATGAAGAAGTGCCCAGTACGATCAGCAATTCTTCTTTGATGTACTTGATGAATTTCCAGACGCTAAAGCCATGTACTTTAGCGATAGTGCCGAGGACGACAAAGATGAATAACAGGCAGGTTAGGTAAAACGAGCCCATTAGTTTACCCAATGACAGCAAAGAACCGACACCATATTTACCGATAGTAAATGCCATCGCGCCGAAGGCACCGATGGGCGCTGCCTTCATAACGTAACCGACTATGACAAACAAAACGTGTGAGAGTTTTTCTATGAAATCAAAGATCACGGTGCCGCGGCCACCGAACTGATGCAAGGCGAAGCCGAACAGAACGGAGAACAACAAGACCTGTAAAATTTCGCCTTTAGCGAAAGCATCAACTACGGTACTCGGGATGATGGACATAAAGAAATCGGTCGTGCTCTGCATCTTATTGGGGCCGGCAAATGCTGCGACCGCCTTGGTATCGAGTGTACTGACGTCGATGTTCATGCCTGCGCCTGGTTGCAATACATTGACCACGATCAGACCGATGATCAGTGCCAGCGTACTGACGACTTCAAAGTACAGCAATGCCATGCCACCGGTTTTGCCGACTTTTTTCATGTCTTCCATGCCGGCGATACCGATTACGACGGTGCAGAAAATAATCGGGGCGATCATCATCTTGATGAGTTTGATGAAGGCGTCACCCAAGGGCTTCATGGCCGCGCCAGTTTCTGGATTAAAGTAGCCCAGCAAGACGCCGATCAGGATGGCGGTAATTACCTGGAAGTAGAGTGATTTATATAGCGGCGGCTTATTCATCCGATGTCTCCATAGTGTTATTGTCATGGTGGGCGTGTTGCAGACATCAAGACGACGGAACGTTTCAATAATGTGTAACACGAGGACGCGAATTGCCGTCTGTGCTTCATTATTGAAAAAATTTGGGCGTCGCGCTATTGTGACTTTCCACATCTGCAGTAGGTAGAAATCACTAGTGAGGGAATCAGATATTGTCTAAACAGACAGATAAAAGCAGGCCAGCAATGTGTTAGTGCTGGCCTGTTTTTATGCTTCAAGCCGAATTTCAGTCAGAAAAAATCAAGCTGCCGCACTTAATTGTTTTTGTACTAATTGGTGAATGATATTGCCCAGGGTGCGCAAAGCCAGATCCAGTTCTGCGCTGAAGTGCATGCCGCAATTGAGACGCAAAAAGTGATTGAAGCGGTTGGAATTAGAATACAGTAAGCCGGGTGAAACCAAGATGCCATGCTCTAAGGCAGCCTCAAACACCGCCTTAGAAGAGAGTTGATTCGGCATCTCTACCCAAATAGAAACGCCGCCATTGGGCACGCTGAGACGGGTGCCAGACGGGAAATAGGCGGCGATCGCTTCGGCAGTTCGTTCACGCTGCACGCTCAGGGTGGCACGCAGACGTCGCAAGTGACGGTCATAGGCGCTCGACTGTAAGAATTCGGCCACGACTAATTGTGAGAGTTCTTCGTTGTAGCGGGTTTGTGCATATTTCAGCATATTCACACGGGCGTGCCAGCGTCCCGCCAGCATCCAGCCTATTCGCATCCCGGGCGCCAAAATTTTGTGTAGCGATGCGCAGTAGATGACATTGCCAGAGCGATCCCAATGCTTTGCCGCCGTCGGTGGCAGATCGGCGTTCACTAAGGCTCCATACGAATCATCTTCTATCAAAGGAATATGCTGCTGCTCGCACAAGGCCACCAGCCTTTGCTTGTGCAGGTCGGGCATGATGCTACCGAGCGGGTTTTGTAAGTGTGGCACCACTACCACGGCCTTGATGTTGTCGTAAGTTTGCATCGCCAACTCCAGCGCCTCTATCGAGATGCCAGTATGCGGGCTGGTGGGGATTTCCAGGGCCTTCATCCCCAAGCTTTCCAATACCTGTAGCAAACCATAAAAAGTCGGCGACTCGACTGCAATCACGTCACCAGCTTGCGCCACTGCGCGCAAGGCCAGATTTAAGGCTTCTATGCAGCCATAGGTAACAATCACTTCGTCTGGAGCCGCGCTAATGCCATAGTCTAGCGCGCGTTTTGCCAGGGCACTCTTTAACTCTTTATTCCCGCCTGGGGCGATCGCCTTGGTCAGCAGATGCGGTTTGTTACGCAAGATGCGTATCGCCAGATTTCTTAGTTCAGTTTCCGGATACAGATCGGGGGCACCGGTGGCGCGTGCCAGATTTACTTTAATCGGACGCTGACCCTGCGCGATGATGGCCGAGACGCGCTCATGGATGCCGACATATTGGGCCGGGTCGATAGGCGTACCAGAAGCCGGTTCGGCTACTGGTACCAGCTGCACGCGCTTAGGGTGACGCACAAAATACCCGGAGCGCGGACGCGCCTCCAGCCAGCCCTGAGTTTCCAGATGACGACACAATTGCAAGGCAGTTGACAGGCTAACCTCATGCAAAGCCATCAGTTTTCGCACCGAGGGCATACGGTCGCCCGGCGTCAATGCGCCGCTTTTAATTGCGTTCAAATAATGCTGCGCCAGGCGTTTGTAGAGTGTTTGAGTATCCATGTTTGTATGATCCTCTGGCCATTACAGCGTGAATAGATACAGTTGCGACTAAATCAGACAATAACAGATCTAAAAAAAAACAGCTGATACGATGCAGTTAGCAGTTTTCTGTGTCTGTTATGCCTGGCCAGTCGGCGCTATTCTGTAGTCACTCTTACACCAGTAAACAAGGCGGGCAGCATGCATATCACGACTTTACGCACAGGGCAGGTTTGGAATTCTTATGTAGTGGCAGGCAGCAAAATCCATTTGACGGCTGGTGCCATCAGTCTGAGCGAAGCGCCGATCTGGGGCGACGCGCACGGATTTTTTCATGAGACTGTTTTGCAGGAAGGTGCCACCTATCAGGTGCAGCGCAGTGGCTGGCTGTTGATCAAGGCCAGCAAAAATACAGAATTTCTTGCGGAATCACCCGAGCCGGCTAGCTGGCGAAGATTATTTGTTGCGTCAAAACGGTCTTTTCAGCGCTTGTTTAGCTTAACTGCCAAAAAATTCCTTCATCATAAAGCGCTCTAATTCTGCGCTATCCTGAGGCCGCGCCGAAAGATTAATCACGCGGCCCAAGCGTTGCGATTCCCAGTTGAAATCGCCTTTGTAGTGGGTGCGTATCAGTTCTATCATGCGTCGTATGATGGCCAAATCGACATCGCCACCCAGGCCAGCATCGACTTCGATTACCTGCCTCCAACTATTATTCGCATTCCCTGGATTCCAGCCTCGGAAGGAAAAACTGGCAGTGCGGGTGCTCTTACTGATGATTTGAAATACACCATTGGTGCCTTGACGACCATTCGCTTGCTGCATGCTGCGTTTGACATTGGCTTCTGCCACTTCTTGTGGGCTCAAGCCGCGACTGCCTTGCTGGGCTTGTTGATTTTCTTGTGCCGCGTTTTCTTCCTGCTGACGGCGTCGTTCGCGCGCTGCATTGAGCATGCTCGACATATCCATGCCTTGTGGTGCGGTGCTGTCAGGTGGAGGTTGCGGGGTCGCTGCCTCAGCGATCAAAGGCGTGATGCGCTTAGGCTGAGAAACTGGCTTACTCAGCACCGGTTTGGTCTGTGCCTTCTTGGGTTCTGCTCTGGCTGCGGTCGCCGCTTTCGGGGCATCAAACATCAGCACGATAGGGCTTTGCGGACTTTCAGTATTGCCTTCTTTTTTTTGTGTTTTTAGATGCAACAAGTAATACAGTAGAAAAGCATGCATCAATACCACGAGCAAGATCCCCAGCATATTGGCTGGACGGAAACGGATATGCAGATGGATTTCGCCCGGTCTTATCTGTTCGTCTTCGGGTGGTTCGATGTACAACTTCATGTGCGATAATCAATTTTGCAGCAATTCAAGTCGGCAAGCATACCCTAAACTACTGTAGCGCCAAGTAACAAAGCTTTGCAAATTACGGTTAATTTATAAAAATGAAATTTTACTGCAAAAAAAAGCACCTAAGCCTACCGCAAGGCGCACAGCTCCTCAAATATCGATAAAGTCATTCAAAATGCACAATCCTGCCATCCTCTATCCGGTTTTTGCCCTGGCGGGTTGGACTGCGCTGGTGCTCTTGTTAATCCCTTTCTTTCGTGTTCGCGCCGGACTAAGGCGCGAGATCGTCAGCGATGATTTTAAATATGGCGAATCGGCCAAAGTCCCCGCCTATGTCAGTATTTCTAACCGCAACTATATGAATTTGCTGGAACTCCCCGTCTTGTTTTATGTGGTTTGCCTGATGCTGTATATGACTCAGCTTGAGACTCAGATGTCGCTATCAAGTTCAACACGAATGCTCGCACTAGCCTGGACCTACGTAGGCTTACGCGTTGTTCATAGCATTATCCATTTGAGCTATAACGCGGTGATGCACAGGTTGACTGCATTCGCATTGAGTAATGTCGTATTGATAATCCTGTGGATACTCACCGCCCTGCAGATCGCCCACATCCAGGTCTAGGTTTTAAAATAAGTTACATGGAACTTGTTTGTCGTTAAAGATTGAGGAATACTTGACCTGACTAAAGAAAATCGCTATTTCAGCAGCACTTGCTGAGAACGCGAAATGCTCGCCAACAGCAATTGCATCAGAAAGTTTAGAAATGCGAATAAGAAACGGCTTGATAGTAAGCTTATTGCTGTTGCTCACCAGCCATTTAGCAAGCGCCAAAACGTCCATCGTCTTATATTCTGAGGAAGGCCAAAAACCGTTTTCGTATCAAGAAAACGGAGCAGTGAAAGGCGCTTACGTAGACAGCCTTGCCAAAATACTCAAAAAATTGCCTGACTATGAGGTCAAAATTAAATTGGCCCCGTGGGGGCGCGCTATCGCTGAAGTCGAGCATGGTGAGAGCGCCGGCATCCTTGGGGTCTATTACCGTCCCGATGAACGGCCCTTTTTAAATCATTCCAAGGCTATTTATCTGGAAGAAGTAGCGGTCTACTGTAATCGTGAAGCTATTAAAAATCGTCAATTTAAACAATTTCCCGACGATTTTGCAGGAATGAGCTTTGGCAATCAAAAAGCCTATCTGGCACCAGGCGCTGCGTTTTTCGAATTTGCCAAACAGGGGAAAATTAAAATCGTCGAAGGAATCGAGTTTCCCAATCTGGTAAAGAAAATGCTGGTGGGAGAGCTGGACTGTGTGGTCAATCCGGATCTGGTGATACAAATGACCTTGAAAGATTTGGCCGTTGCCGGTTTGCCGGAGAGAATGCAAGATAAATCGAGTCTGGTCATGAAGACCAAGCAAGAAACGGTACATATAGGTTTTAGTAAAAAATATGAAGAGATGCATCCGGAATTGAAAAAATTCCGCCAGCTATTTGATTCCGTGATCAATAAATAGAGCGCCGGAAATACCAGAGGATTGACTGCCAGTACTTTTTGGTAAATTTTTCTAGTACCGTTCCTACTTCACGATGACAGGGTAATAAAGATGAAGTCAATACGTCTGCGCTTGATCGTCTTGTTCATCGTGGTCACCACGGCGACCTTAAGCGCTTTCGGTATTTATGCCCAACACCAGTTATCGAAAGAACTGGAAACGCGTTTCGCGCTCCAGCAACAAGAAGTACTGAGCCAATTGCAAACAAATTTGGCTTATCCGGTCTGGATCTTGGATCGAGACCTGATCCTAGCCAAGCTCGAAGGCGTGCTGACAGCGCCCGAGGTGCAGGCCATCTACCTGCTTGACCCTATACGCCACGATATCATTGCCGGGATTAAACGCGATACCCGCGGTGTTCTGGAAATGTCCGCCAAACTGACTAAAGCGAGTGCGCTGGTAATCCGCAGCGACATCTATCCGCCACCGCATATTGATGACCTGAGAAGGCGCGCCAGTACCGCACAGATAGTGATCTATTTTTCGCGTGAACAAATCGATAAAAAACTCAGCCTGGCATTGTCGCAGCGCTTGATCGAAGTGCTGATCATGGACGGTATTTTGCTATTGATGCTAATACTTAGTTTGCGTATGGTCTTCATTCCGCTACGCGGTTTGCGTGACGCTCTGAACCGTCTGGCCTCAAATAAGGCTGAGGAAGCAGATGAGCTGCCCTACCTACAATTGAGTGAATTTGATCAGGTGATCGATGCCTTTAACCGGACCTTAAGCAAACTAAGATTGATTATATTGCGGCGCAGTCAGGCCGAAGAGATGGCGCATGATGCGTTGGAACAAGTGCGCGCCGCGCAACAGCAGTTAATGCGCAAAGAGAGGTATCAGCGCGCCTTACTCGACAATTTTCCTTTCGCGGTCTGGCTCAAAGATACCGAAAGCCGCTATCTTTCGGTTAACGTCGTGTTTGGCCGTCTGTTCGGCATAGACAATACCGATGAATTAATTGGAAAAAATGATTTCGATATCGCGCCACCAGCCATGGCAGAAGGCTATCGCGCCGCTGATCAGGAAGTGCTAAGCAGCAGAAAAAATATCTACATTGAAGAGCAGCTCAGTCATGAGGGGCACACCTCCTGGGTCGAAACCTACAAGGCACCGGTGATTGACGATCAAGGTGAAGTTTACGGTACGGTCGGGTTTTTACGTGACATCACAGAGCGCATGGCGGCAGCGGAAGAAATTAAACATCTGGCGTTTTATGATTCACTGACCCGACTACCAAACCGGCGCTTATTGCTAGACAGGCTCAAACAGGCGTTGGCAGCGAGCTCGCGTAATAATCGCCACGGCGCTTTATTAATGGTCGATCTGGACTTATTTAAAAATCTCAACGACATGCACGGGCATGACATGGGCGACCTCTTGTTGCAGCAAGTTGCTCTGCGACTGAGCACTTGCATCCGTGAGGGCGACACCGTATCTCGTTTTGGCGGTGATGAATTTATTGTGATGCTAGAAGGTCTGAGTGGTAGCACAGCAGAGGCGGCTGCCCACACTAAGGCTATCGGCGAGAAAATACTCGCGGCCTTGAATCTGCCTTATCAACTGAGTACCCATCAATATCAGCTTAGTGCCAGCATCGGTGTCACCATGTTTAATTCTCAGGAAAAAACAATAGAAGAATTGATGAAGCAAGCTGACATGGCGATGTATCAGGCGAAAAATTCTAACCGCAATATGTTGTGTTTCTTTGATCCGCACATGCAGCATGCCATAGAGCAGCGCACCAAATTAGAACTGGAGTTGCGCCAGGCTCTGGCGCAAAATCAATTTGAATTGTATTACCAAATCCAGATGAATAGCGCGCACCAAGCCTTGGGTGCCGAAGCCTTAATCCGTTGGCACCATCCTGCAAACGGTTTGATGTATCCACAGGAATTTATCCCTTTGGCTGAAGAATCTGGGTTGATATTGGGGTTAGGCTACTGGGTGATGGAGAGTGCCTGCGCCCAGATCAAGCTCTGGCAGGAAGATACTCTGACACGCCAGTTGGTGCTGGCGATTAATGTCAGTGCCAAACAATTTCGGCAAACGGATTTTGTAGCACAAGTGCAAGAATTGCTGCGCAGGTATGCGATACCCGCCAAACTACTCAAATTAGAACTTACCGAGAGTCTGTTGCTAGACAATATAGAAGATACGATTAACACCATGAATGACCTGAAATCTATGGGTTTGCTGTTTTCTCTCGACGATTTTGGTACCGGTTATTCATCGCTACAATATCTAAAACGTTTGCCGCTGGATCAAATCAAAATCGATCAGTCCTTTGTCCGTGATCTGGCGACTGATAGCAACGATAAGGCGATCGTGCGCACCGTCATCGCGATGGCGCACAGCCTGAATCTGGATGTGATCGCCGAAGGGGTGGAAACCGAAGAGCAGCGACAAAGGCTAAGTGAAAAAGGCTGCGGCCACTACCAGGGCTATCTGTTCAGCAAGCCCTTGCCGATACAGGATTTTTTGATCTTATTGAAACAGAACTGAAGCAGAGCTGGAGCAGAACTGAGGCAGAACTGTACCAGCACCAGGGAGCTTCTAAAAACCAGTTAATTGGGATGCAGCGCAAGGCGCATACCGGAGCAATACGTCGGTATTGCGAGGATCGCATTGAACAATCGACGCCGCGCTGCGCCCGAGTATAGGGTTTTTAGAAGTTGCCAACAGGCCGGAGACGCATATCCCATGCGGTCTAGCAGCCAGGCAGGCTGGAGAGGCGCATGGAATATGCGCGCTGGCCGGGGTGAAAAAAATTAGACAAACCCCAAACTAAGTCTCGTCATCCACAGGTTCAAAATCGGCCTTGTCGCGCACGGCGCAACTTGGACAGCAAAAACTATCGGGAATAGCTTGCCACAGCGTGCCGGGGGCGTAGCCCTCATGCGGCTCGCCCTTATCTTCATCATACTGGTAGCCACATTCCGGGCATTGGTAGATGCTCATGCGGCACGCTCCACGCCTGCCGCGTTTTCTGCGGCGTGCTGCAACTGGTAACGGCGCATCAATTGCGTTTTACGATGTGGATCAAAATTGATACGGCTGGCGTCATATTCCACCACTTCCAATAAACGTTGGTTCATCAGGTAAAACCACAGCGGCGGCACATAGCTGACCAGATACATGCCGAAATAACCGCTAGGCAGACGGGGCAATTGTTCGAAATGACGCAGCGACTGATAGCGCCGCAAAGGGTGGGCGTGATGATCAGAATGGCGTTGCAGGTGAAACAGCGCCCAGTTGGAAAAAATATGATTACTGTTCCAGGAGTGATGTGGCTGGCAGATCTCATAGCGACCGGGCGCACGCTGCTGGCGCAGCAAGCCATAGTGTTCGATATAGTTGGCCGAGGTCAGCTGAAAATTCGCCCAACACGACACCGCCAGCAAGAACGGCAGGACCGCTACGCCCAGCCAAAGTGCCAAAGCGCTCCACAAGGTGATGGTAATTAAGGCGGGCTGGAGTATCTCATTATGCAGCGACCATAGTGGCTGGCCGCAACGTTGCAGGCGGTCTTTTTCAAGCGCCCAGGCGCGCTTGAAAGCGCCCGGAATCTCGCGTAGTACGAAGTGGTAAATACTCTCGCCCATACGTGATGATGCCGGATCGGCAGGGGTTGCTACGTCGCGATGATGACCACGATTGTGCTCGATGAAGAAGTGACCGTAGCCGCTTGGTGCCAGGATGATCTTGGCCAGCCAGCGTTCTAGCTTGGTGTTTTTATGCCCCATTTCATGCCCGAGATTAATGCAAAATCCGCCCACCATACCGCCTGTGATCACCATCGCCAATACACCATGCCAGGGTAATTCATGCTGCATTACAAACCAGGCCGCGAAGATAAAGCCCGCCCAGAGTACCGGCACCAACAGAAAAGTAATCCAGCGGTAGTAAGGATCCGCATCCAGCATGGCTACCGCGCTCTCAGGCGGATTGCTCAGGTCTTCGCCCAACACGTAATCGAGCACAGGCGCGATCACATACATAAAAAAAGGCATGATCCACAACATGTGTACGTCATTGGTGAGCAGCATCAGCATCGGGCCAAAGCCCACCGCCAGTGGCACCAATAGTGCCAGTAGCCAGGCATAACGTTTGCGGTCGCGGTAAGTACTTGAGTGTTCTGCCGCTGCAACACCAGCTGGCAGCGGTTTACGTGTCTGATTCATTTTGTCGGTCTCCCTAGGTTTTCTATTTGTGTTCAGAGTGTCGGCTTTGTGGGATTTTATTAACACCGTTGCAAGTGACAATAAATCGTCATAAACTGCCAAATGCTTGATTACTGTCGTCAAATGACGACGAACACCGATTCAATACCGTACGCGAACTTTGATGCCTCCAAACCGTCCCGCCCAAATTTGCAGTCTGCATCCGGCCTACGCCCGACTGCTGTATGTGCAGCTACGCGAGCATGGCGTGGATGCCGATGCGGTGCTGGCAGAGGCCGGCTTACGCTGGACCGAGTTGGCCAGCGATCCGCGTGAACTTAATCTGGCTACCTTTGAGCGCCTGATACTGGCGACTCAGCGCCGCTACAATTGTCCCTGGCTAGGGCTGGAGTTGGGTGCGTATGGTCAAGTCTCAGTGCATGGTGCAGTCGGACATGCCGCCATTTCTAGCGGTAGCTTGCGCCAGCTATTGCAGACCATCGCACAGTACGGACAACTGCGCGCCGACACCTTTGCCTTCGCCTATCATGAACGCGAGCAGCCAAATCCTATGGGTCGTCTGGACGTGAGTGAGCGCCTGGAACTGGGTGCTGTACGCCAATTTATGTTGGAGGCAGTCTTAGCCACCTTGATGCGGGTATTGGAAACAGCGCTGGGAAATGTGTTTGCAACGATGCGTGTCGATCTACCGTTTCGTGCACCGCCCTGGGCTGATCAATACCAACGCTTTGGAATCGGTGATGTGCGTTTCGGTAGCCAGCGCCTGAGTTTTTATTTTCCACCAGAATTACTCGATCAGCCTTGCCTGACTGCCGACTGTAATTCGTATGAATTGGCACGCAAGGAATGCGATCGCGCTTTAGCTGATGGGCTACAAACAGCGCTCACGCAACGCGTCAAAGAGCTGTTGCATGCTGCTGGCGATGGCGCGCTACCCGAGTTACCGCAGATCGCGCAACAGTTACATGTCTCGCCGCGTACGCTGATGCGCAAACTCAAACTGGAAGGCAGTAGTTATCAAGGCCTGCTAGACGCCAAACGCAAAGAGCAGGCGATCTGGCATCTGCAGCATAGCAAAGACAGCATAGAAATCATCGCCGAACGCCTGGGGTATCAGGACACCTCCAACTTTAGCCGCAGCTTTCGCCGTTGGTGCAGCGTCAGCCCCAGCGAATTTCGCAAGAATCATTTGTCCTGAATTCGCGTAAAATTTTTTTTGCTGCTGATCTGGTGGCTCGCTATGCGCTGTGCACGCGAGTCGGCAATTTCAGCAGCCCCAGCGCCATGGCGGTGGCGATTAACACGGTAGAGATACCGATCACGGTGCCCGGAGTGATGGGCTCATTCAATAACAACCAGGCCCAGACCGAGGCAGTAGCTGGCACCAGAAAAGTTACGGTGATCGCCTTGCTGGCACCCTCACTGGTGACCAGATGAAAGAACAGGCCATACGCAACGCCAGTGCAGATTAGCCCCAAAAACAACACTGCCAGACTCGCGTGCAGGGTGCCAAATTCTAGTGCATGCGGGACGCCGGGCAAGGCAAACGGAAGCAGCGCCAGTGCCGCCGCGCACTGACTACCTGCGGCAGTGGCAAGCGAGGGAATTTTGCCAGCATGCATACGGGTATACGTTGCTGCGAAACCATAATTGATGGCCGCTCCCATACCAGCCAGCACGCCTAAAATCAATTGTGGTGTGATTGCGGTTGGACCTAGCCCAACCAAGACCGCCACGCCGACCAAGCCCAATAAAAAAGCAGCGATGCGCAGCGGCGTCAGGCGCTCACCCAACATCAGAAAACCAAATACAGCAGTAAAGATAGGTGCCAATGAGTTCATGGTCGCCATATAGGCCGAGGGAATGTACAGCGCCGACCAGGCAAACAAACTAAACGGTATCGCGGTATTGGCCAGACCTACCACCAGATAGAATTTGGCATTACGACGCCAGGCCATATCCACCCCGCGATAACGCGCAAATAAATACAAGGCCAGCGCACCGAGTCCGGCCCTGCCAAAGGTCGTTAGCATCGGTCCAAACACTGGCGCGGCGATACGCATCAGCATAAAGCTGGTGCCCCAGATGAGGCTGAGTAAAAGGAGTCGTACCAGGTTGGAGCTAGACATGATGAACTTAAGTTGTCGCCAATAGGCGTAGGTCGCCATCATAAAGAACCCGTCCGCTGAAAGCGAACGATATTTATTGACAAGTCATGTAAGGAAATCTAACAATAAGCGATGAACACGACCTCACTCAATGCGCTCAGCAGTTTTGAAGCGGCTGCCCGCCATCAAAGTTATACCTTAGCAGCGGCAGAGCTGCACATCACGCATAGCGCGGTTAGCCAGCAAATACGCAATCTGGAAACCTCTTTGGGGCTGGCGCTGTTTGTGCGTCGCGGCCGGCAGATGCAACTCACCGAAGCTGGAGCCGCATTGCAGCAACAGATACAGCCGGCCTTAACTCAAATCCAAAGGGCTCTGAGCGAAATAGGTAAGAGCCAGCATGCACCGGCGATTACGGTATCGACCTTGCCCTCTTTTGCTACCTCCTGGTTAGTGCCGCGTCTGAGTAAGTTCCAAAAACTACAACCGGGTGTCGCGGTACGTATCCATGCCTCACAAGAAATCCGCGATCTGGAACGTTCGGCGACCGATATCGCGATTCGCTACGGCCTTGGCAATTGGCCTGGCTGCGATGCCGAAAAATTTTTGGAGGACCGGATTTTTCCGGTTTGCAGCCCAAATTTTAATAAGGGCAAGCTGCCAAACAATATCAATAACCTAAAGCGTTATCGCTTGCTATGTGACGACTGTCCGCTAGAGTGGAACACCTGGAGCGCGCTAGCCGGCTTGGACAGTGCCAGTTTTAAACACGAAACCTATTTCAGCGACAGCAATTTAATGCTGGCCGCCGCCATCGCCGGGCAAGGCATCGCGATAGGCCGCAGCAGCCTGGTGTCGGCCGATATTGCGGCCGGCCGTCTGGTGCGCCTGTTTGATATCATTGCGCCCTCGGATTACGCCTACTACATGGTGACCGCCAGCCGTAAAAAGAAAAGTCCGACTGTGCTCGCATTTGAGCAATGGCTAAGACGCGAAGCTGTGTTGTTCGAGAAAAGAAATAAGCAAAACCCTCAGTCTATCTTTGCCGTCACGAGTTGAAACGCTTGCGTAGCCAAATAAGTTTTTCTCCCCTGCCACCACGCATATTCCATGCGCCTTGCAGACCAGGCAGGCTGGAAACCCGCATGGAATATGCGCACTGGCAGGGTCGTCGTTTTCTCATCGCATTAGTTGCAGAGGCAGCAAGCGCTCACTTGATTTCTCGATTGCTCTCCCCATCTGTTGCACTTAGTTTATCCATTTACCTGATCCTGCAAGCTGCGCATGCCGACTTTATTCAAAACTATTCGTTGTCGTGTCTCTGGCTTACTGGCACGACTAGGCCCGTATCAAAGCCAATCCTTGATCGATTATCCTTTTGCGCGTAGCGACGTTGCCATGTTGCAGCGTTGTACTGTCCAGCCCGAGGATGCCTGTATCGATGATCAAAGCTGGAATGATCTTCTGCTGGATCAGTACAGCGATCATATTGCGGTGAAGGTAAGCATCTTCGGACAACAACTGCTGCACCGGCGGCTACGCCTAGGGCTCAGCAATGAGGCTAGCCATACTCTCTGCGCCAGGCTGGGTGAACTACAGAATAATTTTGCACTAAGGTCAGAACTACAGAACCTCTGCCGGCCGTTACGCGAGAGCGACACCGAGATCAGCGCAATGCTGTTCGGCACACAAGCGCTACATGAGGTTCCTGCCTGGGCCCGCTATCTGTGGATGCTGCCCTGGTTGTTACCGGCATCACTCATCTTAACGATCTTGACTCCGTGGGCCTGGATCGGCGCAGGCACTGCAATATTTTTTCTGTTATCGCTACAAAGCAGCTTTTTCATGCGTGTGCACGTCTGGAATAAGGCTATCAAGTCTGTGCAATTGATGCTGGGTGTGGCGACCAAACTGGGCAACCGTAGCGAAAAAGAACAGAGCGCATTCACCGCCAGTTTTATCGCCGACAATGTGCGCGCCAGCAAAATTAACCGTGCGCTGAGCGATCACCCGGAACTTAATCTGATACCGGCCGGACGCGCCTATTACGACTGGTTTGGGTTAGGCAATGTGCGGCATTATTTTAAAAGTAGGGACACAGTCTTGTTGCATCAAGATTTTTTGCAGCGCTGTTTTCTGCGTTGCGCCGAACTGGAGGCGGATCTGGCGCTGGCCGCGCATCTGAATACTGTGGAACGGGTCTGTTGGTCGGAGCGCAGCGTAGACAGGCAGATGATGCTGGAACAATTTGTCCACCCCCTGATGCCGGATCCAGCACCTTTGTCCATACACTTAGACGGCAAGGGCGCGTTTATTTCTGGCCAAAATGGCATAGGAAAAAGCACCTTGCTGCGCGCGCTTGGACTCAATCTGATCACGGCACGCGCCTTTGGTTTTTGTTATGCGCATAGCGCCAGAGTGCCAGCCTTGCCGGTGTATGCCAGCATGCAAAGCGAAGACTCTTTGCTCGGCGGCGAGAGCCTGTATATTGCCGAGCTCAGACGCGCGCGCGAACTGCTCGCCTCCAGCCTAAGCCCGCAGCGCGGCATCTACCTCATCGACGAAATATTTCGCGGCACCAATCACCTGGAATCGATCTCGGCCGCCGCCTCGGTCTTGCACGCACTGGCGGCGAACGCGAGCGTCATCGTTTCCTCGCACAATCTGGTGCTGGCCGCCTTATTAAAGCAGAGCTTGCTGCCGCTATGCGTCAGCGCCGTTGACGGCGACCGCAAATCTCTCAGGCTGATGCCCGGTGTGCTGGCCGACACCAATGGCATCGCACTCTTGGCGGCACATGGTTTCGATCACAGCATCGCTCAACAAGCACAAATAGTCGCCTCATGGCTGAGCGAGTATTTACGCCATCCTGGCGATTGCGAACAATTGCTGACTTAGCGCACGCATCCACGCATCACCCCTGCCACCACGCATATTCCATGCGCCTTGCAGACCAGGCAGGCTGGAAACCCGCATGGAATATGCGCACTGGCGATGCCACTTGTAAAATTCTACGAACAGATCATGTCCGCACCGGACAGGTTTTGGATCACATTCGTCCTACCCTGATGACCCGTTTTGTTCCGCATTGAGCGGGCTCGAAGTGGCATGTCGATTCGCCAGTAATAGCAGCTGTTTATGTCTAGGCGATGACGACAGTAGCGAAAAAATTAGATGTGACACTCTATATCCTTGCTGCCTAAAAATTCATCAGTCGTGTTTCAATACCTGACGAAAAATTTCGTACACAACACTAGCAAACGACGATTCATCTTCCACTATTTCAAGGACCTTCCCATGAAATCAGCATTAAGATTGACAGTACTCGCATCTGCATTTTGTATCGCTCTTCCCGCTTTAGCGTTTCAGCAAGAGACCCACCGTCGCATTGCGATGGATGCCGTCAACTTCATGAAAAACAACCCTGACAAAACCAACTACTCCAAGTTGGCAGCCGGTCTGGCACGCGCCGGTTACACGGTAGAGCAATTTGCCACCGCCATGGGGCAGGGCGCCTACGATGTCGACGATTTCGCCGACACCTATATCTGCGGTGCCACCACTGGCAATTGCCAGTTGGCACCAGTCTGGGGCGCAGCGCAAAGCATCGTCAAGTACACCTCGTATTGGCATTTTCAAAACCATACCGCAGGACCTGACGTGCATGGCAATCCCTTTGGTGGCTACAATTATGCCAAGCTGACCGTGGCCGGCGACATCGATAATCTGGCCGCTGCCTGGTTAGTCGGTGATTACCTTGATGATGGTGCGGGCGGGCTCAAGGGCTGGTTCGGCGACAGCAGCAAATACAATACCTATGGCATCACCGAGGCGCACTATCGTCACGGCGGCAACTCTAACGTCAACCAATATGCCGATTTTGAAAAGGCCCCATTTCAGCCTATCGACAATCTGGCGCAATACTGGTTTCAGCAGTTTTTGGCCAAGCCAAGTTTGCAGAGTCTGGGCTTTGTGATGCATTCCACCGATTTATTGCAACCGCATCACACCTGGACTACTTCGGCCAAAAACCACTCTGGTTGGGAACAATGGGTCAACGATTATTACTACAGCCAAAACTTGAATGACGTCAGTCTGGTGAACGCCGCGCTGGCAGACTTTAATCCTTTGGCAGCCAATGCTACCGACATCCGTCCGTTGCTGACTGAAGGTGGTACTTACTCGTATCGCGTGGGCGGCATAGTCTTGTCGTCGACCGATCAAAACGACAGGGTGCGGGTAGCTAAGCAGGTGGTACCGCATGCGATTGCGATGGTCGTGCACGTTCTGAATCGTGCCGCCGAACGTCTGTCCAATTAAGATGAAAAGGATAGGCATGCAGGCCCCGTTATTTCGACATTTGTTTCGACAGTTGTTTCTACATCTATTTCAACATCACTTGCTACAGTTTTTCCAGCAACGCTTGTTGTTCTTAATGATGGTGCTTGGCCTGTGCGCCTATCCCTCTTTTTCTTTGGCGCAAACCGCCGCGGCCTTGCATGACCCAACGCTGGCGGCGCGCGTCAATGGCGTCGCCGTGCATAGGTTTACCTTGGACGTGATGGCTTACATGGCGCAGTTATCTGATCCAAAAACTTCGCGCGCCGTGGTGCTTGAATCTTTGCTGGCGAATCGCTTGTTGGCGCAGACTGCGCGCCGCGACTTTGCCGAATATACGACACCCGCCAGCGCCAATCGGGTCGGCTTTGCCGCCGAAGTGGCACTCGACGATCAGCTTAGCGGTACTTTGCGCACCGTGTACCGCGATCCGATTGAGGCCAGTATCAAAAATCTGGCGGGCGGCAATCTCAATAGCCTGGTGCTGGAGCGCGGCAAGCTCGCGACGGATCAACTTGATCTGGTGTTCGGGCCCAGCGACAAGGTCTTGCTCGACTACCAGTTAACTCCGTCCCAATTGAGCGCTGCCAAACGTCAGATGCTCTTGCGCAGCAGTCTGGTCACAGCTACCAGTATCAGTCTTTACGATATTTTCTTGCGCCAGAATGTACAGGGACGGGTGGAATTTTTTAACCGTAACCGTGATTACATGCAGCAGCAGGCGATGTTATTGCTAGGCAATCTGTATCTGCAGCAATGGGCCAATCAGCGCTTCGGTGCCGATGCCGTGGCCGACCTGCGGCTGGCTTTGTCCGAGCAAATGGAAGTGCGCGCCCTGATGAGCTTGCACGGCGTAGGCGCCGACATCGATTCCGAAAGCCCGCTACTCAATCGGCTAGCAGTGCAAGTCACTCCAGCCGAAGTGCAAAGTTATTTTCAGACGCATAAGGAAGAATTTAAACGCATCATCTCGGTTAAGGCGCGCCATATCCGTAGCGCGGACGAAGCCAGTGCCAGAAGCGTGATTGATGCTGCCGCCAAAGGCGCAGACTTTAGCCAACTGGCGCAACAGTATTCTAAGGCCGCCGATGCGAGCCACGGTGGTGATCTGGGTCTGATTATGCATCGTTCAAAAATGAGCTGGCTAGAAGAGCTGGCATTTATGCAGGACGTGGGTAAGGTCTCGCCACCGTTTCGTGCCGCCGTTGGTCCTAAAGAGCAGGCATACTGGGAAATTGTATTGGTTGAGCAGCGCAAGGAAGGCTATCAGGACCCCAAATCAGAAACCGTGCGCTATCAGGCTGCACGCGCGCTAGCGCAAGAAAAAGCGCTACGCCAGATCAGTAACTTGCGTCAGCAATTACTGAAAAATGCGAAGATAGAAATCAACCGCCAGAGCCTGGGATAAGCGACGCATAGACCCATGACTGGCGAGAGAAAGAACCGTAGAAAATCCCATAGAAAAATTCATAGAAAAAGCCCATGCAACGCAGCAAAAAAATCCTGATCGTCAGCAGCGCGGTGATATGCGTAGCGCTGGTGGTATGGCAATGGACGGAAGCCGAAAATGCGCCGGAAAACGTCAGGCAAATCAGCTCGGAGAAAGCGCCAGCGAGCAGCGTAGCGGATAGTAAAGCACGCCATCTTCCCCTGCAAGAGCAAGAACCAGCAGCAGTGCAGCGGGTAGCCTTGCTGCCTACCGGCAGCGAAATGTCGGCTACCCAGAGTTTGCTCGATACCAGAAACGGCGATCCGCGCAGCCCGCCTGTGATTCATAACACCGCAGAACCAACTCTACCCAGCGCCGATGAGTTGGCCGACCCTAAAGCCTATCAGCAATACGAGGCACGCCAAAATATGCGCCTGTATTCTTCCTTTATAGACGCAGCACAGACAGAAGTGCCGCGTCTTAAAGCCGATGTCGCACGCGCCCGCGAAGTGGGTATCGCAGCGGCTGACATCAGCAAAGTGGAAGAAAAAATAAAACGCATAGTAGCAATGCAAGCGCAGTTACTGCGCGATCATCCGCAACTACTGGCGACCAGCGCAGAGAAAAAATAGACGACCTCGGGAGCAGTAGAGCGCCGATTATTTTTTGCAAGTCGCGATCAAGCGCTTACAGGTGCATGCGGTGCGTATGCAAACTCTGGCATTCTAGAAAAGCTTAATGTAGACCGAGCGTCGGTCAATTCTTTCGGGGCGGCACCGTAACCAGGTGCCAGTCTCGGGTCTAAGCCTTGAAAATGCATCACGCAAGCCTAGCGCTACCCGTTTGTGCTGGAACAGCTTACGCAAGATGCTTTATCACTAAAAAACGCAAAATTTCAGTAAAAAATACCAAATCTAAGCCTATAAACTTGCCTGATGGAGTAGACACGTCGATATAAAAAGTTATCTTTACGTATAGATTCTTCGAATTTTCGCGCGAATAACTTGATGAAAAACAAGAAATTTTCTGATAGCCGGTAAAGAGAAAAAACCCTAGGTAAAATGGGCTATTGTTAACTTGGCTCACTTATCGTGATGCTTCGCTCGCAGTCTTACCATTGCAAAACGCTGAAAACGAATTGATCGCTAAACCCATGAATACTTTGCCAGACATAGAATTTTCCGAAGAGTTGATACGCCGCTTTGACAAGCTTGGTCCGCGTTACACTTCGTATCCGACTGCGGACCGTTTCCATGCTGAGTTCAGTGAAAATTCGTATATCGGCTATCTGGAACAGCGCGCCGCCGATACTAGCAAGAATCCGCCCTTGTCGATCTACATTCATGTGCCATTTTGTGAATCGCTGTGCTACTTTTGCGCATGCAATAAGATCATTACCAAAGACCATAGCCGTACCACGGAATACTTGCGTTACCTGGCCAAAGAAATGGCTTTGGTTGCAGCCAGGATAGGCCCAGACCGGCGCACCGCTCAGCTGCACTTTGGTGGCGGCACTCCTACTTTTCTAAATCCAGATGAACTGCGCGAGCTGATGGCGTTAATACGCAGTCATTTTGAAATTTTGCCCGATGCAGAACTGGGGATAGAGATAGATCCACGCACGGTCAGCGATGATACTTTGGCCTTGCTTGCCGAATTGGGTTTTAACCGCACTAGTTTTGGGGTACAGGATTTTGATCCGGCTGTACAGCAAGCGGTGAATCGCATACAGCCTTATGAAATGGTAGAAAAGGCCGTCACCGCCAGCCGTAAAGCGGGTTTTGAATCGATCAATGCCGACCTGATTTATGGTCTGCCTAAGCAATCCCTGGGAAGCTTTAACCGCACGCTAGACCAGGTTATAGCACTTTCACCAGATCGCATTGCACTCTACAATTACGCTCATCTGCCTAGCCGTTTCAAGGCGCAGCGCCAGATTATCGATAGCGAGTTGCCTAGCGCAGAAGAGCGTCTGCAAATATTTTTAATGTCGGTGCGCAGATTGCTCGATGCGGGTTATATTTACATAGGACTGGATCATTTTTCCAAACCGGATGACGAACTGAATAAAGCACGTCTGGACAAGAGTTTGCATAGAAATTTCCAGGGCTATACCACCCGCGCCGATTGCGATTTGATCGGTTTTGGTGTCTCCGCGATCGGTAAAGTAGGCCATTCGTATAGTCAATCGGTACGTACGATCAAAGCGTATTACGAGCATCTGGACGCCGATCAGTTACCGATAGAAAAAGGTTTCTCGCTGACTGCCGACGATGTCTTGCGCCGTCAGGTGATTATGGAGTTGATGTGCAGCGGGCCGGTAAATTTTGCGGCAATTAATGATGCGCATGGCATCGATTTCCTCACCTATTTTGCGGATGAACTGGCACAGTTACAGCAATACGAAGAGGCTGAACTGATTAAGGTCGATCAACACAGCATCGTAGTCACCGCCAAGGGGCGGATGTTTGTGCGTGCCGTGGGCATGGTGTTTGATCAATATCTTGCTCAGCAAACCGGTGCAAAATATTCAAAATTGATCTGATCACATCTGTTGCGCTAATTTCTAATTTCTAATTTCTTTTTTAGGCTAAGGACCAAGCTAAGCTGCGCATAGCTTTGGTCTATTTTTTTTGCGGCTGTGGCCAAAATGAGCTTGCATCTGAAAGTTTACATAACGGTCACACCCAGGTCCTCAATCGCGGGATAAGTGCCGTATACCTGTTGGAACAAGAGCATGACCTGGCTCAGGTGAGGACCCTGGCCGAGATCAAGGTCCGAAAACGGCCAGAGCTGAACGCGGGTTTATCCTAATATGGCGCTACGATTATTTTGAAAGCGCCTAAGCATGAACCACTCGCATTTTTCTGCCTTCCGTGAACTGCACTTTACACCGTACCCCTTCTTGTTGCCGAACGCCTGGGATGCTGCCAGCGCCGTTTTATTCCAGCAAGCCGGCGCTACCGCGATAGCTACTTCCAGCGCAGCGCTGGCATGGTCGCTCGGCTATGCCGATGGAGGTGCCTTGCCGCGGGCAGAGTTAATGGCCGCGGTAAAACGTATTTTGCGCGTATTGCAAGTGCCTTTGACTATCGATTTGGAGGATGGCTATAGCGATAATCCAAACGAAGTAGCGGCACTGGTCGTTGATATCATGCAATGTGGTGTTGCTGGTATCAATTTAGAAGACGGCGTGAATACGCCGGCTATGTTGGTAGATAAGATCGTCGCTACCCGTTCCGCTTTGGCGGGTACTCCGTTGTTTATTAATGCCCGTACCGATGTCTACTTGAGTCAATTGGCGCAAGGCGATGCGGCACGAGATTTATCTTGTGAGCGGCTACGGCAGTATCTTAGAGCGGGCGCTGATGCTGGATTTATCCCCGGCATGACAGGGCTCGCGGATGTCGCCTTGGTGGCCGCAGAGATCGGCATGCCGCTCAATCTGATGGTACTGTCTGGTATGCCAGCGATCTCTGAATTAGCTGCTGCAGGAGCAAAGCGTTTTACTGTGGGGCCCGCAATTTTTCAGGCGAGTTATGCTCACGCACAATTACTGACAAAGAAATTTCTGCATGAGCAAGCGACGGAGGCGCTATTTTCTGACGCGCTTCCGTATGAATGGATGAATGCGCGCTTTCTCAAGTAATCATGGATGCTGACTCTGAGCCCGACGCTGAAGGCATCAGGCTCAGCATTTTTCATCATGTGTAAAACTATTTTTTGCCCAGATACGCATCCATTGCGGCACGCCCGATCGACGGATCATCGGTGAAAAAACCATCGATGCCGGCTTCCAAAAATATCTTCAACTCGGCGGCCAGATCGCCACGTTCGGTCAATGAAGCGACATTACCCTTGCGTAGATTCGCTGGTAAAAATGGATTTTCAGGACGGAAGGTGTACGGATGCAAAACCAGATTGGCGGCATGTGCGTTCTTTACCAAACTAGTTGGCACGCCCAGATTATTTTGCGTATCACGCGGAATGATCATCTCTTTGGATGGGCCTACGCCGTTGGCATAGGTCGCCACTTCTATCAGGCCGGCGGCACTGGCGATGTCGGCATAGCTACGGCTATCTCCGGCCAGTCGAAAATCTTCCGGCTGACCAGACCCAGACAAAAGTTGAACGATGGGCAGATCCGTCATCTTGCGGATTTCTTTCAGATTACTGACTTCAAATGACTGTATAAATACTGCTGCGGTTTTGCCACGGTAGCCGTTGGCATGCAGGATATCGATCAGACGTTTTTCTAAAGGCAGATTGATAGATTTGAAATAACTAGGGTGTTTGGTTTCTGGATAAATACCTATGGTGCGGCCAGTTTCTGTGCTTTTGGCCTTGGCCAGATCGATCACTTCTTGCAAGGTCGGGATCTCGAATTGGCCGTCAAATTTGGCGTTCTCAGGACGATTCGCAGGAATGCGTTCTTTGGCACGCAAGGTTTTTAATTCGGCCAGCGTAAAGTCTTCGGTAAACCATCCGGTGACGCTGACGTTATCAATTTTTTTGGTTTGTTTGCGGGCGGAAAATTCTGGCTTATCTGCGACATTGGTGGTGCCAGAAATTTCGTTTTCGTGGCGTGCGACTAATACGCCATCCTTGGTACTCACCAAATCGGGTTCGATGACATCGGCACCGATTTCTATCGCCTTAGTGTAGGACGCGATTGTGTGTTCGGGACGCAAGGCAGAAGCGCCTCTATGACCGATGACTACTTTGGCAGGCAATGGGGTCGGTTGAATGTCAGAGCTAGCGCCACCGCAGGCGCTTACCAAGAGACTCGCGGAAAGCAGTGCAGCGCCAGGGAGTAAGGAGAATTTGTACATGATCGTAAATGAGTAAGTTGAAGATGTACAAATAATAATAGACGAGCATGACAGCGGCATGACCACTACATCAGTGCTAATGGAGTCACACAGACTAATCCATCAGGCCTCGCCCAGCATCAGCGATAGCATGCTGATAGAACCCAACTCAATCTGATCACAGAATATCTGTATAGGCTCCGCATCGATACGCGCACCCAACACATACAGCAAGGGCAAAAAATGTTCTGAAGTTGGCACCGCCAATGCGGCGTCCGGACCAAAAGCGGGGTAGTCGATCACCTGTTCAAACTGTCCGGCTAGTATCGCCTCGCGTATTGCATCGTTAAATCGATGTGCCCAGTCATATCCTGTTGAGCGCATATCTAGCTGCCTCAGATTGTGCACCACGTTGCCGCTAGCGATGATTAGCACGCCTTCATCGCGCAATGCTCTCAGCCGCTGGCCGAGTGCAAAATGCGCCGCTGCTGACAGCCGCATATCCAAGCTTAATTGCAGTACCGGAATGCTGGCATCCGGGTAGATTTTTGCCAGCACCGACCAGCTGCCATGATCCAAGCCCCAATCCTGATCTAGCTGTACTGGCGTGTCGGTAAATGGCGTGAGTAATTCAGCGATGCGTGCCGCCAAAACAGGATCACCGGGTGCCGGGTAACGCATATCAAACAGCGCTTGCGGAAAGCCGCCAAAATCATGGATAGTTTTGGGCGCGCTCATCGCCGTCACTGCGGTGCCATCGGTGAGCCAGTGCGCCGAGATTGCGAGTATCGCCTTGGGCCGGGGCAGACTTAGTCCTAAATTTTCCCAAACACGGGTGCAGGCATTATCCTCAAGTGCGTTCATAGGGCTACCGTGGCCAATAAAGAGTACCGGCATGCGTTTGCTGCTATTCATACTTTGCTCCTGCTAAGATCTGCGTTTTTCAAAATTGATCTATCAAGCAGGCCGCCACTAAAGGCGGGCTCCGCTTCATTTCCGGACCTTAATTGTGGCTGATTATGCTCTGGTTTTTTCCAGGCTCAAGGCACCGCTGCCGTGGATAATGACAAACAACAGTCCACCAGCCATAGAGAGGTTTTTCATGAAATGTATCATCTGATTTTGCGCCTGATCGGCCGCAACACCCCAAAAATTATGGAAAATGAAGGCCGCAGCGACGGTAAAGAACAACATGGCGGCTGCCGCCCAACGTGCTTTCCAACCGATGATCAGCATGATACCTCCGCCTAGCTCTACAATAATGGCAGCGATTGCGCCCAGACTGGCGAATGGCAAGCCCTTACTGGCAATATAGCCGACCGTGCCTTCAAAACCGGTAATTTTTGATATGCCAGATAAGACAAAGATGCTGGCGATCAGGATGCGGCCAAGCAAAGGGCCGAAAGAAGTAAGTGCGTTCATGGAGAAATCCTTTAGGTTGAGTGATGATGAAGAGAGTGTATATGTTCCATAATCAATACAGAAGACCATAAAATGGCAATCATTGTTCCATTAGCGGCAGAATTGTCTCATCGCCTTACACGCATTTTTCGTAGACTCTCTTGAGTAAAAGGGCAATAACTGCATGAACAAAATAACATGAACAATACGCCTGAAATTACCTACCGCAGTGTTAATTGCGAATTCCACGATGTGCTAGAAGCTCTGGCAACGCGGCGTCAGCGCTGCGTGCTGGTGTATCTGGCAGAAGACGGCAGTACCAAGACCTGTGAGGCACTGATCACCGATGTTTACGCCAAAGCGGGTGCCGATTATCTCCGTCTGGATAATGCTAGCGAGCTGCGCCTGGATCGCTTGCTGCAGGTAGATGGTGAGCGTCCTGAGCAATTTGAGCGTCGTTTTCTCAATCTGTAAACATCCTGCCCGTTCACGCATAACCCATGCGGCCTAGCGGCTAGGGTGCCGGGAGAACCGCATGGAATATGCGCACTGGCAGGGGTATTGCCGGATAATTTTCTGTGCGTCTGAGATAGCGAGTTTCGTTTTGCCAACGCGATTTAGTTTGTTCACCAGAGTTTTCATCGGATAATGTCAGCCTTAATTTGGCGCAGCCAAGAACCTCTCAATGATGCTCTGCATTTTTGCAACAGGAATTTTTAATGAAGTTATCTAGCGTCACGTCGGGAAAAAACAATAATTACAATTTGATCCGCATACTCGCAGCGCTGGCGGTACTGGTCGGTCACAGTTTTGCTTTGCTTAAACAGCCAGAACCCTTGGGTCAGGATCTTGGTATCAGCTTGGGTTCGATCGCGGTTGATTTGTTTTTTATTGCCAGCGGTTTTTTAGTCACTGGCAGTTTGTTGCAAAGACAAAACCTGCAGGAATATCTGCTGGCCAGAGCCTTGCGTATCTTTCCTGGGCTATTGGTGGTACTGCTATTGAGTGTCTTTGTGTTGGGCGCTGTATTTACCAGCTTGACTCTGACTGCTTACTATAGCCATCCGCAAACTTACTATTATCTGCATAAATGTCTGACTCTGGTGACGGGTGCCGCCTATTACCTGCCTGGCGTGTTTGAAAGTAATCCCTACAAGGGCGCGGTCAATGGCTCACTGTGGACGATGGTGTACGAGGTGAAGATGTATATCTTTCTGGCGATTTTTTGGGCTGTTTGCCGTGTTTCGAAAAACCACGGCTTACTGCTGTTTCGTCGATTGATCCTCCTACTGGCCACCGGCGCTGGCATCTTTAGCCTCGTGCATTATTTTTCTAGTGCTGAACATAGTCCGGCTGATGGATTATTTTTCATGTTCTTTTCCGGTGCAGCCTATGCGGTGTTGAAAGACAAAGTGCAACTAAGCGCACGCCTGTTCTGGCCGCTATGTCTTGCCTTGCTAGGCTCTGCAATGCTGAATCAACAGGCGTTTTTTCTGGTGTATCAAGTAAGTCTCGCTTATATCTTGTTTTATCTGGCCTATGTGCCGGCGGGCCTCATTCGAAAATACAATGTGCTAGGTGATTATTCTTACGGCGTTTATATCTACGCCTTCCCGGTGCAGCAATCGCTGATCGCCTTGTATCCCGCGATCTCGGTCGCCGTGCTGACGCTGCTATCGGGCGCTGTGACGCTAATGCTGGCGGTATTGTCATGGTATCTGATAGAGCAACCCGCGCTGGCTTTCAAAGGGCGTTTTGTCGCGCGCCGCCAATCGGCTAGCAGTTTGGCAGCACATACTGCGCCGCCGGTGTAGACGATAAGCCTGGCCTGCCCGTGTCTGATTGATGATATTATTGAGGCAACATTTATATTGGCTTTATTGCCTTTTTCCTCTTCAGGATTTCAGATCATGTCCGACACGCCAACCGTTTCAATTTTATTTGTTTGCATGGGCAATATTTGCCGCTCACCGACTGCCGAAGGCGTGTTCCGTGCCCGTGCGCAGGCGGCCGGGCTGGCGCTAGAGATCGATTCGGCCGGCACCCATGCGTATCACGTTGGCGCGGCACCAGATGCCCGCTCACAACAGTTTGCCAAAAAACGCGGCTACGATTTATCCCAGCAAAAGGCGCGTCTGGTGTGCGCCCATGATTTTGAGAAATTTGATTATGTGCTGGCGATGGATAGAGACAATCTGGCGCTGTTGCAAGCTGCTTGCCCATCCGCGTATCGCCACAAAATCGGCTTGTTCATGCAGTACGCAAATAATTTTGAGACTGATGAAGTGCCCGATCCATATTCCGGCGGCAGTAGCGGCTTTGACCTGGTGCTCGACTATATCGAAGACGCCAGTGCAGGTCTGCTGACACATTTGCAAAGATAGTTTTGGCAAATGGCGGCGTTTAGCGCGACAACGCACTGCGTATCAGATAGCTGAGTGCATCGACCAGCGCCACAAGCAGCATCATGGCCAGCAAGACGCTGCTGGTTTCACCCATCTGGAACAGGCCCATGTGGAAGGCCAGCATCTGGCCCAGGCCACCGGCACCGACTACGCCTAGCACGGCAGCGGCGCGGATATTATTTTCCCAGCGGTAGAGGGTGTAACTGAGTAGTTGCGGCAAGACTTGCGGCAAGCTGGCGTACAAAAATATCCGGGTCTCAGAGACCCCGCGCAGACGCAGCGCAAAGCCGGGTTCTGGCGGCGCGTTTTCTATGGCTTCGGCAAACAAGCGACCCAAGACGCCAGAAGTATGCAAACCCAGCGCCAGAGTCCCGGCAAACGGGCCGAGACCGGCCGCAATCAAGAGTAAGGTGGCCCACACCAGTTCTGGCGTGCTGCGCAAGGCGTTCAGTAGCAAGCGCGTCGGGCCACGCCAGCGCGCCATGTCTTGTGCATGCGTCTTGCTGGCCGGTAGTGCCAGCAGCACACCGAGTAACAGCGCCAGTAAAGTGCCTAGTGCCGACATCGCCAGAGTTTCCAGCGTCGCCAGCGCTAGCTTGTGCAGAAAAGCGGGGCTGGTTTCTGGATGCATCAGTTCGGCCACAAAGCGCCCCATGCGGCCAATCGCATCCCAGGAGAAAAACTGCGCCCATTGCAGGTTGAGGGTAGTAAAGCTGGCCAGCACCAACAGTGCTACGCCCAAGACTAACCAGCAGGATAGACAACGGGCGTTGAACAGCTTGGGCGGCAGTTGCGTGGTCGCTTGCGTGGTTGGTGGGTGCTGAGGAGCTTGCATGCTTTATGCCAAAATTTTGCGTAAGGCGGCGCTGATGCGATCGGCCAGCCATACCAGCGCCATAAACACCAGCAAGATACTGGCTACTTCTGCGCCATTAAACATCTTCATGGAACTATCCATCAATTGTCCGAGGCCGCCGGCACCGACAAAACCGAGCACTGCGCTGGAACGTATCGCGCATTCCCAGCGGTACACAGTGTAGCTGGTCAGCTCGGCGGCATTTTGCGGCAGTAACGCATAGAAAAAAGTCTGCAGGCGGCCCGCGCCATTGCGCATCAGGCTGCTGCTAGCGTGCGCATCGCTGCTTTCTAGGATATCGGCGTACACCTTGCCCAGCATACCGCCATAGGTCAGTGCGATCGCCAGTACCCCCGAGGTCGGGCCTAAGCCCACCACCCGCACAAACACCAGCGCCCAGACCAGCTCAGGGACGCTGCGTAGCACCATCAGGGTCCAGCGCACCAATTGCCGCAGTATGGCCGGTAGCAGCGCCATACTGCCAGTGAGTGCCGACAGCGACAAGACCCGCACCGACAAGAGCGATAAGGGGAGTGCCAGCAGCAAGGCTAAGCTCATGCCGGCAGTCGCCATCGCCACGGTGCGCCAGGTTTCCCGCGCCAGCAAGAGCAAAAATTCAGGATCAGAACGTGGCGGAAAAAACGCGCTGAGAAAATTCCAGGCCGGTTTCAAGGCATCCGGCTCTAGCAAGATCCAAGGTTTAAATTCGGTCAGGACTAAAGTTGGCCACAACAGCGCCAGACTAGCCAGCGCCCAGAATACCCGCCCGCGCCAGGCCGGATCACGTAGCGCTGGCTGAGTCAGCACAGGCAGTTGCGCGCTCAGCGGCACAGCATCTCCACCGGTGCTGGCGCTGGCGGGAATTGATCGTCGGCCGGATGGGCAGTGCCGCTCAGTTCATGCAGTTTTTGCGCATACAGCGCCTGCAAATGCTGCTCGCTCACTTGCGCGGCTGGCAGATCAAAAAATAAGGCACCATCGCGCAAACCAACGATGCGCGGAAAATGCGCCAGTGCCATCTCTACATGATGCAGGCTGGCCACCAGCGTCGCCGCGCGCGCGCTGGCCGCCTCGGTCAGTGCAACTATGGCTTGCTGAGCGCGTTGCGGATCGAGCGCAGAGAGCGGCTCATCGACCAGCAACAACCTGGCCTCAGACACCAGCGCACGCGCCAGACCGACGCGCTGACGTTCGCCGCCCGACAGTCTATCGACGCGTTCAAATAATTTATCACTCAGATCAAAGCTGGCTAGCGCGCGTTCGGCACGCGGGATGTCTTGCGGATAAAACAGGCTGCGCAGACTAGCCCAGATATTTTCATGTGGCAGACGCCCCGCCAGCACCGCCGTCACCACTCTTTGGCGCGGTGGCAAAGGTGGCACTTGCGGCGCTAAAAACAGCTTGCCGCGCAAGGCTCGCAAGGCAGCGCGCGAGAGTTGCCAGGGATCGCTATTGTCGAGCTGCAGATTGCCCTGCGATGGCTGTAGCGCGCATGCCATCAAATGCAAGAGCGTGGTCTTGCCAGCCCCCGAGGGGCCGATGATGGCGAGCTGTTCGCCAGAGCGCAGACTCAGGCTGAGTTCGCGCAAGGCGGGCGCGGCATCTGGCTTGGCCGCCGGATGCCGGCCCGAGACTGCGAGTAAATCTAACTTCATGCTTACTTGAGCAAACCAGCGCTATGCGCCGCTTGTTCTATACCCTTGTAATTCTCTGCTTTGGTAGGGATGAAGCGGGTGGCACGTTGCAGCTCTAAGATTTCTTTACCTTCTGGAGTACTGCGATCCAGACTCAAGAAAGCCTTAGTCAATTTTTCGCGTTGCGCCGCAGGCATGTCGGCGTGTACCGTCCAGTTGTAATCGAAGAATCCAGGCGTGGTGTAAAACACGCGCACTTTATTGGTGTCGACTTTACCGTCGGCGACAAATTTCTCCCACACCGAAATATTCAAAGCACCGGCATCGACCTTGCCCGCCACTACCGCAGCGATAGTCGCATCATGCGCACCGGAGTAAGCCACACGCTTAAAATCTTTATCCGGATCGATATTGGCTTGCAGCAAAAAGCTACGTGGCATCAGATGGCCGGAGGTGCTGGACTGCGAACCGAAGCTGACGTTTTTGCCCTTCAGATCAGCCAAAGTTTTGATAGCAGGGTCGCTAGTGATAAAGACCGAGCGAAATTTAGCATCTTCTTCACGCTGCACCAGAGGGATTACCTTGCCGCCGGAGCGCACACTGGCCTGCACAAAAGTAAAACCACCGTACCAGGCCAAATCAACCTGCTTGTTCGCCAGCGCTTCTACCGAGGCGGCATAGTCAGTCACGGGAGTAAATTCGACCTTCATACCCAGAGTTTTTTCCAGATATTTGACCAGCGGGGCAGCTTTACGCGCCAGTTCGGTTGGCGACTCATCCGGGATAGCAGTGACTTTAAATACAGCCTGAGCCTGAGCAAGGCTGGCAAAACCGAATAAAGCAACTGTAATAGCGGCACGAAGGCTACGTGCAGCGCGCGCGGCGGAAAATGTAAGCATGGGGATATCCTCAGTGAAAAGGGAACGACGGGGGGCGAATTGTATATTAGACCCGAAATCAACGCCATTTGCACGTAATGCAAACGCTAACTAGGGCGATTGTATGAAAACTCAGGCCGTTTAAAAGGATCTAATTTTTTCCACGAAAGTCACGAAAAGCACAAAAAATACGAAAGCGCACTGGCTTCGTCCTATGAGCCTATGCATTTCCCACTGGTCCTGATTGCTTTTTTCGCTTATTTCTGTTTTCGTACCTTTCGTGGACTAAGTTTTTCTTTCATGCAATTGCCCGCTATTTGGCGCAGTACGCAGGTGGCAATTGAACCCTAGGTATTACGAGTTACCACCATATCTTGAGCCTACCCAAGTCTCATCGTAGTTTTCCTCTTCGTTTCGAATGCAAATATCAACTTTTTGTAATAAATGTGACACGCAAGGGAATTTTCTCAATTCGCGCATCGAAACATTCTTAAGCAAGGCAACCACTCCAACTTGTTCGGCACTACGTTGTTCTTTGGCTGTTCTGAACATGAACATAATATATGGCGTGTCTTCAGACGTATCCATATCGCTTTGAGATATTTTTTGGGTTTTATCCTCGGCTGCGTTCGTTGCCGAATCGCGGGCAACGTGAAAAGCGTTTGAAATTAATCCTCGGTAAATCCTCGGTAAATACTCGTGAAATATCTCTAAAAAATACGGTATAACGCTTGGCATGAGAGCTTTTTTCGCCTTAATGAAAAGCATCCTATTGATTTCAGGGTTGGGAATAGGGTTTTGCACCTGGTTTGCGCGCGGTGTGTATCGCGACGATACCAAGTGATAGTCGCTCGAAAGTGACTTCCTCGAAACCATGGTTGAGCAACTCTTGAGCAAGCTGCTCTGCGGTCGGGAAGTCGCGAACACCTTGTAATAAGTAACTGTATGCAGACGCGTCACCGCCGCTTGCCAGCCAGCCAAGTACCGGCATACAGACGGTCATGTATGCCAGATAGGCGCGATGCAGTAACTTCCAGCGAATATTGGATGCCTCTAAGACGATGAGTCTGCCACCCGGCTTGAGAACTCGTAGTGCTTCCTGGACTGCTAGGTGGCGGTTACAAATTTTTAGGCCGAGTGAAATGGAATATGCGTCGATACTGTCTGTTGGTATGGCCGACATGTTCTCGGCATCCAGCAGCCTGAGGCTTACCGCGTCTTGGAAGGCGCGTAGGCGTTGTTCTGCGATAGCGAGCATCTTTGCGCTTACGTCCGATGCAATGACGGTGCGCCCTTGAGTTGAAGAATCGGCCAGCACGCGAAGAATAATGTCGCCGGTTCCGGTCGCTCCATCCAGTAGCGTACGCCAATCTTCACTTGCTATACGTCGTGCGACGCGCCGTTTCCAGAGTCTGTGAATGCCAAAGCTAAAGACATCGCATAGCTGGTCGTAGCGGGACGCTATACGGCCAAAGACGTCATCGTTCTGCCATGCGAATTCAGCAGCGTTTTGCTGCGGTGCTGTGTCATCAGTACTCATTTATTATGCTGGATAATAGCGTAGACCCGCCGCACCGGAACGCAAAAAATAAGATCCGCGAGCTGCTTGCGGCGGATAAAGTTTGTTCGACTGTAATGCCTGCGAAACGTATACGCTGAGGGATTGTATGCGATACGTTTGCCGTCTTGCTAGCAATTTGACCTGCAATCGTGCAGACGCAGACAAGAAAATTTTCTCAATTTCAAATCCAACCCGCATATCCCATGCGTTCTACAGGCCGAAATGCCGCCAGTAGGCGCAGCCAGATTGCGTGGTTGGTTTGGATATGTTGATGGGCGCCGCTAGTAAGGCCGGCATAGTTGTGCAGATCTAGTCGGCCATTTCAATCCCTCGCTGGCCATTGCGTCCGTGTGCCGGGCTGATGAAGCTTTATCCCTGCCTACCAGGTTCAGCTGGCTTCAACGTGTCTGGCGAAATTATTCAGGATAGCTTGCCATCCTTGGCGTTGTTGTTCCTCCGGATATTCGTTTTCAGCTTCGAAAGTTACACGTAGCGTGACGCCTGTTTCGCTCTCTATGAACTCGACTACCCCAGTACGGTCGCCGAATGCATACTCGATTAGCTCATTAGGTACGATCTTGGTGTAGGTTCCGGCGAAGTCAAAACCGAAGCTGCCATCTTTGGCTTCCATGCGCGATGAAAACGCCCCACCGGCACGCAAATCGACGCTGGCTTGGGTAGTGTGCCAGTCATCAGAAGCCGCATTCCATTGCTTGATGTCGTCCGGCGTGGTGTAAGCACTCCAGACTTTGGCGATGGGCGCTTTGACGATGCTTTCTACGGAAATTTTCATGGTCTTACTCCTTGTGGTTGACAACTAAGTTTGAAATTAAATGGACGTGCAGCATAACTCGTAGACCGGGCTGCTAAGCCCAGCATTCCTAGCCACATTTAGCCGACAATTTTAATTTGCCGCTGCTCGGTGTGACCATGTGTAGGCTGGGTTGATGAAGCTTTAACCCAGCCTACCGTGCTTAGGAATTGAGATAGTCACGTGGTACCGGTAAGCCCTGCGCCTTAAAGAACGATAGTTGATCAAAATATCCCTTCTGATGGCAGATTTTTTCATCCCTAAACTGGAAGAACCCGCAACCTTTCAAACCGAGTGGGTCTCGCCATTGAAGAATCGCAGTATCTCCGCACTCATAGATACGCTCTTCGATACACACCATCTTTGCTCGAGCGAAATCGACCTCAAGCAATTTGCGGATTGCCGAGCGGCCTACCAACGGTTCAGCAAGAACGGCTTGCTCATTAACAGCGTCTTCCGTGTACATATCCGCCAAGCCTTGTATGTCTGCTGCATTGAACCTAGCGACCCACTCTCTCATCAATTCTGTCGGTGTCATACGCATTTTTCCTCTTGATAAATAACTAGCTCATTCACATCCAGTCGGCAATTTCAACGCGCCGCTAGTGGTTGTACGCGTGTGCTGGGCTGATGAAGCTCTAGCCCAGCCTACCGCGCTAAACAATCGTACCTATTGAGTTGCATCTGTTTTTGTCCAGCGCTCCAGTGAACAATTTTTATTGTAATTAATGGATGCGTTCTCATGTATCACAAATGTACGGTAGCTTCCACTTTTCGCCATAGCAGCAACGATCATTTGATACGGAAGGCCAGACATTCCTGAGAAATTAATTCGAATTACGACAGATCCCTCTGCTCCGTATTTTTCTTGTTCGCGCCAAGGCGCACCTAAAATATCAACACCTCTAAATCGCGCTGTTTTGTGATAACAAGTAAGCGTTTCCATCGCGAAATCAGCGACGCTCGATTGGAGTTGGCCAGTATCGACTTGTCCCGGTTTGTTGTAGGAATGGATAGCCTCGGACGTTGCTTGGGGATTCTTAAGTGCTAATGCCAAAATCATTGTTACTGGGTCCATGGTGCTCCTTGATTGATCTATCGGTTTATAGAACTAGGTAACCTAATGAAAACGTTTATACGCAGCACATCGCGTGGCGCTCATGGTTCAAATTGTAAGCGAAACGTTTATTAAATTACTAGCAATTTGACCTGCAATCGCACCAGCGCACGCAAACGATTTCTCAAAACCAAAACCCATCCCGCATACCCCATGCGCCCTACAGGCCGAAATGCTGCCAGCAGGCGCAGCCAGATTGTGTGATCGTTTTTGGATGTGCTCCTGCCGTAAGCTGAACTCAGCTTGGCGCAAGCTGCTTATTGGCTACCGAGTAAATACTCGCGGGCTAGCAGGCGGGCGCGGTGTAGGCGGCTTTTGCTGGCGCCTGGGGTCAGCCCTAATTGCTGGGCGATTTCGCCTATGGTGAGCTCTTCAAAATCCCTCAGTAAGATGATCTCGCGATAGTCTTGCGGTAGCGATTCTAGTGCCTGTATCAGTTCTAGTCGCAATTGATCGGTGCTGCGTGTGTTTAGCCAGGTTTCCAGCTTTTCTTCTTCGTAGGGATCGTAGCGCAGCAGTGTGCGTCCTAGCCGGCGGCATTCGCGCATCACCACTTTAAACAGCCAGCCGGACAAGGCCGCCAGCGCTTGTACCGTGCCGATTTTGCGCGAGAGTATCAGCAGGCTTTCTTGTACCGCATCGTCGACATCGCTGATGGCGCAATGGCGTTGTGCATAGCGCCGTATATCGGGCTGGCATAAGATCAGCACATGATTGAGCGCGCTGGGGTCGCCGATCTTGGCGGCAGTGAGTAAGCCTAAATTTTGTTCTGATAATTTCATGCTATTCCGCCTGCATTTTGGGTGCGATTTGCTGCCGATTTTGCTAGCACTACCGGGGGGCAGATGATGCGCCCGGTTGTGCTTATTTGCCTTAGATTTATTGGTCTTTAGTGATGCGGCGTCCGGCCATGGCGCACATAGGGCAAAAGCCGACCAGGCCAGTGAGGGCGAAGCCGAGCGCCGAACCGGCTAGCAACAGCGCGGTATTGCCGCTAAAAAAATAAAAACTCGCTGCCACTGCCAAGGCTGAGGCAATGATACGTGCCAGACGTTCCCACGCAGGTAAATTTTTTGCATATAACATGATGTTTTCCAATTCTAGGTGATGAGGACATCCCTCACCAACTAAGAGGCGAGCATGTGCAGTTTGGATACGCGCTTGGAAAAATATATTTTTAGGACTTAGGCAAAACCGCCCCAGCGTCGTTGCAAGCGCCTAGCCGGAGCAATTTTGCGTAAGTCCTCATTTTCTTAAACCAGCGATTTGCGTTTTATGCGGCGTATTTTTCGCTCTGGCCCAAGCTTTAGGCAGCCTGTCGGGTGGCGCTGGCTTGCCCTCACTTGGCGCAGTACAGTGCTAGCCTGATTAAGACCCTGCGAGGAAGCGCATCATGCTGGAAATACGCCAAGTAGTAAAAACCTATGGAAAAAATGCGCCAGCGGTTGACCATGTGAACTTGTCCCTGACGCAGGGCGTGGTGGGTCTGATCGGCCACAATGGTGCCGGTAAAACCAGCCTGATGCAGATGATCTCAACACTCACGCGCCCCAACAGCGGGCAGATCTTGTTTCAAGGTGTCGACATCGTTAAAAAACCGAATGCGATACGCCAGCGCCTGGGTTATTTGCCGCAAGATTTTGGCGTGTACGCTAATCTCAGCGCGCTCGAATTTTTGCAGTATTTTGCTGCGCTCAAAGGGGTGCGCAATCCGGCGCGTCTGTTGCAGCTGCTAGAAATGG
The DNA here is from genome assembly GCF_049340485.1 of Undibacterium sp. Ren11W. NCBI lineage: Bacteria > Pseudomonadati > Pseudomonadota > Betaproteobacteria > Burkholderiales > Oxalobacteraceae > Undibacterium > Undibacterium sp. Ren11W. The sequence continues at coordinate 306,895 of NZ_JBMPPB010000002.1, forward strand.
TGAACCTGCATGAACATGCGCATAAACCGGCCTCCACTTTTTCTGGCGGCATGCGGCGGCGCTTAGGCATCGCACAAGCGCTGCTCAATGATCCCGATATTCTGATCGTCGATGAACCCACCGCCGGTCTCGATCCGGAAGAGCGCTTACGTTTTCGCAATTTACTGGCCGAGCTGGGGTTTAAAAAACTGGTCATCATGTCCACCCATATCGTCTCTGATGTGGCGAGTATCGCCAGCGAGTTGGCGATTATGCGTCAGGGCAAATTGATCGCACATCAAAGCCCGGAGGTCTTCCTACAACAAGCGCGTGGCCAGATCTGGTCGGCACAGGTCGCGCACAGCGATTTTGAGGCGCTCTCAGCCAGGGTCAATGTGTTGCAGGCACAGCGTATCGGTAGCAGCGTTAATCTACGCATCGCCCATCCGCACAGCCCCTGCGCAGACGCCGCGCTGGCCGAACCTAGTCTGGAAGAAGCCTTGATGGCGCAACGCTACGCCAGTCTGGAGCAAGCCGCATGAAGCTGCATCTGCATTTGCATTTACATCTTCTGCTTAGCCTGGTGCAGCTAGAATTACGTCTGCGGCTGCGCCGCCTCAGCAGCGTAGTGGTGTTGTTACTGGTAGCGGCGGCCACCTGGGCCATGATACTTGACCCTAAAACCGGGGTGGCAATGATGGTGGTGGATGGCACGCGCACTGCTTACAATAGTGCCGCGCTGGCGCTAGGCAGCGCCACCTTAAGCGCCATGCTATTAGGCTTTGTTGGCTTTTATCTGGTGCGCGGCCGGGTGCGCGAAGATCTGCGTCAGGGCCTCGCTAGTGTGATCGCCAGCACGCCGGTCAGCGGTGCCTGGTTTTTACTGGGACGCTGGCTAGGCAATGTCGCCTACCTGAGTCTGATAGGCGGCGTAGTGATGCTGACCATCATGCTAAAGCAAGCGCTGATAGGCGTAGGCCCAATACAGCCGATGCTGTATCTGCAAAGCTATGCCCTGATGCTGCTGCCGCTGATCTTTTTTTGCAGTAGTTGCGCGCTCTTGTTCGATAGTTTTGTACCTTTGATGGGCAAGTTCGGTGATCTGCTGTATTTCATCGTCTGGTGCGCGGTCTTGGTGGCGCAAGGCGAGGCTGGCCGCGCTATTAGCACCGATGAATCAGGCATCATGCTCTTCGATTTTTTCGGCATGAGCAGCATCATGCTGATCTTGCTGCATCATTTTGGAACCACCGCGATTGCCTTGGGCGGTGGCCCGTTTAATCCGGCCATGACGCCGCTGTTGTTGCCAGACGCGCTGTGGTGGTCACTGCCGATTTATTACCGGCTCGCTTGCGGTGTGGTGGCGCTCACGCCGCTAGTACCGGCGCTGCTGCTGTTTCACCGCTACTCAGGCGATAAGCTCAAGCCTAGCCTCAGCAACAGCCGTCGTAACCCTTTGCAGTGGCTCAATCAGGCCTTGCGCCCGATGGCGGCATTGGCGCGGCCGGTGTTTGCACTGGCTACCCGCGTGCCAGGTCTGGGCGGCCAACTAGTGGCAGAATTGGCCCTGAGTCTGGCCAGTGCGCCGGCGGCAATCCTGGCCTTACTGCTGATGCCGCTGCTGGCGCTGGCTGCACCCGCCGCCAGTTTGTCCGGCTTAATGCTGGCCGCCACTCTGGTGTGGCTATTGTGGATCGCCGATATCGGCAGCCGTGATTATCAGGCCGATACTGAGAACCTGGTACACGCCAGCAGCGGCGGCGCGACTAGCCGCTATCTGCGCCATCTGGCGACGCCTATTATCCTCGGCTGGCTGTTACTGCTGCCAATTGGCTTGGGCTTGTTCGCCCACCAGCCTATCAAGCTATTGGCCTTGCTGGTCGGCATCTGCGCCTTGTCCGCTGGTTCGACTGTCTTAGGACGCTGCACCGGCAGCTCGCGCAGCTTCCTGGCACTGTCTTTGTTTTGGTTATACGTGGCGATCAATGCGAACGGCGTCGCCTGGATAGACCTGCTGGGCTTTAACGGTGCCGCCGATCGCACTTCGATCGCGCAGCATGCCCTGATGACGCTGGCGCTGCTGGTGGCAGGCTATGCGCATACAATCAGGCGCGCCCGCTGATGTGGGCGTGCTAAAGGCAAACTAAGAAAATTAAAAACAGCAACCGGCCAGCGCGCATATCCCATGCGGGTTTCCAGCCAGGCAGGCCGAACAGGCGCATGGAATATGCGCGCTGGCCGACCTGTGCTGCAAAAATATACAATAGTGCTTGACCCTGACCTTAGGTGAGGCTGGAAAGTAGCGTTATGGAGGTGAGGCTATGTTATTAAAAATAGGTGAATTGGCTAGCCGTAGCGGCTTAACGGTGCGTACTTTGCATCACTATGATGAGCTGGGGCTGCTCTCACCATCCGCGCGCAGCGAGGCTGGCTACCGGCTGTATAACCGCAACGATGTGGCGCGCTTGCACCGCATTTTGGCCTTGCGCCAACTCGGTTTGTCATTAGCCGAGGTAGCTACCACGCTGGCGAGTGAAGGCGAGGCTTTGCCTGGTCTGATAGCGCGCCAATTACAGGCCTTGAATCTGCAGATCAGCCAGGCCGTGCGCTTACGTGATCGCCTCAGTAATTTGCAGGACACGCTGCAACAGGCGCAGCAAGGCGGGCTTGAACCGGAACTGGCCGATTGGCTGGCAACTTTGGAGTTGATGACGATGTATGACAAATATTTCAGCAGCGATGAGCAGGCCGAGCTGCAGCGACGCAAGAACGATACTGTGGTGGTTGAGGCGCAATTGAGCTGGCCAGTCTTGATCGCAGAAGTGAAACAGTTGATGGCAGCGGCTTGTCCAGTGGACGAGCCCAGAGTGCAGCAGGCGGCTCAGCGCTGGTCTGATCTGGTCCAGCAATTTACCGGTGGCAAACCAGACCTGATGGTCAAGTCGGCCCAGATGATGCTGCAAGAGAGCAGCATGCAAGTACAAACCGGCATAGACCCAGCCATGATGGCGTATATGGCCGCGGCCTTGGCCGAGCAACGTTTAGCCATTTATGCGCGCTATCTAAATCAGGCCGAGATGCAAAAACTACGCAGCAGCTATGGCAAAAACGGGCCGGCATGGTTGCCCCTGATCGCCCGTATGCGCGCCTTGATGCATGCCGCTGCGGCCGCAGATTCGGTGCAGGTGCAGGCCGCTTGCGCCGAATGGGAGCAACTCACGCAAGCCTTTGCCGGCGTTGATGCTGGTACGCGTCAGAAAATGTGGCTGGCGCTGCAACAAGAGCCGCAGCGATTGGCACGCACCGGTGTCGATCAGGCGCTGCTGTCCTTTGTGCGGGCGGCCGGGGTGGATGCGGTCTGTTGAGAAAGCGATGCCGCGGCGATAAACCCGCGCTAGAAACTGTCGATTTTCTTTACAGGTCTGTCGTTGATTTTTTCACAAATTCCGTATTAAGCGATTGATTTACTTCATTTAATTTATTGCGGCATAGAAAATGCTTGCTTCCTGAAATCATTAATAATAATTCAGGGAGATCCATCATGACGTCGAATTTACGGGCACAGCTAGTCATCTGCATTCTTGGTTTGATGGCAATGGCAACGGCACTTTCTAGCGTTGCGGCACCGATCACACACAATTTTGATGAACTAGGCGCACCCGTCGATTGCTGTTTTGGCAGTGGCGCATACAATGTCGTCAGCTATCCGGATCTGACCGTGAGCTCCGGGCCTAGCGCGGTGGTGATGAATTATCAGGGGTGGTCGAATATGCAAACCTCGGGCATAAATTTATATGGCACTTTAGATGGCTATATCGACCTCACTTTCTCTAGTCTGGTGAATAATCTCAATTTCGATATTATCAACGGTGCTGGCGAGTTTACTTTCAGCGTGAATTATTATGACCTCTTGAATAATCTCATCGAAGTCGATTTGATGAGCCTAAACAGCTTCGCTAGCGCCGGTTCGGTAGGGCATATTGCCGGCAGTGCAGGCAATATCGCGAAAGTCAGAATTTTAGGAAATGAGGATTTCGCCATCGATACCATTAGTTTTGAAATAGCCGCGAGCGAAGTACCAGAACCCGACAGCCTCGCCCTATTCGCCTTAGCTACACTGTGCTGGTCTGGCATGCTGCTAGCCAGACGTCGCAGTCAGCGCTATCCGCGAATTGCGCATCGTGAGTGCCGTCAAGCGCAGTAATCACCAGCATTGGCTATCCAAAACGCCCGCTAGTTCGCGGGCGTTTTGCTTTATGCTAGCGAGCTAATGATTTTTCTATACTCCGGATTGAGGTTTTATGAAGTATCTATTCACGTTATCGAGTTTATTGATTGCCACGCTGTTCTCAAACGCATTATGGGCGGCAGACGACTGGCGTTTAAGCAGCGCTGGCTACGGTCCGCTACAGCCGGGTATGACGGCCAAACAAGCCGAGTCACTACTCGGCAGCAAGCTCATCACAGCGAGCGAAGGCCCACCTGGCTCGGCCTGCAAGTTTATGTCGGCTGCGCAGGGCCACGCTGGAGTCACGCTGATGCTGCAGCACGGCCGGATTACGCACATAGAAGCAAACTCACCTGGCATACTCACCAAATCAGGTGTGGCAGTCGGCGACTCCAGCGCAAAACTCAAGCGCCTGTTTGGCAAACAGCTAGAGATAGAAGTGCATAAGTACGATGAAAAAGGGTTTTACTATTTTCTCTGGGACGCCAAGCGCAGCCGCGGCATGAAGTTTGAGATTGCCAACGATAAAGTCGAGACCATCTATGCCGGCAGCAAAACCATTAGTCTGGTGGAAGGCTGTAATTGATGATCTTAGGCTGATGCCTTAGCAAATCGCTGCCGCAATCCCGATGCGGCCTGCAGCCGGATATCGTGCCACTAGGCGCATGGATATTGCGCTTACAGTTTGGGGATTTTAGAAGTTTCCTTAGCCATGTAAAATAGGCTCTAGCCTTACCCCGCCCGCTTCAACCACTCTTACGGCCAATCTGTTGAAGAAACACTGAAAAATGTCTGGCCCGGATAGAAAATGAAATCGATGTACCGCATTCGCCATGGCTTACTCTGCCTGACTACCATCTTGCTGTCGCAACTGAGCGCGCCCGCCGTCGCGGCAGTGGCGCAAACGCAAACCTTTCCTGCCAAATTCAGCCGCGACGAAAGTATGTTACTGGAGCAGGTCGTGTGCGGACAAAAATATGGGATGGCGCTGGCCGAGATCGATGCACGCGCCTTTGAAGCGAACGCCAGTGCCGCCAATTATGCCGACGTCAAATGCCGTCCGCATGCGCGCCTAGAGGGGCAGCCGCTGTACTACGTGGCGCAATGCGTACGCAGCGCGAAACAATGGAGCTGCGCCCAGGCCGAGTTGGAAACCCTGGTCCAGCTCAGGCAGCGTCAGTTGGTGATGCGCCCCGGCAGCTTAGATCCGAAACTGGCTTACCAGGCTGTGCAAAAAATCAGCGGCTATGGCTATTTCCAAGCCAAATCTCTTGATGCAGCATTGCAATCGACCTGCAATCTGGGCCAGGGCGAAACCCCCGATCTGATAGAAATATCCTGCCAGCGCTGGGCGATTACGGTGTCGTTCTGGTGCCCTGCCTCAGAACCGAAAACACCTTGTCCACGTGTGATTTTTATGGGTGAACGCCCTTGATGTTTTCGGCATTAGAACAATGTCTAGCGCACCGGTGGTAACCGTCCAGTTTGAAATATCGAAAGCATGTGCGCGTGCACCCGCTGGACGCCGATTGTTAGGCTAATGCTTTGTTCTGGCATCAGATCCACCCAGACCGTGGAACGGAACTGTAGCTGTAGTGATTGCTGGGATGCGATCGGACTGGTCGCGCAGACTATTCTGACACGACCGTGTGTTAGTCTTGAAAATACACCGATGAGTCCAGCAATCGTTTTCGTTTCTCCAGAGTGAAAGATTTTTAAAACGTGTTCGCGACCATTTTCTCCTAGTCGTGATAATCCCTCCAGCAAACTAGAAACACAATCATCTACGTAGATGTAGTCACGCGAAGTGTCCAAGGGGACAAAAATATTGATAGGTACTCGATGTAAGATGCTGCGGGAAATGTGTGGGATCAAGCCATGGGCGGTATTTATCTGTGGTGCTGGGCCATACAAATTGGAAATGCGTGCAACCAAAGTCGAAATTTCGGGGTGCTCCTTCACCCATTCCTGAAGCATACTTTCCTGGAGTAACTTATTTCTGCCGTAATCCGAAATCGGCTGACAGCTTGATGTCTCAGTTAGCGGTTGCTTGTGATTATTTCCGTACACGCCACCGGCAGAACTGACCAAGAGCACCTTGCCCCGATGCTGCGGAAGCTGTTTGCCAAGTGCATAGAGCAAGCAGTTTAAATAATCTGTCTCAACCCGAAGACTTTCATTGGAGCTTCCTACCGCGCCGGAACCTGCGCACCACAAGACGGCCCAGCTACATCCTCTGGTATTCACTTCCCGGACAAACTCCAATGTTTGCGCCTCTAAAACTTGTCGGCCTTGAACCGGGTTTCTCCATGGGATTCCAGACGATCCAAGTCGCCATGGTTCTATGCCAAATCTGTGCTGCGCCATGGCCTGCAAGACGTTGGATCCCAGCAAGCCTCCTCCGCCCAATACCCAGGCCAATGTATTACTCATAAAGCGTCTTTGTCTTTGGGCTTTGGCCCAGTCACTGTCAGGTAAAGTGGTTTGCCCAAGGCCATGATGAGCAGCATACCTAAATACTCGGCGATCACCCCGATGGAGAATAGAATCAATCCAGAAAAGAGACTTATTGCGATCATTAAAGAGGTCCATCCCTGAATCGGTACTTGATGTGCGTATTTACCCCACAGCAGATAGATCGTGATAACAATTGAGATCAGTATGGTCAGACATCCCGTCAATGCAATGATTCTCAACGGCAGCGTACCAGCGGTCATAATAAGGCGCCAGAGATGGGCCATTAACTTTCTCAGTGAGTAGCCAGAGCTGCGTCCGCGCTCGTTCCGAAGTACGATGTGGCAGAAGGAAACTCGTCCAACGACCCACGACAGCGCGATATCGAGAAATACGCCCGGGCCACAAAATGCCGCCAGGCTTCGCGCGATCTCTCCCTGTATTAGTCTGAAGCTTGAAAAACCTCCAGCTGACCGATCACCGAGAAGTTTCCGGCCTAAGCCATTTGCGAATTTGCTGGCCAGATTGCGCCACCAAGCATGCGGTGCAACATTCTCCGGTTTGGGATAAACCAGTTGCGCTCCATGTTCCAAGGCTTGGTCGAGCATAGGCCCCACGAATGCGGGATCATGCTGTCCGTCCTCGTCGAGCGTGACAATCCAATCGCCGACTGTACTGACCATGCCGGCGAGCGTTGCAGGATGTTGCCCAAAATTTCTAGATAGCCAGATGGGTCTGACGAACGGATACCGTTTCGCTAGACCCAAGATCACGTCGGATGAACCATCCAGCGCACCATCGTTAACCAGGATCACCTCGATCACTTGGAAGCGATTTTTTGCTGGCGTCATACTAGGTGCAGTGAGAGGGACAATTTCCTCGATCAGGTCATCCAAGGTCAATTCGCCCTGGAACACTGGCACCACGATGGAGACACGCAGGATGTGGTCAGAAAAATTTATTGAATTGGTCATATTATTTTTTGAGGGCAGCATTGCTCTGGCGCTTTAACGACGATATCGAACACAGAGTAATTAGCTTCAATTTCATCACGCCATACATAGTGGATATTTGTCAGCTGGAGATAAAATCGAAGAAATATATTGAGCTCCGAGGATGGAAAGGTGTTCAAAAAATCCCGACGGTTCGTGAATACAAGCGAATTCGACTTCGCACCTAGCGCACATAGCCATTTATGAATGATATCGTTGTTTTTTATAAAGAGATCAATGCAATAATTGGGAACTTCAATATAACCTGCCTTCGAAATTCTTGAAAATTCCGCGCAAACCCGGACCGGATCATCAAGGTGTTCCAAGACATGACTGCAAATTACAAAATCGAACTCCTTTTCCTTGAAAGGGTAAGGAAATTCGTTTAAATTTAAATCATGAAAAATCGCATTTTTTGAGCCACGGGATACTTTAAATCCACCGCGCTGTTCATTGTCGCTTTGCGTGGAGTCTACCAAAACGTTGGCGTACTTATTCGGAAAGTGGCCACAGCCAAAGTCGGCAATTACCTGCATATCATTATTGATATTGGCCAATATTATTTTATTTCTTTTGAAATTCAATATTTTTTGCATTACATATAAAAACAAAGCCTTCATAATTACATCCCATTTTAGGTGAACTTAATCAGTATTTACCAATTCGTAAATTGCCGTCGATTGTGGCATCAAACATGCAAGTAAAAATCCAATTGGCATCATCAACAAGAAAATGTTTTTGTTGAAATGCCCGGAAATGACAGTGGCAATGCTCGCCGCCCAGGTATTCGGAAAAATTCCATAGGAATCACGTACGATTCGAAACCCATGCTTTTCGGCCAGCCTCGACATATTTTTACCATGGGGAAAGCTTATATGTCGAGGTGAATCAAGGCCATGCCATTTTTTTGCGAACAACCGGGCCTCGAAGGAGTTGATGTTGGGAACGGCAAGGTGTAAGCGCCCATCGGGTTTCAGGATGCGTCGCCAATATTCAAATGCGCCGTCAAGATCAGTTAAGTGTTCCAGTACAAAATGAGCCGTCACAATATCAACGCTTGCGTTGGGCACGATTTGTGTATCGAGTTGATTGCTGATTACGTCGATACCCAGTTGTGCCCCGACCTGACGTGCTTGATTCGGCTCGGCTTCAAATCCAATTCTACGCCCTACGCGTCCGAGTATCGATTCGAGGTAAGAGCCATCCCCGCAACCAAAATCGAGCAGGGTTTTAGTGCGGTCGCTGGGTTTTGGATCAAAATAGACGCCCCGAATCAAAAATTTTCGCGCAAACATAAACAGCCGTCCACGCGAATGATGCATAGGATAACTAGTTGGATAGAAGTCGCTGGTGCTAACAGGAATCGGCATCTGTTGAACCAAGCCGCAATCCTTGCAAACCCCGTAGTCCACCACATACGAGGTTCTGAGATATAGATCGGCGCATCCTAACAGCATGGGTTCCAGTGTTTGTCCTGCGCATATAAGACATGATGAATTGTTCAACGTATTTTTACCTTTCACAGTGTAGGTCGTCCGGTGCATGGAATACAAAAGTCCGATTTAACAAGAATGAAATAGGAATGGTGATAGCAGCAGCAATGGCGCCAGCCAGGTAATCATTCACGCTGATACGTGCCAGTGCTTGGATACCTAAACTGCAAGCAAAAATTAGAAAAGAAATGCCCATGAAACGTAAAAAACGGTGATCTCCCGGATGGTCAAAGACGAACGCGCCATGCAGTTTAAATCCCATCAACATGCCTATCGAACTTGCCGCCAATGATGCAAACACATAATGAACTCCGACCCAAATGAACAATGCGAACACCAGATAGGACGCAACTGTGTTGATAAATCCAACAATCGAAAAACGAATCAGGCGCAAGATCGAGCGATAAATTACTGGTAATGTTGCCACGTGTTGCTCCTAAAGAAACCTATAAAGGATAGAGCGCAGGACAGCGTTTATATGCGCGCGAACCCTACCATAGGTCACAAGAAACCGATGTCCTCGTAGCGGGCCATCCGCTAGTCGATCAAGGAACATAGAAAATTCTCGTCCCTGTGTCTTCCCGATTGCTGCGCTCCATTGCCCACCTGAGACGCGAAAAGCGCTCAGTGTCGAATCACTATACCAGCCGGAGCCATGCGCCATCATCCGTATCCAATAATCAAGATCGATCAGGTAGGGAATAGAGCCGTCGAATGGTCCTACGGCAGCAACCACCTCGGCGCGTAGCAGCACCGCGCTGGGTTCGCCGACAATATTGGTGCCTTTTAGTGCGCAACGCTGAATAACTTCAGACTGCTCAAGGATACGATCATTCCAACCTGCACTACGACTGAGCAGTTTCTTGCCATTCGGTCCGATGATGTCGCGGCGACAAAAAGCCAGCACCGCATTGGGGTGTTGTTCCAGCGCTTCAACCTGTTGTGCCAGGCAATCGGGCAGCAACAGATCGTCTTGATGGAACAACTTAATATATTTTCCACGCGCGGCGCCAAGTGCACGATTCCAGTTTGCTTCCGGGCCAAGATTGGCAGGATTGCGCTCTAGAATGACACGCGGATCTCGGATATTCTGAAGGATTTCCCAGCTGCCATCAATGGATGAGTCATCAAACACCAGTAGTTCGAAATTTGTATAGCTTTGCTCCAGCACCGAGCGTATGGCCAGTTCAAGGTAGGCTCCACCATTGAAAACAGGCATGCAGACGGAGACAAGCGGAAGAGGTGATTTTTTGAGCATGATTAATAAAAATTTCGAAATAAGTTGGAATGATTTCCTTTCCCAAGTACGGGTAGTGTCTTCAAAGAAGGGCCAATCCAAACGACTGCAGGCTGGACGTTTGGGGCACACTGGATCTGTACCGTGCCCAAGTTTAGTTCTATTGGCTCCTCTGAAATAGGCTTGCCGGCCATAAGCGCATCACGTAGCGGAAGAAAGCGACCGCGGTCAAATTGCTGCACCATATAGCGACCAGAGTGACTTACGGTATAGTCACCACCACCTAGCGCAAGGGTACGTCCTAGCACCCAGAAATCATCTGCTATAGCGATGTAGTGGGTACGGATGAATTCTTTGTCTGAGTTAGACATCATTTCGGTTCGGTAGCTTCTGATTATGACCGAGGCAGGGTGTTCGGTGAGCATTGCAGAGACCGATGGGATAGTCCCATTGGCAAATGCCGCTCTGTTTAATGAATGGTTGTACCAATTAAATCCAATGGAGGCCCGGGTCGGAAGCATGCCTACGGCATCATAGACCCGGTCCATGCGGGGATCTGTCATTGCTTCAGCGGTTTGTATCAATATTTTCTGTCTATCATTTGTGTACTCTAGGTGCCTAGGCATGGCAAGAATGAAAGGGGTTATATGCAGAAAAAACATCAGCCCAAGCAAACGGGTTTGGAATTGGTGATTCTCGTATTTGAACTCGACAAATGGCGCCGCGAAGCGGAATGCAAGCAGGTAGGCAAACGGAACAAGATTCACCAAATTGTAGGGGTAGGGGGTAGGATTGATCAATAGCAACGCAAAACTTCCAAGGCAAAGCAAAGCCTCTGGAAGGAGCCCGTCCCAAGTGAACGCTTCTTTTTGATCGGAAAGTACTTTAATGAGAACCCACGCCACGGCCAACACCGCGAGTCCTTCGATCAGGGGAATTTGTAAGGGCAAGCGATCCAGTGCAATTATTGGGTCGAACCTTATTACATTTGTACCGCTCGTCAATCCAGCTTTTATCCCAGCTAAGAATACTGGGCCTGCCGAAGAGAATTGATAGGCCATAACTACTGCCGCTGCGCTAGCAATGGTTCCCAGTATCCATGTTTTGACAAGAATAGATTGATGCACCTTATGCCCGGGTGGTGGAAATAATAGAAAAACCAGGCTCAGAGGCGCTGAGTAGGCAATCGCTTTGAAGCTTACGAAAGGCATCAATATGCTTAAAAATCCCAAACCAAAGTAGGACCATCGCCCAAGGGGGGAGACACGCCCGAGCCACCACATGAGAAGCAAACCGGTGAGTATCAGATTGTCATGTCGGACTTCAAAACCATAGTCCCACAGAGGCGCAAGAGTGGCCGCGCCGAAAAGAGCTAGCAACCCGGGATAGGACATCATTTTCCTGCCGACATTTAGAGCCAGCAAGACTATATTCAGTAAGTACACCCCAAGAAAAAGCAGGCGAGCCCAGTCGAAGATTTTGACCGATTCAGTCAATGTGCCAACTAGCCAGCTCATTGGCCCCAGCATCCACAGCAGGGCATTCGTAAAATAGAGATCGCTCTGATGTGTCGCAAGCATCCTGATCATAAACAGATTCTGTGCTTCGTCGACCTGGAAGATGCGATGCAAGGCCAGATGCACAGACAATCCCAATAAGCTCAAGAGAGATAGCAATATTCCACACTGTATAAATCTTATTCTATTCAGCATATTTCTTTTCATAGTGTTTTTTATTCTAGCGCATCTTCTCAAGCGCAATGGTGCAAAGTTTTTCAGGCGATGCCTTACGCATTTTGATAATCCTGCATTTTTCCATTCATACACCTAGAATACTCAAACCCACCAATCGAAGTGCTTCATATTCATCCGGTGATCGTTAGGGTCTTCGCATGAAGGACAACTTGGCATACTCAAAACACGAAGAATGAAAAATAGATATCACTGAAGATATAAAAGACTAGGCCTAAAAATTCCCCAACGCGATCACACCCACCGCGATGCAGAGCGCGCCGACTACGCGTTGTAGTCTGTCGCCTTCGCCCAGTAAATGGCCGCCGATCAGGGCGGCGAATAGCATTGATACTTCGCGTGCCGGTGCGACATGGCTGAGCGGGGCGCTTTGCATGGCGTATAGCACTAACACGTAAGAGATAGGGCTGATGGCGCCGACGATGAAGGCGTATTTCCATTCCAGACGCCAGGATGTCAGCGTCGCCTGCTTATCGCGCAACAGGGCTGGCAGCAGTAAGGCCAGACGGATGAAGTTGCCGAAGTAGTCGACCAGAATAGGTGAGATCAGGATGACTTTGACGGCATAGCCATCGAGTACCGTATAGCCGGCGATAAACAAGCCGGTTAACAGACCGTAAAAAATGCCCTTGCGCAGGCGCAGCTGTTGGGTCTGATCCTTAAGCTGGCGGAATAAGCGCGGGCCACCGGCGATCAGGAATACGCCACCGACTACCGCAATGACGCCTAGCGCACCGATCAGAGAAATGCGCTCGCCTAAAAAAAGTATCGCCGCGCTGGACGAGAGCAAAGGGCCGAAGCCGCGCGCCAGCGGATAGACTACAGTCAGGTCGGCTTTGCGGTAACCGCGCAATAGGGTGATGAAATACAGCACATGCAAAACCCCGCTGGCACCGACAAAACTCCACTCCAGCCAGCCCCATTGCGGCACCACCTGCCAGCCGAAATACAGACCGACCGGGGCCCAGACCAGCATCATGATGATGCAGGTAAAACCGGCAAAGCGTACATCGCCGCCGGCTTTTTTGGCGGCGATATTCCATAGTGCATGAATGAAACCGGCGAGGATGACGAGCAGAAAGGCGGAATGGGACACGAGTTTGAAATCAAAAAATGAAAGACGGGAAAGAGCGCGACAGTGTAACAAAATTCATCGCGATCAATCGGTCTGTCTTCGTTTTCAAAAACTCATCACGCAATCTGGCTGCGGCTGCTGGCAGCATATCGTGCCACGAGCCGCAGCCAGATTGCGTCTCGCCTTGAGAAAAAACCGCTATATGAATGCTGCCTCAATGCGGCGGGATCAGATCCATCCGAGGATACCGGCAAACACTAGCAGACCTAGCGCCACGCTAGCGGCGAGTGTCGCCACGGTGGCAATCTGGCGGCGGCGCGATGGCATGTCGTGCACCCAATAGCCGACCACGAAGAAGGGCATGTAGCCGACTAGCCAGATTAGATAAGGGACATGGGCGTTCCAGCCGCTCCATTCCCACCTCAAGGCGCCGACATGATTAAGACCTAGCTCGACGATCACGCACAGGACCGAGCTGACGCTGGCCAGCAGCCAACGGTTATTCATGCCTAGCAGCTTAAGCTTGCGCTCGGCCGGTAACATGCGCATGGCAAACAGTCCCATGACGGCAAACATTAAACTGATTTCTATATTCAGACCTATCAGTAGCACATAGGCCGATTCACCGGGAGTGCTCCAGGCCGGCGCGTAGCCGGAGAAATGAAACAGCAGACCGTTCCAGATTTCATTTACCCCATCCATCAACCAAAAAGCGATAGCGCCTAGCAGCACATTCCAGCGCTTTTCAGCGGCTTGTTCACCGTAGGCGTGCAGTACCAGCAGTAGCAGGGGGATCACATACCACTGAAAATGTGAGGGATCACGAACCAGGGCGTGGGCTTGGGCGGCGTAGGGGGCAATCATAGGGGTCTCCTGTTGTATTTTTTTGATTGTAGGCTGCGGAGTTATGACTAGTATTGACAGCAGCGCTCATATTTATTGACAATTCAGGCCATGAAACTTTCCGTGTTCTCCCAACCTCAGCCGCCGGCAATCGTCAGCGGTAGCGTCCCGGCCAGCTATGTGGGTCTCTTGTTTGATTATCTGGAAGCTCTGGGCGAGGATCCCAATCAGGTGTTGGGACTGGCACTCAGCAATGCCGTCACAGACACAAGAGCTGTGCCAGGCGCCGCTTACCCGGCACAAAGCTGGCGCAGAATGCTAGAGCAGGCAGCACTGTATCTGCAAGATCCAGCGCTCGGTTTGCATCTGGGCGCGAGCATCAGACCGGCGCATCTGGGTCCGCTAGGTTATGTGTTACTGGCATCGAGTTCGGTCAGTGTTGCCATCGCCCGCTACATCCGCTATCAGCGTCTGGTGCATGATGTCAGCCCGGTATACTACTATCAGGATGGCGCCGGCCTGGTGCTGGAATGGGGCAGTGATTCGCGCGCCATCGGCTTGTTAGCGAATCAATGCGGAATGGCGGCGCTGGTGCAGTTTGCTCGTGACATCACCGATGCAAAGGTGACACCAGTGGCTCTACATTTTGTCGAGCTGGCACCGGCCGATGTCGCGCCGTATGCCCAGATGTTTGGCTGTCCTGTGCTATTTCAGCAGAACGCGACCCGATTGATTTTTGACGCCAGCTTGTTGCAGCTGCCATTACGTAGAGCCGATCCGGCACTGGCGGCGATGCTGGAGCAGCAAGTGCAGGCCCTGTTTGCCGCATTGCCACAGCAAGACGCCTTGGAAAAAGACTTACGTCTAGCAATCTTGCATCGGTTGCCGCAGGGCGAACCTGCCTTGGATGGCATCGCCCAGGATCTGCATTTGTCAGGCCGCACTTTGCGCCGGCGCTTGCAACAACGTGGTTGGAGTTTCCGCGTCTTGCTGGACGATACGCGCTGGCGTCTGGCGCAAGACTATTTGCGCGATGACAGATTGGCCTTGCCGGAAGTGGCGCTATTGCTAGGTTATTCTGAGCAAAGCGCATTTAGTCGTGCCTTTTTACGCTGGAGTGGGATCACGCCCAAACGCTGGCGTTTGGGCGCCAGCGCCAAGTCTTGCGCGCCGCTAGCCAAGGCGCGGTCCCTCATTTAGCTAATCCTTCATTTTGCCTCTCTCTGCGCCGAGGCGTTGAGGAGGCTTAATCTCTGTTGAAATCAAAAAATCGGTAACAAAAAGTGAGTTTTGTGTAATTTATCTCAATCACGGGTAGAATTCGCTGTCGTTTTTCATTCAAGCTGCAGGTGCAGCCAGCGCTACGCCCTGCAAACCAAATAGCTCACCCATAAAGGAAGATAAAGATGTTGATCAAGTCCCGCGTCGTACTGACTAGTGCTGTTGCGCTGTTGGCCTTAAGTGCCTGTAATTCTAAAGACGCCGATAAGACTGTCGCTGCCGGCACTAGTGCTAGCCCTGCTGCGGTTGCCGCTACCGTGAACGGTACCGCGATTAGCCAGAAACAAGTCGAGATGATCTTGAAGCAGCAAGCCAGCCAAGGCATGCCAGACAACGCTGAATCGCGCAAATTGATAATCGACAATCTGGCCATGCAATTGATCGTCGCGCAAGAAGCGGCTAAAAAGGGCTTGGATAAAACACCGGAAGTTGTCGATCAATTAGAAATGATCAAGCAATCTGTCATGGCTGACGCCTATGTGCAAGACTACATGAAGACCAACACCGTCACCGATGCCATGCTGACGGCCGAATATGACAAGATCAAGGCACAAGCGGCCGGCAATCAGTATAAAGCGCGTCATATTCTGGTAGAAAAAGAAGCCGATGCGAAAGACATCATCGCTAAGCTGAAAAAAGATCCTAAGGCCTTTGAAGCACTGGCTAAAGCAAAATCTAAAGATCCTGGATCTAAAGACAAGGGCGGCGATCTGGGCTGGTTTGATCCACGTGGCATGGTGCCAGAATTTGGCGCTGCAGTGGCCAAACTGGAAAAAGACAAATTCACCGAAGAGCCGGTTAAATCGCAATTTGGCTACCATGTGATCATGTTGGACGACACACGTGCTAATCCTATTCCGACTCTGGAACAAGTTAAGCCGCGCTTGACTCAACAAGTACAACAGCAAAACATGAAAAAAATGCTCGATGATATGAAGGCTAAAGCCAAGATCGAGATCACCGCCGCTCCTGCGCTTGCGCCAGTTGCTGCACCAGCCTCGGCTGCCGTAGCAACGCCAGCAACACCGGTAGCAGCGCCGGCAGCTGCTGAGCCTGCTAAGAAGTAATCAAACTGGTGTAGCGATGTATTGGTGGCCCGCGCTGCACATACTTCTGCACTGAAAAAAAGCCCCGACTGTAGCTACAGCCGGGGCTTTTTTTTTGCGCTTAGCGCTGTTTGCATGTTTGGGTGCCGCGATGCCCCCGAGAGTAGCTCCTACTAATGCCTGCTCATAGTGGTAGCAACAACTCTATCCGCAAACCCTTGCCGTTGGCGCCCTCGCCTAAACGTATCTGACCACGGTGCAGAGCCACGATGTCGCGCACTATGCTGAGACCCAGACCGGTGCCACCCGGGTTGCTGTCACCGGCGGCTAAGGCACGATAGAAAGGTTCGAACACCTTGTCGCGTTCGGCGGCCGGGATGCCGGGGCCGCTGTCTTCCATCACCAGCTGTGCATAGGTTGCGCCGTCTGCCAGCGCCAGATTCACGGCGCACAGGCGGATCGCGATCTGGCCGTGCGGCGGGGTATAACGCAGCGCATTGTCTAGCAGATTACTCAGCATCTCATGCAGCAGCAAACTGTGGCCGTAGATACGCACATCTTGCTCGGCTTCTAACGATAGATCGATGTGTTTTTTTACCGCTGGCAAGGCCAGTTCTACGCACACCTGATGCAGCACTTCGCGTAGCGACAGCGGGCTCATTTCGGCCTCAGCGATGCCGTGTCCGGTACGTGCCAGGGTTAATAAACGGTTAGCCAGATGGACTGTGGCGTCGGTGGTGCCGGCAATACTCTGGACAATTTGGCGCATCGCTAGCGGATCGTTTTCGCGCAAGGCCAATTCGGCCTGAGTCTTGAGCACGGTCAGTGGAGTGCGTAGCTGATGCGAGGCATCGGCGATGAAGCGTTTCTGGCTACTGATCAGGGTTTCTAGCCTGGCCATATAACCGTTCATGGCATTGACCAGCGGGCGGATTTCTTTGTGCACCAGGCTGGCGTCAAAATCGGATAAATCGGTCGGTGCGCGCGCCTCGACCACGGTTTTTAATTCCATCAAAGGATGCAAGACAAAACGCAGCGCCACCCATACCAGCAGCGCAACGGCCAGCAACAGGGCGGCCTGGCGTAGCAGGGTGTCGATCAAAATGGTGCGCGACAGGCCGCGTCTGGCGTCCACCGTTTCGGCCACCTCGATCAGGGCGATGCCGCGCATCTGATCGTCATACACCGGTTGATGCAGGGCCGCGATGCGCACCGCCTGACCTTGATAATCAGCGTGAAAAAAATGTACCAGGGCCGGATAAATATCCGAGCGCGGCACGTTTTTCGGCAAGCCAGGTAAGTCTTCAAAACCTGATACGAATTCGCCATTCACGCCGCTCACTTTGTAGTACAGGCGGCCCAGAGTATCGGTCTCGAAACTGTCTAGCGCCACGTAGGGCACGTTAACAACGACCTTGCCGTCGAGGATGGCAACCCGTTCCGCTAACGCTCGGGCAGTCGATAGCAGGGAGCGATCGTAGGCCAGATCGGCGGCGTCTAGCGCATTGCGGTACACCGAAAAAGCATTGGCTGCCACCAATGCCACTAGTGGTATCAGCAACCATCGCAGAAACTGGCCGCGCAGACTGCCGACCGCGTCCGGCTTTGCCGTCATCGGGCTTCCAGCAGATAACCGATGCCACGCAAGGTGGTGATCGCCACAGCCCCGGCGCTAACCTGTTCTAACTTCTTGCGCAGACGGTGAATGTAGATTTCGATGGCGTCCAGATTGGCGTCATCATCGAGTGCAAACACTTCATTAAATAATTTTTCTTTGGAAACCGCCTGGCCGCGCCTTGTGATCAAGGCTTCCAGCACCGCATGCTCGCGCGGCGTCAGCGACATCAGATTGGCGGCATAAGAAAATTGGCGTGCTACCGTATCAAAGCTGAGTTCGCCGCACAGCAGGGTCACCGCCTCGTTGCCTTGTGAACGGCGTAGCAGGGCCTTGACGCGCGCTTCTAATTCGGCCAGTTCAAACGGTTTGGCTAGGTAATCGTCGGCGCCTAAATTGAGCCCTTGAACTTTTTCATTGAGACCACCGCGCGCGGTTAAAATCAATACCGGTGCCTTGCTACCACGCGCCCGCAGGCGCTTGAGCACATCGAGTCCATCCATTTTCGGCAGGGTCAGATCGAGTATCACCAGCGCGTATTCCTGGGTATGCAATAGGGCATCGGCATCGGCTCCGTTCATTGCACATTCCACCGTCAGATGGGCGTCTTCCAAGGCCTTCGCCAGCCAGCGCGATAGTTCCAGATGGTCTTCCACCAATAAAATACGCATTCCTTGTCTTCGCCTTTGTAACTATAAAAAATCGGTAAAACTTCTCTGGCTTTCGCGTTAACGCGGGCGCGCAAAACACGCGCTACCGTCTTCGCTCGCAGATAATTTTTCTTGTGGTTTTTTATAATACGCATATTTGGCGCTTTTGCAAATGCGCCAAAATGCACAATACGGCAGGTCCAGGACGCAATACCCATGCGGCTTACCGGCCGGCATGGCTGGAAACCCGCATGGAATATGCGCGCTGGCGATACGCGATGGGGAGATTAACGAAGCTGCTTCGGTCTGGTTAGTCGATGTTTGCTGCTGGTAAATTAGTCGACTCGGCTCCATATCTGTTCTTTGCCATTGGCCGGGGTATCCTGGTAGGCAAGTATGCGTAATTCTGTGGGGCTGGCCAGGCTCATCAGGCATTCGTGCGTTAGGCCGTTGCCGCGGTTGTAGATGCGGCCTTGCCACTGTTGGGATGAAACTGGCTTGAGGCCGGATAAAACTTGTAAACCCAAGGCCGAGGTGCTGCTCGTGCTCTGCCCCAGCTCTTTGATGACGGTGCCGCATAAGCTCTGGCCGCACGCCGCGATCTCGATTTCCAATAGACCGCTCTGACTTAGCCAGTGACCAAGTTGCGGTGCTTTTTTCAGCGCCAGTTGTTGTTTTGCCGCGAGCGCATTGCATTCTAGTTGACGGTCGCTGTCGTTGCAGTAATAGCTGCCATCAGCCTGCGCCTGCTTCAATTCTTCTAATACTTCTGCGCGGCTCTTGCCCTCGGCCACAGTCGCGGCCTGCACTGCGCTGATGCTGATGCTGATGCCTGCCAATGTGGCGCACAACAGCGCACTTGCTAACAAATTTTTTCTAGACATGATAAGACTCCATAAATGGTGAGGGTTTGCCGCCGTTAGTCTTAAATGCGGAAACAGGCTGCGGCATGCGGGTATTACACCGCTCGCTTGTATCTGCCATATGTTCAGGATGCAGAGATTTGCAAGCCCATGTATCTGCTACCGTCTCAGATACATGGAGATACAATGTGCCCCTCGCTAACGCGCTAAATCGGATATAAATGAGCCTATGGAAACACTAGATCACTTACTGGTCGTCGATGACGATCTCGATATACGCGAACTGCTGAGCATTTACCTGCAAAAAAATGGCTACAAAGTGAGCGTTGCGGCCAATGGCAAACAAATGCGGGCCGCATTGGCGCCCGGTGGTATTGATCTGATCGTGCTCGATCTAATGCTGCCGCAAGAAGACGGCCTGAGCCTGTGTCGCGAATTGCGCGCTGGCCAGCACAGTCATATCCCGATTTTGATGCTGACTGCTTTGGCCGAAGAAACCGATAGAATCGTCGGACTAGAAATGGGCGCGGACGATTATCTGAGCAAACCGTTTGCCTCGCGCGAGCTGTTGGCAAGAGTGCGTGCGGTATTGCGCCGCACCCGCATGTTGCCACCGAATCTGCGCGCCACCACGGCACCGCCTTTGCTGGTGTTTGGCGATTGGCGGCTCGATACCCAGGCGCGCCATCTGTTAGACAGAGACGGCACTCTGGTGAGTTTAAGCGGTGCCGAATATCGCTTGCTGCAAGTCTTACTCGAGCATCCGCAAAGAGTGTTGAGCCGCGATCAGTTACTCAATCTCACGCAGGGGCGCGATGCCGATCTGTTTGAACGCTCCATCGATTTGCTAATCAGCCGCCTGCGCGTGCATCTGCAAGACGATGCGCGCGAGCCGCGCTACATCAAGACCATGCGCAACGAAGGCTATGTATTGGCCTGCGCGGTCACCGCTAGTCACTCGGTTAGTAACGGGAGCGCAATATGCTGACAAGCCTCAGACGCAGCGCCTCGTATCTATGGCCACGCTCGCTGTTTGGCCGTCTCAGCCTGATCTTATTATTCGGTTTGTGTGTGGCCCATGTCCTGTCGTTTGGCACGATAGTCTATGAGCGCGAACAGGCTAGTAAAGCCAGCATGATCTATTATCTGGGGCATGATGTGGCGGGCTCCATTGCGATGCTGGAGCGTTTGCCGGCGGTAGAGAGAGAGGCCTGGCTGACTAAGTTAGATAGACATAACTACCGCTATTTTTTACGCGCAGCCGGACCTGCATCTGTCCATCCGCCGGAAAAATCCGCCGACAGCGCGCTGGCAATCGAGGTGATGCATTCGGTCAGTTCCGCACTGGGTAAAGAATATACGGTCACCCCTAGTTTTTATCTGGATGCCGAAGCCCGCAAACACATGGATCTGCATTTACAGCTCAGTGACGGCACCCCGGTCAGTATAGAAATGGTGGCGCGTGGTATGACTTACTCGGTCTGGCTACCCGTCATCCTCATGGTGCAATTACTGATACTGATCGCTTTTAGCTGGCTGGCGGTGCGGTTGGCGACTCGCCCGCTGGCACAACTGGCGGCCGCTGCCGATAATTTATCGCCCGATAAACCCGGCGATTTGTTTCCTACCGATGGTCCGCTGGAAGTGGCCAAGGCGGGTATCGCCTTCAATGCCATGCAACAGCGCATTGCCGCCTATCTGAGCGAGCGCATACAGATTTTGGCGGCGGTCACGCATGACTTGCAGACGCCGATCACACGTATGCGGCTAAGGGTGGAGATGCTCGATGACGAACAGCATAAAGATAAGCTGCTACGCGATTTACTCGCGATGCAAAGCCTGGTCGAGCAGGGCATCGCCTATGCCCGTACGCACAATCGTAGCCAGCGGCAAGATGAAAAAATTTGCAGCATCAATCTCGATGCGCTGCTGCGCAGTCTGGTGTCGGACTATCAGGATGCCGGTGACAGCATCGCTGTGACTGGCCAATTGGGCAGGCCGATACGCAGCGCGCCGCAGGCGCTGAAGCGAATACTGAGCAATCTTGTAGACAATGCTTTGAAGTTCGGCACACAGGTAGAAATTGTCTTGCAAACGCTTACAGATAATCAGATCGCTATCGGTGTCATGGATAGAGGGCCGGGGATACCGGTGTCTGAACTAATAGCGGTATTGCAGCCGTATTATCGGGTAGAAAATTCACGCAATCGTGACACCGGCGGTAGCGGTTTAGGTCTGGCGATTGCACAGCAATTGACTCTGACACTAGGTGGTTCTCTGCATTTAAGTAATCGTGATGGCGGTGGTTTGCTGGCTGAACTACGCTTGCCGAATCGGGACGATTAGTTCAAACAGTAGAGCAAATACTAGGGGCGCTATGCGCGAATTTGTGTAGATAAACGATACAAATCAAGTCGATCGCGAGGCGCGTTCTGCGCTGTACTGCGTTACCCGGGATTACGAATTCCTGTTGCAAAGCTCGGTGTCAACTTTGAGGCAGGCAATAGCGCCTCGCCTTCAGCATTATCTTCAGATGTCGCGCGATAAAAACAGCAACAAGTCATCTAGACGTCACGATGATGTCACAAAGCCTGACTACAATTCGAAGCTCCGGTATCGCAGCGATACCATTTTATCCAAAGGAGTATTCGATGCAATTCCCCACATTGTTGAAATCCATATCCTCACTGTTTTGCCTGCTCAGTATTGCGGCCTCTGCCGAAACTAATCTGACTGTCTACACCGCGCTGGAAGCCGATCAGTTGAAATCGTATCAGCGTCAATTTGAAACAGAATACCCGGATATAAAAATCCGTTGGGTGCGCGACTCCACTGGCATTATCACCGCAAAATTATTGGCTGAAAAAGCTTCGCCGCAAGCCGATGTGGTGTTGGGCGTTGCCGCTACCTCATTGCTGGTGCTGGAAAAAGAGGGCATGTTACTTTCTTATGCGCCAAAAGGTCTGGATAAGCTGAACAAGCGCTTTGTCGACGACAGCACGCCGCCAAGTTGGGTCGGTATGGATGTATGGGGAGCGGCAATTTGTTTCAATACGGTCGAGGCTGCCAAGCTTGGCTTGAAGAAGCCAGAGAGCTGGAAAGACTTACTCAAACCCGAATATAAAGGCAAGATCGTCATGCCAAATCCGGCCTCCAGCGGCACCGGATATTTTGACGTGAGCGGCTGGCTGACACAATTCGGTGAGAAAGACGGTTGGGTCTATATGGATCAGCTGCATGGCAATATTGCGCAATACACGCATTCTGGCTCTAAGCCTTGCAAACAAGCCGCTAGTGGCGAATTCCCAATTGGTATCGCCTTTGAGTATCGCGCCGCCAAATTAAAAGAGAGTGGAGCGCCGATTGATCTGATCTTCCCTAAGGAAGGCTTGGGTTGGGACGTGGAAGCGACGGCCATCATGAAAGGGACGAAAAATCTCGATGCCGCACGCAAACTGGCCGATTGGTCTGCCTCTAAGTCTGCCAATGAATTATTTGCAAATAATTTTGCCATCGTCGCCTACCCCGGCATTAGCAAACAGAATCCACATATTCCAGCTAAGTACGAGCAACTTTTAATCAAGCAGGATCTGAAATGGTCCGCTAGTAACCGCGACCGCATTTTGGCCGAGTGGAGCAAACGTTACGACGGCAAATCCGAGCCTAAGTAAGCTTTAAGAATGGCGTCCGGCGTATTTTTCCGGACGCACTATTTTTTTAGGACTTACGCAAAATTGTTCCGGCAAGGCGGATACAACAACGCTGGGGCGGTTTTGCGTAAGTCCTATCTTTTTGAAATTACTATGACTAAGCATCTTTCTAGCGATCAAATCGTCGCGCTGTTTGAGCAAGCCGGGACGCAGCTTTACGGAGGTGAAGCGATTACCCAGACCGAACATGCGCTGCAGGCGGCCTGGCTGGCGGAGCAAGCTGGCGGCGACGACAGCTTAGTCATCGCCTGTCTATTGCACGATCTTGGCCACATGCTGTTCCAGCAAAGCGATGACGAACTTGCTGAGGGTAAGGATGACCTGCATCAACTACGGGTTGTGCCGTACTTGCGCGGACTGTTGCCCCCGACGGTCATTGAGACGATACGTTTGCATGTGGATGCCAAGCGCTATTTGTGTCGCCACCAGCCTGGCTATCTGGCCGGGCTATCCGAGGCATCGCGACTGAGCTTGGCGCTGCAGGGTGGGGTAATGGATGACAGCCAAGCGTGCGCATTCATAGACAAACCACAAGCCGCGCTAGCCATTGCACTGCGTCGCTGCGACGACGCCGCCAAGGTATGCGGCCTAGTCGTTCCACCTTTGACGCATTACCTCAGTCGACTAAATAGCATGATAGAAAAGACCGCTGCCACATGAATATGGACCACGCCCAATCGGTAATCGATACGCAAGACAGTTGGTTGCGCATCTCGAATATCAGTAAACATTTCGGTGCATTTAAGGCGCTGCACGACATCAATCTGAATATTCGAAAAGGCGAATTCGTTTGTCTGTTAGGACCTTCCGGCTGCGGCAAGACCACTCTGCTGCGTATCATTGCAGGGCTGGAGGTGCAGGACTCCGGTAGCTTGTTTATGGGCAGCAGTGAGATCGGCAACCTGCCGCCCGCCAAGCGCAATTACGGCATCGTGTTTCAATCCTATGCGCTATTCCCGAATTTAACGGTAGCCCAGAACATTGGCTATGCATTGCGCCAGAATCGTGTGTACAAAAACCAGAGGGTCAATGAATTACTTGATCTGATTGACTTAAATGGCATAGAAAACCGGTATCCGGCTGAGCTCTCTGGCGGTCAGCAACAAAGGGTTGCCTTAGCACGCGCGCTGGCCACTTCACCTAGCCTGTTGCTGCTGGACGAGCCGCTATCCGCTTTGGATGCAAAAGTACGTGAACGACTACGTCAAGAGCTGCGTCGCTTACAACAAAAGCTCGGTGTGACCACGATTATGGTCACGCATGATCAGGATGAGGCGATGAGCATTGCCGATACCGTGGTGGTCATGAGTAAGGGGCAGATTGAGCAGATTGGTAGCCCGGAGCAAATCTACCGCGATCCGGCCTCCCATTTTGTCGCTGATTTCGTCGGGCGCGCCAACTGGTTGCCTTTATGCCGTTCCGTTCATGGCGCAGCTACCCTGGCTGGTCTGCCTATCAAAGTAGAGCTGCCGCCCGGTGCGGATAAAGCCAGTCTATTTTGCCGCCCGGAAGACGTAAAAATCGAAACCCATTGGCATGCCGGAACCGATTCCATGATGGTGATCGTCGACCGGGTTGATTTTCACGGCGGACTGCGGCGCGCCAGCTTATCGCTGTGCGTTGATCGTGCCATGTCTATCTTTGCCGATGTCGGACCAAATGATGCAGGCTACGCCTCGCTAGAACCTGGTCGCCGGGTTCCTGTCAGCTTGCCTCAACACAAAGTACGTGTCTTTGCTGTTGCATCATGATGATGACTTCCCTCACTTTGATTTTGTCGCGTAGACAGCGTTTGTCGGCTTTCCGCAGTGCAGACGAAAAGCTCGCAGTCTGGCTGCTTGCGGGTCTCGCTTTACTGATGCTGATCTTCATTGCTGCGCCCTTGTTAAGCATGTTCAGTATGAGTACCCAAGCGCGCAACGGTGCCTATGTAGGGCTCGCTAATTGGTCGGCGCTGCTGGCTGAACCAAGACTGCGTGTCGCGGCTGGCAATAGCATTGCGTTGGGGCTGGCGACGCTGCTCATTGTGCTGCCGTTGGCACTGGCTTTCGCCTTCGCCTTGACGCGTACCCGCATGGCTGGTCGAAAGGTGTTTAGGTTGATTGCTTTGGCACCCATGCTGGCGCCTTCTTTAATGCCGGCCATTTCCTTGGTGTATTTGTTTGGCAACCAAGGTTTGTTAAAAACTTGGATGGCGGGCGCTACGATTTATGGCCCCATCGGTATCGTGCTAGGCGAGGTTTTTTATACATTTCCGCATGCCTTGTTGATATTGACGGCAGCGCTGAGTGTCAGTGACAGTCGATTGTATGAGGCGGCAGAAACACTCGGTGCCAGTAAATTTCGCCGTTTTATCACGGTGACACTGCCAAATGCACGCTATGGGCTGGTGTCCGCCGCAATGGTGGTGTTCACGCTAGTGGTCACCGATTTCGGCATCCCGAAAGTAATCGGCGGACAGATGAATGTGTTGTCACTGGAGGCCTATAAACAGGTTATCGGTCAGCAAAATTTTAGTAAAGGCGCGGTCATCGGGGTGTTATTGCTGCTGCCGGCGGTATTGAGTTTTATGGTCGAGCGCTGGTTGTCGCGCCATCGTAGCGGCCAAATGAGCGGCCGCTCAGTGGTGTACCAGCCGCGTCACAACCAAATGCGTGATGGGATTTTAGCGCTGCTGTGTGTGCTGGTGTCGGTGTTTCTCTTGGCTTTGCTGGGCGTAGGCTGTGTCGCCGCATTTATAAAAATGTGGCCTTACGATATGAGCTTTACCTGGTCGCATTTTGATTTCGATCAATTGGATGGCGGAGGCTGGCAAGCCTTCCAAAACAGTATGCGCATGGCCATGCTGGTGTCGATATTTGGTACGGCAGCTATTTTTGTCAGCGCCTATTTAGTTGAAAAACTGCCAGTGCCGGGCAGCATCGTTGCGACCATACGCAGCCTGGCCTTATTGCCGATGGCGGTGCCAGGCTTGGTACTTGGGCTTGGCTATGTGCTGTTTTTCAACGCGCCTGGCAATCCTCTGCATTTTTTGTATGGAACGATGAGCTTGATGGTGCTTGCCACCATTGCCCATTTTTATACAACTGCCCATTTAAGCTTGAGCACTGCATTGCGCCAGCTTGATGGTGAAATTGAGGCAGTCGCGCGCAGTTTGCAGCGCCCCTGGTGGTGCACCTTTCTGCGTGTGAGCTTACCAATGAGCTTGCCTGCCGTGTTCGATGTGGCGCGCTATTTGTTCATTTCCAGTATGACGACGGTGAGCTGTGTCATCTTTTTGTACACCCCAGACACGGTACTTGCCGCGCTTGCGATCCTCAATATGGATGATGCTGGCGATACCGCTGCCGCGGCCGCCATGGCAACGCTGATCGTCATCAGTTCATTATTGATCACGCTACTGATGAATGGCGCAGGCTGGTGGCTTAGTCATAAAGGCCAGGCTTGGCGCAGCTTATCGCAACTTCGCCAGTAAACATTAAGTCCTCATTCCACAACTATTTTTTTAAAGGTTTAGCATGCGTGATGCCCTTCTACTTACCCCCGGTCCACTCACTACCAGCCTGGCAACCAAGACCGCCATGTTGCACGATTGGGGTTCATGGGACAGTAAT
This sequence comes from Undibacterium sp. Ren11W, assembly GCF_049340485.1. Lineage (NCBI taxonomy): Bacteria > Pseudomonadati > Pseudomonadota > Betaproteobacteria > Burkholderiales > Oxalobacteraceae > Undibacterium > Undibacterium sp. Ren11W. Next base: position 333,726 of record NZ_JBMPPB010000002.1, read on the forward strand.
TTTAATGCCCTGACCGCCTCCTTACGTCAGCGCTTAGTTGCGCTCATCGACGGTGGCGACCAATATACTTGTGTGCCTTTGCAAGGTTCAGGCACCTTTGCGGTGGAAGCGGCAATCGGTACTCTGATGCCACGTGATGGCAAATTACTCTGTCTGGTCAATGGTGCCTATGGCAAACGCATAGCCCAGCTCACAGAAATAATCGGGCGCCAGGTCAGCGTATTGGATTTCGGCGAAACGGCAGCAGTCGACCCAGCCAGGGTCGCCGAGGCTTTAGCCAGCGACCCGCAGATTACGCATGTCGCCGTGGTGTATTGCGAAACCAGCACAGGCATACTCAATCCTATCACCGCCATTTCTGAAGTGGTCGCCGCAGCCGGTAAGAAACTGATCATTGATGCCATGAGTGCTTTCGGTGCGCTACCTTTATCGGCCAACAGCTTAGACTTTGATGCAGTGATCGCCTCCAGCAACAAGTGTCTGGAAGGTGTGCCAGGTATGGGTTTTGTATTGTGCAAAACTGCCGCGCTGGAACAGGCCAGTGGCCAGGCGCATTCCTTGTCGCTCGATCTGTATCAACAATGGCGGTATATGGAACAGACCGGGCAATGGCGCTATACACCACCGACGCATGTGATGGCGGCCTTGATGGTGGCGCTCGATCAGTTTGATGCAGAAGGTGGCAGAGTTGCGCGATTGGCGCGCTACAGCGCCAATTGCCAGACCCTGATTCAAGGTTTGCAAGAGCAGGGATTACAGAGTTTTTTACCCGACGAGTTGCAGGCTCCTATCATCGTGACGGTGCACGCACCGAACCATCCTCACTGGAATTTCAGTCAATTTTACCAATTGACCAAAGAACGGGGCGTGATCCTGTATCCGGGTAAATTGACTTCGGCCGAGACCTTTAGAATCGGCTGTATCGGTGCGCTAGGCCAGGCCGAAATGCAGATCGCGCTCGATGCGATCGCGCATGCCTTGAAAAAAATGGGTATCTGTCTTTAACACTTTTTATTTACGCGCTTACTAACATGACTCTCAACACGACAAACTATCGCTATCAACGCAACTACCAGGGCCCGGTACGTGCCGTTATTTTCGATTGGGCTGGCACACTGGTGGACTACGGTTCCTTTGCCCCGACCCAGGTTCTGATTGATGCCTTTGCCGGCTTCGAAGTCACGGTGACGATGGCCGAAGCCCGCATTCCTATGGGGCTGGCCAAATGGGATCACATCCAGGCACTCGGCAAGCAAAGCGGGGTTGGTCAACGTTGGCAGCAGCGTTATGGCCGTGCCATGAGCGACGCCGACGTGGATGCTCTGTATGCCACTTTCCTGCCCTTACAAATCGAGCGTGTCGCGGCCTATTCCGATCTGATACCCGGCACACTGTCGGTGCTGGCGCAACTGAAGGCACGCGATATCGCTATTGGTTCCTGCTCAGGTTATCCGCGGGTGGTCATGGATAAGTTGCTGGCTCATGCGGCCTCGCAAGGACTGACGGTAGCGCATGCGGTGGCCACTGATGATCTCAAAGCGGGCGGCCGTCCTGGCCCCTGGATGGCCCTGGCCAATCTTATCGAATTAGGTATCGGTGAGGTGCGCGCTTGCGTTAAGGTTGACGATACTCTGCCCGGCATAGAAGAAGGTCTGGCGGCTGGGATGTGGACCGTAGGCTTGTCGCTGTCCGGTAATGAAAACGGATTGACTTTGGCCGAAATGGATAAGTTATCGGCAGATCAAACAGCCGCCCGGCGCGATGCCGCCGCTAATCGACTGGCACGCGCCGGTGCGCATTATGTGATCGATAGTCTCGCCGATCTGCCAGCTATTATCGATCTGATCGAAGCACGTATGGCGCAAGGCGATCGACCTTGAATCAGCGCAAACATAGAGTTGCCATCGTCGGCGCTGGCATTGTCGGGCTAGCGCATGCATGGGCCGCGAGCTTGCGTGGCGATACGGTCACGGTGTATGAGCGCGAGGATCGTGCTACCGGTGCCTCGGTGCGTAATTTCGGGCTGGGGCTGGTGCTAGGGCAGCCCAGTGGCGACTTGTTCGAACTGGCGCAACAAAGCCGCAGCATGTGGCTGGAATTTTTGACAGAAAGCGGATGCTGGCACAAGGTACAGGGTAGCTTGGTGGTGGCACGCAGCCGCGCAGAGTTGGACGTGCTGGAGGCTTTTCAGCATGAGCGAGGGAGTTACTATGGCACTCAATTGCTGGGGGCAACCAGCGTCGCCGAACACCACGCCCATGGCATAGGCGGATTATTCAGTGGCAACGAGATTGCGCTAGACGCACGTCAGGCCATCGCCATGTTGGCGCATTGGTTAGCTGTACGCCACGGTGTCATTTTCCAGTACGGGGTGCAAGTGAACCGCATAGATTTGCCGCATATACAGACTAGTCGCGGGGTAGGCGCTGCGGATGAAGTGGTGGTGTGTTCTGGGCATGATTTTAAGACTTTGTATCCTGTGCAATTTGCTGCGCTAGGTATTCGTCAGTGTGCCTTGCAAATGCAGCGGGTCGCCAACCCGGGGATAAGCCTGGGTCCGACTCTCATGACTGGCTTATCGACGCTGCATTACGGCGCTTTCACCGAGTGCCCCGCGCTTAGCGATAGCCTGGCGGCATTGCGGCGCGAAGTGGCACAAAGCCAACCCGCGCTACTGACACACGGTATCCATTTGATCGTGCAACAAGTGGGTGATAGCGGTGATCTGATCATAGGCGATTCGCATGCCGTGGCTGAATCCGTGTCGCCATTCAATCAGACTGAGATTGATACGATGATCCTCCAGTTGGCGCAAGATCTCTTGCAAAAACCTTTAGAGGTGAGAGAGCGCTGGCAAGGTGTGTATGCCAGTGGCCCCCGTCCTTATGAAGTTTTACAGGTGGCAGAATCGGTGCAGGCAGTGACTATCACTAGCGGTATCGGTATGAGCATTGCATTTGCGCTGGCGCGGCGCAATTTTTTTCCTTAAGCTATGTCAGAATTGGGCATGAATCAACATAACATCATCCGTAGTGCAGGCGTGAGCGTCTGGCGGCAAATTGAAGAGGCGCTTAGTGCCGATATTCTGGCAGGCCATTTACATCATCGATTACCCAATGAAACAGCCTTAGCCGAACGCTTCAACGTCAATCGGCACACGGTGCGACAAGCGATCAAAGCGCTGGTAGAGCGCGGCATGGTCGACGTGCAGCACGGTCGCGGCACCTTTGTGCGGGAAGACGTGATCGATTATCAAGTCGGCCGTCGTACCCGCCTGGCGCACAGTGTCGCCAATGCCCGTCGGGTTGGCGTTAGTCAGGTGCTGCATTGGTCGACGATCTTGGCAAGTGCAGAGCTACGCCAATTGCTCGATCTGCCGCCGCAAGCCAGTGTGCTTTGCGTAGAGACGCTCGACGTGGTCGATGACAAGGTGATCGGTGTGTGTACGCAGTATTTTCCATTACCGCGCTTCGCCGGATTAGCCGAACTGTATGCCAAGAACGGTATCACCCATCTCGCCTTAGAACAATTTGGCATTGTGCAATTTCAACGTCGCATGAGCCGGGTCACGGCGCGTATGCCGAGTAAGGAAGTGGCACAGCAACTCGGTCAGCCCAGCGCCTTGCCTATACTGTATGTAGAAACCGTCTACGTCGATGAAGATGCGGTCCCCATCGAATATGGGATTTCGCGTTTTTGCAGCACAGCGGTACAAGTTGTGATTGAGCCTGGCGTCTGACGCCTGACGCCAACCCAACATAACCACAGCCACTAGAAAACACTGAGCCTCAGGATAAGAATTCTAAAAACCAAGCACGCCACCACGCATATTCCATGCGCCCTGCAGGCCGGCATGGCTGTAAACCCGCATGGAATATGCGCGATAGCGGCGTTGATTTTTTAAATAGCCTTACCTCGCTAGACAGCCGCGCTTAAAAACACTTCAGGCAAATGGCCGGACCCCGATCAACCATGCGTGGCCGTAAAAGGCAAACCATATAAATGCCGGCAGGGCGATGACGATGACCAGCACATCGCGGCCGATGCCGAGCGCCGGATAGCTGACGCCTGCTAAGCGGTCGCGGCGGCGGGATACCGCAAAATCGGCAATCGCCCAGAGTAGAAACGATCCAAAAAGTATCAGATCAGCGAGTGTCCCATTCGCCAGCAAATGGGCGAAGGCCCAGGTCTTAGTCGCGACCAGCATAGGGTGGCCGAGCATCGTCTTGAGGCGATTCCCTGGCACGTAGGCGGCAACCAGCAATAGAAAGGTCAATAGCATCAGCGCCGCTGCCAGATGCCGGCCCCAGCTTGGCGGTGTCCATAAAATCAGCGGGCTAGAGCGCGCCAGCCCGAAACCCCAAATAATCAGCAAGAAACCTGCCGCGGACAAACTAGCGTAAAGGCCTTTCCAGGGCATGGCCCCCATGCGTTGTATCTGTGTCGAGCGCCAGCCGTCAGCGAAGATACGGATAGAGTGGAGGCCGAGAAAAAGAACTAGTCCTGCAATAAGTATGATCATGCTAGTTGCCCTGGTTGTGTTGCAATTATTGTTAATCGAAAATCACATGGATTTCCGCCGTCTCAGTCGTCTTTGTGGTCTTTGTGGTCTTTGTGGTCTTTGGCACGAATTAAATCTAAGGCTTGCTGGTGATATTTAAGGCCGTGGTAGCGCATCAATACCCAGGACACTGCCATCGTCGGCACCATGTCCTGCAGCGATGAGTTGATCCATGCGCGCTGCAATCGCAGGCAAAGTCGCCAGCGGCCGTTGAGCGCAAGTCTCTAGCATCAGGCCGACATCCTTGCGCGCCATCGTCAACTCAAAACTTGGGGCGAAGTTGCCCTTTGCCATATTCATTCCCCGGCCTGTCACCATCGCATTGAGATCGAGCAGACCAAGCAATTTAATCGCGTCTTCGCCGTCTATGTTGCTGGCCTGTGCCAGAGTCAAAACGTCAGCCATCACGCCTATCATCCCTATGATCATCGCATTCCCAAGCAGCTTGTTGGCGGCGGCCAGGTCGGTGCGTTCCCCCATATACTGCAGACGACCCGTCATCTTGGCGAGTTCGGCCTGTACCGAGGTAAACAGAGCCTCTGGTCCGGCCACCATCATCGATCCCTGTGCGTTACGGGCCGCCGGCGGCCCCATAAAAACCGGGCAGTGCAGATACTTGAGTCCGGCGGCACGCAAACGCTCGCTACGTTCTGCGGTGAGCTGCGGCAAGGTCGTGCTGTGATCAATCAGAATCGCCTCGGGCGAGAGTCCAGGGCGCGCCGCCGCAATCAGCTGATCGACCACGGCATCGTCTTTCAACACCAGATGCACCCGGGATGCGCCGCGAACAGCGTCGGCCGGCGTAGCCGCCGCCTTCACGCCGAACTGCGCAAGGGCCTGCACTTTATCCATGGAGCGATTCCAGGCAAAGACAGAATCGCCACGTTTTGCCGCCGCCTCAGCGAAAGCACTTCCGAGCAAACCGGTCCCTAAAAACGCAATATTTGCCATGGTCGAACTCCAAATAAATTAAACATTAGCAGAATAGCGTTGAAATATAGCACGGCGCAATTTTCGGTGTTGCTAGAACCAGAACCGAATTCAGATTGCCTAGAGTTACGCGAAACAGAATTTGCGCAGGGAATTATCGGTCGATGAACTGGCCGAGGCCGCTAACTTCACTGCAGGCGATTGAAAGTAATACTGTGGAAAAAATAATTTTAATTGTAATTTTCGCGATATCACTAATTACTATTTGATCTCCAGAAAAATTCGAATCGACAAGGGATACTACGCGCTCAAGAAAGGCTGCAAAGTGATACGCGCTCGCGACTTTCGTCACTGTCCATCGGGTTTTTGTCACACATAGCTATCGCGCATTTCCTTCACGATAAATAATACAAGCTCCTAATTTTTGGACCTTTCTTATGACGCGCCTTAAGCTTTTTAGCAGCTCGCTGTGGGCTACGACCCTGCTGTTCTTTGTATCGAGCGTGATGGCGCAAGCCGCGCCAGTGCCGCCGTCCAGCACTTGGGTAGCCGGATGGATGGCCGCACCGGACGGCGTCGGACCAGCGTTAAAGCCAGTTACGATCCGGCAGGTGGTACGCACCAGTGTTGGCGGAACGAGTGTCCGTTTACGCTTCTCCAATTTGCTGGGAACCGAACCGCTTATCCTCAGCTCTGTGCACGTGGCCCTGCATGCAGGTGGCGGCGCGATTGTGGATGGCTGTGATCGCCTTGCCTTGTTCAATGGTGTCGGGTCCGTCACTATCGCACCCGGCAGTAGCGTGGCCAGCGATCCAGTTCCGCTACCAGTCAAGGCGCTCGCGCAATTAGCCGTCAGTCTCTATTTGCCGATGGGGGCCAGCTTGCCTACGCTGCATGGTAACGGTGCCCAGACCGCGTATCTTATTGAAGCTAAGGATGTCGCTGGCCTCGCATCTATTTCAGGCGCACAGATCGACGACAGCAGATATTTCCTGACCGATGTTGAAGTGGCGGCGCCTAGTGGAACGCAAACGCTGGTGGTCGTTGGTGATTCTGTCACGGATGGTGTTGAATCGACCCAGGACGGCAATGCGCGTTGGCCCGACTTCCTGGCTAACCGCTTGCAGGGCACGCCCGCCGCGGGGACGGTTGCCGTCGTCAACGCAGGGATTGCGGGTAACCGGGTGCTCAATGATTTTGGCGCTCCGTACGTAGGGCCGAGCACGCTGAACCGATTTCAGCGTGACGTGTTGAACAAGCCTGGTCTGCGTTGGATCATTCTGATGCAAGGCATCAATGACATTAGTGCTTCGGAGCTACTCACTGCGCCTAAGGACCAAGTGTCAGCCCAGCAAATCATTGACGGCATGAAGCTGCTCATAGCCCGCGCTCACGCGCAGGGTGTGAAAATCTGGGCCGGAACCCTACTGCCGCGGGAAGGCGCGACCAGGCCCTTACCCCATAGCGCAAACATGGAGGCCAAACGACAAGCAGTGAACCTATGGATACGGACGGGCGAAGCGTTTGACGGCATCATCGATTTTGATCTGGCACTGCGCGACCCCGCACACCCAGCTCGTCAGCTCAAGACCTTGAACAGTGGCGACTTCACCCATCCCAACGATGCAGGTTACATGGCCATGGCCAATGCCGTTGATCTGGTACGCTTGCTCAAAGAATGAGCTGCCAGGCTGGGCTACCAAGCCCAGCATGTGAATTTACATCGAACCCGCAATATGGGTAATTCGAATCGATTTTTTTGCGATTTTCTTGCAACTAAAAATCAAAAACAGGTGCCACCACCACGCACTATCCACGCACCTTGCAGGCTAGACTGGCAGCAAAGGCGCATGGAATATGCGTGAGCGGGGTGGTGCAATTGATCGTATCAATAAAGTCTGTATCGCTTAATTATACGCTTAGCTTGATGGACAAAAATTCCAAAAAACCGAAGTAGTCTGTAGCGGGTGAACTATATCTATCTACTTGTCGTGAGTCGAAAAATATAGTCCGTATTCGTCATTTTTTATCGACTGATGCAACTTTCAATTGCATACGAAGATAAGCAAACATCTAGCAGACTCGTTTTACATCACGACCAAGATACAACGCGACTCGCCAATCACTAGGTGAGTTGGCCGTTCGGGTTCATTAACCAGCGCTTAGTAAAGTGGAGTTAGTGCTGATAGATGAGCGCTAATGGACACAAACCACGTGCGTTGGCTCGGTCAGGAGAATAATCCCATCGTTACGATCCAAGCGACCAGCCAGAGTCGTCAAAGCAAGCGCACCGAGCACCACTATTGCGCCTATCCACGGTGTGGCCATCAAACCAAAGTGGGCAACAATTAAACCACCGCCCCATGCACCGCCAGCAATGCCGATATTGAACGCTGCGATATTGAGGCCTGAAGCCACATCAACGGCTTGCGGTGCATCCAGCTCGGCCCGCTGTACTACATAGACTTGTAAACCCGGTACGTTCCCGAAGGCAACCGCGCCCCACATTAATACCGTCGCCAAAGCCAGCCAAGCGTTGGGTGCTGTAAAAGTGAGAACAAACAACACGAGAGCCAGCAAGAAAAACACAATCTGCAATGCCCGAATTGGGCCTTTTTTGTCCGCCAGCTTGCCACCCCAAATATTTCCGATCGTGACCGAGACACCATACACTAGCATGACCAAACTGACGCTAGAGGCAGAGAATCCGGAAACTTCTTGCAAGATAGGAGCAAGGTAAGTAAAGGCGATAAACGATCCGCCATAACCCAGCGCAGTCATGGCATACACCAGCAACAGGCGTGGTTTTTTCAGTACCGATAATTGTGTCAACAGGGAGGCCGGCTTGCTGTTAGGAATATTGTTCGGCACTAGAATCCAGCTACCGATAAACGCGACTATCCCCAGCAAAGATACGGCAAGGAAGGTCGACTGCCAGCCAAAAGTCTGGCCGATGAACGTACCAAGCGGTACCCCCGTCACTAGCGCGACCGTTAATCCGGTGAACATAAGGGCAATCGCACTGGCCGCCTTTTCCTTTGGTACTAAACTGGTCGCAATAGTCGAACCAATTGAGAAAAATACCCCATGCGCCAAGCCGGTCAGTACGCGTGCTGCCATTAACGCTTCGTATCCCGGTGCCATCCATGCGACCAGATTGCCGATGGTGAACAGAGCCATCAAACCCAGCAACAAATGCTTGCGTTTTACGCGGCCAGTCAATGCTGTCAATACCGGTGCACCAATGGCAACACCCAAGGCATATAGGCTAACTAATAGTCCGGCGGACGGCACGGAGACGCCAAGGCTGGCAGCGATAGTAGGAATGAGGCCGACAATGACGAATTCTGTCGTTCCGATAGCGAAAGCACTGAGTGTCAGCGCCCAGAGTGCGAGAGGCATGATTTTCCTTTGGGGTAAATGAATAATGCCTCGCAGTGTGCGCGTTGGGCTATCAAAGAAAAACCATGTTGGCTACAATACACTTTTGACTCGGAGTCACTAATGCTCAATGTTGATGCGCTGATTGCCTTCGTTGCCGTGATAGATACAGGATCATTTTCTGCCGCAGCCGAGCGTCTTAGCCAGACTCCGTCTGGTATAAGCCGCGCTATCTCTCGGCTAGAATCACAGCTAAGCATGACGCTGATAACGCGCACTACGCGCCGTCTAGATCTGACAGAAGAAGGTGAATGGTTACTGACACGGGCACGGAAAGTGTTAGCCGATTTGCAGGATACCGAGGAGCAACTGATCGCCCGCCTTTCTCAGCCATCAGGACTGGTGCGTGTCAGCGCTGCAACACCAGTGTTGGATCATCTAGTCGCGCCCTTGGCGGCGGCGTTTATGGATAGTTATCCATTGGTGCGGCTTGAGTTAATTAGTGGCGAAACGGTGATTGATTTGATCGAAGCTCGCATTGATCTGGCTATTCGTGTCGGACCTTTGGCCGATTCTACCCTTAACGCCAGACGTCTGGGAACTAGCCGTCTGCGTTTGCTGGCATCCCCGGAGTATTTGGCTCGTCACGGAACACCAAAAAATATAGAGCAACTTGCCGATCATCGGCTGCTTGGGTTTACCGCGCCTTCTTCGCTGAATATTTGGCCGCTGCCACAGTTCGGTGGTGATGGCTTACCGATACAACCAACCATCGCGGCCTCCAGCGGTGAGACCTTACGTCATTTAAGCTTGGGCGGCGCTGGCATTGTGTGTCTGGCTGAGTTCTTGACACGAAGCGATGTAGAAAGCGGGCGATTGGTACCGCTGCTGGAAACTGTGACTCTGCCGTGGAGCCAGCCGGTATGGTGCGTATTCTACAAACAAGGGGCCTTAGTGCCGCGCATTGGAGCACTGGTCAATTTCTTAGCGCAAAAACTAATCGGCGTGTTAGATGAATGAAGTCAGCTCGTAGGCTGGGCTAGAGTTTTATCAGCTCAGCATTTCAATTCACATGAAGCAGTTACTATGAGTAATTCGAATTGATCTTATTGCGATTCCCTTGCAAATAGAAAACCAAAAACGACCCTCGGCCAGCGCGCATATCCTATGCGGTCCACAGGCCGATATGGCTGTAAACCCGCATGGAATATGCGTGAGCGGGGTGGTGCTATTTAAAAAATTCAAAAATGCCCGTTGACTCGACCGTCATGCTTATTGCTAAGTTGCGTGGCTTATCTACATCCGTCCCACGCGCTAAGGCCGTGTGATACGCGAGTAATTGCAGGGCGCAATCGGTTCTATCCATTGCGACGTATGTCGTATGTGAACAATTCCATGCGGCGCAATACGCCTGCGGCTATTGACGCCCTATTTATTGCGGGTTAGGGCCTTGAAGTGATCGGGCTCCATAGCCAGTAATTACGATGAGCCGATGTATAGTGATGACTTTCGTGGAAAATTCATCAAAATTCAAAATGACTGTCAATATCGATCCCATTAGCTCGCTCGCATTTTCAATTTCCGCCAATAAGGGAGTCTATGCGTTACTTCTTGGTTCCGGCGTTTCCCGTTCATCGAAAATTCCAACCGGCTGGGAAATCACTCTTGACCTTGTGCGCAAGGTTGCTGCGTTGAAAGGCGATACTTGCGAACCTAACCCGGCGGCATGGTATTTGGCCACATTCGGCAAAGAGCCGGACTACTCTGAATTATTGGATGTTCTGTGTAAAAGTCCTGCGGAACGACATCAACTTGTACGCTCGTACATTGAGCCCAGTGAGGACGAACGTTCGGAGGGGGATAAGCAGCCGACTGCCGCACATCGCGCTATTGCGACTCTTGTGAAAGACAGTTTTGTTCGCGTGATTTTGACCACAAACTTCGACAAATTGACAGAAATCGCTTTACAAGACGTCGGTATTGTTCCCACTGTGTTAAGTACGGTCGATCACATCACCGGTGCGCTACCTCTGGTTCACACTGCTTGTACTGTAATTAAAATTCACGGTGACTATCTCGATACGCGCATTCGCAATACATCTAGTGAACTTGCGGCGTATCCAGATGAATTCATGCATTTGCTAGACCGTGTATTTGATGAGTATGGACTGATTGTGTGCGGGTGGTCTGCAGAATGGGATGAAGCATTGCGTAACGCGCTTACGCGAGCGCCTTACCGTCGATTTTCAACCTATTGGGCAGGCCATGGAAATCAAGGTGATAGAGCGAAAGATCTGATTCAACGACGATCCGCTCAATTTATTCCTATCGGTGGCGCGGATGCATTTTTTTCTAAGCTCGCCGAACTGGTGACCATACTTGAGTCATTTTCACAGCCACATCCTTTGTCTACCGCTGCCGCGGTCGCCAGTGTGAAGAGATATTTGTCTGACGAGAAATATGCCATTCAACTGAATGACTTGATTTCAGAAGAGACGAATCGCATCATCGACGTGATACATGGCACCAATTTTGGAACGAATATTCCTGTTTTAAACGGCCAGTCACTGGGTGATCGAGCCCGCGCCTACGAAGCTACTTCGACTACTTTAATTGAAATGGCTATAGTTGCTGGGTACTGGTCAACATTAGCGCAAATGAAACCTTGGCTTCGATGTTTAGCCAAGCTTTCTCAACGCAAGCACAATAGCGGCATAAATACGCTAATATATTTTCAACGGTATCCGGCGTGCTTAGTGATCCACGCTTTCGCTCTGGGAGCAGTTGCTGCGGATAATCTTGGCGTTCTTGGTGAATTATTTTCAGTCAGAATAGTGCGTGAGCACCAGGACGATGTTTTAGCGCTCTTGGCGCTCAATCCTATTTTCATGATAGAAAATGGCACCGGCGCTGTGAAAATATTACCTGGTAAAGAGAACAGGCATCTTCCTTTGCATTCTTGGATTGAGGACTATTTTGCACCAGTTGGCATCGCTCTTTTTCAGAGTGAGCTGGAATACTTGAATGGATTGGATAAACTGGAATTTCTCTGGACGCTCGCTTACGCCAGTTCGATACGCACTAACACCAGTAATTTCTGGGTGCCATTTGGTAATTTCATCTATCGCCACGGAAGGTATGATCAACTGGTGAAGGAAGTGCGCCATTCTCTTTTGGTCGATAAAGAGAATTCTCCCTATGTAAAATCCTGTATTTTCGGATCTTCGGTGAAGGAATGCGAAGAAGTATTGCTTGCGATTGAACCTCATGCGCAAAATGTGATGAGGGAGAGTATGTTTAGATAGCTCGTAGGCTGGGCTACAGTTTTATCAGCCCAGCATTTCAATTCACATTGAGCCGGCAATATGAGTAATTCGAATTGATCTTATTGCGATTCGCTTGCAAATAAAAAACCAAAAACGACCCACTGCCACTGCGCATATCCCATGCGGCCTGCAGGCCGGTATGGCTGCAAACCTGCATAGAATATGCGTGAGCGGGGTGGTGCTATTTAAAAAAAACAGAAATTTTCTTAAAACGTCTTACTCGACTGTCACACTTTTTGCCAGGTTGCGTGGTTTATCCACATCCGTCCCGCGTGCCAGGGCGGTGTGGTAGGCCAGCAATTGCAAAGGTACTGTGTGCAAGATCGGTGACAGCATACCGTAGTGTTCTGGCAGGCGGATCACGTGTACACCTTCACTCGGCGTGATGCGTGAATCGGCATCGGCGAAGACGTACAGTTCGCCGCCGCGTGCGCGCACTTCTTGCATATTCGATTTGAGTTTTTCTATCAACGCGTCTTTCGGCGCGACCGTGACTACCGGCATTTCTTTGGTGACTAAGGCCAGCGGGCCGTGTTTCAGTTCACCGGCCGGGTAGGCTTCGGCGTGGATGTAGGAAATTTCTTTGAGCTTGAGCGCACCTTCCAGGGCAATCGGGTAATGCATGCCGCGTCCGAGGAACAAGGCGTTTTCTTTGCGGGCAAATTCTTCTGACCAGGCGATGATTTGCGGCTCTAAGGCCAGCACCGCAGTGATCGCTACCGGCAGATGGCGCAGGGCTTTGATGTGCTCGGCTTCTTGCTCGTCACTGAGGCGGCCCTTGCTTTGTGCCAGGGTTAATGCCAGCAAGAACAGGGCTGCCAATTGCGTGGTGAAGGCTTTGGTGGATGCCACGCCGACTTCGACACCGGCGCGTGTAATGTAGGCCAACTCGCATTCGCGCACCATGGCGCTGGTGGATACATTGCAGATAGTCAGGCTGTGCGGCATGCCCAGACTGCGGGCGTGTTTTAAGGCGGCCAGGGTGTCGGCAGTTTCGCCGCTTTGCGAAATCGTGACGACTAAGCTACTTGGATTCGGTACGCTGTCGCGGTAGCGGTATTCGCTGGCAATCTCGACATTGACGGGGATTTTGGCGATCGATTCTATCCAGTATTTGGCGGTCATGCCGGCGTAGTAGCTGGTGCCGCAAGCGAGTATCAGCACATTGTCAATTTGCTTGAAAACGCCAAAGGCTTTGTCGCCAAACAGCTCAGGCATGATGGCGGTGACGCCTTCCAGCGTATCGCCGAGGGCACGTGGCTGCTCGAAGATTTCTTTTTGCATGTAGTGGCGATACGGGCCGAGTTCGGCTGCACCAGTGTGGGCGTGCACGGTGCGTGCTTCGCGCTGGACTTGCTTGCCATCGGCGTCGACAATCCAGACGCGTTGCAATTGCAGATCGACGACGTCGCCTTCTTCCAGATAAATGATCTGGTCGGTGGTGCCGGCTAAGGCCATTGCGTCGGATGCTAAAAAGTTTTCACCCTGGCCGAGACCGACGATCAATGGTGAACCGAGTCTGGCGCCGACTACGCGGTGCGGTTCATCCTGGCAGAACACGGCAATCGCAAAAGCGCCGGTGAGGCGTTTGACGGCTTGTTGTACGGTCTCGAACAAGTCGCCGCTGTACAGGTGATCGACCAGATGGGCGATCACTTCGGTATCGGTCTGGCTTTCGAAGACGTAGCCTAATGCGGATAATTCGGCGCGCAGCTCTTCATGGTTTTCTATGATGCCGTTATGCACCAGGGCGATGCGATCGCGTGAAAAATGTGGATGGGCATTGGCGGACGACGGAACGCCATGGGTGGCCCAGCGGGTGTGCGCGATGCCGGTAAATCCGGCCAGCCCGGTTTCTGCCACCTGCGCCTGCAACTCAGAGACGCGCGCGGTGCTGCGCGAGCGCTGCAGTTTGCCGTCTACGTGCAGGGCGACACCGCAAGAATCGTAACCGCGGTATTCCAGACGTTTTAAACCCTCTAGCAAGATGGGAGTGATATTGCGTTGTGCTACTGCGCCGACGATGCCACACATAGGTAATTCTCCGTGTCAGGGTTAAGGCAATACGCCTGGCAGTGATGCCTGGCTGAAACAGTATTGCGCTTATCTCTAGTGAAATGAATAAATTTGAACAAGTAGCATCATGCTAATGCAGATGGTGTAAAATTTTCTGTCAAAATTTACTATAATATGAATGAATATTTAATGTGAAACATGTTGTGGATTATTATTTCAAATTGTCATAAATATTGAGCTTAAATTTCAATATTGTTACATTTGTGTTTCAAAACTGAGGTGCTTTGTAGAATTTTTTGGGAGAAGTTATGCAACTCGATGATTTGGATAAGAGAATATTGCAGCAATTGCAGCAGGATGCTGCTTTGACTAATCACGCCTTGGCGGCACTGGTGCATGCCTCGCCGCCGACTTGTTTGCGCAGAGTCAATCGTTTGATAGATGAGGGCGTGATCGCGCGTCAGGTGGCGATCTTGGCTGCCGAAAAAATCGGGCCCAGCCTGACCGCGATCGTCGAAATCACGCTCGATCATCAAGCCAGCGAGCGGCAGACCGAGTTTGAAACTTTGGTGGCGCAAGAAAGCGCGGTACAGCAATGCTACCGGGTCTCACCCGGGCCGGATTTTGTGCTGGTGATACAAGTGGCTGATATGCCGGCATACCATGCACTGGCGCATAGACTGTTTGCAACGCAATCAAATATCCGCAATGTGCGGAGTTTTTTTTCTACCTTGCGCAGTAAGTTTGAGACGCGGGTGGAGCTACTGTGATGTATTTGCTAGAAATTGCTTGATGCTTATTTCGCGGCTGCGGTGGGATGTGTCAGTGGGCGCATGCTCTCTTTGAGCATATTATCTGGGTAGTAAGATTGGAAGCTTTTCCAGACTAGCCCAGACTTGGCCGCCTGTTCCAGCAAAGCCGTTAAGGTTGCTTTGTCGTTGTCGTTCAAGGCCGCTTTAGATAGATACATGCCGCTGTCACCCCAGGGCAGTTCATCGATGCTCTCGTAACGTATTTTAGGAATCAGCTCTTCAATGCGTGCATCACCGCTCATTGCACCGACCAAAATATACGGCGTCATGATAGTTAGATCGGCACCGCCCGCTTTGAGTATGCGCGCCACCGAGGTTGGGTCGGCTTCATATAGCAGGCGTTTTTGTTTGTTCAATTCGTTGATCAAGGCTAGATAGCCTGGACCATAATCGTAGCCACGTACCACCACCAGTCGTAAAGATTTTCTATCGATCAGATCTTGCGCGCTGCGTAGGTCTGGCCATTTTGAGTCTAGCGACATCAGTTTGGCGCGATTGATGATGAGAGGAATGAAGATGCCATATTGGTCGCGTTGCGCGGTTTTTTTTGATGGAAACATCAAATCGGCAGTGCCGTTCTCGAACATCAGTTCTAAGCGTGCTCTGGGCACTACCGAGAAATTAAAACTGCAGCCATTTTTCTCGGACATGCTACGGAGTAACTCCGGGTACACACCGCTGACACCCTCTTCGCCTGTCGTCACGCTTAAGCCTGTGGCTGCCACCGGGACATTGATTACACGCGTACAAGCGGCGTTGCTGTTGCCAGACAGGTATAGCAACAAGCTCAGTAGAGTCACCAGTTTGCGCGTGTAAGTGAAATCCATAGTATTGACTCTTAGCATCGCATACCTTTATTGCCATCTAAAATCGCAAGGAAACTGTCAGCTTAACTTTGAGTATGCACTGATTATTTGCGGTATGACTAGAACTTTTTAACACTATTTTTCTGGAAACGACGATGTTTTTGAGTCGACTGCTTCGCCGCGCCTGTTCTTAATTTAGTCAAAATAATAGCGAAATCAAGTCCGATAGACGATGAGCTCATGCTTGGCCCACTCAATACTTAAGGTCCCGGCAACATTTGTTGGAAAGAAACAAATATGAATAAAATATTGTTGTCGCAAAGTATTTTATATAACACAATGTGATTGCTATTTTTCAATTGATTTAAATCAAGCTTTAATTGATGAGCCTGGAGTTTCAAATCATTGAAAAAATAGATGGATGGAATGTTCACTCAAATCAGCGCTTCCTTATCAAACATAACAAGGTCTATGCCCATGTCACAAACGCAGTTTTCACTACTCGCCAAAGAGCGCACTGTCGCTGGCGAAGGTTTTAATCGATGGCTGGTTCCACCGGCAGCACTCGCCATCCACTTATGTATAGGGATGGCTTACGGCTTCTCGGTATTCTGGTTACCCTTATCGAAAGCCATAGGCATAGATAAGCCAGTCGCATGCGCCAAAGAGATGAGTATCTTTGCCGAGCTGTTTGCCAGTAATTGCGATTGGAAAATCTCTACCCTGCAGTGGATGTACACCTTGTTCTTCATTTTCCTGGGTGGCTCGGCGGCCTTATTCGGTAGCTGGTTAGAGCATGCTGGCCCGCGCAAAGCTGGTGTGGTGTCGGCGTTGTGCTGGTGCTGTGGCTTGGTGTTGTCGGCATTTGGCGTGTATACCCATCAGGCTTGGATACTCTGGCTGTCAGCCGGTGTGATCGGTGGTATCGGGCTGGGCTTGGGCTATATTTCGCCGGTTTCTACCTTGATTAAATGGTTTCCGGATAAGCGTGGTATGGCTACCGGCATGGCGATCATGGGTTTTGGCGGCGGCGCGATGATAGGTGCACCGATGGCTGACTGGTTGATGCGCCATTTCGCAACGCCGACCTCGGTCGGTGTCTGGGAAACATTTTTAGCGATGGCAGCGATCTATTTCGTCTTCATGATGGCCGGTGCCTTTGGTTACCGTGTGCCAGCCACTGGCTGGACACCTAAGGGCTGGACGCCGCCTGCGGCACAAACCAGCAACGCCATGATTACCTCTAAGCACGTGCATGTGAACAAGGCCTGGAAAACCAAGCAGTTCTGGCTGATCTGGGCGGTCTTGTGTCTGAATGTCTCGGCCGGTATCGGCATTCTTGGGATGGCCTCGCCTTTGCTGCAAGAAGTGTTTGCCGGCAAACTGATCGGTCTGGATATCTCATTTAATGATTTGAACTCGGATCAAAAGAAACAGATCGCTACCATCGCCGCTGGTTTTACCGGTTTGCTGTCGCTGTTTAATATCGGCGGCCGCTTCTTCTGGGCGTCCTGCTCGGATTACATAGGACGCAAAGCCACGTACGCGGTGTTTTTTGTACTCGGTTTCGTCTTGTATGCGTCTATCCCTGGTGCTGCTCACGCGAATAATCTGGCCTTGTTTGTACTGGCTTTCTGCATCATTTTGTCTATGTACGGCGGCGGTTTTGCTACGGTGCCAGCTTACCTGTCCGATATGTTTGGCTCGCAAATGGTCGGTGCCATCCACGGTCGTCTGTTGACCGCATGGGCTACTGCCGGTGTCTTGGGACCAGTCCTGATCGGCTATATCCGCGAATACCAGATTGCCAATGGCGTACCAAAAGCGCAGGCCTATGACGTTACCATGTATATCCTGGCAGGCTTGCTCTTGCTCGGCTTTATCTGCAATCTCTTGATACGCCCAGTCGCTCCATCGGTGTTTATGACGGACGAAGAATTGGCCGCAGAACGTCAACTGGCGCACGATAAAGTGATCGCCAGTTCGCTCACTAATTCGCTCAATACTAGTGGCGATGCGCCCGTGGTAGGCGCGCTTGCCAGTAATCCGGCCACCGTGTATCTGGCCTGGTTGGCGGTTGGTATTCCTATGGCTCTGGGGATCTGGATTACGCTGCAAAAAGCGGTAGTTTTGTTTAAGTAGTATTATTCACGCACATCGTGAAGCACATTAGTTAAACAGTATGGCGTTTTAAAAAGATCGTCTGCATTTTGAGACGATCTTTTTTTCTGTTCTATACATTCGAGTTTTATACCTGGCGTATTCGTAGCTCTTGCAAGACGATTTACTAGACAAACATGACAAAAAAAACTGTAAAGTTATACCAGCGTCCGGCTGGTGGTTGGGGTGGTTTGAAGAGTGTTGCGCAGCATATTTTTGAGCAGGGTATACCGGCCAAAGGCGCACGCACCCTGTTGTCGGCGAATCAGCCAGATGGCTTCGATTGTCCCGGCTGTGCCTGGCCGGATCAAGATCATACCTCGACCTTTGAGTTTTGCGAAAACGGTGCCAAGGCAGTGGCTGCCGAATCAACCGCCAGGCGCGCCACGCCGGCTCTGATTTCGGCACAGACCCTGGCGCAGCTCACTCTGCGCAGCGATCAGGAACTCGAAGGTATGGGACGGCTGACTCAGCCTATGCAATACGACGCTGCTAGTGACAGCTATCAGGCTGTCTCATGGGATGCTGCTTTTACTTTGATTGCCAGTCGTCTCAATGCGCTGGCCTCGCCTAACGACGCGATCTTTTATACCTCGGGCCGCACCAGTAACGAAGCGGCTTTCTTGTACCAATTATTTGTGCGCGAGTTTGGCACGAATAATTTTCCGGATTGCTCGAATATGTGCCACGAACCTTCCGGTTTTGGCATGCGCGAAGCGATAGGCGTAGGCAAGGGCACGGTGCAATTGGCCGATTTTCACGTGACCGATGCGATCTTTATTTTCGGCCAAAACCCGGGCACCAATCATCCGCGTATGTTGGGCGAATTGCGTTCGGCCTCCAAGCGCGGCGCGGCCATCGTGTCATTTAATCCTCTGCGTGAGCGCGGTCTGGAAAAATTTCAGAATCCGCAAAGCCCTATCGAAATGCTGAGCGGTGGTTCTACCCCTATCTCGTCCGACTATTTCCAGCTCAAGATAGGCGGCGATCTGGCCGCCGTCAAAGGTATGATTAAATACGTTTTAGAGGCAGACAGGCAAGCCCAGGCCGAGTCTAAACCGCGCCTGATCGATCTCGATTTTATCGCCAGCCACACCGCTAATTTTGAAGCCTTCATGCTCGATGTGATGCAAGAATCCTGGGCCGTGATCGAAACCGAATCGGGCCTGAATCGCGCCCAACTAGAGCGAGCTGGCCAGATTTACCTGAACGCCAAAAGCGTGATTGCCTGCTGGGGCATGGGGATTACCCAGCACAAGCATTCTGTCGCGACCATACAGATGATACTTAATCTCTTGCTGTTGCGCGGAAATATAGGCCGCCCCGGTGCCGGGCCTTGTCCAGTGCGCGGACATAGCAATGTGCAGGGCGATCGCACCATGGGGATTTATGAAAAACCGCGGCCAGCATTTTTGGATAAGCTGGGCGCAGTGTTCGATTTCAGCCCGCCGCGTGAACCGGGCTACGACACCATCGCGGCGATCGAGGCGATGCTGGCGCATAGCGATAAAGTATTCTTTGCGATGGGCGGCAATTTTGCCACCGCCACACCCGACACCGATGTCACTCACCGCGCCTTGCGCAATTGCGCATTGACTGTGCATGTCGCCACCAAATTTAATCGCAGTCATTTGGTGCATGGACGCGAAGCGCTGATTTTGCCTTGTCTGGGCCGCACCGAGATCGATGTGCAGGAAAGCGGGCCGCAAGCGGTCAGTGTCGAAGACTCGATGAGCATGGTGCATCTGTCATCTGGCATCAACGCGCCCGCTTCTGTCGATTTATTATCTGAGCCCGCTATCGTGGCAAGGCTGGCGCTGGCGACCTTGCAGCAGCGCAGCAAGACACCGTGGATGTGGTTGCTGGCCGACTATGATCGCATCCGCGACAAAATCGCTGCCGTATTTGAAGACTTCGCCGATTTTAATCAAAGGGTGAAAGTGCCGGGCGGCTTTCATTTGCGTAATCGTGCGGCTGAGCGCGTATGGGAAACCAGCACTAAAAAAGCAAATTTTTCCGCCCATCCGGTACCGGTCGATTTGCCTATCCACCGCGCCCGCCTGAGCCAGCGAGAAGCGGTGTTTAATCTGGCGACGATGCGTTCGCACGATCAATACAACACCACTATTTATGGCATGAATGATCGCTACCGCGGTGTGTTTGGCGAGCGCCGTGTGCTATTCATTAATGAGCAAGACATCGCACAATTGGGCATGCAGGCCGGCGACTGGGTCGATCTGCGCAGCCTGTGCGAGGACGGGGTAGAACGTATGGCGAAACGTTTCATGTTAGTGGCCTACAATATTCCGCGCGCCTGTCTGGCCGCCTATTATCCGGAGACGAATAATCTGGTGCCCTTGTCGAGTTTTGCCGATTTTGCCCGTACCCCGACTTCCAAGTCGATACCCGTCGTCATCACACCGCATACTGCGCCGCGGGCGGGAGTCTGAGTGTGAGGCAGGATGTGACTCAGGATGTGACTCAGGATGTGAAGCAAGATGCGAATCAAGATGACACTTTGAGCCTGTCTGCATCGGCCATGGCCACAACCAATCCGCAATCATTGATGCAAGCCTTATTGAGCGAACTGGCCGCGCACAGCGAGCCAGTTTCTTTGGCACGTTTGTGCAAACGTCTGGGGGTACGCATGAGCAGCCTGTTGCGTTGCATCGCCGCTCTCAATGATGATGTGATCGCCGGCGTGGCCGGTTACGGTTTAGTGCAAAAGGTACAGAGCGGCGAACGCGAGTTGTTGCAATTGACCGCCAGAGGCAGGGCGAGTCTGGCAATTGCTGAATGTGAAGTTGAATCTGAACCCGAGCCCGAACGCAGCGGATATCTGGCAGCCCAAGTGCGGCGGCATACTCAGACTGGGGCGGGGCCGCTTGTAAGCGATACAGTGGCGGAAGAAGTGCCGGTGGCGCTGGTATATAACGGTATTTCTCATGCCGTAATGATGGCTAGCCCGCTGGCATTAGAAGACTTTGCGATCGGCTTTAGTTTGTCTGAGTCTATCGTCGACTCTTACCGGCAGATTTACGATATCGAGATCGTCACCAACGCGACGGGTCTTGGCGTGGAGCTGCGCTTGAGCATTGCCACTGCCTGTTTTGTCCGTCTGAAAGAAAAGCGCCGCTTGCTGGCCGGCTCCAGTGCTTGCGGCATCTGCGGCATAGAAAGCCTGAAGGCCTTCGAAGCGGCTCTGCCTGCTGCTGTTGCTGCGACGGCCGTTGATTTGTCTTGCCAGCTCAGCGCGGCGGCCCTGCTCAAGGCCTTTGCCGAGATGCAGAAATTTCAGACCATCAATGCCCTGACCGGTGCCATGCATGCCGCCGCCTGGGCCGATCTGGACGGGAATATCCTGATGTTGCGCGAAGATGTGGGGCGGCATAATGCGATGGATAAACTGATCGGTGCGCTGGCAGCGGCTGAACAGCAATTGCAAAAGGTGCGGCCCGCTGGTTTCGCTCTGATGAGTAGCCGCGCCAGCTATGAGCTGGTGCAAAAAGCCGCGCGTGCCAAGATCGCTGTGTTAGCCACGATTTCGGCACCCACCAGTCTGGCGATACGCATCGCCACCGATGCCGGCATCACCCTGATAGGCTTCGCGCGCGAAACCAGCTTTGTCAGTTACAGCCATCCAGAAAGACTCCTTGGGCTGCCTGCATAAATTCTCAATATGGCATGCCGCCACCGCGCATATCCCATGCGGCTCGCAGCCCGGCATGGCTTGAAACCCGCATGGGATATGCGCGTTAGGGCAGTGCTATAATTTATTTGCCTGCATTACCTATTGTATTGCTTACTGCATTGTTCACCAAGGAAACCCCATGATCAAGACGCTCAAAAAAATCTTCGGCGCTAGCTTGTTGACGATGTGCCTCATACCGATTAGTCAGGCGGCTGATAATCTGCAAGCTTTTCCGCCTGCCGAAGCTGGCATGGTCAGGCATGTCTTGCAAGTGCCGGTGCAGGAAGATGAGGCCGCTTTTAAGGTCGAGCTGATAGTCGGCAAGACGGTCGCGGTGGATGCGCATAATCGCTATTTTTTCGGCGGCCAGATCATTACTGAAACCATACCGGGCTGGGGCTTTCCGCGCTATCTGGTCAAGCAAATTGGGCCTATGGCAGGTACTTTGATGGCGATAGATCCGAACGCGCCCAAGCTGGCCCGCTTCATTGCTCTGGGCGGCGAACCGACTTTGATCCGCTATAACAGCCGCTTGCCTGTGGTGGTGTATGTGCCGCAAGGAGTCGAAGTGCATTACCGCATCTGGAGTGCTGCACCTGACATGAAGAACATGGAAAAATTGTAGTTCTGTGTTGGCCGGCGCACATCACCGAAAGGGGACGGATGAACAGGTCGAGCGTATATAAGTTGTAAAAATATTTCTGATGTTTTTGACCAGAGACTAGACTAAGGTGTAGGCTTAGTCTAGCTTACAGTGGAGCTTGCGGTGTCGGACAGCGCTGATATCGCTGCTGATCCGCAGTGAAAAAATAGATCAAAGGAGAGATATCATGCGTGCCCGTGCTCATTTTACTCATATGCAAGATGGCAGCCCCGAGGACTGGAAAATTATTGCTGAAGAATTTATGTTGTACAGCAAGGGCTTGCCGGATCGCGTCATTAAACATCTGCAATTGCTGGAAGGCGATTTCGGCGGCTTTCGTATCGATCGTTATGCCCATTCTCTGCAGACCGCTACACGCGCCTTGCGCGATGGCCGTGATGATGAATATGTCTGTTGCGCCTTACTGCACGATATTGGCGACACGCTAGGCTCCTTCAATCATCCGGATATTGCGGCGGCGATCCTCAAGCCCTTTGTCAGTGAAGAAAACCTGTGGATGGTGCAGCATCACGGCATTTTTCAGGGTTATTATTTCTTCCATCATCTGGGTATGGATAGGGATATGCGGGAGCAATTTCGTGCCAATCCGAATTTCGAAAGGACCGCTGAATTTTGCGATTTATACGATAGTCCATCCTTCGATCCGCACGCAGAAACTTTCCCTGTGGTGGAGTTTGAACCTATGTTGCGTAAGCTGTTTGCGCAGCCAATCACTAGCATTTATAAAATCCCGGGAACTGAATAAATGCGCAAACCGGCATGAAAATCAGGCAAAAGTGCTGTTGATGAGAAATTAGAATAGATATTCAAATTATGAATATCGAACATCAGAAACTAAAATTATATTTATAAATGTTTTTTGATTATGATTCGTTCCGTACTCACTTACAGGAAGAAAATCATGTTCAATGCCATTATACAAGTGCAAATTTTGCTCACTTTTGCTTTAACCAGTATCGCGCTGATCTCGGTCATCGTGAATAAAGAAGGTAATTAATTTTTATTGTTTTGTCGTGTCGTTTCAGTAGTAGATAGTTGTATCAATTGTTATAGGTAGTTTTATCAATTAGTCCATCAACAATTAGTCGATCAATAATAATCAATAATAAGCGCCCCTTTTTGGGGACAGATTGTTTGTAACACAATACAGCGTCTTATTTGTTGGCGCAGCTCAGACTCAAGTCGGCATACCAACCCACTGCTTTTTTCCCGGTATTGTCGGTGTCTGTCATCACCGATACGCCTATCAGGCGGCCAGGCGCGCTGCCAAAGGCACGACGATAATCCTCCGCAATATCTCGCTGCATGGCTTGCCATGTGCCCAGCCCGTTTTTACCCGATGCCACTACCAGCATTTTGAGTTGACTGGTATGCGCCGAAGCAATGATGCTTTCAAGGGCGACTTGTTCGCTCCAGATATACATCAAGGTGGCAAACGGTAATTCAACACCAGAAATGGCCTTGCTCATTTTGATGCGAAATTGCTCGGTCTCGGACAGGCGGCTATGGTCGCCATCAAATGACAACATCACGCGCAAGGGTGAATCTTCGCGTTTCTGATCGCGGTTGTCTGCGCCGGGGATTAAGGCATCGGTTTTCCAGCGCCATTGCAAGCTGTTAAATTCGGTGCTGGGGGTTTTGAGTTTGATCGCGTACAGCGACGCGGAATCGTCGGCTTCGGCACGTAAAATTTTACGTCCAGCTTCTTGCACTATCTTGTACTGGGTATCGTTTTTAAATTTAGATAAGGGCACATGCGCCCATTCATCCGGGTGCTGTGCAAACGCTAGCGACAAGCTTTGGCACGATGGCAGCGTATCGGTCGCCATTCCCCACGGACTGATTGTGGACAACATGGCGGTCAAGAAAAAAGTCGATGTTTTCATGATTCGATTTCATCGTGGGGCGGATAGGTATTTTAGCGTTTTATTTGTAGGCCGGTTGGCCATCGCCATTTCTGCTACCTGCCGTGCTAACCAGGCTGCGGCAGTGGCATAATGGCGGCTTTAGGCCAGCGCTGGTTAAGCTGCTTGGCCATACCTAAACCACGCAAAAAGAAGGAAATTCTGTTATGGCCGGTGCCAGTCTGTTAGCTCTATTCGATGATATTGCCAGTGTGCTCGATGATGTCGCCTCCATGACCAATATGGCGGCTAAAAAAACTGCCGGCGTATTGGGCGATGATTTGGCCTTAAATGCCGAGCAGGTCAGCGGCGTCAGAGCCAGCCGCGAGTTACCTGTAGTGTGGGCGGTGGCAATCGGCTCATTTAAAAATAAACTGATACTGGTGCCGCTGGCGCTGGCTTTGAGTGCCTTTGCGCCTGGCCTGATCATGCCGCTGTTGATGCTGGGAGGTGCCTATCTGTGTTTTGAGGGCTTTGAAAAATTGGCGCATAGTTATCTGCATACAGCCGCCCAAGATAAAACTGAGCATGATGATCTGGTGCAGGCTTTGGCGCATGAAGAAGTCGATATGGTGGTCTTTGAAAAAGACAAGATTAAGGGCGCGATCCGTACCGATTTTGTACTCAGCGGCGAGATCATCATTATTACCCTGGGTACAGTGGCGGGTGCCGCGTTCTCGCGCCAAGTGGCGGTGCTCAGCGCCATCGCCGTCATCATGACGGTCGGTGTGTATGGCCTGGTCGGTCTGATCGTTAAGCTTGACGATATCGGCCTGTATCTGAAAACAAAAACTGGTAGCGCCGCCTTGCGCGGCTTGCGTCATAGTGTAGGTGATGCGCTGCTGGCGTTTGCCCCTAAGCTGATGAAGGCGCTGACCGTGATCGGCACCGTCGCCATGTTCATGGTCGGCGGTGGCATCCTGACGCATGGCATCCCAGTGGTGCATCACTTCATAGAAAACTGCACAGCAGCGGCCGCCAGTGTGGCTGGCGTCGGCGTGCTGCTGGCGGCGCTGACACCTTCGCTGATGAATGCGATCAGTGGGGTGATCGCCGGTGCCATCGTGTTAGCTGGCGTGACGCTGCTGCTGCGTATCTACGGCGTCTTCAAGACTAAAACCGCCGCAGGATAAATCTAAACCACCTCTGCCAACGCGCATATCCCATGCGCCTTGCAGGGCATGTGCCTTGCTAAGCCGCATGGACTATGCGTGAGCGGGTAGGGCACTGGTGGTTTATCTGTTACTTTGTATCTATCCTCATCACCGCTATTGGCACGCCATTTAGCTGTGATCGCTCTATGGTTTGCCAGCCCAAACGCGCATACAAAGACTCGTTATGTGGTGTGAATAAATACAAATTCTGAAAGCCCAACGCCGCCGCTTCGGCCACCGCACGCAATGCGAGTGTCGAGGCTATTCCTTGCTGCCTATACGCAGGCGGTACCACCACCGCCGATAGCCACGGTGATAGATGTGGATGTGTGAGACTGTTAGCTAAAATACTGGCTGAACCTAGTGCCTGTCCATCATCCGAAAGTGCCAGCAGAACGATGGGCAGTTGCTCGGACTGTAGCGATACGTGCAGTCTTTCCAGGCGTTGGGCCATCCCTAAGCTGGGATTGAGATAGCCAAATGCTGAGTGCTGCCAGGCGGCTACGGTTGCCAGGTGCTGGTCGTCAGCTAGGTAGTTGATTTGCATAGGCGTTGAGCTGGTTGAACTGTTAATTCGGCAGCCCTGCCAACGCGCACATCCCATGCGCCTTGCAGGGCAGGTGCCTTGCTAAGCCGCATGGAATATGCGTGAGCGGGGTGGTGCTGGTAAATTTCTTGGGTCGGCTTACTTCTTGATTTTTACCGGACGCTGCCAGTTGTCTATGGTGATTTGCCGCGCGCGTGAGACTGTCAGTTTACCCTCTGGTGCATCCTTGGTCAGGGTGGTGCCAGCGCCTAGGGTTGCGCCCTTACCTACCGTGACCGGTGCGACCAATTGGCTGTCGCTACCGATGAAAACATCGTCTTCTATGATGGTACGGAACTTGTTGGCGCCGTCGTAATTGCAGGTGATGGTGCCGGCACCGATGTTGACGCGACTACCGACGGTAGCATCGCCGATGTAGGCCAGATGATTGGCCTTGCTGTGAGCCGCGATCTGGCTGTTTTTTACTTCGACAAAATTACCGATATGCACGTCGTCAGCCAATTCTGTGCCGGGACGCAGTCTGGCGTAAGGGCCGATCTGCGATTTGGCACCGATGATCGCTTCGTCGATATGGCAGAAGGCCTTGATGCTGCTATCGGCTTTGATATGCGCATCTTTAATCACGCAGTTGGGGCCAACGCTAACGCCGTCTTCCAAAGTGACACAGCCTTCAAACACGCAACCGACATCGATGCTGACATCGCGTCCGCAAGTGAGTGTGCCACGCACATCGATACGCGCCGGGTCCATTAAAGTGACGCCTTGTTCCAGCAGACGCTTGGCGATATTACTTTGATGGACGCGCTCTAATTCTGCCAGTTGCACCTTGCTATTCACGCCCAGAGTTTCCCAGATCGCATCGGGTTGTGCCGAAACGACTGCCACGCCGTCCGCCACGGCGCGCGCCACGATGTCGGTCAGGTAGTACTCGCCTTGCGCGTTATTGTTGGAGAGCGTGGTCAGCCAGTATTTCAGCTTGGCAGTCGGCGCGATCAGGATGCCGGTGTTGATTTCTGTAATCTGTTTTTCTGCTTCATTGGCATCTTTTTGCTCGACGATGCGCACTATCTTGCCGTCTTCACGCACCATGCGACCCAGGCCAGTCGGGTCGGCCATTTCGGCGGTCAGGATGGCGAGTTTGTCTTGGCCCGCAGCTGTGATCAGTCTTTGCAAGCTGGCGCTGGTGGTCAACGGCACGTCGCCGTACAGCACCAGAGTCGGCACGCTGTCATCTAACACTGCGCTCGCTTGCGCCACTGCATGACCGGTACCGAGTTGCGGCTCTTGCTTGGCAAACTGCAGGTCAGCGGCAGCTACCGTGGCGGGCACTTGCTCGCCGCCATGTCCGTAGATCACGCAGATATTTGCCGCGCCAGCGCTTTGCAGGCTGCGCGCCGTGTCTATCACGTGCGACAGCAAAGGCTTACCGGCCAATGGGTGTAAGACCTTAGGTAAGGCCGATTGCATACGTTTGCCCATACCGGCGGCGAGGATAACGACATTCATGGGAGAGCTTTCTAGTCAATATTGTGCAAATTCTAACATGCGAGAGCTTTTCGATCTAGCGCAGCGGGATGATGACCGGCTAGAAAATTAGCCCGCTTGCGCGCCGGCGTGGGCAAACAGCGGCGGATGCTGCTCTGAGTATTCGCGTAGCAGATTCCAGACTACCCTTACTCTGGGCAGTCGGTATAAATCGACCGGCGCGGCCAGCCAGAACGAGCGTTCGGCGTGGAAGCTGGTTTGCAGCACCGGTAGCAAGCCGCTCTCGGGGCGTATCGCATATGGTGGTGCCAGTACCAAGCCCAGACCTAGTGCAGCGGCCTCGCATTGCGCCATCATGCCTGTGCAGCATAGCCGCCGCCGCGGCGTAAAACCTAATTCATCGAGAAAACTCAATTCACTACTGGCCAGGCGGTCTTGTACATAATCAACAAAATCGTGTTGCGCCAGATCGCTGCGCTGGCGTATCGGCGGGTGGCTGGCCAGATAGCTAGGTGCGCCATACAGATACAGGCGAAATGTCGCCAGTTTGGTTACCATATAGCGCCCGGTACTAGGTGGCTCTAACATCACGCCCAAATCGGCTTCGCGGTTGGCCAGATTGGCAAAACGCGGCAGTAACAGTAAATCGACACTGAGCTCAGGATGTTCTTGCAGTAGTCCGACCAACAAGGGGGCGACTACACGGGTGCCAAAAATTTCCGGCACACCCAGCCTGACCACGCCGCGTGCCGAAATTTGCGCACCGCCCAGTTGTTCGGTCGCAGCCAGCGCCGCGCTCTCCATGGCTTCGGCGTGTGGCAATAAGGCCAGTCCCATTTCTGTTACTTGATAGCCTTCACGGCTGCGGTCAAACAGGGTGCTGCCCAATTGGATTTCTAGCCTGTCGATGCGGCGCGCTACCGTGGTGTGCTCGACGTTCAGGCGCCGCGATGCGCCCGAAAGCGTGCCGGCGCGCGCCAGCTCCAGGAAAAAACGCAGATCGGTCCATTCAGGCAAAGTATTCATGCCAACTATTGTGCATCAAAACACAGGCTGATGCAAAAATCCTACACTTTTTCACCTCGCAGTTTCTATTCTGGCGCTGTCTCCTCATAGACAAAACCTAGCATGTGCAAATATGCACACAGGGTGGGCGTTTCGACCACTTTCTCGGCCTTGTAATTTCAGCCAGACTGCCCTCCATGCGAATTTAAACGCATAACACTACATAAAAAATATATTGGAGACGACGATGCGTTTAACTAAGAAAAACATGAAATTATTGCGCCATTCGGCTGCCGCACTGATTGCGGTATCCGGTACCACGATGGCGCAGGCGCAAAGCGCGCCGAGTGCTGACACTGCCAGTGCCACCAGCGAGACCGCAACCGTGATGGTCACCGCGCGCCGGCGAGAAGAGTCGCTGCAGGATGTGCCAGTCTCTGTCACCGCGTTTATCGGCGATCAGTTGGCCAAGACCGGGATTGCCGATCTGACGGCATTGGCACAAACGCTGCCTAACACCACCTTAAGCGCATCGCGCGGCACCAACTCTACCCTGACTTCATTTATTCGCGGTGTCGGCCAACAAGATCCTGTGGCTGGATATGAATCCGGTGTTGGCATTTATCTTGATGATATTTATCTGGCGCGTCCACAAGGAGCGGTGGCCGACATTTATGATGTAGAGCGCATAGAAGTATTGCGTGGCCCGCAAGGTACTCTGTACGGTCGCAACACTATCGGTGGCGCGGTGAAATACGTCACCCGCAAGTTGGCACCGACCACCGAAGTGCGGCTGCGGGCTAGCGTTGGTACTTACCGTCAGATGGATGGCGTATTGACGGCCAGCACCCCCATTTCAGACACGGTCAGAGTGGGTGCTACGCTGGCTAAATTTACGCGCGACGGTTTTGGTACTAATCTTACCAACGGTGACGCTAACTACAACAAAGACCTCAGTGCCGGACGCATCAGCGTAGAAGTAACGCCGACCACCGATCTCTTCATCCGTCTGGCCGCCGATACCACGCAAGACGATTCCAACGCAAAACAAGGGCACCGTGAGACGGTCGGTAAAGTGAGCGGCGCGCCGATTCTTGCCAACTCCTACGATACTCAGGCTAATCTGACTACCGTGTTGGGGCATACTCAGCAAGTCACCCAAAGTGGAGTTTCGGCGCTGATTGAATACAACATTAGTAATGAACTGACGATCAAATCGGTGACCGCATCACGTCATGATAAATCGTATGCCCCTATCGATTTTGATTCATTGAATAAAGTTGATTTTGACGTCCCCGCGCTGTACACCAATAAACAATTCAGCCAGGAATTTCAAGCCACTTACACCGGTAAAAAAATACAAGGCGTCGCCGGTGTGTACTACATCGATGCCAATGCCTACAACAAATTTGATGCACGCGTGATTGGCGTATCGATCTTCACCGAAGACAATATCGATACCAAAGCCTGGGCCGCATTTGCCGACGTCAGCGCCGATTTGACCGACAGCTTAACTGCCTCGGTCGGTGGCCGTTACACGGTTGATCAACGTCAGGCATCGATTTTGAGACAAGTTTACTTGGGCACGGCCGGTTCACCCGCAATGGGTGGCCCTGCCACAGTCCTGATACGTACCGATACCAATCTGGTCAATGGTGAGTTAGAGCGTACCGATAAAAAATTCACGCCACGAGTCTCTCTAGGCTGGAAAGCCAGCCCTGAGCAAAATGTCTACGCTTCGTGGACAGAGGGTTTTAAAGGCGGCATGTTTGACCCGCGCATGGTGATCGGCGCCGATGCCAATGCGCCAGCTGCGCTCGCCAAAAGAAAAGGTGTCGCGCCGGAACAGATCAGTACTTTTGAATTGGGTCTGAAATCACAGTTTAACCGTGGTCGCATCTTAACTAATGCTTCCATTTTTCAAAGTGATTACAAAGATGTGCAGATTCCTGGCTCTGTTGCAATTGATACCAACGGCGACGGCATCATGGATAGTTTTACCGGCACCTTAACCAATGCCGGTAAGGCCAAAATCAAAGGACTAGAGCTGGAGGCCAGTGCCAGAGTCACTGATGCTTTTACTTTGACTGGCATGTTCAGTTACATCGATGCCAAATACACGCAATTTATAGGCCCGGCTAATGCTGACTTAACCAATCTGCGTTTCTTCCAGAATACGCCTACGAAAACCGCGAATCTGCAAGCCACGTATGACTGGCCATTGGCGATGATGGGCAGAAACGGCAAACTGTCACTGATCACCAGCGTCGCTTATAGAGACGATGCACTATTGGTGGATGCGGTGGCGATTCCTATGCTGGATCAAACCGCTTACAGTTTGTGGGATGCCAGCCTGGTCTGGACCAGTAGCGACAATCGCCTGCGTGTCGGTTTGCATGGAAAAAATCTCAATGACACCCGTTACAAGGTCGCCGGTTACAACAACCCCTTGCTTGGCGCTGAGGGTAATGTCTTAGCCTTCTACGGTAATCCGCGCACGGTCACGGCGACGGTCGACTATCGTTTCTAAATTTAATTGCCTCGTTCCAAATCGCATGCTTGGCCAAGCATGCGATATTTATCCTCACCCAATCAGGATTATTTTATCGTGAGCACTTTCACTGAAATTACTTTCACCAGCAATGATGGCTTGCGTTTGTATGCGCGTGATTACGCCGCACATAGCGGTGTCGCCAAGTGTCCTGTGATCTGCATCCATGGATTGACCCGCAATTCATCCGATTTTGAGGAAGTGGCACCTTGGATCGCCAGTTTGGGACGGCGTGTGATTGCGGTCGATGTGCGCGGCCGTGGCTACTCCGCATACGATACGGACGGCAGTCACTATCAGCCTGCCGTATATGCGGCCGATATCGTCAAGCTCAGCACTGATCTGGGTATCGCGCGTGCCGTGTTCATCGGCACCTCTATGGGCGGTATTATTACCATGACTTTGGCCTTGCGCCATCTTGATTTGGTCGCAGGCGCAATTCTCAATGATGTCGGCCCGGTATTGTCGCAACCAGGACTGGATCGTATCGGTGGCTACGCCGGTAAAGGCCAGACTCTGGCAAGCTGGGCCGATGCCACCGACTATATCAAAAGCATCAACCAATTGGCTTTCCCCGACAATAGTAGGGAAGAGTGGGGCAAATGGGCGCGTCGCGCCTTTGCCGAAAATGCTCAGGGCAAGCTGGCCTTGCGTTATGACCCTAACATCGCCTTAGCATTGCAAAACGGTAAGCTCAAGGCTAGTTCTGCCGTCGCTAAATTTGCCTTTCGCCGGTTGGCAAAAAAACGTCCTACCCTGCTGATACGCGGTGCTTTGTCCGATTTGATAACGATAGAGCAATCCGATTACATGCGCGCTGTCGCCCCTGCTATGCTATATGCCGAAGTGCCCGGAGTCGGCCATGCGCCTATGCTGACGGAGACCGTAGCGATGACGGCGATCCGTAATTTTCTGGCGCAGGTCGATTAGCTGAAAACATTAAAAAAATATCCCACAGGAGACAAAATGAAATCAGAGAAATTAAACAGGCTGGGCAAATTGGCGCTAAACAGCGCCCTGGTCGCTGGCATCAGTAGTTTGCTTGCTTCTGGCATGGTCAGTGCGCAAGAAATCAAGATCGCATTGATCGCAGGCAAGACCGGCGCGCTGGAAGCCTACGCCAAAGAAACCGAAACCGGTTTTACTATGGGTCTCGAATATCTGAGCGGCGGCAAGATGGAAATCAATGGCCGCAAGATTAAAGTTATCGTCAAAGATGACCAAAGCAAGCCCGATCTGGGGCGTACCTTACTGGCCGAAGCCTATGGTGACGACAAGGTTGATATCGCAGTCGGCACCAGTTCTTCCGGTTCGGCGATCGCGATGTTGCCAGTAGCCGAAGAATATAAAAAAATCCTGATCGTCGAGCCTGCCGTGGCAGACGCGATTACCGGCGAAAAATGGAATCGCTACATCTTCCGCACCAGCCGTAATTCTATGCAAGACGGTTTGGCCGCTGCCAGCACGATTAAGGCTGGCGGCAGTATCGCCTTTCTGGCACAAGATTATGCGTTTGGACGCGACGGTGTAAAAGCGGCGAAAGAAGCGCTGACAGCGGTAGGTGCTAAGGCCAAGATCGTGCATGAAGAGTATGCGGCGCAAAATACCAGCGACTTCACCGCTGCCGCACAGCGTATTTTTGAAGCCCTCAAAGATAAACCGGAACCACGTGTACTGCAAATCATCTGGGCCGGTGCCAACCCTATGAGCAAGCTAGCCGATATGAAGCCTGAACGTTATGGCATTACGCTGGCCCCAGGCGGCAATATTTTGCCCGTCATGAAAACCTGGAAGAGCTTTGTCGGCACCCAGGGCACGATCTATTACTACTACGATTTTCCAAAAAATAAGATGAATGATTGGCTGGTCGCGGAACACACTAAGCGCTACAAGACACCGCCTGATTTCTTCACCGCTGGCGGCTTCTCTGCCGCCAGCGCGGTGTACACAGCGCTTAGCAAAGCCAAATCCAGCGATACCGAAAAACTCATCAGCAGCATGGAAGGTATGGAATTTGATACGCCCAAAGGCAAGATGAGCTTCCGCAAGGAAGACCATCAGGCGATGCAGGCCATGTACCATTTCCGGATTAAAAAAGATCAAAAAAACGAGTGGGATTTGCTGGAGCTGGTAAGAGAAATTCCGGCCAGTGAACTGCCAGTGCCTATCAAAAATAAACGCTAGATATTTACCTGCCAACCCTGTCCCGCTAGCGGGACAGGGGGAAGCAAAGCCACCAGCAGCAAAAACACATCGTCAATATGAACACTAGCAGTACAGCCCATACCGTTGCTATAAAACCTTCCCTGTCGACCCGCGACCTGACGATACGCTTCGGCGGTCACGTTGCGGTGAATCAGGTAACGGCCGATTTTTATCCCGGTACATTAACTGTCATCGTTGGCCCCAACGGCGCTGGCAAGACCACCTACTTCAACCTGATGTCAGGCCAGTTGCCGGCGACAGCTGGCACGGTGCAGCTATTCGGTGCCGATATCACTAGTCTGGGCGCAGCCAAACGCACTAGACTTGGGATAGGCCGAGCCTTTCAGCTGACTAATCTTTTCCCTAATTTATCGGTGATAGAGAACGTCAGGCTGGCGGTGCAAAGCCGTGCCGGTATCGGCATGAATATGTTCTCGCTGTGGTCAGGCCACACTGAATTGCTGGAACGGGCTGAATATTATTTGCAGCGCGTGGCACTGTTCGAGCGTCGCGCATCCAAGGTGTCGGTACTCTCGCATGGCGACAAGCGCAAGCTAGAAGTCGCGATTTTGCTGGCGCTGGAACCCGAGATCATGATGTTCGACGAACCCACTGCGGGCATGAGCGTGGACGAGGTGCCGGTGGTGCTGGATCTGATTCAACAGGTCAAGGCAGAGCGAAATAAAACCATCTTGCTGGTCGAGCACAAGATGGATGTGGTGCGCTCGCTGGCCGACCGCATCATCGTTTTGCACAATGGCATGCTGGTGGCGGACGGCAATCCGGTCGAAGTTATGGCGTCGGCTATCGTGCAGGAAGCCTATCTAGGCACGGCAACAACAGCGGCACGAGCAGGAGTTTCAGGAGTAAAAAAACATGCTTAACGCGGCAATTGAACTTTCAACCGAACACGCCTTCATGCGAGCCGATAGTTCAACAAAGACAGAAGCACTGCTGACGCTTTCCGGCGTACACACTCACATCGGCGAATACCACATTTTGCAAGGTGTCGATCTGATCGTGCCGCGCGGCGGCCTCTCGGTATTACTCGGGCGCAACGGCGCCGGCAAAACCACTACCCTGCGCACCATCATGGGCCTGTGGAAAGCCAGCCAGGGCACAGTGTGCTTTGACGGCACCCAAATCGGCGCGATGGCGACACCCGATATCGCCATGTCCGGCATCGCCTACGTGCCCGAAAGCATGGCGATTTTTTCTGATCTCACGGTCAAAGAAAATCTCACTCTGGCAGCCCGCAATGGCCCTATGGATAGCAGCCGGCTGGAATGGATATTCGGCTTCTTCCCGCCCCTGAAAAAATTCTGGAACTACCCGGCCGGCAATCTCTCCGGCGGACAAAAACAGATGGTGGCGATCGCCCGCGCCATCATAGAGCCGCGCGCATTGTTACTGATTGATGAGCCGACTAAGGGCCTGGCACCGGCGATTATTCAGAGCCTGATCGCCGCCTTCTCCGAGTTAAAAGCAAGTGACACCACGATCCTGCTGGTAGAACAAAATTTCAGCTTTGTGCGCGATCTGGGCGACACCGTCTCTGTCATGGACGACGGCCGCATCGTACACACCGGTGCCATGCAAGATCTGGTCGATGATCAGGATCTGCAACAGCGCTTGCTGGGCTTGTCGCTAGCTAGCCATCAATAAAAGAATAGGAAACACCATGCTCGAACTCTCTCCCATCAGCAGCTCTCCTGCCGCTCCAGAAAGTCTGCCCAGTACGCCGCGCGATATCGTGCCGCTATTGTTGGTACCCGTGTTGGCGCTACTGATGTTGCCGCTGGTCGGCAGCTTCCCGACCTGGCTTACATTGACTATCGCCGGCCTGGCGATGGGCATGATGATCTTTATTATGGCCAGCGGTTTGACCCTGGTATTTGGCCTGATGGATGTGCTGAACTTCGGGCATGGGGCCTTTGTCGCGGTTGGTGCCTTTACCGCGACGCTGGTGCTCTTGCCGATGAAAAGCTGGCTGGAAGTTGATTCCTTGTGGATGAATCTGAGCGTACTCGGTCTGGCGATGTTGCTGGCGATGGTCGTCACCGGCCTGCTGGGATGGGCGTTTGAGCGCGTCATCATCATGCCGGTGTATGGTCAGCATCTGAAACAAATCTTGATCACCATGGGCGGCATGATCGTGGCGGAACAGATGATCAATGTGATCTGGGGTGCGGAGCAAATACCGTTGCCCTTGCCGACCAGTTTTCGCGGCGCGATCATGCTCGGTGATGCGGCGATAGAAAAATATCGTCTGATCGCGGTGGTGGTCGGTATCGTAGTTTTTGTCAGCATGTTCCTGATCCTGAATCGCACCAAACTCGGCCTCTTGATACGTGCCGGGGTTGAAAATGGCGAAATGGTCGAGGCACTTGGTTACCGCATCCGGCGTCTGTTTGTCGCCGTGTTTGCCGCCGGTTCCGCTCTGGCCGGTTTAGGCGGCGTGATGTGGGGATTGTACAAAGAAACCCTGACCGCGGCGATGGGAGGCGAGATTATGGTGATGGTATTTATCGTCGTGATCATTGGCGGGCTGGGCTCGGTCGGCGGCTGTTTTATCGGTGCCTTATTAATGGCGTTGGTGACCAACTACGCAGGTTTTCTGGCTCCTAAACTGGCACTGGTCTCGAATATATTACTCATGATTACGATATTATTATGGCGCCCTGCTGGCCTTTTCTCCAACGGACGTCGCTAGGCTAGCTAGGAAATATGATGCAAAAACAATTTTTACCTCATCTATTAAAATCCATTTTTTCCGACGACCTACCACGCAGCCGCCTGCTCAGTAGCTTGCTGTTACTGATCTTTCTGGGGCTGGCGCTGGCACCCTTCATCACCAGCGGTGCGCGTCCTTTGAATACCGCCGCCACCATTTGCGTCTACGTTATTTTGGTCGCATCGTATGACTTACTGCTGGGTTACACCGGTATCGTCTCGTTCGCCCACACCATGTTTTTTGGTATCGGTGCCTATGGTATCGGACTATCGCTTTCTGACAACGGACCCTACTGGTGGGTGGCATTTGCCGGCCTGCTCGCGGCTTTGTTGCTGACGGTAGTGTTAGCGCTGATCGTCGGCTTGTTTGCCTTGCGGGTGCGGGCGATTTTTTACTCGATGATCACGCTGGCGGTGGCCTCTTCGTTTGCCGTACTGGCCTCGCAATTATCCGATCTGACCGGTGGTGAAGACGGCAAGACTTTCAGTGTACCTGCACTGCTGTCACCAGCGTTTCGCCTGTTCGAGGCAGAAATTTTTGGCCGCGTAGTGGACGGCAAAGTCATCACTTACTATATCGTTTTTTTTAGCAGCGTACTGTTATTTCTGTTCTTGTTACGCGTCGTTAATTCGCCTTTTGGCCGGGTCTTGCAAGCGATACGCGAGAACGAATTTCGCGCCGAAGCCTTGGGCTACCGCACCGTTTTATATCGGGTCCTGGCCAATTGTCTGGCCGCGCTGATCGCCGCGTTAGCAGGCGGCTTGATGGCGCTCTGGCTGCGCTATGTCGGTCCCAAGACCATGCTCAGCTTTGACGTCATGACCGATATTTTACTGATCGTGGTGATCGGTGGCATGGGCACCATGTATGGGGCGGTGGTTGGTTCCGCCTTGTTCATCATCGCGCAAAATTACCTGAAGAGTCTGATGGCGCAAGCCTCAAGTGCGCTGGTTGGCGTGCCATTGTTGGCGCAAGCCTTGCATCCGGATCGCTGGATGTTGTGGCTAGGCGTTTTGTTCATCTTGTCCGTGTATTTTTTTCCCACTGGTATCGTCGGTAAATTGCGCGGCAATCGCCCCTCTTAGGGTAGCGAGGTGCGCGCAGGACGATGTGTTTGGGTCGTCTTATGCGGCCGGAGTCACCGCCGGTATGTTAAACACCATGCGCACGCCCTGACCAGGTTCGCTCTCTAGCAGTACCTGGCCTTTGAAAATCGCATGGGTCAGGTTGTAGACGATAGACAAGCCCAGACCTGAGCCGCCTTGTCCTAGCTTGGTGGTGTAGAAGGGTTCAAAGACACGGTGCTGCAACTCTTTAGCGATTCCCATCCCGTCATCCTGGTACAGCAGTTCTATTCTTTCTTGTAGCTGCTGAGCGCTAATGCTTATATGTCCAGTATGTCCAGTTGTTTTTTGATCAAAGCCGTGATGCAGTGAATTCATGACCAGATTACTCAGGATTTGTTCCAGATGGCCGGGGAAACTATCCATTTCTATGCCGGCCGCAATCTGCACTGCGACCTCGACCTTGGCGCGTCTTAAGGCTGGCCCCAGCGTGTTGAGTATGTCTTGCACCAGTATATTGAGATCAAAAGTGCGCCTGCGTTCGCTGGTCTGGTCGACCGCAACCCGTTTGAAACTATTGATCAACTCACTGGAGCGCAGGGTATTGCGTACGATCAGTGCACTGGCCTCCTGACACTCTTGCAAAGAGTGGTTCAAACTACTGCGGCTAAGGCTGCCGCTTAACACCATCGTGTTGAGTTCGCCTATTTTGTCATTGAGCGTGGAGGCCACCATCAGGGTGTTGCCGATAGGGGTATTGAGTTCGTGCGAAATGCCAGCCACCAGCGAGCCCAGGGAGACCAGTTTTTCCGACTGTATGACTTGTTCCATGGCCTGACTGAGCTCGCGCGTACGCTCTTCCACGCGCGATTCTAGTTTTTCATTTAATTGCCGTAACATCGCCTCGTGTTGCTTGCGTTCGCTGATATCTACGTGGGTGCCAACAACGCGCAGGGGATGACCGTCGCTATCGCGGCTCACTACCTTGCCGCGATCCACCACCCACAGCCAGCTGCCGTCCTGGTTCAAGGCGCGGTGTTCGCTGATGTAGGCCTTGGTCTTGCCGTTCAGGTAGTCATTCATGGTGTTTTTGACGCTCTTCAGATCGTCAGGATGTATCCACTGCTCCCAATCGGCTAAGGGCGCGTCGTGCGCAATCTGATGCATTTCGCGCCAACGCTCAGAAAACAGCACGGTCCCGCTGCCGACATCCCAATCCCAGACACCGTAGCCGGCCCCTTCCATCGCAAAGTTCAGCCTCTCTTCACTGAGTTTGATCAGTTCTTGCGCCTGACGACGCTCCTGATTCAGGCGCTTTAAATGGATCAGCCAGGCGATCAGTGTGAGCGCGATACCAGCGGCTAGACTGCGATACAGCCAGCGTAAATCGGGGGGCGGATTCGGGTCATACAAAAAACCTTGCAGCGTAAACTGTTTGGGTAACATGTCCAATTCTGTATACACCTCGCCTATATGCTGCCAGCGGCCCGGGTTCATGTAGCCGATTTCTACCAGTACCGGTTGTACCAGCGGCATCATTTGCTTGGCCTCATACAGTAAATGCTCGCGGCTATTGCGTTGTGAATATTTGGCCAAAATCAGATCGCTGATTTCCTCCGTATGGCTCATCGCATACTGCCAGCCGCGCATGCTGGCATCGCGAAAGGCCTTAACGCGGGCCGGATGGTTGGCAATCTCCTGTTCGCTGGTAAACAAGTTATCGCCATAAAAATCGATACCTGCCGAGCGCGGCGAATACGCTTGATAGGCGAACCCGGTTTGTTCCAAAAAATCGGTTTCATTGGTGGCGTAGGCAGAAAATCCATACACCTTGCCGTTAATGAGGTCTTTGGGATCGAAGCTATGTTCGACCTGGATAATGCTGTCTAAGCTTATCCCTTCTTTTTTCAGATAGGCCAACACTTCTTCCGATTGGGCGGCCAGCATCACGCGCTGGCCAACAATGTCGTGGATGGTTTGGGTGGGCCCGGTTTGTGGGGTCAGCAGTACATACGGCGAATGTTGAAAAATTACACCGACTACCACCACCGGTTTACCCGCATGGCGCGCCAGTAACAAGCTGCTACTGCCGACACCAAACTGGCTCCGTCCGGCCAGCACATTATCTAGCGGCTCACTGCCGTTTTTGCCCTCGCTTATCTGCACGTCGAGCCCAGCCTGCTGATAGTAACCCTTCTCCAGCGCGGCGTAATAACCGGCAAATTGGAATTGATGCAGGTATTTGAGCTGCAGATTAATGTGATCCAGCGCATAAGCGGCAGGCGCCAGCAAGCTGCTCAGCAGATACGCCAAACTCAGCCAGCTCAGCCAGCTAAGCAGCATGTTTAAGCAGCGTGGCGCGGCGAACCTAACGACAACTTGCTTCAAATACTTCATATGACAGCCTTAGTCGTGAGCAGCGATCGCTTTCATCCAAAGAGGCAGAACGCGATACCGGCTCGTGCTCCATTGTTGAAATAATAGTAATTTTTTCTAAGAAAAGCAAAGTGCATTTCGTGCATATTTCGTGCTTATTTCGTACTTTCGCCGTTTTCATGTGGACTATGTCTAGTGCTAGCGCAGCGTCAATCAGGCTAAATCATAAATTACGCCACGGTGTGATAGCGCTGGTCTGCACCTGCGCGCATGGCATAATTCTATCCTTATTGAATATCGCCCGTGATGAGCAAATTTTATCCATGAATCCAGAACAACGCAAAGAAGCCTCAGAGCTGCAATTGCATAAACGCGGCATACGCATTAATGTGCAATTGCACGTCATCGAATCCGATGAGGAAGTGACACTGCGTAAGCCCGATCAACTGTTGGCGCGCATGCTCGCGCTGTGGGCGGTCAGCACGGCGGCGCAGGCGCGTGATTGCCTGCCTATGCGCGCCTATCTGGCGACGTATCAGCTGGAGTCTTGTTTGTCGGCACAGGAGAGTGCATTTTTGTTCGGTGCCGCGCCAGACGAAGCGAGCTATCTACAGTTTGCACAGAGCCAGGAAGCTCTGTATTTTCTGGCCTGGTGCGCCGGCCTGAGCGACAAGATCGCGGTGCCAGCCACATCATCCAATCTCAAACCAGTATTGAAATTTTTTCCTTACGCGCTGGAAGCCCCCGACAAACTGCAAGCGGCGATACGTCCGCGTAGCAAAAGCGCGATTATGGATTGGTCAGATTTACTGTATCGCCTGCACTGGGAAGTTCGCCATACCCAATTGACCGGCCGCCCCTGTCCAGCGAGTATCGATGCAACGGTGATCAAGCAATGGCATCAGGCGGTCAACTGGATTTGCCAGTATGAAGAAGAAAACGACTGGGATAAAGTCAGCACTGAGACCTAAGCCTTGGCTAGTTAGACTGCTTAAGAATTTTTAAGGTATAGGCCCAGCGCGCATATTCCATGCGGGCTGCAGGCCAGGCAGGCTGTAAACCCGCATGGTATATGCGCCTTAGCCGTGGGCATTTTAAAGGCCCGCGGCTAAGCTTTGCTACTAGTCTTGATCCAGATGCAGCGAGATCACGCCGCTGGTCGGTACTGCGCAGGGTTCTTCGTCAAAGGCGATATCGCCGTTGGCGTCGGCCACACCGGTGGCTTGCAGCTGTTTGAAGTTGAACAGATTCTTATCCATCAGATGCGAAGGCACTACCGTAGACAAAGATGAGAAGATGCTTTCGACTCGGCCGGGGTATTGTTTTTCCCAGTCGCGCATCAGGTTCTTGATTTGTTTGCGTTGCAGGTTTTCTTGTGAGCCGCACAGATCGCAAGGGATGATAGGGAATTGCTTGACCTGGGCATAGCGCTCAGAGTCGGCTTCTTTGACGTAAGCCATAGGGCGGATCACGATATGTTTGCCATCGTCCGATTGCAGTTTGGCTGGCATACCTTTGAGCTTACCGCCGAAAAACATATTCAAGAAAAAAGTTTCCAATATGTCGTCGCGATGATGGCCCAGTGCTATTTTATTTGCACCGAGTTCATCGGCGACACGATACAAGATGCCACGGCGCAGACGTGAGCACAGCGAGCAAGTGGTCTTGCCTTCCGGGATCAGGCGCTTGACGATGCTATAGGTATCCTGATTTTCTATGTGATACGGTATCCCGAGTTTTTCCAGATACGCCGGTAAAATATGGTCAGGGAAATTCGGTTGTTTCTGATCTAGATTGACGGCGACGATCTCAAAATTAATCGGTGCCCGTTGGCGCAGTGTCATCAGGATATCGAGTAAGGCATAGCTGTCTTTGCCGCCCGACAGGCAAACCATGACCTTGTCGCCGTCTTCTATCATATTGAAATCGCCTATGGCCTGGCCGACCTGACGGCATAAACGCTTATGCAGTTTATTGTTTTCGTAGGTGATTTTTTCCTGCGATTTTTGGCTGACTAGCGACTGCTCTAAAACTGTGTTTGCTTGCATGATAGGTTTCTTAATTACGCTTCGTTCTTGATCTGAAATACTTCTACGCCTACGCCTTCGCAGTCCGGGTAGACATCCGGTTTCATGGTCGAGACCCGCACCGCACGTACCCGTGGATGGGCTAGCATGATAGTGGCGACGTCATCGCATAAAGTTTCTTGCAGATGGACATGGCCTTGCGACACCCGTGCCGCAATGGTGCTGCGCATGAAATCGTAATCGACGACCTCATCGAGATGATCGGCTTTTGGGGTCGACAAGGCCAGCGGGATGTACAGGTCGACATTGATCATGACGCGCTGCTCACCTTTCTTTTCAAACTCGTGCACGCCGATGTTGATAGAGACTTCGTAGTTGCGTAAAAACAGGCGGCGGCAATCAGCGAGTTGAGGGTGATGCAGGATAGATAACATATTGGGCTTTGCTGACTTAGATAGGTGAAACTGGTTGGGCGTTGGCGAGAAACATCACATCGCGCTGCAGGGGAATCAAATGCTGGCCACCATCGACTAAGATCGTGGTGCCGGTAATTGCCGTCGCCTCGGCCACGAAGCATACCGTATTGGCGATATCCTGGGGAGTGCTGGAGCGGCCTAATGGGGTGCGTTGATGCGCTAGCGCAAAATCGGCCTCGGATTGGTCGCCAGAAATCAGGCTGATGCCAGGGGCGATGCCGACCACCCGCAAGCGTGGCGCGCAAGCCTGCGCCAGCGTGGTGGTGGCGCATTGCAGCGCGGCTTTGGATAAGGTGTACGACAAAAAATCGGGATTGAGGTTATACAGTTTTTGATCCAGCAAATTGATGACGCAGGCTTGCTCAGTTTCGGCGGTGGCGGCATGTAGGGCTTGCGTCAATAGCAGCGGCGCGCTCAGATTGACTTGCATGTGTTTACTTAAACACTGAGTGCTAAAGCTGGCAGCATCATCTTGCTCAAACAGCGAGGCGTTATTTACCAGGCAGGTGATTTTTCCGAGTGCGGTGATGGC
The DNA here is from genome assembly GCF_049340485.1 of Undibacterium sp. Ren11W. NCBI lineage: Bacteria > Pseudomonadati > Pseudomonadota > Betaproteobacteria > Burkholderiales > Oxalobacteraceae > Undibacterium > Undibacterium sp. Ren11W. The sequence continues at coordinate 376,133 of NZ_JBMPPB010000002.1, forward strand.
ACGTGGCAGTAGGCTTTGCACCGCGGCCTCATCGGCCAGATCGGCTTGCAAGGCGTGCGCACGTCGGCCCAATGCCTGGATTTCAGCGACCAGGCTGGCGGCCTCATCAGCAGAGCGGCTGTAATGCACGGCGATGTCCCAGCCGCGCTGCGCCAGGCTCAGCGCGATCTGGCGGCCGATGCGTTTGGCGGCGCCGGTGACTAAGGCTACGCGTGGCGAGTGCTGTGCTGTACTATTAGTTGGCTGGCTCATGTATGGATTTCTGCGTTTTCTATAGAGTTTCGATAGCCTGCGGTACTACAATGGCGGTATGCGACTTCTTAATCCCACACCCAATAACAAATTATCTCTTCCCGTCCCCAGTGCTGATGCGCAAGCCGCTTCTAGCGCCTTGCGACAAGTGATCTGCGCCGAGATCGCCGCCAACGCTGGCGCAATCTCGTTTGCGCGCTATATGGAGCTGGCCTTGTATGCGCCGCAACTCGGTTATTACAGCGGCGGCGCGATTAAACTTGGCAAAGACGGGGATTTTACAACCTCACCGGAAATGTCCGCTCTGTTCGGTGCCACGCTGGCGCAAGTGTGCGCCAAATTATTCCTGCAAACCTCGGCCAATATCATGGAGTTCGGTGCCGGTAGCGGTAGGCTGGCGTTTGACTTCTTATCGGAATGTCAAACCTCAGGAATTGCGCTAGAGCGCTATTTTATCGTGGAATTGTCCGGAGAGCTCAGAGCCAGACAAGAAGAGTTACTGAAAGACTTCCCGCAAGTGGTCTGGTTGCAAACTATGCCGGCGGCTTTTTCCGGTGTGGTACTCGGTAATGAGGTGTTAGACGCGATGCCGGTTGCGCTGCTAAAAAAGACTGCACAAGGCTGGGCCGAGCTCGATGTCGTGCTCGATGCGCAAGGCGCTTTTGTATTGCAAGCGTCGCGCCAGGCAGCTGCGCAGTTGGTGGCGCAGATACCAGATGCGGAGAATTTTGCACCTGGCTATACGACGGAAGTGCATGCGGTAGCGGTCGGTTTTATGCATAGCGTGGCGCAAATGTTGCTAGTTGGTCACAGTCAAAATGGCAAGGCCGGGGTCGCAATCTGGCTAGATTATGGTTTCCCTGCCCACGAATATTATCTGGATCAGCGCATACAGGGCACGCTGATGTGCCACTACCGACATCACGCGCATCCCGACCCATTCTATTTGCCAGGTTTGCAAGATATTACGGCGCACGTGGATTTTACTGCCATCGCTAGTGCAGCTCTGGAGGACGGATTGGAGCTATTGGCCTACACCAGTCAGGCCGGATTTTTGCTCGAAGCAGGTATAGGCGAGATACTGTTACGGATCCCAGTGGACGATGTGCGGCGCTATCTACCGGCTGCCAATGCGCTGCAAAAACTGGTCTCGCCGGCAGAAATGGGCGAGCTGTTTAAGGTCTTAGTGGTCGGCTGCGGGGCGCAATTAGCGCCAGAATTACAAAGACATGATCGTAGCCACAGGCTGTAAGCGCGCTTCTTAAATGGAGAATATTCGCAGGAATTTATATACTCCCTCTTAGTATTTTTAAACATCGCTTGATACATATGCGTAAACAAGAGATTTATTTTAAATATTGGGGGAGTATCTGTCTCTGCATCAATCAGCACCAGTCAGCACCAGTCAGCATTTCTAAGGGAATCAAAATGATACGTTGGGTAGTCGTGATATTTATTGCATTGATCGTGTTTTCTACGCTCTTGCCCTGGTTAGAAAAACTCGGCATAGGACGCTTGCCTGGCGATCTGCGTTTCAAGTTGTTTGGGCGCGTGTTCTCGCTACCGTTTGCCTCCACCATCCTGTTGTCGCTGGCGGTATTGCTGATCGCGCGCTTTCTGAAATAGCGCCGCGCTGGCGCTTGAGGATGCAGCTTGTCCCCTGAACTTTTCAACAAGACGCCTAAAGCGGCCTAAGGCAAGTTCGTACATTGGCGAGACGATTGCAGCAAAGCTGTGTCTCGCAACAGAAAAAATAATCCAAATTCTTTATTAAGTCTTGTTTTTATTGCCATAAGAAAAGTAAAGTTTGCGCGCTGCCTAACCGTCAACGTGTATATCGATAAGCGTATTGCTGGCAGTGCGGATGGAAAATCGGCTGCTGTTTGCGCCAATAAGTCGCGGCTTACTAGCCGTATCCTGTCTATAATGAAAGCAAGGTTCTCATACTGCAACCGCCATTGTCTAGAGATTCATCTGCCAGATAGAACATATTACGCTAAAGGTTTTCATGAGCGATTTGAGTGATTTTCGAGCCTTGCTGATCGAGCCCAATCCGGGCATGCGCGTGAGCTTGCATAATATGCTCAACTTATGCGGCATTAGTAAGATCGAGCATGCTCATACGGCCGGTATCGCGGCCCGTACCATACAGGCCAAAGTATTCGATCTGGTCTTGTGCGAATACGATCTGGGCGTAGGTCAGGACGGCCAGCAATTGCTGGAAGATGTGCGGCATCACAAACTCACCCCTTTATCCACCATCTTCATCATGGTCACGGCCGAGCGTGGTTACGCCAAGGTGGTCAGCGCGGCTGAGCTGGCACCTTCCGATTATTTGCTCAAACCATTTACTGCCGACACGCTGCTAGAACGCGTCATGAAAGCGATAGAAAAGCGTAAGGCGTTCATCGAAGTGTATAGCTTGATGGAGCAGGGCGCGATCCGAGAAGCGATCGCCGCTTGCGTTGAAGGCGAAAACAATTATCCGCGTTATCTGATCGACTTTATGCGCTTTCGCGCTGAGCTGTACGTGATACTCGGCGAGGCCGAAGAAGCCGAGCAACTGTACACACAGGTGTTTGAGATGAGAGCGGTGGCGTGGGCCAAGCTGGGTTTGGCAAAAACCCTGTTCATGCAAGGCCGCTTCGACGAAGCGGAAGGGATCTTAAAGACGCTGGTGGACGAGAACGATAAGTATATGGATGCCTACGACTGGCTGGCCAAGACTCATGAAGCAGCAGGTCAATTGCCGGAGGCGAAAGATGTGCTCGATACCGCAGTCTCGGTGTCACCACATGCGGTGCGGCGCTTACGCAGACTTGGTGAGATTTCTCTGCGTACCGGCGATATAGAAACGGCCGAGACTGTGTTTAAAAAAGTTGTTAGCAAGGCTAAATTTTCAGAGTTCCGCGATCCCGAAGACCATCTCAACCTGGTCAGCGCCTTGGTCAAGAAGGGCGACCACGATCAGGCCAAATCGGTGATACGCGACATGGAAAAAAACATGGTCGGACTGAAAAAAACCGCAGCTTGCCGTGCCATTTCGGCTGCGATGGTGCATGCCGGTACCGGCGACGCCAGACTCAGCGACGAGCTCGATGCCGCCGTGCTAGCCAGTCGCGAAGACATAGGTTTGTCGACCGAAAATAAATTGGGTTTGGCTAAAAGCTGTCTGGAAAACGATAAAGAAGAGGCCGCTTCAGAAGTCATCATGGATGTGATGCGTAACGCCGGCGATCAAAAAATGATGAGCCGCGCTATCGGTGTATTTGAAAGCGCAGGCAAAGGGCATTTGGGTAAAGAATTGGCGCAACGGAGTCAGAAGGAGGTCATGGAGTTGGTCGCGCTAGGGGTGCAAAAAGCCAAGCAAGGCGATTTCCGCGGCTCACTCGATTTGATGGCGAGCGCAGCGCAAAAATCGCCAGATAATCCGCAAGTGGTGATGAATGCCGCTCTGGCCGCCCTCAAATGTCTGGAAAACTTAGGCTGGGATAATAAGATAGGCGAGCAAGCCAAGAGTCTGATCGCTGCCGCCGCCCGGCTTGATCCTATGAATCCGCGGATGAAGGCGATCCGTGGTTTGTATGATGAATTACAGAAAAAATATGGCATTACGATAGTCCAAAATAAAACAAAAAAATAGGTGCTGCATGTCCGCTCATTCATCAGAATATTTTGGAAAATCGCTACAAGAATTGCCACGCGAGCGTTTGCTCAAAAAAATTAAAGAAGATGAAAATTTGCCGACTTTAGGCATCTCGATCGCCAAGGTTCTGGAGATCACTTCATCCGGTGAAGATCCGGTTTCCAAACTGGCGCACTTTGTGTTGGCCGATGTCGCGTTGACGCAAAAAATTCTCAGACTCTCTAACACGCTGCAATACCGCGCCCACGCAGGCGCACCTGTGACGACGGTGTCGCGCGCCATATTTTTGCTAGGGTTTAATGCGGTTAAAACCAGCGCACTGGCGATGCTGTTGGTCGATGGTTTCAGCAATAAACAACATGCGGGCAGTGTGCGTAAAGAGCTGGTGCACTCTCTGTGTGCCAGCATAGTCGCGCGCGAATTAGCGCAACGCAGTAAGTTTTCCGATGCCGAAGAAGCAGCGGTGGCAGCCTTGTTTAAGAATATTGGCAAGGTCTTGCTGGCTTCTTTCGATCACCAATTACATGAACGCATCCATATCATGGAACTGAGCGAGATCGACAAGGCCAGTGACGCGGCCAATCTCTTGCTCGGTTGTAGTTACGCGCGATTTGGCGAAGCGGTGTTACAGGAATGGAAAATCCCTGACACCATCATACAATCGCTGGGCCCTTTACCAAGTGGCGAAGTCAAAAAGGCGCAACATCGCAGCGAATGGTTAAAGCAGGTTGCGAGTTTTAGTGATGCGGTGGCCGGCATCATGTTTGCAGCAGGGACGCAGCCAACTGGCCAGAGTTTGGCAGCACGTTGCAGTGCTTTGCTACCGCGCTTTGCTAAGGCCTTGGAATTTGATAAGGCGCACTTCGAGCAAATGCTCACCAGGGTCGAGTTAGAGACTCGCCAGCTGGCCGAGAGTATGGGGATAGCCTTATTACAAAATGGTCAGGTCGGCACACTCGAACTGATCGAAGAAGCTGACGCCAGTTTAGTCTTAGACAGTGAGTTTATGTTGAGCACTTTTGATAGTGCGGCACTGCAAGTTGCGCCGCGTCACCCCAGCGGCAAACCCGGCAATGCCAGAGATTTGTTGTTAGCTGGAGTGCAGGATGTGATGCAGATGATGGCCTCGGATCAGGTCAAACTCAACGACATGATTTTATTGGTACTAGAGACTCTGTACAGCGCTATGGGTTTTCGTTTTGCCACCGCTTGCCTGCGCGACATGAAACAGGGGGCATATGTGGCAAGGGTATCGGTCGGTGAACTTTATGCCGAACGACAGCGACGTTTTGTGTTTCCGGTCAAAGAAGAAAAAGATGTGTTTCACCTGGCCATGAGCAATAACGTCGATCTAATGATTTCCGACGCCTCGGTCGCCAAGATACAAAACCTCTTGCCGCAATGGCATAAAGATTTGCTGCCAGATACACGCAGTTTTATTATTTTGCCGCTAGTCCTGCAAAAAAAGTCCATAGGCTTTTTTTACGCCGACCGCGCCTTGACTGCCGAGGAAGGGGTGCCGCCCGATGAGACTGCGCTGATTAAAACTCTTAAGAGTCAGCTGATGGCGGCCATGATGCGCGGCTAGAGCGTGTATTGGATTTAAGCAAAACCAGCCCCAGCGTGCATGCATTCGCCCAATCGTACTATGGGTACTTATTACGTTCTTGGGCGCTGCGCCTGGCGGGAAAATTTTGCGTGAGTCCTATGTTAGACTCGAAGCCTCCACCAATTTCGTTTGAATTGATCATGCCCTTCACTACCTGGTTTACCTTTTTTCTTGCTGCCTGCGTGATCGCTATCTCGCCTGGTTCCGGCGCGGTTTTATCGATGTCGCATGGGCTCTCATTTGGCGTAAAAAAAACCACAGGCACGATTATCGGCCTGCAGGCGGGCCTGTTATTGATTCTGGCAATCGCCGGTGCCGGTGTCGGTTCTCTGTTGATGGCATCTGAAGTGGCGTTTAACACCGTCAAGACCATAGGTGCCTTGTACCTGATTTATCTTGGTATCAGCCAATGGCGCGCCAAAGTGCTGAGCCCTATCGACGCCGATGTCGCTCTGCCACAAACACTGGTGCCGAGCTGGCGCAAACGCTTTTTGATAGGCTTTTTTACCAATGCTACCAATCCCAAGGGGATTATCTTTATGGTGGCGGTGTTGCCGCAATTTATCAGTCAGCATGCGCCAGTCTTGCCGCAGCTATTGATACTCGGTGTGACCATGTGTTTTGTGGATTTGGTGGTGATGCATAGCTATGCATTTGCCGCTTCGTCCATGCAGCGATTCTTTCGCGATCCAGCTCTATTAAAAAAGCAAAACAGGTTTTTTGGCGGTATTTTGATGGCGATCGGGGCTGCGCTGTTTTTCGTCAAGCGCAACCCTGCAGCATGAGCCGTTTGTCTTAGCCCAGCGGTATTTGCTGTTTCTTGGCCAGTGCATCGACATCCTGCCAGATCGTCATTTGATTAAGGAGACGGGTGGCGGGGTCGAGCATGGCGCTTAGATTGAAAAAACGCTCCAGAGCGGTTTCGTCAAAAGCACTAGATTGTGAGAAGTTGATGCGGCCATATTGCTTCTTGAAGGCCAACAATAGATCGCCGGGGGTATCTTTGTGCCAGGACTGCATCAGGCCACCGACCATCAATGCGCTGTCTGTGGTTTGTTCTAACACTCTGGTATTACGGCCACTGGCGACATCGCGATAATCGAGCAAGCGCGGGAAGTAGAATTTTTTGATCCAGCTAGCCGGAATTCCAGCGGCGCGTGTCAAGGTGCCGCTACGCCAGAGTTTCCAGCTTTTTTCGGCATTCCCATCGGCAATGAATTGATCGTCTGCCAGCAAGACGCAATCTTCTTCCAACGTGATTTCTAGTATCACTGGCAAACCCGCTTGCGCCGCGATCTCTTCCAACTCTGGCATGACAGGCTTTTCACCGTGGGCGTTTTGCAGCTGCTGCACAAAGCGCGACATCACTTCTTCATGGGCAGCATGCAAAGTGCTGGTGGCATTGCAAAAAGCACCGCAGGCGGCAAAGTAGGCCATCAACTCGCCGACATAAATACCCGAGGACGGCAAGCTTTCGCGTCCTTCCTGAAAGCCTTCTCTGGGTGTATCCGGTGCAATGCCATGGCGAAAAATAGGGTACAAAGCAGTCGAAATCGTGCCAAATTTGACGACGCTGCCTGCGGTTAAAATAAATTCGCTCATGCGGATGCCTTAGTGGTGTTTTTAAATAGCGACAACACAAATTCTGGTGGTCGCCCTATCGCTGCTTTGTCCAGATAGCTGACGATAGGTCTTTGGAGTAATTTCGGATGATTAGCAAGCGCAGCCAGTAAAGCTTCATCATCTGCATGATGAAGGCCTAGACTAGAAAACTCATCTTCATTTTCGCGCAGCATTTCTTTTACGTTGCCGCCTAACTGCTTATTCAAATGCCGTAGTTGCGCTAAATTTAACGCCGATTTTTGATAATCTACCACCTCCAGTGGCAGATTCTGTTCACTGGAAATCTGTTGCACTAATGCCAGAGTTTCACGCGATTTGGAGCAACGAGGATTGTGGTAGATGGTAATCATAGCTTTGTTTATTTATAGAAATTTGTCGCCGATACCCAGCAATACCAGGACGCCCAAGATGGCAAACAGCGTTGCGGCGATCCAGCGCACCAGTTTGAAAGGGAAGTTCGGTGCAGCGATCTTGCCCAGAAATACTGCTGGAACGTCGGCAATCATCATGCCCAGCGTAGTGCCGGCTATCACTAACGGCAGATTGGTATATTTGGCTGCCAGCGCGACGGTCGCTAATTGGGTTTTGTCACCAATTTCGGCCAGAAAAAAGGTCACGCAGGTTAATAAAAATACCCCGTAGCGACCTTCATTGATGCCCTCATCGCCCATTTCATCCGGTTTTAGGGTCCATGCGGCGATTCCCAGAAACGATAAGCCCAAGGCCCAGCGTAGCACTTCCGAAGAGATATGGCTGACCACCCAATGCCCTAGCAAACCAGCTAAAGCGTGATTGGCGAGGGTAGCAACCAGGATGCCGAGGATGATGGGAATCGGTTTTTTATAGCGGGCCGCCAGTAAAAGGGCGAGTAACTGAGTCTTGTCACCGATTTCACCCACGGCGACAGCAAGAGTAGAGACGAAGAAAGCTTCCATGATTAGTCTTGGGATAGGGCGATTAAACTGATGATACACACGTTCCCCGCCCCATCCCTGGATAGCGGAAACGCATATATCAAAAGTCTTGCCAAATCAAAATTTTGTAGGACTTACGCTAAATTGCTACGGCGAAAAGTTCTATCTTGATTAAACGCACCATGACCGGATGGCCAAGTATGTTGATGCGCTTCTTTCAGCTGGCTGAAAGAGGCTACTCCCCAATGAATATGAGCCTCAATTATACCGTATTGCAGCTTTGCCCTTGATTTTTCGGTAATCCGGTCGATATAAACTATGCTAGATCAATATCGTAAAGCATATTGCCTCCCAGTATTTATCCGTATTTATCTGTATTACTCAGTTTGCTTACAGTAAACAAAAAGGAGTACATCATGACTGTCCGTATCAGTAATCCCGCCCCCAGCCCCTTGCCAGCGACAAAAACTGCCGTCAAGTTAAGGGACAATGAACACGCCGAGACGCTTACCCGTAGCGTCCCTAGCCCGACGCTGTCACAAGATAGTGTTAGTTTGTCTGCCAGTGCCAGCAGCAGTACCGCCTTTACTTACAGCGATCCACGTGTGAACCAAACCAAAGAAAAACCCGATCTGGCTGCCCTGCTGGAAGAGTCAGATCGCAAGGCGCAAGAAATTATCGATTTAATACGACCGCTGATAGAGCAACAAGGTTTGAATTTGCAGAAAGTGGTGAGCGGTGAGCAAAAGTTGACGGTAGATCCGAAAACGATAGACGCAGCGAAAGCAGCCATCGCGCCTGACGGTGAGTTTGGCGTGCAAAAAACCGCCGAGCGCATACTCAGTTTTGCCAAGGGCGCAATCGGCGGCGACCCTGCAAAAATCGACAAAATTCGGGCGGCAGTCGAGCTAGGGTTTGAGCAGGCTAAGAAAATTTTAGGTGGCAGCTTGCCCGAAATCAGTCAGCAAACTCTGGTCGCAATACAAACTGAATTTGATCGCTGGAAGGCCGATGGTATCCCCAGCGGCGATACCGTCAGTCTGGCTAAGACCCCAAGTTGAGATGAGTGTGGCGTCGCGCTGACACCACACTCATTCGTAGTTGATTTACTCGTCAAGCACTTACTCGATACTCACTTCCTTGCGGTTGTCGCGTGAGACGCGGTCTATCATCTTATTGTAAGGATCAACCCCGACCTCGTAGGGTTGCTCTTTGACGGTGATCGTCAGGGTGGAATCACCGTCTTTGAGTACGCGTTTTGCGCTGTACAAGATGCGCTCGTCTTTCTCCTTGGCACCTGCCGCGCGTGCAAAAATGGCGATTTCTATAGGCTCGTCATAGGCTCTGCTGCTTTCCTTGCCCTTACCATCTGCCTCCATTTTTGCCAGATGTACTTTCATCGTGACATCCCACTGGCCATCCGCTCTCTTTTTGGCAGTCGCTTGGTTGACGCGGTTGTCGTAGAAAACAATTTTTTCAAACATGTCGGTGATCAATGCCTGTTGCTCTGGCTTTGCTTCGGCACGGATGTAGCTCAATAATTCCCGGGTGGTAGTGAACGGCGCTTGCTGAAAGGCTTTGTCTTCCAAGAAACGCTTCAAGGCACGGTTTAAGGGTTGCTCGCCGATTTCATCGCGCAGCCGGTAAAAAATCAGACTGCCTTTGCGATAGTGAATGTACTGTTGATCTTCTACCCGGAATAAAGGCTGCTCTTCGACCATCTCTCCACCGCGTTCGCTGAGATAGCGATCCAGTTCATAGCGCAGGTATTTACGCATTTTTTCACGACCGTATTCTTTCTCCATCACCATCATGGCCGAATACTGAGCCAGCGATTCCATCAACATGGTCGAGCCTTGCACCTCGGCTCCCACCACCTGATGACCCCACCACTGATGTGCCATCTCATGCGCCGTCACATAGAACACATAATCGAGATCATCTTTATCACGCAGATCGGCGACAAAGCCTATGCCTTCCGAGAACGGGATAGTGTTGGCAAAAGATTGGGCGAAGCGCTGGTACTTAGGAAACTCCAATATTCGCACTTGCTGATGTTGGTAGGGCGTGAACTGGTTACTAAAATAGTCCAGAGACTTTTGTGTGCCGCTGATCATTTTGTCTATGTTGTAGGCATGTTTTTTGTCATAATAAATTTCTATAGGCAAGCCCTTCCAGTCGGCTTTCTTAATTTCCCAGTTGGCTGATAAATACGCAAAAAACGGCAACATCGGTTTATCCATCTTGTAGTGGAAATAGCGGCGTCCATTTTCTACCCAGGTTTTTTGCAGGTAGCCCGGTGCGAGCGCGGTCTGATCGGCGCTGGTTGAAACCGTGGTCTCAAAATTGATCCAGTCGGCCTCGGCACCGAAAATGCTATTGACACGTGCCGCCTCGTTTTCCAGCTTAGCCATCCGCTCCGGTTCACCCAGACCGCGCTTGCGCCGCTCGTTGCGGTCGATTAGTTGGGCGCGGGCGTTGTAGCCGAAATGCGGAAAAAACTCTGCGTTGTTGAAGAAACTGCCGTTGCGGTTGATAGAGTTGGCGGCACCGCTATTGGTGAAACCGGGATGACGTAGATCCACACTAAACGTCAGATCAAGTTTCTCGTCCGGAGCCAAAGCTTGCGTAAGCTTGATGATGCTGAATCCGAGTTTTTTATCTTCGAGCGTGAGCTGATGCGGCGGCAGATTGCGCCATACGGTTTCGACTTCTGGATTCACTTGCAAACGCAAAGTATCCAGAGGCTGCGCTGTCTTGTTCTGCAATACATAGTGTCCCTGTATTGCGACTCGCCTTTCGGCCGGATAGATATCCACATTGGCGCTGATATCGGTCACTTTAGGATGCGGCAAGTCCTTATATTGGCGATATAGTTTTTCATAATTAGCCTGCTTGTCCATGGCGACGTTACTGGCTTCATACTGATTGAGTATATTGGTATTGTAAAAAATCCAGCCACCGCTCAAGGCAAAACCGCTCAGACTGATCGCCAGTGTCAATCCAGATTTTTCTTTTAGATTTTGTGCCGCCAGAGCTACCCTTACCCGCCATTCTTGCGACAGGCCACGGACCCAGAACGCCTGCGCCACGATCAGCAGGGCCAGAGTGAAAAAACTCCAGTACACCGCATACCACGACCAGCCCAACAGGAAATGGCCGTAGCCATTCATATCCGAATACGCGATCGCAGGCAGACCGGCAAAGTTATACAGATTGTGATCGAAATGCAGGATGCCCAAGACTATTTGCGACACCAGTAGGACGATCATCAGCAGATAGCCGATAAACTTATTATTCGTCAATACCTGCAAACAGATCGCGCACAGCGCCATCAAGATAAAAGGCAGTGAACCCAACAAGCTGCCCTTCAAATACAGCAGAGCTTCGATAGGCACATCGCCTTTAATCAGTTGAAAACACATGGCGGCTAACACACCGGTGCCGATGAAAACCAGAATCACGCCACATAAAGCCAGGCTTTTGGCGAGCAATGGTGCCCAGTTAGGAGTTGGCAAGGCATCGCTCACGTCAGCAATTTTGACTTGGCGTTCTTTAAAGATCAGTTCGCCAGCGTAAAAAGTCAAGATGATGATCAGCATAAAATTAAAACTACCGGTCAAAGTTTGCAGCATCTCTGATGTGACCGGATAGATGGTGGTGCCAAACATGCTTCCTGATTGGCTGACACTGCCAACGAAGTTCATGACACCAAATAACAGCATCACCAAAAATGGCACACTTTTAAACACAGCCTTGGTATCGAAGCAGAATATTTGCCAGCATTGCAGCCATGCCGTGGCGGAAGAAAATTGCGGTACTACGCGTGTTAATGGCGTCTTCAAAGACAGTTCCAAAACATTTTTTGCGCTCTTGGTGTTGCCGAACAAACCGCGGCTAGTGCCAGCGCGCTGCGGTTTAAACAGCACCACAGTGGCAGCAAAACAAGCCAGTGCGACGGCGCACCATAAGACCCGGTTCGCCAGTAAAAATCCACTCACTGCTGGCAGACCTGCATTCGATTCAGCCACCGAAAAATAGCGCGTTAGTCGGGAAAACGCGCGCACGCCAAACGGATCGACCAACACGGCTATCCATTCATTGCTGATGTCTCTGGTAAAGGCTCCGGCTACACCCCACAGCACAAAGAAGGCGATCACGCCGACATAGACCAGCATCATAGAACGTGTGGTGGCAGCTAGTAACATCAGTAAAGCCCCGATAAACAGGAGGTTAGGGATGACCAGTACCGCAAAACCCCACAGATAGGCATGCAAAGAAAATGCGCCGACCCGTGCTGTATCTACCCAAGGCATGAGCGGCCCCAGCATCAGACCAATCGCAATTACTACAAAAATCATCAGGCAGGCCAGCATGCCGGCGGCGAAGCGCCCGATCAGATAATCATGTTTGCGCATGGGGGTGGCAAAAATCATGTCGGAGATCCCGATCTCGCTATCGCGCAACACCGCACCGGCGATAAAAATCGTCACGATAAACATCGATATCAGAGAAAAGATCCCGAGAAACTGGACGATGACGACCGGTGCGTTACGGTTGACATTACCAATTGCGCCACCCATTTGTATAGAGTCACTGCTGCTAGCACCAAAGGCCATGGCCGCCAGGATCAGTGCGCTGACCCAGAGCAGCGGTTGACGTAATTGGTAACGCAAATCAAATTTAAAAAATTCTAACCACATGATCTGCTCCTTAAGCCGCACGCGAGGCGGTCGCTGCATCGGAGGTGCCAGCGGAATCTGAGGCACGAGTTGCCGCGCCCGCTGCCTGACCAGTCAAATTTGCGCTTGCCTGGGAGGCGCGCAATTGCAAGAAGTAGACGTCTTCCAGATCTGCCTCCACTTGCACAAAACCCTCGTCAGGCTGGCTCTCAGAATAGACATTGATTTGCGGTTTGCCGCCCACCAGACGGCTGGCCAGCACCGTAAATTTACTTTGGTACTCAGGCAAAGCAGCCTTGCTGACGCTTTTGCGCCACACCTTATTCTTGAGTTCATCGATCGCCGCCTGCGGCTCACCCTGGATCAGCACCTTGCCCTGCGCGATCATCGCCATACGTGGGCACAGGTCGGTCACGTCTTCCACGATATGGGTAGATAGGATAACCACCACCTGCTCACCGATCTCGGCCAGCAAATTCAGAAAGCGATTGCGCTCATCCGGATCCAGACCGGCGGTAGGTTCATCGACGATCACCAGTTTAGGCGCGCCCAGTAAGGCTTGCGCGATGCCGAAGCGTTGCCGCATGCCGCCAGAATAGCTGCCGAGCGCACGTTTGCGCGCCTCCCACAGATTGGTCTGGCGTAGCAAGCTCTCGACCATTTCCTTGCGCTGGGCTTTCTGAGTCAGGCCTTTGAGTATCGCAAAATGGGTCAACAGATCTTCTGCGCTGACCTTGGGATAGACCCCGAAATCCTGTGGCAAATAGCCTAGCTGGCGACGTAAATCTTCTTTCTCTTTTAAGACGTCCATACCCTGGAAATGGATACTGCCGCTGTCTGGTTCCTGCAAGGTGGCAATGGTGCGCATTAACGAAGATTTACCGGCACCATTCGGCCCTAACAAACCAAATAAACCATTTGGGATCTCCAGACTGACATTGTTGATGGCATGCACGCCATTGGCGTAAGTCTTGTTGAGGTGTTTGATGGTCAGCACTAGGTATTCTCCAAAAGATTTATTTTATTTATCAGGACTTACGCAAAAACGCCCCAGCGTCCTTGTAGCCGCCATGCCTTATTGATCTCTGTTTTTGGCGATGCGCTTAGCTGGGAAATTTTGCCTAAGCCCTAGGTATGAACAGGGACAAGCTCTAGCCTAATATAATAGATTCTTTTGACAAGGTGTTGCTGCTGCGACCAAATGTCGATAAGTCAGGATGAAGCTCAAAAAACGCGAGTTAGAATGAACGCGAGTTAGCCTGGCGTTTTCTTATCAGTATCAAGCTTCACCTCTATTCTTGCCCAAGGCCAGCCTGAGACGCATATTCCATGCGCTTCCCCAGCCTGCCTAGCCTGTGAGGCGCATGGAATATGCGCGCTGGCGCGTTGCTTATTTAAATCCCAGGTAGTTACGCAAAATAGCTGGGTGGAGGAATTAGCATGGAGTCTGGCTAAAATTGGTAGAATGCAAAAATGTTCACTCGAAGCTGAAACCGGCGCTCGCCGCCACCATCAGCATCCGCCTCCTATGGAACCACTATGAACACAGAAAACATCGCAGAAAACACCGCAGAAAATACCGGCCCTGAACTTAACGCCATCGATCAGAGCAAGTTACTCGACGCCTTTGAGGTCAGAGTGCTGGCCGTGCTGGCAGAGAAAGAGGCTACCACGCCCGATAATTACCCGATGTCGCTCAATGCCCTGGTGAATGGCTGTAATCAATTGTCTAGCCGCGATCCTGTGATGTCGCTGTCAGAAAGCAAAGTGCTGGAAGTGCTCGACCATTTGGCGCAAAAAAAGCTAGTCGGTGTGATCAACCAGGCCGGTGCGCGTGTGGTCAAGTACGAGCATCGCATGCGTATCAAATGGATGCTAGAGCAAGACCGTTTGGCCGCTCTCACCGTACTGATGCTGCGCGGGCCACAAACGGCCGGCGAGATCCGCAGCCGTGCCGGTCGCCTGCACGAGTTTGCGACAGTGCAAGCACTGGAAGCGAGCCTGGATTTTTTGATGGACAAATATCCTCCCTTCGTTGCCCGTCTGGCGCGCGCGCCTGGCAATAAAGAAGCACGTTACGCCCATCTGTTGTCCGGGGCAGAAGCGTTAGAGCAAGCCGAGATTGCCGCCAGTGCAGGCACAACGCCGCAGCGCGATAGGATCGGTGCTTTAGAGCAGGAAGTGCAAAGCCTGCGCAACCAGTTAGACAGTCTGACACTGCAATTCGAGCAATTTCAAAAACAGTTTGAGTAAATCTCGGGATGACAAGGGACCTGGTTTTTAAAAACACCTAGCCCGGCGCGCATATCCTATGCGGGTTTGCAGCCTGCCTGCCCGGAAAGGCGCACGGGATATGCGCCTTGGGCCTGGTTTATTCTGCAGGCTCTTTTGTGAAAATGTTTGTGGCGTTTCAGCAAAGTCATAGACACTTACTCATCCTTGTTTTCCGGTGCAATCAAAGGCAGGCGGATGATTAGGCTGGTGCCGCTACCCAGTTCGCTTTTTAATTCGACTTTTCCGCCTAAGACTTCGGTGACCAGGTTGTAGACGATGTTCATTCCCAGCCCCGATCCGCCTTGTCCTAGTTTGGTGGTGAAGAAGGGATCGAATACGCGTTTCAGGTTTTCTGGTGGAATCCCGCAACCGTTATCGCTGAAGATGATTTCGACTTGGCCATCCTCGATGAGATGGCTGCTAAGCTGCATCAGACCTTGCGCTTTGTTCTCAAAAGCATGGTTAATCGCATTGCTAATGGCATTGGTTAAAATTTGCGCGAGTGCACCCGGGTAGCTTTCCATGCTGATGTCCGCTTGCAGATCGAGTGTGAGCTTGTGGGCGCTGCGGCGATACATGGGTTCTAGTGTCAGCAATATTTCTTCTAGCGATTTGCGCAAGTCAAAACTACGTCTGTGATTGCTGGCCTGGTCGACTGAGACTTGTTTAAAGCTGATGATCAGTTGTGCCGCACGTTCCAGACTACGCACTAAAATAACTGCGCCTTTTCTGGTTTCCGCAATCAATTCGTTCAGGATACTGCGGCGCGGTTTGCCGCTGCCTAATTCACTGGCGAGATTTTCTGCATGTTCTTTGAGGGTACTGGCTACCATCAGGCTATTGCCGATAGGGGTATTGAGTTCGTGTGAGATTCCCGCTACCAGATAACCGAGTGCCGCCATTTTTTCTGAGCGGAACATCTCGGCCTGCATGTTTTTCATGGATGTTAAGGCGATTTCTAAATCCTGATTGGCGTGTTCCAGACTCTCGGTTCTTTCACTAACCCTGGCTTCCAGATCGGTATTGAGATGTCGTATCTGGTCTTCGATGGCGCGCATGCTCGAGATGTCGATGGGCGTAAAGATGATGAGCTGTTCGCCATCTGAGTTGAACACGCGCGAGGACAGTAGACAGGTCGCCACTTCGCCGCGTTTATTGCATAGCCGTACTTCCAATTCATGGACGTGACCTTGCGCGTGCAGTGCATTGACATACCCGATACGTTCGGACGGCGTTTCCCATACCTTTAATTGCAGAGCAGTTTTCCCTATGACTTCTGATCTGGTAAAGCCCCATTGGCTTAATAGGCTATCGTTCATTTCTATGATCACACCGTCGCTTAATCTGACCAGCGCCAAAGGAACTGGAGACTGCTCAAATAAATCGACGAATTTTTTTTCGCTGGCGCGTAAAGAAGTCTCAGATAAGCGCAATGATTCTTCCGTGCGATTGAGCTGGCGTATATGCTTCCACAGAAAAAACATCAGGAGACAGAGAAACAGAACCGCAACCGCAGAAAACGCCATACGTTCGGCACTGCGCTGGCGCCATGCTGCCAGCGTGAGGTCGCGTTCGCGTGCGAAGATCGATACGATGCCGTAATCGCCGATTTTTCTATACGTGTAAAGTCGGGCCTCGTTCTTTTCTGCGTCCAAAAAATGGCTATCTTCAAAGTGGCCTTCTACGGCTTGTTGCTTGAGTTGACTGACGACGCCAGAGTTCGCGATATTTTTACCTATCACTTTGAGATCGAAAGGGAAGCGCACGATCACGGTACCTTCGTCAGAAAACAAGGCGACCATCGCCTTACTGTCTTTCGCTACTCTGGCATACACCGTACTAAAGTAGGAAACGCTGATGTCTGTGCTGATGATGCCCAGATAGCGTCCGTCCTCACTAAAGATGTTGCGCGCAATCGGTACCACCAGCTCAGCGTCATAAAAACGCTGAAACGGTCGGCCTAGCATGATCTTTTTGTGTTCTTGATGCGCCAGTAAATAGGGGATGTAGGTTCTGTCGTCGGCGTCGGTCTGGTAGGCGGGGTAATCGATAGTGCTGACCGAAGCGACGCCTTGGGGGTTGACGTATTGCAGTGCCTTCATCACCTGATTAAAGGGCTGAGCCTTGGTCAGCAAGCTGCGTATCATTGTGTCGTCTATGGGTTTTTGCCGGCCTTCTGCATGGATGGCATTGCGCAGCATATCCAGATTACGTTCCGCTTCATGCAGTGTCAGGGTGGCGTGTTCTTCTAATAAACGTACCGCGATTAAACCGTTTTCGTGTTCGGATTCTAGTGTGATGCGGCGGTCTTGCTGTATCGCCCACCATGCTTGACCGATGATAGCGGCGATGGTGATGGTGGCCAGTAGCAAGAAAGTCTGGCCGACTATTCGAGGTCGGGTAGGTAAGGCCACTGGCTGCATGCCGGGTACTTTCGATTTTGCTTTTTAGACGCAGTTTTATATTTGGGAGCTAATGAGGTGCTAATTACAAGCTTATTTATCCAGTTATCGCTTCATTTATAAATACCGGTACCCAGGCACATATCTACGCCCGGCACTTTCTCAATATAGCCGCGTTTCACTTCTACCTCTTTGCTTACAGGATTGGGCCAGCGATACTGGGTCCAGCCTTTGCCGTCTTTGCTCTCCATGCAGGCCTTGACCAAATCTTTGATGATGTAGACGCCGTCGCTGTCGCGCATGTCTATCATCACCTTACCGGGGATTTTTGGGTTTTTCCCATGTATCGCCTGATAACCCTTGGAGTCCACTGAAAACAGATACAGGTCGCCTTTTTTATTCATCTCGCTGATGCTATTGAACGGGCTGTCTAGGCGATTAAATTCCAGTATGGATTTTTCCATGCCGTTTTTTTTCAGATATTCCTGGGCTTTTTGGATCAGCGCGATGGCTTCGGCTTCTGTGCTTTTTTCCAGCGCACAGGCCCATTGCGATGCGCTCGCGATGATTAGAGCCAATACTAAATGCTGAGCTTTCGGCTTCATGTGTTTCTCCTGAACTAGCGGTGTCAGAGAATTAGCGTGCAAGTATGTATTCTTGTGCTGCGTTGCAAATAGGCAATAAATTGCACTTCAAATACTACAGTACCAGAATGGAGGAAATTGTAAAGTCAAATTGCGTCCTTCGCTTTTGGCCGGGCTTAGGGACTGAAAGGTGGTGAGCGCTTAGGCGGAAAAACTGGTCTAGTCAGTGTGTTCCGCCTAAGGCTAGTGGGATGTATTTGAGCGCGAAGTGTGCTGATACTTTCAATGGCTCAGGGTGCTGGCTTGAGTCTGTGTGAGGTGTGCCATATTGCTTTCGATTAGCTGCAATTCCAGAACATGTGATTGTGGTACGTGTGCGATCGCCTGGTTCACTTGAAATGCATAGCCATGCCACACCGCAAGGGCGCAGATAGCCGCGACATTAAAGCAGCGCATGATAGGGACGATGAGCGCGCGTGGAGAACTGTGCATGATGGCTCTCCGCTTAATGATGCATGGGCGCAGCCGCCGCGGCCTGATTCATGGATTTCGCGACGGCTTGCACCTGTATCTCTTCGCGTTTTTTGTCCTTGCCTTCTATCGTCAGCGTCAGTGGCACGATGGCCCCTTCTTTGATAGGTGCTTTCAGATTCATCAGCATGATGTGATAGCTGCCCGGTTTAAGTTCTTGCATTTTTCCAGCGGGTAAAGCAAGCGCATCGATGGCCCGCATTTTCATAATATCCCCCTCCATTTCCATCTTATGCAGTTCGGCGCTGGCCGCGGCTGGCGAACTGATAGCGACCAGACGCGCCTCTTGACCTGAGGTGATTTGCAAGAAAGCGCCCGTGACTTTTTGTTGCGGCACGGTGGCTCTTACCCAGGCTTCCTTGACGCTCACTTGTGCCTGTGCGGCAGTGCCGAAACAGAGTGCTAGTAGCGATGTGATGAATATCTTTTTCATGATGTTTCCGTTTTCATTGTTGATACAGATGGTGAGCCTAATTTTGAGCTCGGTGGTGAGTTTAATTGTGAGCTAATCCAAGGTGAAAATCTACAACAGGCAAGCCCAGCGCGCATATTCCATGCGGGTTTCCAGCCTGCCTGGCCTGCAGGCCGCATGGGATATGCGCGCTGGGCTTGTGCCTGGTGTCAACTAGACGTCTAGTGTTTTTGGCCGCTGCTTAGCCAGCTTTCCAGTTCTTGCGCAGATGGTTTGCCCATCACTAATTTAGGCTCGCCGTTTTTCGGTAGCAGGGCGACGTAGGGCGTGATGCCGCGCCAGTTCGGGTTGATCGAGTATTGCAGCGCTGCGCTCTGGCCCTTGAACACGAACAGGCGGCTGGCCGGTTTGTAGTGTGCTTCTTGCAGCAAGCCTGGCTGGTCTTCGCCATCCATCACCACTACCACCAGAGGTATCTGCGGTAGGCGGTTTTTTAGTTGCTCGCCAAGTGCGGCGATGATGGCCGGGCAGTGGCTGCAATCGGTGGTCGAAAAAATCACCGCCGCCGGGCGTGGTAAGTCTTTCTGGAAACGCTGCCAACTGTGCGCGTCAAAATTTTCTATTTGTTTGGCGGCAGCCAGAGCTTGAGCGCTGCTCAGCAGGCTGAGCGCAGTCAACAAAGTCGCTCCGAAATTAAAGGATTTCAACATGGCGTTTCCCTGTGGTGTTCCAGATCACGTAGATTTTTCCGCCCTTGCTGAGTAGTTGCGGATAATCGCTATCGAGTTTGCTGCTGGCGATCTCTCTGAGCTTAAAATGCTGGCCATCGTCGTCCGAGATCCAGGCTTTCAGGTTCATCTTTGTGCCGTCGTAGCTGCGCCAGACGATGGCCAGCTTGCTGCCGCTACTAAGGATGTCGGCGTGTTCGGCCTTGGTATCGGGCAGTACTTGCGCAGTGCCGACGGGATTGCCGGCCTGATCAAGCTTGCCATAGCGTACCTGCGCCACGCCAGCCCGGTCGCCGAACCAGACTGCATGATAGCCACCGGCTGTGGATGTGGTCAGCGCCGGGCCATGGTGTGGACAGCCGTCTATCGCCCAGTTGTCGAAGCTGGCACGCACCGGTTCGGCTAAGGGTGCCGAAGTAGCCACTGGCGTTTCTGCACTCAAGAGTGTGAAGGCGTGATCGCGGATATTCGGTAGCGTCAGATGCCGCCACAGCGCCGCGATCTGGCCGTTGGCAGTCGGCGTAACGGCGATACGACAGCATTCGCAACTATAGTCGGATAACTTGCTGTCGGGACCAAAGCTGGCACCGCCATCGAGCGAGACATTGCGATATAGCGAGACACCGCGGTAATCAGTCTTGGCTAGTCCGGTTTTTTCTGCCGCTTCATTGGCGCTTGTGACGGCAGCTTTTTCACGCGAATCTATCCAGACCGTATGCAAAGCACCTTTGGCATCGAAGGCGATCACGGCATAACTGTGGCTGATTACTTGACGGTCTTGATGCAAGGTCACCGGCGCGGCGAAGTGGGCGCCGCCATCGGTAGAGCGTAGCATGCGGATTTCGCCTGTGAATTTTTTCGCCAGCGGTTGCGCGTAGATAATGATGACGATGCCATTTGGTCCGAAGGCGATTTTCGGCGGGCTCTCGCCACTGGTTTTGATGTGATCGTCACCGGTGTCGAGTACGCGCTCCGGCAGCCAGCTGCGGCCGTCGTCACGGCTGATGTGCAAGGCCAGATGACCCTGTGCGTTCAGTTGCAGACTCCACAGTGCGCCGTCGGGGGCAAAAGCGCTGCCGGAATAGGGGGCGGCTGCTTTGTCGGAAACTGCCGGCGCGTTGTGATGGGCCAGCGCCGGCAGTGTTGTCAACATCAAGCCGGCGATTGCCATGCAGCCTGTTAATCGTCCTAGGATGGTTTTCATCAGAGTATCTTTCTCGTGGTCATCATGCATCAAGATTATTTACCGCCATACGCATACGTCACGCCTAGCATCACGCTGCGCGGTGCGCCCGGAGTGTAGGAGTTTTGCGTATCAGGTACATAGGCACCTGTGCCGGAGTAAGAGCTTGATGCCGAGTCGGCGTAGCGCGTATCTGCCAGATTGCGCGCTTGCAACCAGACCTCCCAGCCTTTGGCGAGCAGATAGCTGCCGCGTAAGTTCAGTAAAGTATGGCCGGCATAGCGCACGGTATTGGCATTGTTCATCCAGTATTCACCTTGATGCACCAGTTCCAGCGCGATGCGCGCACCAGTGACTGGTTTATAGCCTAGCTCTGCACTAGTGATATCGCTAGGCGCTTGCGGCATTTGTTTGCCACTGTAATCGATACTGCCGGAGACCTGATATTTTTCGTATTTATGGCTAGCCAGTGTGGTGGCAAGGCGGGCGTCAAATAGGCCAGCATCATAGTTGAGACCCAGCTCTAAACCCTGGCTGCGGGTGCTGCCGGCATTACGGTTTTCGCTATTCCCCTGGGCGATGGTGTAGCTGACGATGGTATCGCGCCCGTCCAGTCGGTATACCGCTGTATCGAGCTTTAAGGCACCATCCAGAAACGCCATGCGCAAGCCTAGCTCATAGTTATTATAGGTGGCCGGATTCAGATCTGGGATGCCGGTCTTGCCGTAGAGCTGGCTCACTTCGGGCGGGGTAAAACCCTGACTCAGATTGCTGTAGACGCTGCTGTCTTTGCCCAGCGCATAGGTAGCGCCGAGCTTAGGGCTGACATGCGAAAAGCTACGACTCTCGTTGGCCGCGCCATAATTAACGCTGCCAGCCGGTGAGAGATTATTCGTGTAGTCGTAACTGATGGCGTCGGCGCGGGCACCGACCACGACCCGGGTTTTTGGCAGCGGGCTAAATTCCCATTGAGTGAAAAAAGCGGTGTTGTTGATGTCGGCTTGATAGTTGCGCACGCCCTTTGGGTTACTGGCATTGGCGTTGCTATAGCTCAGATTCATGCCGGTGACGGGGTCACGCACCACACTCAGATTATTGCTGTAGTAAGGATTGTCGCTCTTGTCCAGATACACGCCGGCGATCAGGCGCGATGCCAGCCAATCAAACTCTTGCTGATGCTTGGCGTCCAGGCCGAGAGAATCGACGTGGCTATTATTTTCTGTGCCCTGGCAAAGTTTGGCCTTGGCGCTGCAACCGACCAGAGTATAGCTAGGGATCTGGCCATGGTCATTTTTGCGAGAAAACAGGGTGACGGTAGTCAGACCGTTCTTGACGGTTTCCGCCTCCCAGGCCAGATTGGCGCGCGTGGTTTTGTCCTTGCGATAGGTGAAGCTATTGATGCTTTTGCCCGGTGTATTTTGGTAGTCGGTTTCATTCAGGCCGCCGGTCATGGCAACATCCAGATCGGTATGCACCAGCGTGGCGCGTAAGATTGCCGAGTCGCTCAAGGCATAATCGCCGCGCAGCGAGACTGAGTCTTTATCGCCCTTGCTGTATTGCTGCCAGTTGTCAGCAGTGCGGCGTGAGCTGTATTGGGAAAAACGCAGGCCCAGATCGCCCCAGGTATTGCTGGCGATGGTGTCTATGCGCTTGTAGCCAGAAACATCCTCATAGCGTGCGCTGATGCTGGCGTAAGGTGTAGCCGATGGCCGTGCTGTCATAAAATTGACCGCGCCGCCGACCGCATTGCTGCCGTACAGCGATGAGGCCGCACCCTTGACCACTTCCACGCTTTCAGTGCCAGCCAGATTCATCTCGTTGAGTGAATTATGGTTGAACACGCCCAAAGGACGGATAGGAATGCCGTCTTCCAGATACTGATACACCGCGTTGGTGCTGATAGGCTGGCGTATGCTCATGCTGTGCTGCTCATTACCGAGATCGTTCCAGTACACCCCGGCGACCCGATTGATGACCTCGCCCATGGTCTTAGGCTTATCGCGCTTTAATACTTCTTCCTTGACGACGCCAATCGCGACCGGGGTTTCCGATAGTTTAGTGGCGCTGCGTGAGCCAGATACCACCATTTCTTCCAATACTTGCGGCTCGGCGGCGTAGGCCATTTGAGTGAAAGCGGCAAGCAATGCGAAAGCTAGCGGAGTGTGTTTGAAGTTCATTTCTGTATTCCGATTATATTGATGTAATTTTTATTTGGTTTAACTATTTAGCTTGAAGCTCAGCGGCACCACCACGCTGGCCGCGACGGCGACGTCGCCATGCCGCGCCGGCACAAAATGCCATTTGCGTACCGCTTCCAATGCCGCCTCATCGAGTCGCGGAAAACCGCAACTCTGCTTGATCTCTACCTGCGCTGCGGTGCCGTGCGGCGTCACCTGTACCAGCAACAAGACCTTGCCAAATTCACCCTGACGGCGTGAGATCAGCGGATAGGCGGGGGCTGGATTATTCAGGTAAGCGGCATCAAAGCTGGCTTCAGTACGTTGCTCTGCTGCCGCTGTCGAGACTGCCGCAGCGGCTGTTGGCGTCGAGCTGGCGGCTGTAGTTGTAGGAGCGCTCGCTGCGATCATGGCTGGCGCTTCCGGCGTTGCTTGCTGCTCGCTGGCATGCTGCAAAGGCGGGGCGATGGCAGCTTGATGCAAGGCCGGCGCGCTAGGTTTAGTCAGATTTTCCGGCGCGGCTGGCTGACTAGGTGCTGCTATCAGCACAGTCATAACATTCATGGGTAGCGGCATAGCCTTGTGGCTGATCACGCCGCTAGCCTGCAAGGAGCACAGCAAGAAAGCCAGATGAGCACCGGCTACCAGTGAAGATTTGAGCATGGACTTAGGCAGGGACAGATCGTCCCGCTCGGGCATGCTGAGATAAAGCTTATCCATATTATTGTGCCTTGTCGCCTTAGCGCAGCGGCATCAGAGCCGTGAGCCAAGACTTTTCCTGTGACGACAGCCCCTGGCAGATCAGCTCAGCAAAAGGCTAGAACTGATCGCACGCAGAGCACTCTGCCCTTAACGGAGGGCAGTATTGCAGGGAGTCTTAGGAAAATTGTGGCGGGCCACGCGGATTGGCCGTAACCCAGGAATACAGCAGGGACGGCGCTTGATAATACAGAGGAGGAAAGGCGTCATGCCCGGCAGCCACGGCGCAGCAAGGCAAGGCCGCTGGCGCTAAGGCAAAGTTGCCGGCGTGCGGCAGACAAAACGGACAGTGTTTGGCAGTATGGGTATCGATCTTGCCAGGCAGCTTGAGCGCGATGTTAGTGCTGACTTTTTTAGCAGCAAGCCCGGCAATTGGTGTGCTGCAAATCTCTGCCCAGGACGGCGCATTACCATCCCGCGCTGCCAAGGCACTCGCAATGGAAGGCACAAGCGCATTCGCCAAGATTGCCAGACAGGCGATCCAGATCGTGATGAGCTTATTTTTCCAAAAACGTTTCATAAGGCGAATTATAGCGCGAGCCAGCCGCGAAAGCCCAGCAGCATTGCGCTTGTGATTTGCGCGTGGTCAAGAATTATCAAGCTGATGGCAATTTTTAGCACCTGCATACATCTCGCAAAATCTCAACATAGCATAGGCCTGTCGCGCATATTCTATGCGGGTTTCCAGCCTGCCTGGCCTGCAAGCCGCATAGAATATGCGCGCTGGCGGCATGCCTTAAATTTCTCTGATAACGCCCATAAGGCTTGCTTATCGCACACACCGTTTCATCCTGAGCCGCAATCTCAACTTGCGGCTTTAGCTGCGCTGTCACCGGAGCTTTCCAGTTCTGACAGCGCCTTGCGGATTTGCTCGGTGCTTAGGGTCGGGGCAAATTTTTGGATAAAGTCGTAGCTATACGTGCGTAAGTAGCTGCCGCGTCTGACTGCCAGTCTGGTCACATTGACGGAAAATAAATGGCTGACCTGTATCGTTTGCAGACCCTGCATGCGCTGGCTTTCTATCGCCATCGCCGCCACGATACCTACGCCTAGACCGAGCGCGACATATTGTTGTATCACGTCAGAATCCATGGCGGTCAGGACGATGTCGGTGGTCAGCCCGGCTTGGCGAAAGGCGTCATCGATATGGCCGCGACCGGTAAACCCGACATCATAGGTAATCAAAGGATAGGCAGATAAATCCTGCAGGCTCAGCGCGTTCGCTTTTTGCAGCAGCGGATGGCCGTCCGGGACCACCAGTACGTGATGCCATTCATAGCAGGGAAAGGACACCAGATCCTTAAATTGCGACAAACCTTCGGTCGCGATGCCGATATCGGCCTTGCCGGACAAGACCCACTCGGCGATGTGTTCAGGCGCACTTTGTTGCAAAGCGATACGCACATTGGGAAACGCCAAGCGAAACTGTTGCACCACCTTAGGCAGCACATAGCGTGCCTGAGTATGGGTGGTGGCGATGGTCAGTGTGCCCCGGTTCTGGTCGGAGTACTCATCACCGGCCTGTTTCAGATTTTCTGCTTCCAGCAGCAGTCTTTCTATGATGTGCATGATGTCCTTGCCCGGTTCGGTCAGACCGGTCAGACGCTTGCCATTGCGCTCGAAGATATCGACGCCCAATTCTTCCTCGACTTCGCGGATCTGGCGGCTGACTCCTGGTTGTGAGGTGAACAGTACATTGGCCACTTCGGTCAGATTGAAGTGGCGGCGCGTGGCTTCACGTATCGAGCGTAATTGTTGAAAGTTCATAGCATTCCGTATCGTTTTCTGATGGACGAATTTAAAGTTGATCGACAAACACGTGCAGGCGTTTCGGCGTCACTAATAAGTTCTCACCTACTTTTAGCTGTAGCTGGGCAAAACGCTCGCTAGAGATCAGCGCTTCGACCAAGGCACCGTTGTCATCGCGTACCAGTTCCAGTTGCGCCAGCGGACCTATGCTGTGGACCCGTCCCAGTCGTACCAGCAAACCTTCGGCACCGGGCGTGTAGCGTGCCACGTCCAGCTCATGCGGCCTGACATAGCCGGTGCCGGTGGCGTCGCGGGTGTCCTGATGGCCGGGCGCGTCGAACGCCACGCCACCGGCATCGAGCACGCCTTCATGCACGCGGCCGTGGAACAGGTTAACGTTGCCCAGAAAGCCGTACACGAAAGGTGTGGCCGGATGCTGGTACACCTCGGAAGGCGCACCGATCTGTTCGACCTTGCCGTGATTCATGACCACGATCTTGTCCGCCACTTCCAGCGCTTCTTCCTGATCGTGCGTGACAAAAATACTGGTCACGTGCAATTCGTCATGCAAGCGGCGTAACCAGCGGCGCAACTCTTTGCGCACCTTGGCATCGAGCGCGCCGAAGGGTTCGTCCAGCAACAAGACGCGCGGCTCTACCGCTAGTGCGCGCGCCAGTGCGATGCGCTGGCGCTGGCCGCCGGATAATTGTGGAGGATAGCGGTCAGCCAACCAATCGAGCTGTACCAGTTCGAGTAATTGTGTGACCTTCTCTTTGATCTGTGCTTCGGACGGGCGCAAATGGCGCGGTTTGACGCGCAAGCCAAAGGCGATGTTTTCAAAAATCGTCATGTGCTTGAATAAGGCGTAGTGCTGAAACACAAAACCGACCTGACGTTCGCGCACGTGGGTGGCTGAAGCGTCTTCGCCATCGAGCAAGACCTGGCCGCTGTCGGCAAATTCAAGACCTGCGATGATGCGTAATAGCGTGGTTTTGCCGCAGCCGGATGGCCCCAGTAAGGCGGTCAGTTCGCCATCGGCAAAATCGAGCGAGACACGATCAAGCGCAGTAAAGTTGCCGAATTTTTTGTGTAATTGATGGACTGCGATGCTCATAATTTTTCTCCTGCGATGTCGTGGGAAAGCTGGTGAGACGAAGCTTCATGACGTGATTCATTGGTTTTCCATTCGACGATGGATTTCAGTACCAGGGTCAATAAGGCCAGTAGCGTTAGCAGCGAGGCCACCGCAAAGGCGGCAGTGAAGTTGTACTCGTTATATAAAATTTCTACCTGCAAAGGCATGGTATTGGTCTCGCCACGGATATGTCCGGACACCACCGAGACCGCGCCAAACTCACCCATGGCGCGCGCATTACACAAGATCACGCCATACAACAGACCCCATTTAATATTCGGTAAGGTCACGTGCCAGAAGGTTTGCCAGCCGTTGGCACCGAGCACCAGCGCGGCTTCTTCCTCTTCGCTGCCCTGCGCCTGCATCAGCGGTATCAGTTCTCTGGCGACAAACGGAAAGGTGACGAATACCGTGGCAAGAACGATGCCGGGTACCGCGAACAGGATCTTGATATCGTGATCACGCAGCCATTCGCCAAACCAGCCCTGCGCACCAAACAGCAGCACATAGATCAGACCTGAAATCACTGGCGAAACCGAAAACGGTAAATCGATCAGGGTCAGCAAGATGCTCTTGCCACGGAACTCAAACTTGGCAATGGTCCAGGCCGCCGCTACTCCAAACACCAGATTCAGCGGTACCGCAATGGCAGCGGTAATCAGGGTCAGGCGTATCGCCGACAAGGCGTCGGGCTCGATGATGGCTTGCAGATACAGCTGCCAGCCTTTCTTGAAGGCCTCGGCAAATACTGCCACCAGCGGCACAAACAAAAACAGCGTCAAAAATGCCAGTGCCGCCGTCACTAGAATTACTCTGATCCATAGCGGTTCTAGCGTGGCCGCCGGCGTGATGGGTGGCTCTATACGGCGCTGCTTGGCGGGTAAATTTTGCGTCGTCATTATTCTCTCCCTGCATTTTGCTTGCTACGGGTCCAGGCTTGCAGAGCGTTGATGCTCAGCAGCAGGCAAAACGACAGCAGCAGCATGACGACTGCAATCGCGGTCGCTCCGGCGTAATCGTATTGTTCTAGTTTGGTAATCATGAACAGCGGAGTGATCTCAGACACCATAGGCATATTGCCAGCGATAAAAATCACCGAGCCATATTCACCTGTGGCGCGCGCAAAGGCTAGTGCAAAACCGGTCATCAGGGCTGGCAGTATCGTCGGCAGGGTGACTCGTCGAAAAGTCTGCCAGTGGCTGGCACCTAAGCTGACGGCCGCTTCTTCTAATTCTTTTTCGGCTTCTTCCAGCACTGGTTGCACGGTACGTACCACAAACGGCAAGCCGATAAAAATCAGCGCCACCAAAATACCTAGCGGGGTGTAGGCTACCTTGATACCCAGCGGTGCCAGCAACTGTCCGAGCCAGCCGTTAGGTGCATATAGCGTTGCCAGCGTGATACCGGCCACTGCAGTGGGCAGGGCAAACGGCAAATCGACCAGCGCATCAATCACGCGCTTGCCGGGGAATTTATAGCGCACCAGTACCCAGGCGACGATGCCGCCAAACACCACATTGATCAGCGCAGCTAACAGCGAGGCGCCAAAGGTCAGCCGGTACGATGCCATCACCCGCTCCGAGGTGACGGTAGCCCAAAACGCCTCCCAGCTCATGCTGAAGGTTTTCAAAAACACCGCCGACAAGGGAATTAAGACGATTAGCCCCAGATAAAACAGAGTGAAGCCCAGCGACAGATGAAAGCCGGGGATCACGCGCCGCACTGGCGAACTGCCGCGCGCTTGCCTACCAATAGAAAATGCCATGCTCAGCCTTTATTACGTATGTAACTATGAATGGCTGATCATCGCAGGGTTTGGTTATATGGAAAACGAATTTTTTAGCATAGTGATAGATGAATTTCGTCTATAGCTTTGAATTCGCGCATTTTTGCTCTAATTTCCAGAACGCTGCATAAATTTTATCCGCCTAGCTGTGCATCGCCAGTTGCTATCCGTTGTTCATGGGCAAACGCATAGGCCCGTGCGTAGCGCTGCGGCCCTAAGCTGGCTTTGGGGCGATCAAACAGAAATCCCTGTACCTGATACGGTTTGGCGCTGCCCGCCAGCTTATTTTGCAGTTGTGCAAACTGCCTCTCAGTCTCGATGCGTTTAAAGATGATGCGGCAGTCCTGCGCTTCGGCTTGCTCTAACAATTGCGATAATAGCTGATGATCAGTGCCGACTTGCTCTATATCGAGCTTGATGGAGGCGGGCCGTATTCGCGCCAGCACATCGAGCGCCTGCGCCAGATTGCCAGCATTGGCACCGACCCGAAAACCGTTGCGTTTGTAGTTTTCTGCCACGTGCGTTAGCACCCAGCGCTGGCTTGGCGTAATTAAGGGTAATTGCAGCACGACGCACTGATGCGGCAGTTCCAGCACATCGAGCACGCGCCGGAACGCCATCCCATGGTTACCTGCGACGGCAGCCAGCAAACGGCTATGCACGCTTAGATACAGATTTAGTTGTTGCGACTCTGGCTGGCGGAAAAAATTGATCGCATGCAGCAGGCGGCACAGCCTATCAAGTGCTACCGACTCATCGTCACTGGCAGCGTAGTCCAGCAGCTTCCAGACATTCAGGCCAAGCTCGTCGGCAGAGTAGCTGCGGGCATAGGCTTCGTAGGCAATGATCTGGTTATCTTCGCCACTGCGTATCGCTTGAAATGCGCTGGTCAGCGAGGCGTTCACATAGCGGCCGCGAGCCCGCCCTTGTTCATCGAGCCAAAGATTGCTGGCACTTTCAGACGGCAGATGATGTTGCAGCCGGCTTAAATAAGTTTGTAGAGCTTGATGGTGCATGATGTTTTACCTGTTGTCGGTTTGAACTATGGACGCTAGCCTGGCGGCGTTGCGGAGAATCGAGGGGGAAAATATACTCAGGTTCATAGCAATCTCCGGTCGCGATAAAAGCGTCTATTAGTCATTGATCAGGGCTACAGAATACGTTGCAGGCCAATAAATCAGAACGAATCATTTCAGGGTTTGATAGATGATTTTCTTCTATGTGTGGATAGCCTGACATGGCGCGCAATACGTTAGAACTTTTTGAGCCAGATGCAAAAAGCCCCCGAAAAAATTCGGGGGCTTTTTCATGTACAGCCAAAATGGAGCTTTGAGTGCTATTTATACTTATCGTCTATTTTTTATTTTGATAAATCTTGTCGAACTCGCCGCCATCATCAAAATGTTTTTTCTGCGCTTGCTTCCAGCCGCCAAATACATCTTCTACTGTGAACAGGTTAATCGGTTTAAAGTTAGCCGCATATTTTTTGGCCGCCAGTTCAGAGCGTGGCCGGAAAAAATGTTTGGAGACGATCTCTTGACCTGCTTCCGAATACAAAAATTGCAGATAGGCAGTAGCCTGTTTGCGGTTGCCCAGCTTATTCACCACGCGGTCCACCACGGCCACCGGCGACTCGGCCAGTATCGAGATTTTTGGATACACCACTTCAAAGTTGTCACCGAATTCCTGGCGCACCAGTTGCACTTCATTTTCAAAGGTTACCAGAACGTCGCCGATTTCGCGTTGGGTAAAGGTGGTGGTGGCACCGCGTCCGCCGCCATCGAGTACCGGCACGTTTTTAAACAAGCGATCAACCAACAGACGCGCCTGCGCTTCGGTGCCGCCGCTTTTGATCACCGATCCCCAGGCGGCCAGATAGGTATAGCGCCCGTTGCCTGAGGTTTTAGGATTCGGTACGATCACTTTTAAGCCTGGCTTGCCCAGATCTTCCCAGCTAGTGAGCTGTTTGGGATTGCCCTTGCGCGTCAAAAACACCATGGTCGAATAAAACGGTGCCGAGCCATTCGGAAACGCTTTGCTCCAGTCTGCCGGCACCAGGCCTTTTTCGGCCAGAATATCGATGTCATTGGCTTGGTTCATGGTCACCACCGAGGCTTCCATACCGTCGATGACCGAGCGCGCTTGCTTGCTGGAGCCGCCATGCGACTGGTTGATGCTGATGCTTTCGCCGGTTTTCTTTTTCCAGTCGGCCACGAACGCCGGATTGATTTCTTTGAACAATTCCCGCGTCACGTCGTAGGAGGCGTTGAGGATGTCTGCGGCCGCATGCGCTGGCATGCACACGCTTAAGCTAGTCGCAACGAGCATAGCCAACAAGATACGACGACGCGCTGGCGCTGGCGTCTTACTGAAGTGGGATTGCGGTGCTGGATGATCAGACATGGAATTCTTCCGAAAAGGGATAAGTGCGTCATCTTGAAGAGGAACAGCGGCAAAGGAAAGGATCATTTTCTTCTTTGTTTAGAAGTAAATCGCATGTAGCGTGGTTTTGCCGATAAGCAGATCTCGCTAACTGATAGGCTCAGCGCGCATATCCCATGCGGGTTTCCAGCCTGCCTGGCCTGCAAGCCGCATGGGCTATGCGCGTTGGGCCAGGCGTTTTTTTTATTTGTTCTAGCCAAAGGTATAATGCATTTTTTTTAAGAGAATTGACTATGCTTCACCATATTTCTTTCGGGGTGCGCGATCTGGGTTTGTCCGCGGCTTTCTATGATGCGGCGCTCGGTGCGCTCGGCTATCAGCGCGTGTTTGAAGATGATGATGCGATAGGCTACGGCGTCACTGAAGGCAAAGATTTACTGTGCCTGAAATTACGCCCTGATGCGCAGCCCGCTGGTGAGGGCTTTCATCTGGCGTTTACCGCCAGTTCAAGGGCGGCGGTAGATGCCTTTCATGCCGCCGCTTTACTGGTTGCCGGTAGCGACAACGGCGCGCCGGGTTTACGTCCTGATTACGGACAGCATTACTACGCCGCGTTTCTGATCGATCCGGATGGCTACCATGTGGAAGCGGTTATCAATCAGCCGTGTGCTTAATGTGCTGAGCGCTTTCAGCGCCTTCTGAAGTCACGATCAATTTTACCTGCGCCTCTTCAAGTACCTGGGCGAATAGCGGAGACGGGGGCGCATCGGTAAACAAGCGGTCGATTTGCGATAAATGCGCCATGCGCACCAGCGCCTTGCGACCAAATTTTCCCTGATCTGCCACCAGCCAGACCTCGCGCGATTGTTCTATGATAGTCTGCGCCACTTTTACTTCGCGGATATCAAAGTCGCGCAGGCTGCCATCTTCATCGATGCTGGAAATACCGATGATGCCGATATCGACCTTGAACTGACGGATGAAGTCTATGGTGGCTTCACCGACGATGCCGCGATCACGTCCGCGCACCACGCCACCGGCCACGATCACCTCACACTGGGGATTGTCGGCCAGTATCGCTGCCACATTCAGATTATTCGTCACCACGTGCAGACCCTGATGGTGCAATAAGGCGCGTGCTACTTCTTCGGTGGTGGTGCCGATATTAATCATTAAGGAACAACCCGCCGGAACCTGCTGTGCCACAGTCGCAGCGATGCCACGCTTGGCCTCATTGTGTAATAGCTGGCGCTGGCCGTAATCGATATTTTCAACTGAGGACGCTAGCGCTACCCCGCCGTGATAGCGGGTCAGCAGCTTGGCTTCTTCCATTTGCTTGACATCACGACGTACCGTTTGCGGCGTGACGGCGAGTTGTTGCGCCAAATCTTCTACCGAAATGGTGACGGATACGCGGATTGCATCAAGCAGTTGTCGTTGACGGGGATTGAGTATCATAAATGTTCAAAAATGAAGAAATTGCACAGAAATTGTTAGTAATTCGAATTGTTTTGAATGAAAAAGAACATTATCGAACATTTTCGAATCGAAATAATCATAAATTTGTTGCTTATCGTTCGGCTTTTGGCGTATCTTAGACGCCTGTCATCTTAACGTATTTAGCTGTATGCATGATTTGATCTGTGCTGCATGCTAAAGACTTAGTAGCGTATTTGCCACACGATATCATTAGTAAGACTACATAAAACCGCCCCAGCATTGTTACACCCGTCTTGCCGTCTTAAAGTAAGCGTAAGAGTAAGACTTAGCCGGAGTGCCGCGCTGGAGCGATTTTGTCTTAGTCCAAATAAAAAAGTAGCGAGAAAGGCCAAAATGAATTTGCCACAAGAAAAAATGGAGTGCGATGTGCTGGTCGTCGGTGGCGGCATCAATGGCGTCGGCATAGCACGTGATGCCGCCGGACGCGGCTTGTCCGTCATTCTGTGCGAAAAAGATGATTTGGCCTCACATACCTCGTCTGCTTCTTCCAAGCTGATACATGGCGGTCTACGCTATCTAGAGTATTACGAATTTAATCTGGTCAGAAAAGCCCTGATAGAACGCGAGGTCTTGATGCGTTCGGCACCTCACATCATTTCTCCCTTGCGCTTTGTGATGCCGCACATGAAGGGCTTGCGACCAGCCTGGATGTTGCGCGCCGGTCTTTTTCTGTATGACCATCTGGCAAGGCGTGAACTATTGCCTGGTTCGAATGCGATCGATCTGCGCAAACATGTGGCGGGCGTAGCGCTAAACCCTAGTCTGGTACGCGGCTTTATGTATTCCGACGGTTGGGTCGATGATGCGCGTCTGGTGGTTTTGAATGCTATGGATGCAGTCGAAAAGCGCGCGACGGTGATGACCCGTACTAGCTGTGTCGCTGTGATCCAGCAAGACGGAAAATGGCAGGCCCAATTACGCAATAAAGCAGGCGATACGATAGTTGTGCAAGCGCGTAGTCTGGTGAATGCGACGGGCTCCTGGTCGGCGCAGTTTCAGCAAGATTGCGTACCGCAGGCAGCGGGCAAGACGCTGCGCCTGATCAAGGGCAGTCACATCGTGGTCAAACGCCTGTTTGATCACGACAATGCCTATATTTTCCAACATCCGGATGGCCGTATCGTGTTTGCCATTCCGTACGAAAAAGATTTCACACTGATCGGCACCACTGACCTCGATTATCGCGGCGATATCAATCAAGTGGCGATACAACAGGAAGAAATCGACTACCTGTGCGAACTGAGTAGCCTGTATTTCAAACAAGCGATTTTGCCTGGTGACGTGGTTTGGTCTTACTCCGGAGTGCGCCCGCTAGTCGATGATGGTGCGGCCGATGCCAAGGCAATTACCCGCGATTATCGTTTAGAGTTGGATCAGTCCGCAGCACCTATGCTGACGGTGTTTGGCGGGAAAATCACCACCTTTCGCAAGTTGGCCGAAGACGCAGTCGATATGCTGGCACCTTTACTCGGCAATCACACTAAGTCTTGGACTGCCAACGCCTGCTTGCCAGGCGGAGATATTTTTGGCACTGGACCAAACAATCGTGCCGTACTCGAATTTGGCGAATTTGAACGTGCCATGCAGCAGCAATACGCTTGGCTTCCTGCTGCTTTGGTGGCCAGATATGCGCATGCCTACGGCACAAAAATTCATCAGTTATTGCAAAATTGTACGTGCCTTGATGAAATGGGTGAGGCCATCGCACCCGGCTTATACGTCAGGGAAGTGCGCTATCTGATGGAATATGAATGGGCGCGCAGCGCCACCGATATCTTATGGAGGCGTAGCAAGTTAGGCCTGCATTTGCCGGCTGACACCGAGAAAAAACTCGCAATCTGGATCACAGAAAATCCGTGAGTGGCCAGGCGCTAACAGCTGGTGTTAGTGCTTAGGCCTACAACAATAGTAGAACTTTCGACCTTATGCTTTAGGGCTAAAGGCATGATTTTAAATGGAGACAACAATGTTTGATTGGTTAAAACCTTCACCGCATATAGCGGCACTACCGAAGGATAAAATCGACGCTACCTATAAGCGTATGCGTTTGCAGATTTTTCTGGGGATATTTTTTGGGTATGCCGGTTATTACCTGGTGCGGAAAAATTTTACGCTGGCGATGCCCGGTTTGATAGAAATGGGTTACAGCAAAACCCAATTGGGTTTTGCCTTATCGGGCGTGTCAATTGCCTACGGCTTGTCTAAATTTTTGATGGGAAATATTTCGGATCGTTCTAATCCTAGAGTGTTTCTAGCGCTAGGTTTGGTGTTGTCCGCCTTGCTCACTATTTTCATCGGCACTAGCTCTTGGGCCTTGTCTTCAGTTGGCGTAATGTTCGCCTTATTGTTTATTAATGGTTGGGTGCAGGGTATGGGTTGGCCGCCAGCCGGGCGTACCATGGTGCATTGGTGGTCGCATAAGGAGCGCGGTAAAGTCGTCGCCTTGTGGAATACCGCGCACAACGTCGGCGGCGGTTTGGTTGCGCCTTTATTCTTGCTAGGCATGACGCTATTTAATGACTGGCATAGCGCCTTTTATGTGCCGGCAGCCTTCGCTTTATTGATAGCTGGATTTGCTTTTTTTACTATGCGTGATACGCCGCAGTCGGTGGGTTTGCCAAGTATAGAAGAATACAAAAATGATTATCCAGTCGGCTATGACCAGAGCAAAGAACAAGAACTGAGCGGCAAGGAAATTTTCTTCAAATACGTGTTTAATAATAAGCTACTGTGGTACATCGCTTTCGCTAATGTCTTCGTGTATCTGATACGTTATGGTGTACTTGATTGGGCGCCGACTTACTTAAAAGAAGTCAAAGGTTTCAGCTTGAATAAAAGCTCATGGGCATATTTTTTCTATGAGTGGGCCGGTATCCCTGGCACCTTATTATGTGGCTGGGTGTCCGATAAAGTATTCAAAGGGCGTCGTGCTCCTGCCGGTATCTTGTTTATGCTCTTAGTCGGGGTGGCACTGATGGTCTACTGGTTAAACCCAGCTGGCAATCCTGTGGTCGATATCGCGGCACTGATCAGTATAGGCTTTTTGATCTATGGTCCGGTGATGCTGATAGGCTTGCATGCCTTAGAGCTCGCACCTAAAAAAGCAGCAGGGACAGCGGCAGGATTTACCGGCTTCTTCGGCTACATCGGTGGTTCGGTGGCGGCTAGCGCATTGTTAGGTTGGACGGTAGAGCGCTTTGGCTGGAATGGCGGCTTTATGATACTGGTAGCTTCATGCGTCTTAGCGATTTTGTTTATGGCGTTTACCCTCAAGGGCGAGCGCGCCGCACAAGCTTAAGATTTACGATTTAAGATCAAGCCGCAGGGACCGATGGTCACTGCGGCTTTTTTATTTTATCCGGTATGCGCATGAGTTTGCGTATGGCGTGCACCGTTCAGGCTTTGCAGTAGCTGCGGACTGATCTCTTTGGCGCTGATTAATTCTCCGCCTCGTTTCGCGACAAAAGCGAGTGCCGCGGCCTTGCTGGAAAACGCCGGTAGATTACCGGCACGCATCGGTCCCATGGCAGTCGAGCCGCTGACATAGATGGCTTCACTAGCCTTGATCCATTTACCATTAGCTAGGCTGGTGTCGCTGACATAGCTGGCGGCGATTTCACTGGCGCGATGGCCAACGCTGTAATGTCCTACATCTTGCAGATAGAGGAAGAGTGTCAGCGGCGAGTCGAAAAATTGGGCGTCACCATTAGTGAATATCACTTGCGCAGCCCAATCACGGCTGCGGGCCGGATACATGCCACACACCGGGCAGCGCGCATCAAGGGGGACCGCGCGCGGCGCATGTAAGCCTATGCCCGATGCGGGATCATATGGCGTAGGCGGCGCAACGATGCAGACTTCGCCAATTGCTGTCAAGCGATTGGTATCGTTGCCAGTCGCATGCCAGGGCACAATTTGAGTGAGTAATATGGCGCTTAACACCGACAAAACCAGCCAGCCGCCTAGTCGGTAGCTGTGCCTGGTAATTGTTGCTGGCGCGGCTGGACGGAACGGCATGATTACATCCTGGTATCGTGCAAGGCACCGCCAGAGAGATCCACCATGTCAGCCTTGATCTCGGCGTAGCGCAGCAGCTTGCCGCCCCATTCTGCGGCAAATTTTTTGGCATCTGCTTCCTGTGCGAAGCTGGCGATAGTGGGGCCCATCGATCCGTGGCGCTTGCTACCCAGCACATAAAAGCCAGTCTTGGCATCGAACCAGTTAGCGCGCGGCTGCTCCCAGTCGGCCTTGCCCATGTCTTGCACGTACACAGCTGCGATCGCCTTGACTTGTTCTGGTGCCAGCAGCGTATGAAACAACTCCACCGTGTCGCAAAAGAAGGTAGGCGTGTCATGCCCGGTATAAAAAATCTGCGCTTTCGGGCCAGCGTAATCGGCCAGTAACATGCCGTCCAGATCACAGGTGGTACGGGGATCGATCTCCACCGGTGTCAGAGTTTTGCCTGCCGTGGATTGGCCGCAGCCAGCCAGAGCGCTACCAAACAGAGCAAGAGAGACTGTGGAGAATATAAATTTGCGGCGTGTGATCATCATGATTTAAATCTCCAGCGTGCCAGGGCTAGCGGCACAATTATCCAGGTAAGCATGACAGCGCCCATCATCCAGGGCTTGGCCAGCGCCGGCGGAATAATGCTGGACAAACCGTATAGGGTGCGGACATCGTCGAGGGAAAAAACATTCAGTATGCGGAATACATCGGCCGGATTGAGCAATAAGGCGTAGGCAAAAATATCACCACCGTAGCTGCCGCCGGTACTCACCAAAGCACCGAGTAAGAGCAGATCAAACACCAGCACAAAGAAAAACCACAGTGCAATCGCCAGACCGGAGGCGCGTGTGCGTTCACGCGCCACTACCGACATAAATACCGCCAGACTCAAAAACGCCAGACCCAGTAGCACCGAGCTGAACATAAAGCCCAGGTAGTGGAACAAGCCGGGCCAGCTAAATTGTTGATACAGCAAAATAGCCACCAGCGAAAAGCCGGCCGTGGTCGAGAGCGTTAAGGCAGCCGCCAAGCCCAGGTATTTTCCCAGTAATAATTCCAGACGGGTAATCGGTAGCGCCAGCAACAAGTCGAGCGCGCCGCGTTCGCGTTCACCGACGATGGCATCAAAACCCAGCAAGAGAGCGATCAGAGGGATCAGATAAATGACCAGGCTAACCAGACTGGTAATGGTCAGCTCTATCGATTTCAGTCCGATCTGGCCTTGCTGTGCACCACCCAGATAGGTGATGACCAGAGAGAAAACGGTGAACACCAGAGCCACCGCCAGCACCCAGCGATTGCGGATGCGGTCGCGAAACTCTTTCGCGGCCAGGGTAAAAATTTGTGAGAATTCCATAGCGTGTTCTTTATTTTGATTTAATCCGAAAATCCAAAAAATACGTCTTCCAGCGTAGGCTCTTGTATGCTCAGATCGAGTAACTTGCTGCCCAGACTGTGTACTGCATGCAGCACCGCCATCTTGCTAGTGCGCGGGCAACTGATGGCCAAGCCATCAGGCACGACGGTGCAAGCGACTCCGGCCATATGAGCTAGCAGGTCTTGCGCCAGTAGTACATCGTCTGGTGTCAGTTTGAGCGCCAAAGTGAGCGGCATCTGCATTTGCTCGCGCAATTGTGCGACGCTGCCCAATGCCTGTATCTTGCCGGCCGACATGATGGCGAGGCGGTCTACTCTTTCTTGCAGTTCGGCCAAGATGTGCGAAGTGATGATGATGGTGACACCGCTGTCGCGCAAGCCGCGCAGTGTGGCGTAAAAATCGCGTATCGCTTGCGGATCGAGGCCATTGGTAGGTTCATCGAGAAACAAGACGTGCGGCTCACCCAGCAAGGCTTGCGCAAAACCCAGGCGCTGCCGCATGCCTTTGGAGTATTCGCGCAAAGGGCGCTTCAGCGCATGTGCCAGACCCACGCGTTCCAGCATGGGGGCGCATTGCTCGGCTGGCGCGCCTTTGAGTTTGGCGAAAAATTTCAGGGTTTCCAGACCACTCAGATTGTCATACAAGACCACGTTTTCGGGCAGATAACCGAGTTGGCGGCGGGTCTGGCGAAATTCTGGCCCGCTGACGGCTGTGCCATTGATCAGGATCTCGCCTGAAGTCGGCGTGACCAGACCTAGCATCATCTTGAACAGCGTGCTTTTACCGGCCCCGTTATGGCCGATCAAGCCAAAAATTTCGCCAGTCTGTACCGTCAGATCGATAGCGTCGACCGCATGCAAAGCGCCGTAATGTTTGCTGACGCCGCATACCTGGATAGCCGGAGCGCTTGTTGTGTGCGTGTTTTTCATAGGTGTAGGTTGACTCTTATTGACCTGGGTAATGCTTGCCATACCACTGGCTCCATTGCTTGTTAGTCGGCTGCATACGCGGCTTGGGATCGACCACACTAGGCACGCGTAACACAGGAAACTGCTGTGCGACTAAACGCAAGGCCTGTACTGCCGGGCTGGCAAGTAAGAGTTTGGTGCTGGGGTAGCGCCAGCTCAGGCGGTCGACCATGTCATTCGCTTCATAGGCGACATCGCCTATGCCGTCGCCATTTCTATCCCAACCCAGATAATTGCTCCAGTGGTTGCCGCTGTTGACGCCCCACTTTTCATCCCTGGCACCGACATAGCGTACCTGTTCGCGGTTGGCGATAAAATCATTACCCTCGACCTCGTTGCGGGTAGAGCCTGCCGACAGATGCACACCGACGTGGTTGTCAACGATTAGATTATTTTTGATCGTTACGTACTCAACATCATAGATGAACAGGCCGCGGTTGTTGCCGGCGATCACATTATTTTCGACTACCGAATCCTGCATGGTGCGCAGCATGATGCCGTGATCCGAGTTGCCCCAGGTGCGGTTATTTCTGACGGTTTGATTGCGCACTTCCATCAATGCCAGGCCGCCACGGTTGTAATAGCTGTCATTGTCTTCCCACAGATTGTAGTAAGAGTTCATGTAGTGGCTGCCGTAACGGCTGTGATGCAATTTATTCGATTTAAAAATGGCATGGTGCGAGACATCGACATACAGGGCATCGCGCACAAAGCTGATGTTATTGCCTATGATGCGCGCACCATTGGTGTTGTACAGTTGCACCCCGTTGCCGCGCTGCGAAGAATGGTATTCGCGCTTGCCGGTGATCAGATTGCCCTCGATCAGCACGTCATTAGATTTTTCTATCCACAAGCCAAACAGGTTGTAAGTCAGATCGCAGTGTCTGACCACGGCGCGGTGCGCACCAGGGTAAAGATAGATGCCAGCATTTTGGTCTTTCAGACTGTCGCCGGAGTCGCGCACTATCAGGCCTTCTAGCCTTACGTCGGGCGCGGTGACGCGGATGGTATCGCCTTTTTGCGCCGCACTCAAAGTCGGGCGATTGATACCACGTAAGGTCAGCTTCTTGTCTATCAAAAAGTTACCTTGATAATGGCCTCGTGCTATCTCAAGCACATCGCCAGCCTGCGCGTTGGCGATTGCCTGTTGCAGCGAACTGCCGGCTTGCACTTGTATGGTGGCGGCCTGAACATAGGCCATAGCAAGGAACAGCAGTAGGGGAAAGCAGCGTGGGTATGCTCTCATATTGCTAATAACCCCAATGCCTTCAAGCTCAGGAACAAGCCTGCACCTATCAGCAAATTCTTGAAGCTGACATAGCTCAGCATATCCATCAGGCTGGCATATCGGTAATTGGCTTGCCACCATGGGCCGTCTTTCACGTAACGACGGCCGGACAAGCGTATCAATACCTCGTAGACGCTCCAGCCTAACCACCAGCCTATGATCGCCGCCGAAGAAAGTTGACCGAAGGCGGTGAATACCCATGCCAGACTGGCCGCAATGGCGAGCGCGAAACCGGCGATTTGTAAGGCTCTTTGCGATGCCCAGCCTTCTGCGCTCCATGGCCACAAATGATCGAACAGTTCTTGACTTAGCCATTTCAAGCCAGTGCTGCCTGCTTTGTGCGGAGGCACTACCATGTCGCTAGGCATGCGCGGATCAGGCCCGGCTTGCACTGCCGTCGAGGCCGGGGTCGCGGGGATCTGATAGATAGGAATGAAATAACCATCACGTCCGATCGCCTTGATTTCTAGTCCATCGCGCTCACGCCGTTTACGTTCTTTTGCCAGGGGAGGACAGCCCTTGACGTCGGTATACAGCACCATGCAATCGAGACAGTGCAGACATTCGCGGTGATCGATACGGCCGGCCGCATCAATCGCCAGCGAACCGCAACTGACTGTGCAGGCCTTGCAGCTATTGCAGTCTTGTTTGCGTTTCAGACCGAACCAGCGGAAGGTACTAGGCATGGCCAGGGCAGCGCCCAGTGGACAAATGTATTTGCAGTAAGGCCGTTCTATGAATAGTGAGATACCCAGCAAGACAGCGACGAACAAGCCATACGGCCAGCTGCGATGCGTGATGCCAACCAGGAAGGTGGTCTTGAACGGCTCGACTTCTGACAGTTTCTCTGCCAGACCCATGGAGAACATAGAGACCGTCAGCAAGGCAAAAAAGATCGCGTACTTGAGCCATTTGAGTTTGTCATGCAAGGCGCGCGGCAGATGCCCCTGAAAGCGTTTTAGTCCAACTTTTTCACCGACTTTGTAAATCGCTTCCGAGAGTGAGCCGAATGGACACATCCAACCGCAGAACAGACCACGCCCGAACAGGAAGACGGTGACAATAATGAAGATCCAGAACAGAAAGATGAAAGGGTCAGTCAGGAACAGCGACCAGGTCCACTGAAACAGTAAGGAATGGAACCAGGTCAGCACCTGCGTGATAGACGGTTGCGCCATCGCGCCAAATCCGACGAAACCTATGCTCAGTGCCCAGGCGCTATATTTGAAAATATTCACCGGCCATTTGTTTTTATGGCTAGAGCGACGTGTCAGTTTCTCGCGCAAAGCATAGACTACGGTGACAGCAATCAGCAACAGAGCGAACAAGATAATTTCTAGCGCACGCGATTTCCAGATCCGCACATACGGTGCTGCCGCTTCTTCGACTGTAGGTCTGCCGCCTAGCAAGAGCTCGTTAGCTAACCAGTATTTGGTATCGAAGGTAGCGAAGCTGCGCGCGCCGGTGGCACGGTCGACCCGGTTGCCGAGGAAAGAGAGTTTCCACGGGTAAGCGCTAGAGAAGGCTTTTGAGCGTATCACGAAGATCGCCGATTCATTATAGGTGGGCGCGCCAGCGGCCTCTATGCCATACAGATTGAGGTAATCGAGATCGCGGAAAGTAAAAGAGTCGGCATCCTGCTTGACCTGAATACGGTCATACATACCACCGCGTACAAAGCCAGAACCCTTGAAAGACTCGATACCGGCGGTGCGGATGATGAAGATCGCATGTTCGTTTTCTTTCAGCTGCGAGTGCAGGTTATTGAAGCTATGTTCGCCCAAAAGACTGATGCCTACATCCGGATGATTCAGGTCACCAAACCAGAGTTCGATAAACGGCACACTGTTTTTCTCCAGTCCGACTTGCTCGGCCTTGACCAGCAAACGTTGTACGCTACCCTGTTTGACTAACTGATCCCATGACAGATGCTGACCGCTGACGATATACTTGGCCGGCTCACGCACGCTAGGGGCGACGATGCCAACTTGTCTGGCAATCGCCATGCCAGACGTCATCATGACCTGGTTCTGCACGATTACGGTGACGGTCGCGCCAGAGATGGCATCCACGCCCAGCACGCCTTCATCCGGACGCGACTGACCGACTTCGACCTTGTCGGCCACCGATTTACCTATGTATTGTTTATTAAAATTGAGTAAGGCAGACTCAGGTATGCCAAGTAAAAGTATCGGTTCTGAATGCTTAAGCACCTTGATGCCGACGAAACGACCTTTCAAGTCCATGCCCATCAGCGTGACCACGGGTTTGCCCGAATAGGCTGGCGTATCGGTGATATCGGTCGATAGCATCACGTAACCGAGCAAGGGTTTTTTGCCCGCTACCGGCGCGCCATAGGCTTCTACATACGGTGGTTGGCCCATGCGTTCGGAGAAACTCACGGCACCGGGGAACGCCTCGCCACAGGGGATGAGCGCGCACATGTCCTTGGCGGTTTTCAGTTCATCGGGCAAGGCTGCCTCGTAGGAACCGGTAGCCGCATAGCTGTTGTCGCTACTGACGACAGCGATGCCCAGCAGTAGAAAAAATGCGACCAGGCAGTGAACTACGCTGGTCGCTAAGTGGTTTTTATTTAGATACATTTTTATTCCTACTTAACAGAGGGTCTGAAAAAAGCATCGGCATTCCTACTAAACAAATGCAAAAAATCAGCCTGCTGTGTGGTGCTGCCAGGCAAACCCTGACAGCACCGGAGCTACAACTACCGGGTTAGGCTTCCACGATCATGCGGGTGCGCATTTCTAAATGCAGAGCGTGGCAGAAGTGAGTGCAATAGCACCAGTACACACCTGGTTTATCAGCGATGAAGCTGACCGAGGCGGTTTCTTGTGGATTGACGATGAAATTGACGTTGTATTTCGGGATGGCAAAACCGTGCGTCAAATCTTCAATCTTGTCGAGATTAGTCAGAATCAAGGTGACTTCGTCGCCTTTTTTCAATTTAAACTCGCGCATGCTGAAGGCTGGCGCTTGCGAAGTCAGTCTTACCGTCACTTTTTTTCCATTGCGTACTACACCTGATTCTTTAGGATCTTTCGTCGCTAAAGGGAATTCGTTCAGGTCATACACTTGCTTAGGACGAACCAGATCGCGTTTGAAAATGATGAAGTCATGCGGTTCGCCACGTACCGGGTGATCCGCCAGCAAGACCATTTTTTCACCGGAGATATCGATGAATTGTTCATTCTCAGGATGCAAAGGACCGACCGGCAAGAAGCGGTCTTTAGAGAACTTACAACCTACCGCCAGGTATTTACCATCGGCCGCTTTGGTTTCGGATTGCGATGCATTCAAATGGCCAGGCTGATACTGTACGTCGAGGCGATCCACCACATATTTCGAGGCTTTATCGCCTTTGTGGAATTTGATCGCGGCTTCTACATTCCATTTCACCACTTGGCTATCGAGGAACAGCGTAGTAAAGGCATTGCCGCGACCGTCAAATGCGGTGTGTAAAGGGCCCAGACCCAGTTCAACTTCGGCCACGATGGCATCGTCGATTTTTTCCAGCTTACCGTCGAACCAATCCAAGACCTTGTTCAGTTCTATCACAGTCGTGGTTGGCGATAATTTACCAGCGCAAATGAAATACTTGCCGTCCGGGCTGGCGTTCACACCATGCGGATTTTTGGGTACAGAGACATAAGTCGTCAAAGCGGTCTTAGGATCCTTATTCCCTTCGTGGGTACCATCGACCACTGGCACTTTAGAGTCGCCGATAGTCTTGAACTTGCCATCCTTAATTGCCGCTTCAATTCTGGCGATGTTAAAGAATAGGCAGGCGTCACGTTCGGATGCCATCATGTCTTCGTAGTGCACCCCCATTTCGGTGTTGTACTGATTGGTGGCGGCCAATTTACCGTCATACGAAGAAGCAACTAGATCGCAGTTACCATCGATCAGCACTTGCCAGCGTACTTCCATGCTTTCGGCATCGACGCAAGTAAACAGCGAGCGGTATTTGCTACCGTCTTCTATGCCAGTGTTAGGCATAGGAATGGCGAACTCACCGCCGCAGAAAACGCGGGTGGTGTAGTTAATTTTTTCATCAACTGGATCACGCTTGTCCGGAAAAATGCCGTGGAAACCCTGCACATTAGGCAGATCAGTAATCTTGTCGCAGACAAAGTAATCGAGACGGATACGCGCGATACGGGCATTGATCTTATCGTTGATCCAGGCATAACGGCCATCGTAATTACCGTCTTTGTAAGAGGCATGGGTGTGATGGGTATCGGCAACCGTGTACTTCAGGCTACCGTCAGGCTTGGTGCCCATGACTTTTTTAGACTCGTTAGTAATCCCCCAGCCGACCAATGCATCCGGTACGAAGCAAGGAATGCGGTGGATTTCGCGGCCAGAAGGCAAGCCCAAAACGCGCATATCACCAGTGTGACCGCCGCTCCATAGACCGTAGTAAGTGTCGAGTTCGCCCGGTTTCAGATGTGTAGCGTTGGCGGCGCTGGAGTGATCGCCACTCGCTGCCGTTGCTGAGGCTGCTACCGGTGCGCTGGCGCTGCTTGGTTTTTCGGTACAGGCCACCAAACTACCTATGCTGGCGATGGCGGCGGTGT
Source organism: Undibacterium sp. Ren11W (assembly GCF_049340485.1). Lineage (NCBI taxonomy): Bacteria > Pseudomonadati > Pseudomonadota > Betaproteobacteria > Burkholderiales > Oxalobacteraceae > Undibacterium > Undibacterium sp. Ren11W. Next base: position 420,698 of record NZ_JBMPPB010000002.1, read on the forward strand.
TGAGGAATTTGCGGCGGCCTAATGCTGGAGCAACTTCCGGTTTTGCGGTTTTGTCTTGGCTCATGATGCGATCCTTATTAGCTGGTCTTTTCGGTAGGTAAAACGGTTAGGCCATGGTGAATGAATACAACAACGGATGGGATGGTGGGCTATAGCTAAAAAAATTCAATTGACGGGCGTCAAGAAAATTCGGAAATAGGATGATTTTTTCGGCAGGTTTGTTCTAGCGCAGACTTTGCTGTGCGACACTCCAATCACACCCATTTGCGCACGCTGCGCGAGTTAGAATAAGCCTATAAAAATCGCGATCTAGAGCTCGAAATGATCGGATCTACCCACCGTAAATTAAGGAATACATCATGAAAAAATCATCCGCTTTGATATTGAGTATCTTCAGCTTGGCTTTGTTGAGCGCCTGCGGCCAAAAAGACGCGGCTACAACTGCCGCATCTGCTCCTGCCTCCGCTCCAGTCGTGGTTGCCGCCGCGCCAACTGCTCCGGCCGCTGCTGAAAACGTGGTCGGCAAAGCGACTTATGGCAAAACCTGCTCGCTGTGCCACGCCGCTAATGTGGCGGGCGCACCTAAGCCTGGCGACAAGGCCGATTGGGCTCCACGTATCGCCCAGGGTATGGATGTCTTGTACAAACATGCGCTGGAAGGCTTCACCGGCGCCAAAGGCCAGATGCCGGCGCGTGGCGGTTCGACTACTTTGAGCGATGCCGATGTCAAGGCAACGGTAGATTTTATGGTTGATCAGTCGCGTTAATTTGCTGACTGTTCAGCGCTATGAAGAAATTAAAAACCTCTCAACACAGAGGCACGGAGACACAGAGATTCACAGAGGGCAAGCAGGAAGTTCTCTGTGCCTCTGTGTCTCCTGTGAGAGGTTTGTTTTTTTAAATGGTATTCGCAGTGGGCTGAATACTAAGTTAATTTTGCGAGCCTAGGCTTAGTCTTTGGGGAAAAGTATGTGTCCTGTTTTGTCAGATGCGCGGATTGAAGCGCAATTCCAAGCGCGCCGCCGTCGCCTCTTGATGGCCTTACCTGTGCTCGCTTGCGGTTTGGTGGTGCCAACTGTGCACGCCAGGCCGGATATTCATCAGGCCAGCCAGGTCTTGATGGGCACGCGGCTAGATCTGACACTGCAGGGCAGCGGTAATCTAGAGCTCGCCGCGGCTACGGCATTTACCGAGATGGCGCGGCTGGCCGATATGATGAGCCGCTACCGCAGCACCAGCGTGCTCAACGCCATCAATCTGGCCGCTGGTCTGCAGGCGGTACAAGTGCCGGCCGAGATGATGCGGGTACTGCAGATGGCGCAACAAGCAGCGCGCAGCAGTGGCGGTGCTTTTGATGCCAGCGTCGGTGCCTTTAAAGACTGGAATTTTGACGCCGCCCATCCAGCGCTGGCCAGTGCCGAACAGATCGCCGCGCAATTGCCGCTGGTGGATTCCAAAGGCTTGATCCTGAATCAAAAAGCCGGCACCGCTTATCTGAGCAAACGCGGCATGCGCCTCGATTTAGGCGGCATCGCCAAGCTACCAATTTTGCAGGCCGGCCTGCAAACCCTGCAGGCACGCGGCGTGCACAATGCCATGCTCAATGGCGGCGGTGATGTGCTGGTGAATGGTAATTTAAACGGCCGCCCTTGGCGCGTCGGTCTGCGCGACCCGCGCCAGCCTGAACAAATTCTGGGTGTGGTGGCGTTGAATCAGGGTTTTGTCGCCGCCTCCGGTGACTATGAGCGTTACTTCATGCATCAAGGTAAACGCCTGCACCATATTCTCGATCCAAAAACCGGCTACCCGACCCAGGGCCCGCACGGTCTGGCGCTAGTCAGCCATGATCTGGCCGCCATCAACGGCCTCGGTGCCGCCATCATGGTGGCAGGCGCAGACGCCGGACGCCAGCGCCTCAGCCATTTACACCAGGTCGATGCCATGATAGTCGGTGCCGACCAGCAGCTCTGGTTATCCGGCGGCATGCAGGCACGCCTGAGTCAGATCTAGTTCGCTCTGCGCTATACAAAGCCCTTCTCTCGCGAGCGGGAGAAGGGTGGGGATGAGGGTGGTTCAAATTGAAAGCAATGTTTGATTTTTCAAACAAGCTGCGATTTATAAAATTTAATCGCACGCATCTCGCAGTGCCCTGGTGAATTTCAAAAACATGACACTGCCAACGCGCATATTCCATGCGCCTCTCCAAGGCATCACCCCGCTAAGCCGCATGGAATATGCGCAGTGGCAGGGCACAATTTTAAAATTACGGGAAGGCCGTGGCAGCGGCAGTTCTAAATATTCCACACCTCGCCATCGCCCTGTATCATGCGTCATCGCGCTCGGTGTAGCGCTAGCTGACAGGAAAAGTATGCTCTGGATAATCACTAAATACTTGATGACGGCCGGTGTCGTGGTGCTCGTTTCTGAGCTGGCCAAGCGTAGCGACCGGCTAGGCGGCTTAATCGCGGCGCTGCCTTTGGTGACCATCATCACCCTGATCTGGCTGCATCTGGAACATCAGTCCGAGCAGAAGATCGCCAATCATGCCTGGTACACGTTTTGGTATGTGCTGCCCACTTTGCCTATGTTTCTGGTCTTCCCCTGGCTGCTGCCGCGTCTGGGATTTTGGCTGACTTTGCTGGCCAGTGTGCTGATCTCCATCGTCAGCTTCGGCCTGTTCGCGCTGATTGCCCGGCGTTTTGGTATTGAATTGTTGTAAGGCTGCGCTGGTTTGAGGTGTTTTTGTTTGCTGTTGTCTGGTCTTGTTTTTACTTCGGTGGTTGTTATGCGATTGCTGGCCGGTGGTAGACCGGCGGCTACTTCCGTTTCTTGCTTCGCCAAGAAACGGAAGCAAAAGAAGGCGACGCAAAGTCGCTGCCCTGCGGGTGCCCAATTGTGCAGGTCGTAAAATGGGGAATGAAGCAAACTCGCTACGCTCAGACAAGCTTCATTCCTTATCCATTTTCCGCCCTGCACAATTGGCAGCGCCACATGCGAATTCGATTCAAAAGCAGAGTCAAAAACTACGTCAAAAGCAAGGTCAAAACCCAAATCAAAAGCAGCACGGTAGGTGCGATTAGCGTAGCGTAATCGCACGCACGTCATTGTGCCGTAGCACATTTAATAACTGACCCTGCCACCACGCATATCCCATTCGGCTTGCAGGCCTATGTGCTTGGAAAGGCGCATGGAATATGCGCAGTGGCAGGGCGGGGTAGCGGAAAATAGAATTTCATTCAGCGCGGCATGCGTACGATTACGCTGCGCTAATCGTACCTACGCTGGCTTACGGAGACGCGCAAGTCGCACTACGGATGTGTTGACCTTCGCTTTTCGCATGTGGCGCTGCCGCTTGTGCATGGCAGAAAATGGATTAGGAATGAAGCTTGTCTGAGCGCAGCGAGTTTGCTTCGTTCCCCATTTTTTGACCTGCACAGGCGGGAACCCGCAGGGCAGCGACTTTGCGTCGCCTTCTTTTGCTTCCGTTTCTTGGCGAAGCAAGAAAAGGGAGTAGCTACCGGGCTACCCCCGGTCGGCAATCGCACCGCTACGACAGAAATATAAACAAGACCAAGCCACAGCAAACCAAAAACAGCATGCCGCCAGCACGCATATCTCATGCGCCTTGCAGGCCTATGTGCTTGAAGAAGGGCATGGAATATGCGTGACGGCAGTGCACGTATTTGAAATTTTGTAGTGCATTAATAGATGAATCCCATTGCCTCATTGGTTTGCAGAAATCCGGTGAAAGCTGATCTCTGAATTTCATTTCAACTTTGCCAATTTAATTGATAAAATGTAATACCCTGCTTGCCCAAGCATGTAATTTTGAACTTTCACAAGGAAATGAAATTGGATCGCATTAAATCATTGAGCGCCGCAATAATAATATTGATACTTGCCGGTTGCCAGAGCACTGGCGTTATACCAATGGGCCAAGATTCCTACATGATTGGTAAGAAAGATGGTTCACCTGGAGTAGGCGTATCTTTCAGCAATAAAGCTGAAGTCTACCAAGAAGCCAATGCCTTTTGCCGTGGAAAAAAGCTTGAAGTTAAGACAGTGGAAGTGACGACTACACCTGCTGGTCTCGGACGACTCGGCTCAACCGAGTTGCAATTTAAATGTGTGCCGCCGAGTGGCATGACACAACCAAACTCTTAAAATTGGTCAAGATGAGTAGCTACCCTTCATCGGATATGCTTCACATTTTCGACGTATCTAGATAATTATTTCTCGTCAATTCGAACCATTCAATGAAAAAAATTACACCTCTTATTTCTACACTTGTTTTCTTGCTTTCAGCCTGCGTTGGGGCACCAAAAGTTGATTTTGCAAACACAGACAGCGTGTGCGCACAACAATGTTCGGCCAATCACACTAGTTGTATGAGTGGCTTCAAGCTATTTCCCCTAGCTAACGAGTCATCCTGCAAAACCGCAATGGAAACATGCGCGCAAACTTGCCCAACTAAGGCGGAGGTAGCAATTTCTTCCAAATTGAAATCTTCACAACCATCTATCTCTGAAAGACTGAAGGACGTTGATGCTCTCCTCAAAGATGGCTTGATAAGCAAGTCTGAACACGAAGCAAAAAGACAGGAACTACTCAAAGCTATGTGAGTACGGCAAGTTGGGATAAAGCCTTATCAGTCAGGTAGGGCGGGTGCAAACCGTTCGGCTTACCCAGCAAGCGTAGGGCTCCATGCGCACTCTACTTTTACGGCAGGCAATACAAGCACCATAAAAATAAGACCGGATTTGGCCAGCGCGTCTTATTTAAAAATAGAAAATGAGAACGAAAAAAAACGGCAAGCCTAAATCAAGCTTGCCGTTTTTTATTCCCAACCGTCGCAGTTCAACTCAGCAAATCAAGCCAGCAAAGTCTCGGCGGATTTTCCGTATTTGATACTGGTTTCTGCTGGTAGCCAGTTGCCTGTCATTTCAAAACGGCCTTGCAATAGGAAGCGGGGTTTTTTCTCGTTCAGTTGTTCTGAGGCTAGTTTTGATAAATCTCCGATCTTGCCTTTTTTCAGGCGATTCACGATCAGACCCAATTGCGTGTCAGAGAAATCGCGCAGCATGTCGTAGTCGCCATCGCTGTCACCAGCGACGAACACTGGGCCGTAGCCTTTGCTGGCAACCAGTTCGCGCTGGATGACTTCGGTCTTGCCCGGACCCCAGTTCAATGGCCAGTCTTTCTTGTATTTGTTTTGCAGTACGCCGTCGGCGCTTTCCAGGCGCAGGCCGAGGATGTTTTCACGCTTGACGTGGTAACCGTATTTAGGTGTGGTGGCAAATACTGCGACCACGTCTTCTAATGAAGCGGTGCTGACGTAGACATCGATGCCGCTTTGGCGGAACGCATCCATCAGGCTGGCGATCTCGGTGCACAGGCGGATGCCGTGGAAATGCGCCACGCTGACCACACCGGCTTTACCGCTCAGGGCTGCCGGGCTGGTGTATTTGGTCTTGTTCAGTCCCAAGCCCAGATTATGATCGTTCGATGCTTCCGCCAGTTTTTGTACTTCGGCCACCGACATATTGGTGAAGAAGTAGATCACCCACGGGTAGCCGACTTTAACGCCATGGGTTTCATTGACGGCTTCATACAAAAAATACAGCTTGGCGCGGAAATCCTGAAACTGCAGGGTCTCGCGGATTTCTTCTAGCTTCTTGCTGCCTTTAAATTTATCCGAATTGTCGAATAAAAATTGGTAGTCGCTATCGAGGTCGCTGCAAACCGATGCTAGATCAACGATGGCTCCAGCGGCATTTTTAAAGTCGGCCACAAAAGGCCCGGCCGGTACGTTCTGGCGGATGATGGCGCTAAATTCTGCCGGGTTGAGCTTGAACGACAAGGTATTGATCTGGTACATCAGCAAGGCTTCTTCGGTGTCGTTCATGATGCTGGTGTTGTCCCAGTCAAACACGGCATACGGGCGGCGCTTGGCGTTGTAGCTGGCGCTGGCTGTGCCATTGCGCTCTATCAGTGCTTGCAACTGGGCGTGATTGCGTTTGCTCCACTTGGCCTGATCGAGGACCAGACCTGTGGTCTTGGTCGGTTTAGCGAAGGCTTCGCTGGCGCTGGTGACAGCAGCCAGACCCGCGAGCACGCCACCGGTCAGGAGTGAACGACGTTTTTGCAAGAGAGCAGTAGTATTCATGATTAATTCGTAGAAGCAAAGTGGTAAAGGATAAAGTCAACAGCAGAACAATACGCTGCCATTGCTATTGGTGTGGGCTATGCAAAGTCTGTAAAAAGCCGAGCCAAAAAAACGCAAGCAAATATAGTATTTTGCCAGCCGATTAAGACCGCAGCATGACAGGAAAAGTTTCAAGAAAAATCGGATAAGTCTTGGAAACTCGACATCGTTAGTGTTGGCCGGATGCAGAGCTAGGCTAGCCCAGATGCGCAAAGCACAATCGCAGACATGTCGCGCTTTGGTAGCGGCTTAGTAGCGGCTAAGTAGTTGCTTAAACAGACTGGCCTGCCAGCGCGCATATCCCATGCGGCTCGCAGGCCAGTGTGCTTGAAGAAGCGCATGGAATATGCGCAGTGGCGTTGCCTGTTTTTGGGATTTCATGCGACGCAATACGTCGGCGGGGATTGAGGCCCTGCGCAAAAATTGAGAGTAATTAGCTTTAAATGCATTCAGGGGAATATTTTAATTTCATTAATTTTATTGATATAATCGAAAGAAAATAAGCTGACGGATTTCAGGTTTTTTTAATGCGTTTGAAAATCTAGCGAAACTCTCAAAAGCTAGTCTGCTAGCGGGTTTCGAGAGATTGTTCTTAATATGCGTCACTCGTCCGATTCGCCCGTCACGGTGACGGATATAACTAGTTAGGAAGCGAGGCATGAAATTTATCGGGGCATTCTTTGTTTTTGTAACTTCTTTATCGTCATTCGCTTTCGTTAGCTGTGAAAGTAAATGGATTCCAATGAAGCCATACAAATTTGACGCGGAAGATAAAGATGCTCTAAATATCGCAAAAAATTGGGCGGCAAGTGAGTTCAACACAAAAGAGGGCAAATATGATTTTAAATATTCCATAAGGAAATTAGACACCGGTTTTAGAATGCAAGTAACTCCTCGATATAAAAATTCAGACGGTAAGTATCTTTACGAGCTTCATGCTGATATGTGCTTTGATCTCGATCGAGAGCGAAAGTTAGTTCAAGTCTTTCATTGTCGTCTTCCACCATTTGAAGCTTTACAAAGACGTTGACCTCGTTATGTTTTTCTCAAAAAACTTCAAAAGAAATTGAAATTCCTAACAAGGCGGTCGTCTGGGAATCGCCAGCGACGATTTCGCTATTTGACAATTCTATGGTGGCGGCGATCCCGGCACCTCAACGTTAGGCGTTGCAATTCCGCATACTCTCGATCTCACAACCGAAGACTTCCAACCTTATGCCAAGCCCTGTTATCGTACGTCCGATCAAGCAAGACGACTTCAAAGCCTGGCAACCGCTCTGGGATGGCTACAACGCCTTCTATGGCCGGAAGGGTGAGAGCGCACTGGCGCCCGAGATCACGAAAGTCACCTGGCAGCGATTCCTTGATCCCGACGAACCTGTGTTCGCGCTCGTGGCGGAATCGGAAGCAAAACTGGTGGGCCTTACGCACTACCTGTTCCACCGCAGCACGACGAGGATCGAACTCACCTGCTACCTCCAAGACCTATTCACCGCCGAGGGTGGGCGCGGCCGCGGTATTGGAAGATCATTGATTGAAGGTGTTTATCGAGAAGCAGCAGCGAAGGGCATCAAGCGGGTCTACTGGCAAACCCACGAGACGAACGCCGCTGGTCGTCTGCTATACGAAAAGCTTGGCAAGCATGCCGGCTTCATCGTCTACGGGCACGACATTTGAAGACAACAGGCCTCTCACCGCCAGCGACGCCTAACCCGTCGCTGGAGTGGACCTCCGCCAACAGGCCCCTCAGCTCCAAAGTCAAACGTCCCCAACCAAGTTTCCTAATCACCCGCAAATTAGAGAGGCATCATGTCCAAGCTACGCGTAGAGCATTTCACCAATTCAATAGACGGTTTCGGCGCTGACCCAGACCAGGATATCAAGCATCCACGGTGAGCTGCCAGGTTTTCTCTAGCCCGCTGCGTGAATTGAATCTTCCGTTGCAACCGCTGTCTATCACGGCGTTGCACATGGGCGTTCATGCTTCACATCGCGGTCGCTGAACTTTAAGCTTAGGCCGCAAACATCACATTTCTCCTTTCTGAAAGTTAGCAATGCAAGTTGAACACCGAATCGCCATCTCTGCATCCCCTGAAACAATCTTTGGTATCTATGAGGATGTACAAAACTGGCACACCTGGGATCCAGACACCAAGCAAGCCTATCTGGAGGGGCCATTTCGCGTCGGTAGTCGCGGTCGTATCACGCCACCTAAGGGTATGAGCGTTCCTATGCTGTTTACTCAAGTGGAGCCGGGCAGGTGCTTCACGGTCGAGTCTAAGATTCCCCTGTTTTGCATGCTGTTCGAGCACGAACTGGTCGCCACGCCAGGAGCGACCGAGGTCATTCACAGAGTGACGTTCTCGGGTTTACTATCCTTTGTACTTGGCCCTATGCTGTCCAGGCAACTGAACGCCGGCCTTCCGGTTACGCTGGGCAAACTGAAGGCCCTCGCAGAAGGGATTGGCTCGGCAGCTGCGACGAGCAAGGCGTAAGCGCAGGCAATTGCTGTGACTTAGGGGTTTTAAAAAACAGACCCTGCCATCACGCATATCCCATGCGGCTCGCAGCCCAGTGTTGCTTGAAGAAGCGCATGGAATATGCGCAGTGGCGTTGCCCGTTTTTGAAATCTGATACGGCGCAATACGCCTGCGCCGATAGCCGCCCTGCGCAAAGTCGGTGGATGGCGGGAAAAATAAAAGTCAATTTTGCTAAGTTTATTGATAAAATGAAAATGAGTCTCTGCGCCCCTTTCTATCGGCTTTTCTCTTTTGGTTTCGAGCTTGCCGCGATAAGAGCCAGGCTCAATATGGTTTTCCGGCGAAATACAACTTTTGACTAGCTTTGTAGTTATCGCTTAGTTTTTCAACAAATTAAAATACGTTAGATTTTAATGATACGAATAAGCCTTGCCATATTTTTGACTTTGATAATGTCATCGTCATCCTTTTGTGCTGAGAGCGCGCCTACTCGCGTTGCGGCAGAGTTTTACGAATGGGTGATCGGCCATGATGGTGGTGGTCTTCCGAAAGAGAGCGATCTCAAATCCTTGAAAAAAATTCTATCGACCGATTTGGTCTATTTGCTACATGCTTCATTGGCGGCTGAAGAAAGATGTGCTGCGCTAGCTCCTCGGGATATTAAACCTCTAATGTTTGAAGGAAGTATTTTCGTTGGGAATTACGAAAGCCTTACAAAAGTTATTTCGTTAGACGAAAAGAAAGTGGATGAAAAATTTATTATCAATGCTCGACTAAGAAATTCAAATCCCAAAGACGCAACCGACATTATTGATTGGCTAGATTCGGTAACCCTCATTCGTGAAAACGATAAATACGTCATTAGTAACATTGAGTATGCGAACAGTAAACGGACGTTAGTTAAAATTTTGAAGAAATATATCAGCAAGAAAGAATGTGGAATTTAACTTCACATTCGACACTGACGCGCATGTGCGCCGGTTATTTTTACATCAGGCATCCCCAAGCAAGTTTCTTAATCACTCGCAAATCAGAGAGGCATCATGTCCAAGCTACGCGTAGAGGGTTTTACCATTTCACTAGACGGTTACGGTGCTGGGCCAGACCAGGATATGAATAATCCGCTGGGCGTTGGCGGTACTGCGCTGCATGCCTGGGCGATCCCTACGCTTACTTTTCAGCAAAAGCTGTTTGGAAACGATAGCGGCGAAACCGGTGTCGATGATCAGTATGCCGCGCGCGGTTTCCAGAACATAGGCGCATGGATACTCGGCAGGAATATGTTCGGGCCGGTTCGTGGTGCGTGGCCAGACGAGAGCTGGCGCGGCTGGTGGGGCGAGAACCCGGTGTATCAGGTGCCGGTCTTCGTGCTGACGCACTACCCGCGCGCACCGCTAGTCATGGACGGCGGCACCACCTTCCACTTCGTAACGGAAGGCCCTGTCGTCGCCCTTGAGCGCGCCCGTCTAGCGGCCGGCGGCAAAGATGTTCGTCTTGGTGGCGGCGTCAATGTGATCCAGCAGTATCTGCGCCTGCGCCTGATCGATCAGATGCATGTCGCCATATCGCCAGTCCTGCTCGGCTCTGGTGAGCGACTTTTTGAAGGTATCGATCTTCCGGCCTTAGGCTATGCCTGCGTCAAGCACGAAGCCACAGCAAGGGCCACTCATTTGATTTTGTCGCGGCAGACCAGAGATTTTTAACCTGAGGGAAGCACATGAGAAACACTTTTCGTCTTGCATCATTTGGTATCCTGGGGTGCGCGAGCTTGGCGCTGATGGTCGCTGCGGTGAGCGCCGCAGTATCCGTTGAGATTCCCGCGTCGTCGTCAAAAGCGCTTGAATACCACCATGCCAGCAACTGGTTCTGGGGCCTCAATCAAGTCGTGGGTCTTGCCCTGCCTTTCATATTGCTGGTCACGGGCTGGGGCGCGCATCTCTACCAATTCGCGGCACGAATCTGCAGACAACATCGACTTATCTCGCTGGCGTTTTTCGCGGCGATCTTTTTCTTGTTGGACCGGCTAGTTCGATTGCCAGTTAGGTACCGATGGGATCGCGCTTACGACGACGCAACTGGTGCGCAAAGCCAAGCTTTCCTGGTCTGGCTCGCAAACAAACTCAGCGCATCGGTGTTGCCGATAGTCGGACTGACGCTGGTCGCCATGCTGGCGTACTGGCTGATAGGGAAGAGTCGGCGGCTATGGTGGCTATGGGCGTCTGCTGCGGCATCCATCGTGGTGCTCGCGTTTTTGCTGGTGGAGCCATTCACACAAAGCTACAAACCACTTGGCAACTCGCCGTTAGAACAGCGCATCGTCGAGCTGGCCGCGCGAGCTGGCGTTCCGCAAAGTGCCATCGTGGTCGAACATTGCGACCCGGCATCGTCGTGCCCGCCGGGGCGGGTTATCGGTATGGGGCCGACTCGTCTGATGCTGCTCAATGACGCGCTGCTTGCTCAGAACCCCGAGTCGTGGACGCTGCAAATGGTGGCGCACGAGGCCAAGCACTTCGCTAAGGATGACAACATCAAGGCTTTCTTTCTTCTGTCAGGGCTGGCATTTGCGGGACTATGCTTTGTGCATCTCGTGACACGCGCAGTTGTTGCGCGCTGGTCATCAGGCTTAGCGTTTTCGGAACTTGCACACCCCGCTTCCTTGCCGCTGGCGGTTCTGTTGCTCAGCATTTTTTATTTAATGGTGCTGCCTCCCGTCAACGCTTTTCGCCAACATGTCGAGCTGGAAGCAGATCGCTATGCCTTGGAAATGACCAGAGACAACCTGACTCAAGCTCAGATGTTCGCCAGTTGGGCGAGTGACAAGGGCCGGATTACAGAATGGAGTCCCTTCTTCAAACTTTTTCGCGCATCCCATCCTTCGGATGTCACACGTATCGAATTTTCCAACAACTATCATCCGTGGCTGGAGGGCAAGCCGCTCGTGTATGCAAGCGATTTTTCTCCGCAAAAAAAGAACGAATGAAGTTCGGCAAGCAAAGCCATAACTTTGGGTTTCAAACGCCATAACCCGTCCTAAGGTGGGAGCGAATTGGCGCCGGCGTATTGCGCCGTTTGCTATTTAAAAGCCACTTTACGAAATTAATTAACAGTAATCCTCACCGAGATCGCCCTATGCCAGTACTGCGCCCCATGTCCGATACCGAATACGCAACTTGGTCCGAGCTATCGATCAAAGACTATGCCGCCGCCAAGTTTGAATCTGGCGAGTGGGCAGAATCAGAGTCGCTGGCGTTGGCACGCAAGGAGAATAGTGAACTCCTGCCTCTGGGTCTGCACACGCCAGACAATCACTTCTTTATGATTACCAATGCCCAGGCTGAAGCGGTGGGCGTATTGTGGTTCGCCGTCAGGCATAAGTTCAATGCGCCAATCGCTTATGTCTACAATGTTGCGGTATGGCCTGAGCATCAGCGGCACGGTCACGCCTCGCGCGCCTTGCTCGCCTTAGAGGAAGAAGTACGCAGCCGCGGTCTTAGCGGCATAGCCTTGCATGTGTTCGGGCATAACAAAACCGCACAGGCGCTATACGCCAAACTCGGGTATCAGCCCACCAATATCAATCTGTTTAAACCAGTTCCGGCGGACGGGTAATAAGCCGGCGTCTAAGCCAGTGTCGTCAAGGCGAGGTCTGGCGCGAAGCCACTAGCGATCGCCAAGTACGACGACGGACATATCCAGTAAACCTCAGGGAGATCTAATGAAACTATCCATCAGCGAACAGCAGCAACAAGAAATGCGCCACGCCTACTATGACGGTGCCCCGGGTATCCTGGTGTCGGGCCTGGTGTGGATGGCAGCCACATTGGTGTGTTACCAGCTCGGGATAAACCAGGCCGTATGGACTCTGCTCATAGGCGGTGCGCTGATATATCCGATAAGCCTCATTGTGACCAAGGCGCTAGGACGAGCCGCGAAGACCAGCAAAGCCAATGCACTGAACCAGCTTGGGATGGCGTCGACAATTTGGCTTATCCTGTGCTGCGCGATGGCCTATGGTCTTTTTCTTTTAAAGCCAGGCTTATTTTTTCCAGCAATGATGGCAACCATAGGATGCCGCTACCTGATCTTCGCAAGTCTGTATGGCAGATCAATTTACTGGCTAATCGGTGTGAGCCTGATACTCGCCGCAAATCTGGTGTTCTTCTTAGCGCTAACGCCGGTCGTCGCCGCAGGGCTAGGTGGATTGATTGAGTTGCTATTTGCTGTATTGGTGTTTTTAAAAGCTACAAAGTCAGCGCAGTAGGCGATTTGAGCAAGGCGCCATCGGCGTGACCATGTCTCTGGGATGTCGTGGTTTTAAAAGCTGCACCTGCCAGCACGCATATTCCATGCGCTTCTTCAGGCACGTTTGGCCTGCGAGCCGCATGGGATATGCGCGCTGGCGGTGGCGCTGGTTTACTTCCGTCGTAGTTGGGTGATTGCCGACCGGGGGTAGCCCGGTAGCTACTTACTTTTCTTGCTTCGCCAAGAAGAGTAAGCAAAAGAAGGCGACGCAAAGTCGCTGTCCCTGCGGGATGCCCAATTGTGCAAGTCGTAAAATGGGAAATGAAGCAAACTCGCTGCGCTCAAACAGCTTCACTTCTAATCCATTTTCCGCCCCGCACAATTGGCAGCGCCACATGCGAATTCGATTCAAAATCCAGGTAAAAAACCAAGTCAAAAGCCGAGTCAAAAGCCGAGTCAAAAGCCACGTCAAAAACCAAGTCAAAAACCAAGTCAAAAACCAAGTCAAAAACCAAGTCAAAAACCAAGTCAAAAACCAAATCAAAAACCAAGTCAAAAGCAGCGGATTGCCGTAGCTCGATGTGCTTTTGCGGAGAAGCGGCGGCTGCACTACGAATGTTTTGACGTTCGCCTTTCGCATGTGGCGCTGCCGCTTGTGCTGGGCAGAAAATGGATTAGAAATGAAGCTGTCTGAGCCGCAGGCGAGTTTGCTTCATTTCCCATTTTTTGACCTGCACAGGCGGGAACCCGAAGGGCAGCGACTTTGCGTCGCCTTCTTTTGCTTCCGTTTCTTGGCGAAGCAAGAAAAGGGAGTAGCCGCCGGTCTACCACCGGCCAGCAATCTCACAACAACGACAGAGGTGCAAACTCGACTTAGCAACCGCAAACCAAAAACAACATGCCGCCAACGCGCATATTCCATGCGCCCTACAGGCCAATGTGCTTGAAGAAGCGCATGGAATATGCGCAGTGGCGTTGCCAGTTTTGGAATTCCATGCGGCGCAATGCGCCTGCGGCTATTGACGCCTCGCGCAAGAATGCGATTTACTGAGCGCACAAAATTCTGGACTCGGGGCTGACGCACGCTGATGGCTTTAGCTAACTGGTCAAACCGGGCTTACCTCCAGCTTATGTAAGAAGAGTCAACACCCATGCGGGTTTCAAGACGATGGAAACAAATGGTCTTTTTCTACTTGCTCGGTTAAGCTTGTAAAATTGAAATTAAAACACGGTAGCCGTCATGAGTTTTCCATCAATCACGGAAGTCCCCGATCTTTGGAATCAAGACGGTTCATTGCGGGATGTTTACTTTGTCGATACCGAGATGGAGCAGTGGAAGAAATTTCTATCGTTCGTTCAGGATTTTCATTACGAATATTCGTTTGATGGAAAAGCTCAAGAAATGTTATCCGCAGAAAGCATTTTCTTAAATCGTGAAGGCCACCATATTCTTTCACTTAATGTAAGTGGCGTCACAGTAAATTGTCATTTTTTTGTTGTAAATGAAATTGAACTTGATATTGATCCATGCGAAATAAAGGGGCAGTTTGAGCATGAGGCGATTCTGAAATTCATCGCGTCCTTGTCGAAGGTGATTGATCTGTCAGCAAGTCTCACGCCAGAAAATGGTTTTGATACGCCGTTTCTTTCTTTTGATAAAAATGAGCACTTATGGTCGATCCATGGCTAACTGGACTATCGACGGGAAGTCGCCAAAATTGTTTTACTTCTAATTACAACCGTGGCGGTGATCCCGGCACTTCAACGGTAGAGATGATTTTAAAATCAAATCCTGATATCGTCGGCTTGAGAGTTGAGCGTGCGCCGTGAAAACTTATAACATTGCACTCGGGATGTACTAGCTGAAAATGGGACAAGACATTTTATTATCCTGGACGGCCAGCCTTTCAGCTCAATCCTATACATCACACCAATGTTACATAGAACGGAGAGTTTAAAAAATTGGATAATCAAGAGAAAATAAACAAATCAAATTCCGTACCCGCTCGCATAGTGATAGTCGCTCTATTAGCGTGCTTATTGTGCGTTACTCTTTTCGCCTTTGGTACTTTAAATTCTGATGGTGTACTACATCAAATAATGTCCTATTGGTTTGGCCCTTATATCATTACAGCGGTTTGTTTTTCGGTGACTTTTTTTGCCGCTCAATTATTTGGTTTTAATATGAAATTAAAAAATGAGGGGCCGCAAAAATAATGCCTAACAAGTCATTCGTGACGGGCGCATCAATGGATAGCGCACAACGCGGCGTGGCAATTGGCGCGGCGGCGGCCTTCTTGATGGCGGCGGTGCTACTCGCCCTGGCTGCCATCTTCGGCGCGGTCTACTTAGTACTCAGCGCATCCCTGGAGTTCCGTTTAAAACTGCTGGCCGTCTCACTGATGGCACCGGCGGCTACATTGTTCATCTGTATCGCCCGATTGGCGCAGCATAGGTTCTTTACGCCAGAAGACATCAATGGCAGCGGCCTTACCGAGGGCAGCTCACGCGCCTGGCTGCTGCAAGCGCTACTGCAAAACACTCTGGAGCAATTGGCGCTCGCGTTGCCGGTGTATTTTGCTTGCGCCATCATCTTGCCTAGTCACTTCCTGGCGCTGATTCCTGCGGCCGCCGCGATGTTCTTTGTTGGTCGCCTGTTGTTCTACATAGGCTATGCAGGCGGTGCGGCGTCCCGAGCATTTGGCTTCGCTTTCACCTTCTACCCAACGGTGTTTTTAGGATGTGGCAGCGTCTATTTTCTGCTAAGACCGTAAGCCGCAAGCAGTAGGCGGCCAATCGCCGCAAGCGTCTTGCATGGTTTGCGATCTCAAAAGCAGCTCTGCCAGCGCGCATATCCCATGCGGGCTGCAGGCCTATGTGCCTGGAAAGGCGCATGGAATATGCGCTGTGGCGTTGCCTGTTTTGAGATTGCTAGTTGCGGTATAGTTGAAACCCATTTCGTCTTACCGGGTTCACATAGCTAGGGTGCTGCGCAACGCTGGTTCAGGATCAATAGCGGGTAAATTCGGCGAGTATGGTTTCACATGGTGCGCACGGCGCACCCTACGCAAGGATTACGAATGGTGAACTGATGGTCAAATTGCTAGCGCTATGGAAAGTGCATCGCTTACAATCTTCAGTGTGAGCGCCAAGTAGGCGTTTCAGTCCAACAAAGTTTATCCACCGCAAGCAGCTCGCGGATTTTATTTTTGCGTTCCGGTGCGGCGGATAAACGCTGTTAGTTAGGCCTCAAAAAATAGGAGTCTCATATGGGTATGGTTGCTTGCTTTGCACCGGTTGATGCAAAAATTATGGAACAGTTACAGTCTGACCCTGAACAGATAGAGAGTTTTCTATACCCAGACGATGGCGAAAGTGAGCCTTTTAATTACTTTGACGTTGATAAATCATGGCATTGTATTCATTTCATGCTTTGTGGTGAAGTCGACGCAGGGGAGTCTATATTGTCGTTGGCTATTCTAGGTGGTTCAGAAATTGGGGAGGATGTTGGTTATGGCCCCGCACGGATTATTGAGGCTAGCCAAGTTCGCGAAATAGCGAATGCACTTTCTCAAATTGACGGCGATACCTTCAAGTCCCGATACGAACCAAAAAAAATGCAAGACGCAGACATTTATCTTGCTGACATGTGCGTTCGTGATGGAGATGATGCGTTCGATTATTTACTGCAAAATTATATTGGCTTAGTCGGGTTTTACCAGGATGCGGCGAAGCGTGGCGATGGTGTAGTTGCCTGGCTATGTTAAGGGCTAACCAGACTTTTGAAAATGACGCGCGAATAAGTGCGCGTCTAGAATTTACTGATCGGCGTGCGCACCCTTCAATTTTGCGCAAGAAGGTTGAATAAGGCCATTACCCGCAATAACCCCAGGTCTAATCCACCGTTCACTATCTCACCAAGCACCCCTGCCACTGCGCATATTCCATGCGCTTCTTCAAGCACCTAGGCCTGCAGGCCGCGCCGGCTATGCGCGCTGGGCCATGCCGTATTTAAAATCCTTTCGCGCTGTTTTTGCTGCGCTTCACACCTTATTCCTGCCCTTGGTCGCTAGCTGGTGGCGATGCTGCGCTGCGCGCTTTACTCTTGCCAGGTTGGCTCATTTATTCAACCCTTATATTTCTGGAGTACAGCATGACAACTACATTCAACGCAGCAGTCGGAAAAAAATTTAGCATTTTGTTCGTCTTGATTTTGCTCAAACTGGCCATCAGCGCGGGCTTGTTTTTGGCGTTTGGCTCTAAAGCGCTGGCTTTTTCTGAGCCTGAGTTTCAAAGCGCTTTCCAGCAATTTATGGCCGCGCCCGGTTCTGAAGAGCAGGCGGCTGAGTCTTTTACAGCCTTGCTCAAGAAGGAGCCTGCGCATCCCTTATTGATGGCGTATGCCGGTGCCGCCACCACTAAATTGGCCAACACCACCATGTTCCCTTGGAAGAAAATGTCGTATGTGGAAGACGGTATGGCGATGTTAGACAAGGCCGTGCAACTGGCACAGGTGGCCGACCCCAAGTTATTGCATGGCGACACACCCTTGCCGCTGGAAGTGAAATTTGTGGCGGCCAATACCTTCTTGGCGGTGCCGGGTTTTTTGAATCGGGCGGAGCGCGGTAGCAAGCTGCTCAATGAAGTCTTGGCCGATGCGCAGTTTGAAAAAACTGCCAGCGGTTTTCGTGGTGCGGTGTGGATGCGCGCTGCCGGTCTGGCTGTGCAACAAAAGCGTCACGCCGACGCCAGGCGTTTTCTGGAAAGCGTGATACGCAGCGAAGCACCGCAAAGCGCCGCGGCCAAGGCGATGCTGAAAGAGGTGGCGTGATGCAAGCTGCCAGCAGCCAGGCAGCGGTGGTTGAGTTAAGAAATGTGTATAAATCTTATAGACTCGGCAGCCATCTGGTGCGTGCCTTGCAAGGGGTGGATTTATCGGTGCAGCGCGGTGAGTTATTGGCGCTGACCGGGCCTTCCGGCAGCGGCAAAAGTACCATCTTGAATTTGTGCGGCATGATCGATGCGGCCGATAGCGGTGAGGTCTTGTTGGGTGGCGTGTCTATCGCAGATCTGAATGAAACCCAGCGCACTTTGCAGCGGCGCGACAGCATAGGTTTTATTTTTCAGAGCTTTAATCTGGTGCCGGTGATGACGGTGGCCGAGAATGTCGATTACCCCTTGTTTTTGACAGGCGTGCCCTTAGCCGAAAGGCGTGAACGGGTGGCGGCGCAACTCAAGGCGGTTGGTCTGCACGAGCATGCCCAGCATCTGCCGGATGCACTGTCTGGCGGCCAAAGACAAAGGGTGGCGATCGCGCGTGCCTTAATCAAACGCCCCAGTCTGGTGATCGCCGACGAACCGACTGCCAGTTTGGATTCGCACACGGCTGATCAGGTGCTCGATTTGATGCGTGAACGCGGGCATGCCGAAGGTGCGGCCTTTGTCATCGCCAGCCATGATGAGCGGCTGACGCGGCGCAGCGACCGTATCGTGTCGCTGCTGGACGGGAGGCTGCAATGAGGGTCTTATTGTTCGATGCCAGCTGGCTGAAATTTGCTTTTTACAATGCGCTACGCAATCGTCGCCGTTCGCTGGTGACGGTGCTGGTGGCGGCCTTAGGCACTGCGGCTATTTTGTTGGCCGGTGGTTTTGCATATTCGTCTTACGAGGGTTTAGCGCAGGCGGCGGCGCGTAGTTCTGGCCACCTGGTGATTGCGAATCCTGCCTATTTTGTGACGGAAGAAGATCTGCCTTTGCAGCACGGCATAGCAAACGCGGCGCAATTGCAGGCCACGATTTTGGCCGACGCTGCGGTGCGCTACGTCTTGCCTAGAGTTGAGTTTACCGGCTTGATCAGCAATGGCGATAAATCGACCATCATGATGGCGGTAGGGATAGACCCCGATGCTGAATTCGCCGTGAAAGGGCCGTTTTTAAGCGTGAAACAGGGCGCGATTTTGGCCAGTAATGCGAGCCAGACCGAGATCGTTTTAGGCGGTGCGCTGGCGCGTAGTTTAAAGGCGACACCTGGCAGCAGCCTGACCTTGATGACCAGTACCACCGATGGCGCCTTAAATGCGCTCGACGTGGTGGTGAAGGGGGTGGTCTCGACTGGGATACCAGAGATGGATAAACGCCTGGTGTACACCGATATCAAGACCGCGCAAAAACTCTTGAACAGCAACAAGGTATCGAGCTTGGGGGTGTTTTTAAATTCTATGGAGGCAACCACTAGCGCGCAACAAAGGCTGGCGGCGGCCTTGCCGGCGATGACGGTGCAGAGCTGGCTGGATCAGGCTTTTTTCTATAAATCGGTAAGAGATTTGTATGACCGCATCTTCGGCGCACTCGGTCTCATCATTAGCGTGATTGTGGTGTTTGTGGTGGCCAATGCGATGGCGATGTCTATCATAGAACGCACCCGCGAAATCGGTAGTCTGCGTGCCATGGGCACCTTGCCGGGTCAGTTGATACGCAGCTTTTCTTTCGAGGGCATGTTGTTGGGCGGCAGCGGTGCGTTGGTGGGGGCCTTGCTGGCGCTGACTGTGGCCTTGCTGTTGACGCTGTTCCCGGTGCAGATGCCGCCGCCACCGGGCCGCTCGACCGGTTATCCCTTGATGGTGAGTATCGATGCCGGCCTGTATCTGGGCACGATCTTGATGATGATCCTTTTATCGATGTTGTCGGCTGCCTGGATCGCCAGGCACACCATGCGTCAGCCTATCGTGGTGGCGCTGGCCCACAATTAAACGGGAAAAAATGATGAAATTCTTTTTAAAAACAACGGTAATGGCCTGCGCTATGTTTTCTGGTGCGGCGCTGGCCGAGGATGTGGGCGCGTTGTTGACGGCGGCCGATCAGTTCCGCCTCGCTAGTGATGAGATGCAGGTAGAAACCCAAATTACCAGCTACAACCGCGATGGTAGTAAGGAAAAAGAACGTCGCTACCTGGTGTTCTCGCAAAAAAAGCACCAATCCTTGGTCTTGATGCAAAGCCCTGCAGAAGCGGGACAAAAGGTCTTGATGTTGGGCGATGATTTCTGGATGTTGCTGCCCGGTAGCCAGCGCCCCTTGCGGATTACGCCTATGCAAAAATTATTGGGCGACGCCTCTATCGGCGATATTGCGACCATGAGCTGGGCCCAGGATTACGAGGGTAAGTTAGTGGCAGAAGAGCAGTGCGAGCGAGTTGAGCAAGGGCTGGGCCAAGCTGCGGGCAACACGCAAGCCTGCCTGCATCTTAGTTTGGATGCGACGCGTAAAGCGGCGGCCTATCAACACATCGATTTGTGGTTGGGTAAGACTAAACATGAACCGATCAAGGCCGACCTCTATGTGCAGTCGGAAAAGCTGGCCAAACGCGCCAGCTTTATTCTGGATAAATCGCAAGTACCGGCAGTGGTCAGTGAGATGGTGTTGCTGGATCAATTGAGTAGCCACAAAGAGACCCGGGTGCGTTATCTGAGCCGCAAGCCGCGCAGCATCCCCGAGCAATGGCTGAACCCGATGTTTTTAGCCAAAAACCCTAGCTTAGAGTAAGGCGTGTATATGCTGAAGAAAACCGCCCTGTTGGCCACGTTCGCGCTGTTGACTGGCTACGCTGCAGCCCAGACCGTGAATGGCTCGGGCCAGTTACGTGCCTTAATGAGCCAGCAAAGTGCGAATCCAAAGAGCCCGCAACATCAGGCCAGCCAATTACGCGATGGCATAGGCGCGCCGCAGGCAGAGCAAGCCCAGCAGCTAGGCACGCTAGAGGCGGAGTTGCATTTTGGGACTAAAGGCATCAACGGGATTGCCACGCTGCAGGCGCAAAGCGATGGCCGTGGCAATAGCAACTCAGATGCCTGGTTAAATGAGTTAGTCGCGGCGTGGGGCGAGGGCGGCTGGCAGCTCAGCGCTGGTAAAAAAGTGGTGGAGTGGGATGTGGCATATGGCTTTCGCCCGAATGATGTGGTGCAACAAGAAAAACGCAGAAGCTTGATCGCGGTGAGCGCGATTGGCCGCCCCTTGCTGATGGCGGAGTATTTCGATGCGACGCTGGCGGCTTCTCTGGTCTGGGTGAATCCCGGCGTATCTGACTCAACTACTTCTGGCTCAACTACTTCTGGCTCAACTAATTCTAACTTGACTACTTCGGGCGGCATTCCGGATAAGGGTGAAGAGCAAGCTTTGGCAGGGCGTGTCTATTATCGCTTAGGCGCTTTGGATCTGCATGGTTTTGCGCGCTACGGCAAACACAGCGGCGCGAGTCTGGGAACGGCCTTGGCCTGGGTTGCCAGTGACGCGCTGGAGTTGCATGCATCCGCCCGCTATTTAAGACATAGCGATGGTTTGCTCATGGAAGCGCAGCCAGCTTTGTTGCTACTTGGTTCACCCTGGCATAGTGAGACCCGGAAGAATATCAGTCAGGTATTGCTAGGCCTGAACTGGAGTAATGAAGCGCAACATAGTCTGATAATGGAAGCATGGTGGGATGCTAGCGCTCCATCGCCGCAGCAGTGGCGCGCATGGAGTGCGCGCAATCTCCAGCTGTTAGCCGCTGCCCCAAAACTGGTTGGGCAAACGAGTGCGCTAGCCGGTAATTTGCAGGCGCAAAACCAATTGCTTTCCAGTTCCGCCAATTTGCACAGGCAGAATCTGTTTGCACGCTGGAGTTGGCAAAAGGCGTCCTGGCAGCCGGCTCTGGATCTGCTCTGGACCCCAGCCGACAACGGGCTCGTAACTACCGCGTCCTTGGGATGGCAAGGTGATCAGCTGCGCGTGGACGCGGGCTGGCGCTGGTACGGCGGCGCCGCTGATTCGGTATTCGCGCAATTGCCATTGCGTAAGCTGGCGTATGTCTCTATGACTTGGGCGTTTTGAGCCCAAACTGACTCACTTGCAGGAAAAGGTGAGAGATTTTTCACACTTAAGGAAAAGGGATTGTTACACTGGATTTATTATATAAATAATTTCAGGAGCATCGTCATGTTGACCTTTTCGACCTATGTCTCCACCTTCTGGTCCAGCACTGAATTAGACGCAAATATCATTATATTTTTAAATCTGGCCGGCTCCATGTTGCTAGGCTTCGTGGTCGGCTATGAGCGCTCCTACCATGGTCGGGCAGCGGGTATGCGCACCTACGGCCTGGTGTGTATGGCCTCAACCGCACTGGTGGTGATTACCGGCTATCCGGATTTTTGGTTCGGTGGTCGAGCGGCGATTCCGGTGAACCTGGATCCTTCGCGCACGGTACAAGGCATAGTCACAGGCATAGGCTTTCTGGGCGCCGGTATCATTATGAAGGAAGGATTTAGTATCAGTGGCCTGACTACTGCGGCTTCATTATGGGCTTCGTCGGCGATAGGGATTTTGGTCGGGGTAGGCTTCTACGCTGCCGCTATCTTGCTGGCGTTTTTGTCCGCTGGTTGCATGATTTGGGTGGTCAAGCTGGAATCCTGGTTGCCATCCAGACAGGCAGTAGCGATCGTGATGCAATTTAAAGCCGGATTCGAGGTGGAAGAGGCTGCAATACGCGCGCTCGCCTTGGCGCGCGGCTATGAAATCGCGACCGGTACAATTTGCATTTCGGCGAAAGAGGGTAAGACCGAGTGGCGCTTCGTGGCAGTGGCGCTAAATCGAAAATTAGCCACGTCCCTTAGTGTTATGTCGCAGGAATTAGGTAAATTTGAAGGAATTGATGCTTATCAATTGGCGCATGCCAGAAACTAAGCGCGGCAAGATTGTTTTGGATATGCGTTCCTTTTAACGCATATCCACACTTGCTAGCCTATTTGACGAAATAAGTTCCTACGCACACCATGGTGTCTCCCGCGCCACGTTCACAGTACGATTTTTTGAGTTCATAGCCCTGGCTATTTGGGTTGGTAAATTTATATGGACCATAAGTCCCCTTGGAATTTGCTTTCACCATATCGATCATGCCCTTGATGAAAGCATTGCCATCGCCATCCTTAATGGCGATCAGATTTTTCCCTATCATTTTGGGATTTGCACCCTGAGCCAGGCAGTTTCCTTCAAAATCATAGGCGAAGACATACAGATCCCTGTCCTTGAACGCACCATCGGGATGCTCGGTAAACACTTTGTATGCCTTCTCCGGTCCCGCAGATTTAACCAGTGCAACAGCTTTCTTGACCATCTCTTGCGCCTCAGCTTCTGAGCCACGCTCGCTCGCTGCCAGGCAATTACAACTTAAAGCCGCCAGCAACAAGGTACCGGATGCGACAGTGAGTAAAGGAAATTTGTTCATTTGCATAGACTCCTCTAGGTTTAGGGAAAGCGAATAAAGCGAATCCATTTTGCTACCGGAACTTATCTTAAGGGAGATAATTTTAATAAATGTCGCAGAATTGCAAACAATGATCTTAGTAATAAGGTAAAAAAAATGTAGAAAAGCTTGTGTATAAAAAAGAGCATGTTCTACACAGGTAAGCTTTCGCAAAAAATTTTCTAAATTTTATATCGCGATTGCATAAAGGTGTTGACGGGCAAGGGAAGTATCCCTATACTCTTGGATTCCCAATGGAGGGGTGGCCGAGTGGTTAAAGGCGACAGACTGTAAATCTGTTCTCTCTGAGTACGCTGGTTCGAATCCAGCCCCCTCCACCATTGGCAAGATTTTAGGCTTTTGTTTGTTGGCCGTGCGGGTGTAGCTTAATGGTAGAGCTGAAGCCTTCCAAGCTTATGACGAGGGTTCGATTCCCTTCACCCGCTCCAGTATTTATTTTGCGCATTTTTTTTGGTGCAAGTAATCTGCTCTTGTAGCTCAGTGGTAGAGCACTCCCTTGGTAAGGGAGAGGCCACGTGTTCAATCCACGTCAAGAGCACCAAGAATCGTTGTTGATCCAAAGTTGTCGGGCGTGTGCCTGAATATTCTCATAAATTCATTAGGAGTCTAAAATGGCAAAAGGTAAGTTCGAACGCACCAAGCCGCACGTTAACGTCGGCACAATTGGTCACGTGGATCATGGTAAAACTACATTGACTGCAGCGATTGCTACAGTGTTGTCGAAAAAATTTGGCGGCGAAGCTAAAGCTTACGACCAAATCGATGCGGCACCAGAAGAAAAAGCGCGCGGTATTACAATTAATACTGCTCACGTAGAGTACGAAACAGAAGCGCGTCACTACGCTCACGTTGACTGCCCAGGCCATGCTGATTATGTTAAAAACATGATTACTGGTGCTGCTCAGATGGACGGCGCAATCTTGGTTTGCTCCGCAGCTGATGGTC
>NZ_JBMPPB010000003.1:0-420834 GCF_049340485.1 Undibacterium sp. Ren11W
ATTTGATATTTTTTAAGTTTAACTAACTACCGAAGTAATTAGCCGCGCTCTTTATCAAGTGCCCACATTTATTGACTGTTAATTGTTAAAGATCACTATTCTGTATTTTTCGCTTCACTATCGATTTACACCGACTGCGTTGCTTTTCTGCCAGATTGCTACAAAGCGTTTTGTTTGTAGGCAGCAGAGAGATGAGATTATGCGGCATTTCCTTCTGCTCGTCAACCCCTTGTTTTACTAGCGTTTGAATTTACTGTGTTTCTTAATTCAAACCAGGGATTGCTTTGCCTGCCTTACTTTCTTCATTTCGCCCCGCTCTTGAGCGGGAGGCGAACTATAGCAAAGCTTGCTCTTGCTTGGCAAGCTTTTGTTTAAATCATTTATAAACTTACTTATTTGAAAAATTTGCTGGACGTTTTTCCATGAAAGCCTGCATGCCTTCTTTCTGATCTTCAGTCGCAAAGCTACTGTGAAATAGACGTCGCTCGAAATTAATACCTTCTGCCAGACTCGTTTCGAAAGCGCGGTTCACAGAATCTTTAATCATCATGACGATAGGCAAAGACATCGCTGCAATTGTCGTTGCGGCAGCCATGGTCTCTTCCATTAATTTATCCAAAGGGACAATACGCGAGACCAAACCAGCACGTTCAGCCTCAACCGCATCCATCATGCGTGCGGTCAGGCACATATCCATAGCTTTCGATTTGGAGATGGCGCGCGGCAAACGCTGCGTACCACCAGCGCCGGGCAAAGTACCTAGTTTAATTTCTGGCTGACCAAACTTTGCATTTTCAGCGGCAATAATAAAATCACACATCATTGCCAACTCACAACCGCCGCCGAGAGCATAACCGGCCACCGCAGCGATTACTGGTTTGCGTATCTGGCGGATTTGCTCCCAGTTGCGCGTGATGTAATCATTCTTATAGGCATCCATATATGTATAGTTGGCCATCGCACCTATATCTGCGCCCGCGGCAAAGGCTTTTTCACTGCCAGTAATCACGATACAGGCAATCGCCTCGTCTTTATCGAAAGATTTGAGCGCAAAGCCCAACTCATCCATTAACTGGTCGTTAAGTGCATTCAAAGCCTTAGGGCGATTTAAGGTAATAACGCCGACTTTGTCTTTCGTTTCTACAATAATATTTTGGTATTCCATCTTCAAACTCCAGAGTTTAAGTTTTTACAAACGAATCAATAATAAAACTTACATCGACCTAATGATTAACCAGGCGACTTAGGCAACAACACCCAGAGAGCACCTTTTTGCTTCATGCGCCCGGCAGATTCGCCGGCCAGATTCCCAAAGCCCCAAAAAAAATCTGCGCGTACCGCGCCGCGAATAGCGCCACCTGTATCTTGCGCCATCATCAATTTTTGTAGGCTAGTACTACTATTAGGTTGGGTGGTGGATAAGAACACCGGCACGCCCAAGGGAAGAAACTGAGGATCAATTGCGATCGAGCGCTGGCCAGTCAAGGGAACACCCAAAGCCCCCTTAGGTCCAATGGCTGGATTGAGGATTTTTTCTTCTTTGAAAAATACCGCGCTAGGGTTCGCATTCAACAATTCATCCTGGCGCGCTGGATTATTATTGAGCCATTCCTTTATCCCTTGCGCCGAAGCCTGCTCCAGCTTTAACTCGCCCTTATCGACTAAATAGCGACCTATGGATTTATACGGATGGCCATTTTGATCGGCATACGCCAGCCTGATAGTTTCATTACTGTCCGCTAGATAGACGCGCCCAGAACCCTGTATCTGCAGAAAGAAGGCATCGATCGCATCATCGACCCAAACCAATTCTTTACCAGCCACCGCCGGCAACATATCGGCACGCGAGGCATACGGAACAACTTTATTCCCAACCAGACGGCCGCGCAGACGCATATGTTTCAGATCAGGATACACACTGGCTAAATCTATCGTCAGCAAATCGGGCGGTGTGCGATACAGTGGCGTCTGGAAAGCGCCGCCACGTTGACGCGCTCCGCGCAGCAGCGGCTCGTAGTAGCCTGTGATCAGCCCCTCATTGCCGCCATCGGCATTAACGACTTGATGCGGCGTAAAAAATGCCTCAAAAAAATCCAGGATCGCGTTATTGTCTTTAGCGTCCAGGTCTTTAGCGATGGCACACGGTTCTTTCCACTCTGGCTTATTCTTGATCGCAGAACACGAAGCCATAAAAGCTGGCCAAAGCTCAGTCAACTGGTCTTGACGCCAACCAGGCAGAGAAGCGAAACTCACAGGTTTGTACAACTCCGCCCATTTAGGCGTACCGGAAGTAACGGGGACAGTTGGCGCTACGACGGGCGTTTTAACAGGAGCCTTATCTAAGGAAACACTGGTACAGCCAGCCAGCGCACCAAAGAGACTGGCAAGGAGTAAAATCCTCGCTTGAGAAATTTGTATCAACATAGGAGTAAAAATAATGTGGTTATTGGCATTAGAAGCTTGTGGCGCAACACTTTTGTTCGTTTTCATTGTTTGGTGGACTATGTTTTCGGGCCGCAAACCCGAACAAGCACCAACAAAATTAAACACTGTAGAAAACAAAAACGACACTGCTCACTAATATTAATTAGAGATGCTAGCCGCCCTCAATGTAGAGTGCGCGGCAAAGAAAGCACGAACTCTGGAATTTGCACCTCAAATCGGTGTCCATCTTCAGCGACAAAAAAGTAAGATCCCTGCATGCTACCGTGCTGAGTTTTCAAGGAACTGCCACTACTGTATTCAAAGCCCTGCTCTGCCTGCAACAGCGGTTGATGTCCGACTACTCCCAGTCCCTTAACTTCTTGCACTTGATTATTCGCATCGGTAATAATCCAATGCCGCGAAATCAATTGCGCCGCTACCGTTCCTGTGTTGGTGATGGTAATGGTGTAGGCGAATACATAGTTACCATTATCCGGGTCCGATTGCTCTGCCAAATATTGGGTCGCTACTGCTACTTCTATTTGATACGCTGCCATCTTGCTATTCCTCGTTATTCTCAAAATTGCTACGCTGATGTTTAGCCAGCATCTTACAAGAGCTAGCGTATGCGTGCAGGAGTAAAATAGCGCAATCGCCAATTTACGTTTATTCACATTAAAGCAACTCTACCATGACCACTTACCGCATCGCTCCCAGCATCTTATCCGCCGACTTCGCCCGTCTAGGTGAAGAAGTACGCAATGTCGTCGCCGCTGGCGCAGACATGATCCACTTTGACGTCATGGACAACCATTATGTTCCCAATTTAACGATAGGGCCTTTGGTCTGCGAGGCGATACGCCCGCATGTACAAGTGCCTATCGACGTGCATCTAATGGTCAAACCGGTAGACCGCATCATCCCTGATTTTGCCAAAGCCGGTGCCAACATCATCAGCTTTCATCCGGAAGGCTCGGAACACATAGACCGTACCCTGCAACTGATACGCGAACACGGCTGCAAAGCCGGACTGGTGTTGAATCCAGCAACACCGCTGCACATACTCGAGCATGTCATGGATAAACTCGATCTGATCTTGCTGATGTCGGTCAATCCTGGCTTTGGCGGCCAGTCCTTCATCCCCCACACTTTGAAAAAAATCGCAGCAGTTCGCAAGCTGATCGATGCTAGCGGTCGCGACATCATGCTACAAGTCGACGGCGGCGTAAAAATCGACAACATCGCAGAAATCGCCGCGGCGGGTGCCGATACCTTCGTCGCTGGCTCGGCTATTTTCGGCAAGCCAGATTATACGGCGGTGATCAATGCCATGCGCAGCGAGTTGGCGAAAGTTTAACCCCCCACCGCATTATTTTTTAGAGCGCTTATCAAAACCAGTTAATCTGGATGTCGCGCATGGCGTAAACAGGAGCACTACGTCGGTATCGAAAAAATTTGCAATGCCGCGACACGCCCTTTGGTCTATCCGCAGTATCTATGCGCCTCCCAAGGCATTTTGGTGCCAGAAGGCGCATAAATACTGCGTACTCCATTTTTCAATTATTCCCCCTCCAACACCACTTATGGGCGTTGGCAAAAACGCCAACCCTAGTCCCGTGCCCATCCTGCCGTAAATAAGTTCTACGATCGTAGATAAAGCCAGTAAGCCCAGACAGATGAGTGCTCAGCCACTCTTGACCTTACCAGCAGTTAGTCAGTGCTGGCAATGAGTCTTAATAGCGCTTCTCTTCCAATAATGCAGCCCGTGTCACGGGATTTTGTAACTGATCAAGCCACCAACGTAGTGCTCGCCCCTCGCCTCCCTTTCCACTCTTGCGCCACACATAACAATATTGGAGCCGTCGCTCAGACTGCTCCGTTTTCTTCACGACCAACCGCTCGGTATCGATGTAGGGCTGCGCCAGACATGTCGGAAGAAAGCCTACGCCCAAACCCCTGAGCTGCGCATCGAGCTTCGCTGGCATGTCTGGAACGGTCATAACATCTTGACCGGGTAATAAGCTAATTGTCAGTCCACCGCCGCGCTTTATCGAGTCGGCAAGTGCCACCGCCCGATAGGGACGCAGATCTGCATCAGTCAAAGGTTCAATCGCGTGTGCCAGCGGGTGGTTAGACGATACCGCAAAGACGAAGTGCACACTACCTAGTGGCTCTCGCTGCAGGTCAGAATAGCAACCGGCCTGTACCACCACGCCTATCGCCAGATCGGCCTGGCCTGATGCCAGCACTTCAAGCGTGCCAGACAGGGTCTCGCTTCGTAGCTTCAGACTGGTCGGCGGTTTCAGCGCGAAAAATGACTCGCAAAGTTCCATCATCGTCGAGCGAACGATGATGCTATCCATTGCAATCGTGAACTGCGGCTCCCAACCAGTTGCCACCCGTTTGATGCGGTTAGCAACGGCATCAACGTCGGCCAACAGACGTGCGCCCTCGCGCAGTAGTTCTTTACCAGCGTCCGTCAGGCGCGCCTGCCGCGAGCTTCGATCGAACAACAGGACATCGAGTGCGTCTTCAATCTGCCGCACTCGATAGGTCAGGGCGCTCGGCACCATATGAATTGCGCGGGCGGCTGCAGCAAAGCTGCCCGTCCTTGCAATTATCTCTAGCATCTCGAGCGCATCAGGGGTCAGTACATTACGGGCGGTCGGCATCAGAAACCTATTCATTCAAATTATTTGAATGATGCCATCAAATTGACAGTACCTGCAAGCAAACAATAAAACGCACAATATCGCTATCAACAAGGAGGATCACATGATCACAATTCGTAAAGCCCAGGATCGCGGTTACGCAAACCACGGTTGGCTGCAAAGCTACCACTCATTTTCATTTGCCGGTTATAACGACCCAGCGCACATCAACTGGGGTAACTTGCGCGTCATCAACGAAGACAGGATTGCGCCAGGCGCCGGCTTTGGCAAACATGGCCACCGTGACATGGAAATCATCAGTTACGTTATATCGGGACAGCTTGCGCATCAGGACAGCATGGGCAATATCAAAGGCATTCCACCTGGCGACGTACAGCGTATGAGTGCTGGTACAGGCGTGACGCACAGCGAATTCAATCACGCTGAAGGTCAGAGCACTCACTTTTTACAGATCTGGATTATGCCTAACGTAAGCGGCATAGCACCGAGTTACGAGCAAAGGACGATTCCTGACCAGCAAAAACGCGGAAAGTTGAGGCTAATAGCCTCGCCCGATGGCGCGCAAGAGTCGGTCGTGATACATGCCGATGCCAAACTCTATGCGGGTCTATTTGACGGCAACGAGTCCGCGAAACTGGCATTGGACCCAGAACGCAAAGCCTATGTGCATCTGGTCCGTGGCGAGCTTCAAATCAATGGCCTGCACCTCAGCGCAGGAGATGCGCTCCTGCTCCAATCGGAAAGCCTGATCACGATTGATCAGGCTAACGATGCGGAAGTACTGGTGTTTGACCTGGCCGCTTGAGGTCCGTTTTTCTAGCGTTGTCGCCGCACCAAGCTCTAACTAAGGTATCCCTCCACCACCAAAAGGAAGAAATAATCATGAAATTAAGAATCCTACTCAACCTGGCTCTACCATTGCTGATCACATTCTCGGCCTTCACACCTGCTCAGGCAGGTCAGCCATCGGAAAAACTCTTGACGCCGCAAAACCATGCGCTGATCTTGATCGACCACCAGCCGCAAATGGCCTTTGCAACGCGTTCCATAGATATCGCAGAACTTCGCAACAACGTCACCGGGTTGGCAAAGGCGGCAAGTGTTTTCAAGGTTCCGACCATACTCACCACGGTTGCCGCGAAGTCTTTCAGTGGACCGCTGTTCCCTGAACTTCAAGCGGTATTTCCCAACCAGAGGGCCATCGATAGGAGCACGATGAACACCTGGGAAGATCAACGCGTGACCGACGAGGTCAAGAAAATAGGCCGCAAGAAATTGGTGATGGCGGCACTGTGGACCGAGGTGTGCTTAGTCGAACCGGTTTTGTCCGCGATTGACGAAGGCTACGATGTCTATATCGTGACTGATGCTTCCGGCGGGGTGAGCAAAGAGGCGCACGACATGGCTGTTCAGCGTCTGGTGCAAGCCGGTGCCCACCCGATCACTTGGTTGCAGTACATGCTTGAATTGCAGCGTGATTGGGCGCGTGGCGAAACATATCAGGCGGTCGTTAAGGTCGCCACCGAACACGCAGGTGGCTATGGTTTGGGACTCATCTACGCTCAAGAGATGTTTCATGCCAAGGAAGGAAAATAGTTTACTTAATTAACTAGTTAATTAATGAGATGGCGTCGCGTACGCCATCTCATTGAAAAGAGATCATCATGTTCTTTAAACATTCCAACAATGTGTTAGCCCTGTCTTTAGTCCTGGCATTTTCGAACGCAAGCGTAGCAAGTGAAGACGGCCGAGCGGTATATATTGCAGTATGCAGCGCATGTCACGCACCAGAAAATGTCTTGGTGAGCGCACCCAAAGCAGGCGATACGGCAGAATGGCGTAAGCGATTGCTTAAGGGAATCGACGCCGCTGCGGACAATGCCATCAAAGGAGTCGGCGCAATGCCGCCAAAAGGGGGGCACACTGAGCTGTCGCGCGGGGAGATCCTAAGGGCCATCGAATTTATGCAGACACCGAATAAGTAAGCGAAAAGCTAGTAGCCAATGAAAAAAATCGTCTCAAAGCGTTCAGCGATGCTGTTCTTGCCATCATCATGGTATTGGAGTTGAAAGTGCCTCACGGTGAAAATATCGCGGCGCTGCAAGTGTAAGATTGGGCATCAACTTCACTTGCGATGCCGAACATATAACGATGCCCCGACCAGCGCCAAGCCGATCACGACGAGTCCGAATTCAAGCGCTTTGCTTTGTTCTCCAGGAACGACTTGATAGAACAATGGGTCAGTCGGCCTTGACCCAGACTTGAACAAACTCTCCAAACTCGGCCAAAAGTTAATGGGCAGAAAATCGCCAAGCGGCGACAACAGAGCCAGTCCGACGATAGCGAGCGCAATACCGATGCGTAGCGTCCAAAGACTCATGAGCGTGCCTTCATTGATCCCCTACGCCGAACTGACAAGATCGCCACGACGGTCATAAATTTAAGTGAAATAGTGATTGGCGATTCTCTGTCGATTGAACTGTTAAACATTAAGTTTTCTTCGGTCAAATAAATAGTTTTCAAGGAAAATTTTAAACTCTTCGTCTTCGGTATTAAATAGATCAAATCCTATTCTTAAGTAGGTTTCATCCATGCGTTCAACTACTTTTCCAACGGCCTTATTTTTCTGAGAAAAGCTCGATTGCAATACGTAGATTAACTGCATGTATCTCATATCTGGGTCTTCATTCCAAATCTCTTTAATGAGCTCGGAAATTTCGTCGATTCGCTCTAATGGTCTCATTTAGTTTTATGCTTAACGCTACGTTGACCTGCGCACTTGTGCGTCGGCGTCGAATGACAAGTTAAATTGCACTAAGCGTACCTTCAAGTCCGCAGTCTTTTCGCAGTCTTATAAGAAACAATACAACCAAGTGCCGCGCCGAGTGCGCAAAAACCCAATACAAAGGGGAAGTTCATCAGTGCGAAAGAAATCACCCTATTCACACCCTGATATTCACTCAGAGGTGTGACGCCCAGTTCAATTGCAATTGTGCTGCACATGCCCATCAGAAGAGAGGCCGGAACAGACAAAAACACGCCCATCGCGAATTTAAATCGAGGAGCAAGAATTGCGATTAGCACGGAACCGGAAAACGGACCGAGCAAAATAAAAAACAATCCTAATCCGTCGTTGAGGTGTTCCGAAATCTTAAGGACATAGTAAATTGCATGGCTCACAGCAAAAATAGCTAGCCCGATGAAAAACGCTCGCAGAACCAAGTATCTCATTTGCAATTTAACGTTGAGGTGTCGGGATCGCTACCACCAATAAATAAAAAAATACTGAAACAGATCGCGGCGATTCCCCGCCGACCGTAATATTAAATGCCTTATGACCTTGCGCCATTATCATAGAGATGATCAACACAATACGCACTAGCTCGAACAGCATTAAGACCGCAATTTTCCCACAAACACTGAACACTCTCTAGTCCGCCACGATTTTGAATTATGCGTGCCTTAATGAGTGATGTTCCATCGTATTTTTCCCAATTATCTTTATTCTGGATTTTCACGGCATAGAGCGTTTGATATTTGTCCCACTCATCCAACTTCCAATACTGCAAACATTCTGAACATTGCATGAGTTTTACCCAATTACCAAATTCAATAGTATTGAGCGTATCAGTAAAGCTATGGTATCCATCTGTAATTTCGACTAATGGATTCCGTTGGATGCAGCTACATTTCAAGTTGATTGACATTTAACGCTGAAATGAGAGGATGTCCTCCCATAAATTAATAAAGAACACAGCCGCATCGCAGCCAGTCCAATCGATTGTAATGTTAGATTGTTTCATCTGAATTTGTCTGGAGGTTCTTTACCAGCGCGAACGCATGAAAAAACTACGTCAGGATCTGATTGGCACCAGTACTGAAAATATAAGCCAATCGTACCATCCAAGAATAATTGTGCAACACCAGTCTCTTCAGGAACTGTAAGTTTAGGCGCATTCCACTGTTGCGCTAAGACTCCAAGGTTTCCATTCGGAGCACCTGAACAATCAATTATCCATGTAGCCTCTCCACCTGCGATACCAGGTAGAAAATTGGATTTTCGAATCGCATCCAATAAATTAATGACTGTGCTTTGTGCCGGTATATTTATTGTTGTCCCGTGAGAATCAAGGTCATCTCCAGGATGTACGCTGTCTCTGTTGATTCTCACGGAAATTTGTTCGATGTCGCTCATACAAAATCTAACGTTTGAGTTCATCGGCTGCCGAAGGCAGTCCGGTGGGACGAATGGTTAGGCATCCACCCACACTACAGAGGAAACATCGGCTTGGCCTCCAGTCGCAAGCTCAAGGAACAGAGCGAACTGGAAGCCTAGGTTCTTCTTGTAGCCACGCAATTTTGCGAAGTCAACCAATCTGTCTGTGGTATTCGTGGACTTCTTCAACTCGATGACAAGGTAGTTGGTAGTTGTATTGCGGAGGTGGGCAATGATGTCAGGAAAGACCGTCTTTGCTTCCGTGTCGTCGTCGTCTGGATAAAGACCAAGATGCTGTATCTTCTTCGGGTCGATTCCGTCTCGGTTGTACTCGCAGTCGACGTTCAGCTCCGGAAGTTGGGCCTGAAGATACATTGCCAATCGGTAGGCAATGGAGCGTTCGTTGGCGTCAATCTCCAATAGCAAAGTATCGCGTGCCAACAATTCCTTCAGGGCGGCAAGTACTGGTGGACCGGCAGTTCGCTCAAGGAGGAGAGCAGTGGCATCTGTGTTCATGTCTTCGGATGCCTAACGTTGAGTTGAGCTGACCGGGACTGCACATGACGCACAAAAACCGAAGAGCAATTAGTTGAAAAAATGCTGATCGTCGAAACGATAATTTGCGCAGCTTCCTTGTCGAGCGTCATGTTATGCCTTACCTTCCCAAATCTCTAGTGCCAACGTCAATTGTTCATCATCAATGTTGGCATCATTCCGAGCTTGCAAAATTTCGAGGTACTCCGAGACGATTTCTCTTTCATTCTGAGAAAATTCGTCATGTCGCTCGGCCCAGTATGGGTCACTTACGTTTTGTACGCGAATGAAAACGATGATGCTGTCACCCACCCAAGAATTGGGATTGATAATATCAAATTCAATGCACCGTGGTAAATAATAGCGTAGCGTGATCGGACTCAAAAAACAAAGCGAACGAGCCAACCATTCTACCTTTTCATCTGGGACATTTCGAACGGAGTAAGGCTCGAACGTGTCGCGGATATCATCGCACTCTATGCACCTGTGCAACGTAATCTCATCGACCGACGGTTGACGCGCATCCCTAAATGCGAGATACATTTCGTTGATAAACTGAGTCTCGCTTTTAGATTGAGGCATAACGCAACGGTGAACGGCTGGCCGCACACAAAATTAATAAATACTGAACCACGTCACGGCCAGTCCAATCGATCATCCTGTTAGAGGCCATTGCTTCTTTGTAGCTCAATAATAGCTTCATAAACTTCCTCGGTCTTTGCCGTATCGTATCCTGGAACACGGACACCCAGATAGACTTGAAGATCACAGGCTGCATTGTCAGCGTGGTCACGAACATATTCGTTGGGATCGCTAAGAGCACTGGAAATGAGTGGAACTATCTGCTCTGTGTTCAGAGTACGGCAAGTTCTGGCAATGTGCCCAAACCCAAGTATTGCATTTCCTCGGACATTGAAATGCGAGTGCGAGGCTAAAGCGATACAGATACGCTCCGCCCATTCTCGGTCAAAGTCGGCGGCATTCATTCCGACAACGATCGGAACATAGAGAAGTTCGTCGGGATTTCCGCGCGCGATAACAGCTTCAACATCTGCTTCAGTCCAACCTTCGGAGAACGGCCCCATATAACCCCTAACGCAGCGGTGAGCGGATGAACACTCACAAATTTATAGAATACTGAGCCGTATGACGGCCAGTCCGATCGAGCATTCGGTTATGTCACCGTATTCAGAGAAAATTTATCGAGTATTTCTTTCGCCCCGATATCTAACTCTTCACCTACTTCTCTAGCAGTAGGACAGTTCACCAAACGCTTAAGGTCAACCACTAGCTCTGTCGCTAACTCTTTGCATTCACCGACAAGAAAGTAAAGTACAAAATACTTCCAAGTATCGTCGTTTCCTTGAAATATCGTTCGTACATGTGATGCAAGTGGCGCGCCAACGTTCTTTAGGAATGGCAAAATTACGCGTGCAACCGGCCAGTTACCATCTTGTATGCATTCTAGTAAATCCGGCAAAACCGGCGAAATTGCCGGATATCCAAGAGCAACCAATGCTTCCGCCCTCGCAGTATCATGCTTATCGACGGGGAGATGGTTTATTAGATTAAGAGACATAACGGCGCACGGCTATATTCCGTGTAGGTTGGGTAAAATCCCCAAGGTGTCCAAAGGGATAACGTAACGCGAGCAGAGCCGCGCTTCTCGGCGAAGCGTCCCTCTTGAGCGCCGGGTTAGGCGACATTGCTGGGAAACCAATGAAACTCAACATCTGATGCTTCAATAACCCACATACCTGTTTCTTTAAAGCCACACCACTCAATCTCATGAATTAGATTTCCATTTTCAGATAGCCGAAACTCATCATAACGCCAATCACGGTGGCCCCCCTCGCCATGTTCAATGTTTAGTTGATAGCCAAACACCTTTGGATAATGAAGCTCGACGTAGCCATCATGATAAGCACCAAGAAGGCGAACTTTCAGTGACAAAGTTCTCACTTCATTTCGTTTACCAGAAGATGACTCAGATAATGTAAATGTCTCTAGCCAAGCATCATGAGGACAACGATGGTCGTTAAAATTAAAGTACCAGTCCGATGTGGCTAGCTGATAGGCTGAACTCGGAAATTTACTTTTCACAGAAGAAAGATATTCCTGATAGCGTTGAAAGCTACCAGTTGCATCATCAGCTTTATCATTGGAGAGTATAAATGCCATGTTGTTGCCTAATGTTGAAGGTAAGGGGCGCGGAGCCGGCTTGCCGGCGGAGCGTCCCTCTTGACCGAAGTGTTATGCATTGCCATAGCAAGACAATGCTTCTTTGTACAGATGTTCCGACCACCAACCTTCCGCCAAACGTTGCTCGATTGTGGCTTTTGCACTCGGCGACTGAATCCGCCCAAGAGCTAGTGCCACACTCCCGGCATACCCGTCAGCGGTTTCTAAAAGCGCAAGAAGCTTTTCTTCATGCGGTTGAAGAAGCACTACACTGGCTTGCGAAAGAAAATAGGCCGCAGTCATTGGGGCATCGCCTTGGTAGTCATCGGCGTCAACCGCAATATGTAGAAGAAGGGCGACAAACTCCTGCGAGGCTAGCGCCTCAGATATGCGTCGATCTGCCTCCGGCGACGAGTGGTAGGAGTCGATGAGCAACTGGCGAGTTTCGGACTCAGAGAGCATATGCATAACTTCAAATAGGGTGAAAAAAAATTCTGCCTAACCTGGCGGTCTGTCCGCCTATCTTGGCGAGAAAATCCGATGGTAACTGTTGTTCTGTAACGCTTTCCACGATGTACTGTATTTATATTCAGTACTAAATAACCAGGAAAGGCAGATAGCTTCCATTGACACACTTCATCTCATTTCCGATACGAGTTCCAAACACCCAAAGTTGCTTACCGGCGTTAAAAATTGTCTTCGTGATAAGCACTGTAGTTTACGCACCGACGAAGCTTATGTCTACTGGATTCGATGGTACATCCGCTTTCACGGTGTGCGCCATCGTCTAAAGGCGCAAATTGCTCTTGCACATGCGCTATAAAATGCTGACCGCGCAACTATGGGCACGCTTCAGGTAAACACGACAAAACATCAATGGCTGCAAACTGATATTTACCGGGCAGTCACTCATCATTTAAAAACCGTCTTCTAATGGCGGCGAATCAGTTGATCCTATAAAGGTAGATCAACGCTTTAAATTCTCTGGTGATTATCTACGCCAATCAGTGGTCTGCTTGATGCAAATAGCCCAATCTTTCAATTACCGACTCTATTAAACTGTCATCCCTTAAAATACTAGAAATTTTATCGACTCTATTCCATGATTACCGACTCTATTAATGCATACCACACTATTATCCAGGCAGTCATCATCGATCTGGACGGAACCATGTTAGACACCGCTCCCGATTTTTTAGTGGCCATCAACCGCATGCGCGACGAATTTGCGCTGGCCGCGATTGAGCTCGCCACTATTAAGCAGTTTGTCGGCAAAGGCTCTGAAAACCTGATCGAACGGGTATTAGCACTCGATTTTTCGGCAGAACAGATAACGCAACACTTCGACGCTGCGATGGCATCCTATCAGCGTCACTATCTCAGCATCAATGGCGATTTCAGCACGCTCTACCCGGATGTCATAACGGGATTGCAAGCCATGCAGGCAAGCGGCTTACGCCTGGCCTGCGTCACCAATAAGCCGCTCGCCTTTGCACTGCCGCTGATGGAGAAGAAAGGGCTGTCTGCGTATTTTGAGGTGGTATATGGCGGCGACTCGTTTAGCCGTAAGAAACCCGACCCGATAGCCTTGCTGCAAGTGTGTGCCGATTTTGATTTAGCTCCGGCCAAGGTGCTGGCAATAGGTGACTCATCGAATGATGCGCAGGCTGCCAGAGCGGCGCACTGCCCGGTGTTGTTAGTGCCCTACGGCTACAATCACGGCGAGGCTATACAAACTGTCGAAAGCGATGGTATAGTTGCTTCCTTGTTAGAAGCAGCACGTTTAATCAGACGCTGATAGGCGCGATGATTTCTCTCTGTTTTTACCTATAGATTACAAATTACAAACTAGTACTTACCCTCCACTAGCAAACTTACGTTCAATATCCCAGAATGTTCTCCGATAAAAAACATCCCGCAATGATACCAGGCACGTTTGAGGCCTGGCTTTGGCGACGCTGGCATAACTGATACTTTGCCAGGCAGATTACGCACATCCTCGCGCTAGTTTGCATGTTTTTTTACCCTGTCTTACCCGTATAAGCTGGAACCTGAATGTACAGGTTCCGTTTCCATGACGGCTGAAAGCACACAATGACCGAACTCGAATTTAAATCGCTGGCCGCGCAAGGCTACAACCGTATCCCCATGATCGCGGAAGCCTTAGCCGATCTGGAAACGCCACTGACCCTGTATCTAAAACTGGCGCAAAACCAGAACGGCGGCAAAAATAGCTTCTTGCTAGAATCGGTGATGGGAGGCGAACGCTTCGGCCGCTACTCGTTTATCGGCTTGCCAGCCCACACCCTGATGCGCAGCTACGGCATGCGTACCGCGGTCGTGAAGCATGGCGTCGTGACCGAAACGGTGGAAGGCAATCCGCTCGATTTCATCGCTGAATTTCAGTCGCGCTTCAAGGTTGCCTTGCGCCCGGGTTTGCCGCGCTTTTGCGGCGGCCTGGCCGGCTATTTTGGCTACGATGCGGTACGTTATGTAGAAAAGCGCTTGGCCAATAGCGCCCCCAAAGATGATTTGGGTCTGCCCGATATTCAATTACTGCTGACCGAAGAGTTAGCGGTGATCGACAATGTTTCCGGCAAACTGTATCTAATCGTATATGCCGACACTACTCAGCCAGAAGCCTGGTCGAAAGCACGCCAGCGCCTCAAAGAATTACGCAGCATGCTGCGCCGTAGCGTCGATGCGCCGGTGACTTCGG
The DNA here is from genome assembly GCF_049340485.1 of Undibacterium sp. Ren11W. NCBI lineage: Bacteria > Pseudomonadati > Pseudomonadota > Betaproteobacteria > Burkholderiales > Oxalobacteraceae > Undibacterium > Undibacterium sp. Ren11W. The sequence goes on from NZ_JBMPPB010000003.1 coordinate 14,747, forward strand.
CCTCGGTACGTACCGACAGCATCCGCGATTTTAACAAAACCGATTATCTGGACGCCGTCGCCAAAGCCAAGGAATACATCATGGCAGGTGACTTGATGCAGGTGCAAATTGGTCAACGCATCAAGAAACCTTATGTCGATTCGCCTCTGTCTTTGTATCGCGCCTTACGCTCACTGAATCCTTCGCCTTACATGTATTTCTACAATTTTGGCGATATGCAAATCATCGGTGCCTCACCGGAAATTTTAGTGCGCAACGAAACGCTCAATGATGGTAACAAGAAGGTCACGATACGTCCGCTGGCCGGCACCCGCCCACGCGGCGCCACACCGGAAAGCGATGCGCAATTAGCAGTCGAACTATTGGCTGATCCTAAAGAAATCGCCGAACACGTGATGCTGATCGATCTGGCGCGCAACGACATCGGCCGCATCGCCCAGACCGGTAGCGTCAAGGTGACCGATCAGATGGTGATAGAAAAATACTCGCACGTACAGCATATCGTCTCTAACGTCGAAGGCATCTTGCAGCCGAATTTATCCAATCTCGACGTACTCAAAGCGACCTTCCCGGCCGGCACTTTGTCCGGTGCGCCGAAAGTGCGTGCGATGGAACTGATTGATCAACTCGAGCCGACCAAGCGCGGCATCTATGGCGGTGCCTGTGGCTATTTGTCGTTTGGCGGCGAAATGGATCTGGCGATTGCAATACGCACCGGTGTACTCAAAGACGGCATGTTGTATGTACAGGCCGCAGCGGGCATCGTGGCCGACTCTGTGCCTGAAATGGAATGGCAAGAAACCGAAAACAAGGCGCGCGCGGTATTGCGGGCAGCGGAACAAGTGCAAGATGGCCTGGATGGGGAGATTTAAATGTTATTAATGATAGACAACTACGATTCCTTCACTTACAACCTGGTGCAGTATTTTGCCGAGTTGGGTGAGGATGTACGTACCTACCGCAACGATGAGATCACGCTCGATGAAATCGCCGCCTTAAAGCCCGATCACATCTGCATCTCGCCTGGCCCTTGCACGCCGTTGGAAGCGGGGATTTCGGTGCCGGTGCTCAAGCGTTTTTCTGGCGAGATTCCGATTTTAGGCGTCTGCCTAGGGCACCAGAGTATCGCTGCTGCCTTCGGCGGCAAAGTCATACGGGCCAAGCAAGTCATGCATGGAAAAACTTCACCGATCGCGCATACCGGGGTCGGCGTTTTCAAAGACTTGCCTAGTCCTTATATCGTTACCCGTTATCACTCTCTGGCGATAGAACGCTCCAGCTTGCCCGATTGCCTGGAAGTGACGGCCTGGACCGAGGACGGCGAAATCATGGGTGTGCGGCATAAAACTTTCAATTTGCAGGGTGTGCAATTTCACCCTGAATCGATATTGTCTGAACATGGGCATGCCTTGCTCAAGAACTTTTTGACCGGAAAATAATCATGACCATCTCTCAGCAAGAAGCCCTGTCGCGCCTGATCGAACATCGCGAAATATTTCACGATGAAATGCTGTCGCTGTTTCGCAAGATCATGGGCGGAGAAATGTCGCCAGTGATGATCGCCGCCCTCACCGTCGGTTTGCGCGTCAAGAAAGAAAGCATAGGCGAGATCACGGCCGCCGCTCAAGTCATGCGTGAACTATCGACCAAGGTGCCAATGGCTAACACCACCAACCTGATCGACATCGTCGGCACTGGTGGTGACGGTGCGCATACGTTTAATATTTCTACCGCCTCGATGTTTGTCACCGCAGCCGCCGGCGCACGGGTCGCCAAACATGGTGGTCGCAGCGTTTCATCATCGTCTGGTAGCGCCGATGTGCTGGAATCACTGGGTGTCAACATCAACCTCAAGCCAGAGCAAATCGCCCAGTCGATTGCCCAAACTGGCATAGGTTTCATGTTCGCACCTAATCATCACGCCGCTATGAAACATGCGGCACCAGTGCGTAAAGAGCTAGGCGTGCGCACCATCTTTAATATTCTGGGACCTTTGACCAATCCGGCTGGCGCACCGAATATTTTGATGGGAGTGTTCCATCCGGATTTAGTCGGTATTCAGGTACGTGTATTACAAAGGCTGGGCGCGCAACATGCGCTGGTGGTCTGGGGTCGTGACAACATGGACGAAGTCTCGCTAGGCGCGCCGACCATGGTGGGCGAACTAGTGAACGGCGAAATCCGCGAATACGATATCCACCCTGAAGATTTTGGCCTACAAATGGTCTCGAACCGCAACCTGAAAGTATCTGGCGCGGAAGAGTCGAAACAAAAAATTCTCGACGTGATGAATAATGTTGCCGGTCCCGCCACCGACATTGTCAGTCTCAACGCAGGTGCGGCACTGTATGGCGCAGGCGTTGCCAGCTCGATTGCCGACGGCGTTAAAAAAGCGCAAGCGGCGATCAGCTCCGGCGCGGCACTGGCCAAGCTGGAACAGTTCATCCTGGTCACTCAGCAATTAGGGAAATAGACGATGTCCGATATTCTGAATAAAATTCTCGAGGTCAAAAAAGACGAAGTTGCAGCCGCAAAAAAATACCAGTCATATAGCAGCCTGCGCAGCGAAGTCGAAGGCAACCGCGAAGCGCAACTAAGCATACGGGGTTTTGAAACCAGCTTGCGCAGTAAAATTGCGGCAGGCCAGGCCGCGGTGATTGCCGAAATCAAAAAAGCCTCGCCCTCCAAAGGCATCTTGCGCGCCGATTTCCGTCCTGCCGAGATCGCCGCCAGCTATGCGCAACATGGTGCCGCTTGCCTCTCGGTGCTGACCGATGTGCAGTTCTTCCAGGGCGCGCCCGAGTATCTGCAACAGGCGCGTGCAGCTTGCGACATCCCGGCCTTACGCAAGGATTTCATGATCGATCCTTACCAGATCTATCAGGCACGTAACTGGGGAGCGGATGCGATTTTGCTGATCGTAGCGGCCTTGGATCACGGCTTGATGGCCGAACTGGAAGCCTGCGCCCACGAGCTAGGCATGAGCGTGCTGGTCGAAGTGCATAACGCAGCTGAGCTGGACGCCGCCTTGAAACTCAAGACTGCCTTATTGGGTATCAATAACCGCAACCTGCGCACGTTTGAGGTGACGCTCGATACCACCCTAGGTCTGCTGCCACGCATCCCTAGCGAGAAACTGGTGATTACCGAATCGGGCATTATGGGCGTGGACGACGTCACGCGCATGCGCGCAGCCAATGTACACGGCTTCCTGGTCGGTGAGGCGTTCATGCGCGCCGAAAACCCAGGCATGGAAATGCAGAAGCTATTTTTCTAATATTTCAAAATAGCATGCGCAATGTTTATGCGGGTTTACAGAGCTTTTCGTGCTGTAGGCCGCATGGATATTGCGTAAGGGGTTTTGAAATTTTTAAAATATGAGAAACAAAAAGCTTTTTGCCGCATAGGCGCAGAGTACGCCGAGAAATCTCGATTATTCGCCTGGAAGATCTGCGGCTAAGACCTTCTTTCCGAAATTAGGCAATTTTGAAAACCAAACACGCAATGTTTATGCGCCTCTCAGGCCATTTCTCTGCCAGCAGCCGCATTAACATTGCGTGTTGTGTTTTAAGATTTTAAACGCCAGCCTTGCGTGACTTCTTACTCACGACCAGTGATGGTCGCAGCGCCAGCAGCGGGGCTTTCGATTTTTCTGTCAGCGTCAATTTCAACGCAGGTACATCGTCGCTTTGCAAAGTCGCTTGCAGTGTCAGCAATTCATCGCGGCGGAAGGCGTGGATTTGCACAGTCTCACCCACCGTATAGCGTCCCACCGCAGTGGCCAAACCATCGCGCGCATCGACGGCAGTGACGCGCAAGCCGTTGATCGCAATGAGCATATCGCCGGCCGACAAACCAGCCTGATGGGCGGCACGGCTTTCAAAAACGTTCGCCAGTTTACAATCGGCACCGTCTTTGACTACTCGCACACCCAGACTGGCCTTGCCGGTCTTGCCAGTATTGCGCTCATCCTTGATCGTCACACCAAACTCGGCATACAGTTTAGCCAACGGAATATCTTCGGTACCGCGCACATATTTATCCACGAAGCGCTGAGTTTTCACGCCCGTCGCTTGCTCTATCAGGGACACAATTTCATCTTCGGCCAAACCTTGCTGCTGACCGCTTAAGGCTAACTGGTAAAAGTCACGGCCGTATTGCTGCCACAGTGCGCGCATCACATCGTCCAGAGATTTTTCACCGGCGGTCTCGGCCCGGATAGTCAGATCCAGCGCCAGCGCTACCAGCGAACCCTTGGTGTAATAACTGACGATGGCATTCGGAGAATTCTCATCCTGGCGATAATATTTAGTCCAGGCGTCGAAGCTAGACTCGGCCACGCTTTGCTTATTCCGACCCGTGCCACGCAGTACGCCGTTAACGGTTTTCGAGAGCAAGCTAAAATAACTAGACTCGGCTATCAGGCCAGATCTGACTAACATTAAGTCATCGTAATAACTGGTAAACCCTTCGAACAGCCACAGCAGGCTGGTGTAATTTTCCTGACTTAAATCGTAATGCGCAAAGGCGGCCGGCTTGATGCGCTTGACGTTCCACGTGTGAAAATATTCATGGCTGCACAAACCTAAAAAGCTGCGATAGCCATCGCTCATCTCACTCTGATGTTTGAGCGGCATATCGTTGCGATTGCAGATCAGGGCGGTCGATGCTCTATGCTCGAGGCCGCCATAGCCGTCGCCGACCACCATCGTCAGGAACACATAACGATCCATAGGCGCCCGTTTGCTGGCTGGCTCGAAGAAAGCGATCTGGCTCTCGCAGATTTTTTTCAGGTCGGCAACGATGCGCTCCATGTCCAGATTAGGGACGCGGCCACTGACCACAAAATCATGCGGGACGCCGTGCGCCTCAAATGTCGCTAATACGAAGTCACCCATCTCTACCGGATGATCGATCAGGGCATCATAATTTTCCGCGATGTAAGTGCCGAAGCCGTAACGCTTAGCTTTTAGCTCTGGCAAACTAGTGGCGACGCGCCAGCTCTTGCAGGCAACATCTAAAGGGCGTTGAATATCCACCACATGCGAGGCCATCTCTTGGCCTAGCACCTGCAAAAAGACGCTGGTGCCATTAAAAAAAGCATGGCTTTGATCCAGATGCGCGGTGCGTACCGACAAATCCCAGGCATACACTTCGTAGCTAATACTTAAAGCGCCTTGGCAGGGCGCAGCTTGCCAACTGTGTTTATCGAGTTTGTTTAGCTTGACGCGCTTACCCTCGCAACTAGCACTGATACTGACGATGTTGCGGGCAAATTCACGCACCATGTAGCTACCCGGTATCCAGGCTGGCAAACACAAGTTTTGCCCGGCCGGATCGGGCTGGCTGATCTGCAGCGTCACCTGAAACAGATGGCCTGCTAAATCTTTAGGGACGATACTGTAGTGAATACTGTGCTGACCTGGTTTGACGGCCGCGACCCGCACAGTTTTTTTAGAAGCTGCTTTGGAGATGATTTTCATGCTCTTGTCTCGTTTTTATTTTGTTTGTTTTAATTGTTGAGCTGCTTAACTACTTGGCGCAAGACTATGCGCCCAGCACGCCTCAATTTGAGACCTGAGGTTTTCGCCTAAGTTCTGCGCTCACTGATATTTTTAAGCACGTACATTCGCAGCAATGAAAGTCAGCGCCAGCGCAGACACCACCACGCGAGTCAGACGCAGGCGCAGCACCAGAAACCAGGCCGGCAACTCATAACGCGCATACAGACGCTTATCGACCTGATAGGCAATCACGAAACCTAAAATCTGCACCAGAAAACCTATCCCCATACTGATCATGGTCATCGAGCACCAAGCGATGATGCTGGGTGTAACGCCCCACAACAGGCTTTGCTTGATTTCACCGGCCGGACGCGGCCCCGACAGCAAAGCCAGACCCCAGTGCAAGCCACCCAAAAACGACAGGATAGCAATGCCGTATGAGAGTTGGCCTTTAATGAAATAACCCAGCCAATCGGGGTGCACGATCCAGCATGCGAGCGTCAAAAATACGAAGGGAACCAGGCCGAAAAAGCCCAGACGATTGGCCAGCTGCTGATCAAGTTGATTCATAAGAGAGTAAGCGCGTACACAAATTTACAAAACCGCTATTTTAAGAGGAAACGCCTGAATTAGATATTCATGCTGGCGATTAAATCTTGCGGCAGGTCGATATCTTGAAATATCCCGGCATCATTCACCGCCACCTCGGACACCGGATAAATTTTTAGCAAGCTGCGCGCGCCCTGATCACCACGCAAGGCCAGCAATTGCGGTAGATATTCCCGCGAAAAGCCAACCGGATTGCCACGTCGTCCCTGATACACAGGCACGGCTATCCCAGCGCCACTCTGCATGGTGCGCACTAAGGCGGCGATGGTCTCGGTGTTAACATAGGGCATATCGGCCAGGGCGATGATCCAGCCAGCGCAATCCGCAGGCGAGTGTATTAAGCCACACTGCAAAGAATGAGACATTCCTTGCGATGAGACAGCGCTTGGTGGCGAGCAAACACAGATATCACAACCCAACTCAGCCAGTTGTGTTGCCAATGCTGGCGTATGCTCGGCGACCACCGCCACACTACGCGATAAGACGGCGAGTAGGTGCTTAGCACTACTGGCAGCCACCGTAATGCCCGATGGCAGCGCTTGCATTAGCTTATTGCTTTGGCCGCTGGCATCAAAACGTCGTCCGCTGCCAGCTGCCAGCAAGATCCCACACCATAAATTGTTCGCACGCATCACGTCAGCGAACGAGGGCGTTTATTTCAACGAGGCGAATTTGGTTTCTAGCGCCTTCACATCAACCGCACCTGGCAAACGTGATCCATCGGTGAAGATAATAGTAGGCGTACCGGTGACGCGCAGTTTTTTACCCAAAGCCAAAATTTTATCGTTAGGCATAGAGCAATTACCGATGGCAGTCGGTGCCGCTTTACCATTCAACATCCAGTCATCCCAGGCCTTGTTCTTATCTGTAGAGCACCAAATATTTTTCGATTTAACCAAAGAGTCTTCCGACAAAATATTGTAGACGAAGGTGTACACAGTCAGATTTTCTACGCCTTGCAAGGTCTTGCGAAAACGCTTGCAATAGCCGCAGTTAGGATCTTCAAAAATCGCGATGACGCGCTTGCCGTTACCAGTCACGCTTTTTAATGCGATGTCCAAAGGTAAATCAGAAAACTTCACTTTACTTAATTCATCAGTACGTAGCTTGGTTAGATCGGTAGAAGTCTGCGCATCGATCACATTACCCAAGAATAAGTATTGAGCCTTCTCATCTGTATATAAGACATCGCTGCCAACCCGCACCTCATATAAACCGGCATACGGGGTTTTGGTCACTGAATCAACTTTAGTACCTTCGCCCAGGCGAGGCTCCACCAATTTTTTTACCGCCGCTTCCTGAGGCGTCTGCGCCAATACCAGAGAAGTAGCCAGCAAGCCTAGCGCGGCCGAGATGTTTTTAAGTGTCATACGTTTCATGGTTTTCCTAGATAAATGGGGCCTGGCACTGAGTCGGCTTATTTGCCCATGGCTTGCGAGATCAGTTTTCTTTTTAAGACAGGCAGACGATTAAGTAAGTTCATTCCCAAACTACGGGCAAGACGAAGCGGTGCCAAATCGCTGCCAAACAAGCGGGCCAGACCATCGGTAGTCATCTGCATCAAAGCCACCTCTTCACGTCTGGCTCTGCTATAGCGACTGAGCACACGGGCATCGCCGCAATCCCGGTGCGACTCACGTGCGGTAATCTGACTAAGTAAACTAGTGACATCGCCAAAACCGAGATTCATACCATGTCCCGCCAGCGGATGGACCACATGCGCAGCATCACCGATCAGGGCAACCCGCGGCGCTATCATCGCATGCGGGCGCAATAGTTGTAAGGGAAAGGCCTTTATCGACTCCGGCTGCAAGGGAGTCAACGCGCCCAAAGCATCTGCGCAATACACCGACAAACGTTGCGCCAGACTAGTCAAGGGCTCGCGCAATAAATCCGCAGCCAATGCATCTGGAGCAGACCACACCAGTGACACCTGATTACCCGGCAAAGGCAGCAGCGCGATAATGCCCAAATTTTCGACGAACCACTGATGCGCCACGCCCTGATGCGGTTTTTCGCAAGCAAAATTAGTCACCACGCCACGCTGCCCGTAAGAGCGATAATCGAGCCCTATATCGCATTGACCACGCAACCAGGATTGTGCGCCGTCAGCACCTATCATCAATGAAGCCGACAAAGTATCGCCGCTTTCCAATGTGACCGTGGCCTGAGTATCAGCGACCTCGAAGCGCACAGCCCGCCCTTGAACTTGCGTCAAATTCTGGGCAAATTTCAACGCAGTATCGAGCGCCTGATTTAAATTGCGGTCTTCCACGATCCAGGCCAACTCATCGATATGCGCGCCGTACGCATCAAAATCGAGCTGCGCAGCACTCGACTCGCGCGCATCGATCACCTGCATCGCGCTAACCGGTGCGACCCGCGCCAGATCCATCGCATCCCACACTTTTAAGCTAGTCAATAAATCGTGCGCCACATGATTTAAGGCAAACACCCGCACATCCCAGCTAGACGCATCACTTATCGGCGCTACAGTGACTGGCGCACCTAATAAACAAACCCGCAAACCAGCCTGCGACAAGCCTAAAGCCGCCGCCTTACCCACCGCGCCATTGCCGACGATGCAAACATCACTGTGATTATTTTGTGTAGCCATGATTATTTAAATCTGCAATAAGGATGGGCCATTATACGGCAGCGCCAGCAGCACCAGATTTAGCATCCTAGCGCACAGCGTTTTGCCAATTTTTCAGGTCAAGTAGCGAAAACATTTGCATTTTACCGAATACTTCACTATAATTCTTCGTCTTGGCCTGGTAGCTCAGTCGGTAGAGCAGAGGATTGAAAATCCTTGTGTCGGTGGTTCGATTCCGCCCCGGGCCACCAAGAACTAGTAGTAGAAAAAATGCCTGCACGTTTATTCATGCAGGCATTTTTTTCGTCTAAATTTTTTGATACAGCGACAGAGCGTACACTGCCGATTAATACACAGCACCACGCGCACATCATACTTATTTGATATTTGTCATGTCTGCGTCATATAGATTGTGTATCATCTTTTCATCTGCTGTACATGCAACCGATATGCATGACGGTAGCCAGGTGTGTTTTGCGCGATTTACATCGCACAAACTCGCCGTCCAAATTCTCTTTTAGATTCGCCCATGATTGGACATGCCATCATGGGCGAACTAGTTTTTATCACGTCAGTCTCCTTTTTTTGCTTAAGAGCATGATAAAACATCTTAAAACTGCGATTTTATTTCCACACGGATATTGTCTATTTGCACGTTCTAACACTCACTGCTTCTTTCTTTTGCATTCTTGCTCATCAATTGGTACGATTGCCCTTTTCGCGCTATCTGCTCCGTTTTTTGGAAATAGATTTGTATTAACTTTGTTTCATTTTTTCATTTCGCCATTTATGCAAAACAGTCAGACGCGCAAATCCGTAGAAATAAAGATAGCCACAGTTGTAGCAGTAGCAATTATTCTGACCAAGGCGACGATCCCAGAACTTGAACTGGCATTAAAGGACATCACGGCCGGCACTCCAGATTTCTTTGAGGACGAATTTGCCATCCTCGATATCGAGGCCGTCTCACAAGAAAAATTTGACTGGCCCAAGGTATGCGCCCTGTTCAAGTCCTTTGGCTTGAATGTTGTTGCAGTGCGCAATGCACGCCCGGAAGACCAAGCGAATATACGCGGGTACGGCCTGATCATCGATGCAGTCAGCAAGTTGCGCAACGAAGAAGCGCCGCTGCCCACAGCGAAAGAAGAACCCAAACCTAGCGCGCCCACCCTGGCTCCCCAACTCCAGATAAGTAATGTAGCGGCAATGGTGATCGATACTCCGGTACGTGCCGGTCAGCGCATTTATGCGCGCGGTGCCGATCTGATTATTACCGCTGCGGTGAACAATGGCGCAGAAGTAATTGCCGATGGCAGTATCCATATTTATGCGCCTTTACGTGGCCGCGCCTTAGCTGGTGCGAGTGGCAACACCAATGCACGTATTTACGCACTGACGATGGAGCCGGAACTGGTATCGATAGCCGGGATTTACCGCACCTTCGAGAACGGTTTCCCTGAGCTTCCGGCACAACATCCGGTACAAATCAAGCTAATTGGTGACAGTATTGAAGTATCATCCATGAAATCAGCAGCTTAAGTATTTATTAGGTTCTCAGTAATCCCAATTCCTGGTATTTCCAGCACAGCTAAAGGAGCTCTTTGTGGCAAGAATTATCGTTGTAACGTCCGGTAAAGGCGGAGTGGGGAAAACCACTTCTAGCGCGAGTTTTTCTTCAGGCCTGGCGATGCGCGGCCACAAGACAGCCGTACTAGATTTTGACGTCGGTCTGCGCAATCTCGATTTGATCATGGGCTGTGAGCGCCGTGTGGTGTATGACCTGGTCAACGTCATCAGTGGTGAAGCAACCCTGAATCAGGCGCTGATTAAAGACAAACATTGCGATAACTTATTTATTCTGCCAGCGTCGCAGACGCGTGACAAAGACGCACTGACAGAAGAAGGTGTGGAGCGCGTACTCAATGATCTGATCAAAATGGATTTTGAATACATCGTTTGCGATTCACCGGCAGGTATCGAGCGCGGTGCCGTGATGGCATTGACCTTTGCCGACGAGGCCATCGTGGTAACCAATCCAGAGGTGTCTTCAGTGCGCGATTCAGACCGCATCCTGGGCATCATTCAGGCCAAATCGAAACGCGCCCAAGCGGGTGGCGAACCAGTCAAAGAGCATCTGCTGATTACCCGCTACTCGCCAAAACGCGTAGAGGCTGGCGAGATGCTGTCTTACACTGATGTTCAAGAAATTTTGCGAATTCCGCTGATCGGGGTGATACCTGAATCAGAAGCGGTACTGCACGCATCCAACCATGGCAATCCAGCTATTCACATGAAGGGCACAGACGTCTCTGACGCCTATGAAGACGTGGTGTCACGCTTCCTGGGTGAAGAAATACCTCTGCGCTTTGTCGCCTACGAAAAGCCGGGATTGCTGCAACGAATTTTCGGAGGTAAGTAAGATGGCATTGCTCTCTTTTTTGTTTGCACCTAAACCAAAAAGTGCGAATGCGGCAAAAGAACGTCTGCAAATTATCATCGCCCGCGAACGTACCGGGCGCGATGGTTACGATTTTTTACCCGCTTTGCGCGAAGAATTGATTGCTGTTATTGCAAAATATACCAAGGTCAATCCTGATGACATCAAGGTTTCTCTGGATAAACAGGGCAATCTGGAAGTCTTGGACGTCAATGTTATTTTGCCTGACGTAGAACTGCGTAGCTAAAGTGTTGAGGCAGAAGCTGGGTCCCAGCTCTGACTCCTCAATGTAATATGACAACAAGATTAGTCAGTGCCTCCTGCAAAAACTGCGTGAGCACTGTTATACCAGGCTATTTACTCTCGCTTACGCAGCGATGTACAGAGAACGCTGGTAAATATCGCAAAACCAACGCAGATTCACTTTCTTAATCAGCATCTACCCGAGTCCCCTTATGCGTATCGCCATTCTTGATGATGACAATAGTATATTAGAATTGGCTTGTACAATTTTGACAGCAGCAGGCCACGTCTGCCACCCTTTCACCAGCGGCAAAGAAATGCTGCATCAGTTACGGCGGGAGAGTTTTGATCTGCTGATACTCGACTGGCAAGTACCCGACTTAAGCGGTACCGAAGTTTTGCATTGGGTCAGAGAGAAGCTGTCGCCAACATTGCCGGTGCTGTTTATGACTAGCCGCTCGGGCGAAGACGACATCATTGCCGGCTTGGCCGCAGGCGCGGATGACTATATGATCAAGCCGATACGACGTGGCGAACTGGTGGCACGCGTGCATGCTCTGTTACGCCGCGCCTATCCGACGCAAAACGCGGCAGAAATCGTGCAATTCGGTATTTATCAATTTGAAACCCGCGCCAGCCGCGTAAGTGTCAACGATGAGCCGGTAGAGATGACGCAAAAAGAGTTCGATCTGGCTTTGCTCTTATTTAATAATCTCGGTCGTCCTTTGTCACGCGCTTATATTTTAGAGGCGGTCTGGTCACGTGATATCGATATCCCCTCACGTACTATGGATACCCATATTTCACGGGTACGTAGCAAACTCAATCTGCGTCCCGAAAACGGCTATCGCCTGGCTCCAGTGTACAGCTATGGGTATCGCCTAGAGCAAGTCGTTGCAGAGTAAATTTTCTGCATGACGATCGTAGAAACAAGCCTGTTACGCGGGCTGCTAGCCCAGTCAATTTTTTGGAAGTCCGCATGAGCCTCGCCTTATCATCTCGATTGTCATTAGGTTTTTTTTCTGCATCCATCGCATTATTTCTCAGTGTCTGCGCCAACACTGAAGCCGCTAAAATCAGCGGGGAACCTGGCAGTATCAGCAATACGCCGCCCGACATGACCTATTTCGCATTGGATGGCGACACTTTAAGCAGCATCGCCAAACGCTACACCGACAATGCCAGCAATGCGACTTTGCTAGGTAAGCGTAACAAAATAGCCAATGACCGAGCCATCCCTATAGGTTCTGCCATCTTAATTCCGCTAGAGCTGTTACCAGAAGAAGCAAGCCAGGCCAAGGTGGTGGCCCTTGCCGGGCAGGTCTCGAGTAAAAATAAGAATGGCACAGAAGCACCGCTTGCCTTGGGTGATGTGCTAAGCGAAAGTAGTGTGATCACCACCAGTAAAAATGGCTTCTTGAGCCTGGCATTACCGGATGAATCGCGCATCTCTATCCCCTCAAATAGCCAGGTGTTATTAGCCAAGCTGAGAATGGCCAAATACACGAAAAGCCCGCGCACCGAAGTGCGCTTGCAGCAAGGTCGCGTGGAGTCAAGAGTTTCCACACTGGTGAGCAATAAGGGACGTTTCGAAGTCACTTCACCGCTGGCGATTGCCGGCGTACGTGGCACTCACTTTCGGGTTGGCATCAACGACAACGGTATCGCCAGTGAAGTTCTGTCCGGCGCTGTTGCAGTCGGCAAAACAGAAAAACCAAACGCCTTATTGCTAGCAAGCGGTCAGGGTAATATCATCAACCAGACGGGACTAGGAAAAGCGGTCGCTTTGTTACCGGCTCCGACACTAGAGAACGGCTACCAGTTACAAGAAAAGCCTACCGTACAATTAGCTGTCAGCAAAATGGAAATGGCGCACGGTTATAGGATGCAAATCGCAACCGATGCGCAAGCACAAAACATCATAGCCGAGGGCCGTGTCGTCGATACCGCTTACAAAGTCGATGGCCTGATGGATGGCAATTACTTTAGCCGCGTAACCGCCTTCGATGCAGCCGGGCTTGAAGGCTTACCTAATATCTTCCCGTTCACTCTCAAGGCGCGTCCAGAACCTCCGTTCACGGTGGCACCAAAAGCAAAACTGCGGGCCGAGACTGTAAATTTTTCCTGGACCGAAGCCAGCGATGCGCTGGGCTATCACCTGCAAGTTGCTAGCGATGCGGAGTTTAAACAGATCTTGATCGATCAAAGCGAGATCAAGGCGAGCCAATACACAGCCAGCACATTAAAACATGGCAGCTATTTCTGGCGCATCGCAAGCTTGGCGCAAAAAAATGGCAAGCTAGACCAAGGCCCCTACAGCGATACCCAGACCTTTAGCTACATGCCAGCGCAAGCGATGAATGCCGTCACAGATACCGGCGCCAATGCACTGTCCCTAAACTGGCCTTCTGAGCCAGGTCAAAATTTTCTGCTCGAAATCGCTAGCGATGCCAGCTTCAGTGTCCTGTATTTATCGCAGCAGTTGAGCCAGCCAGAAATCAGCATTCCTCGCCCCCCATCCGGTCTGTATTTTATCCGCGTCAAGGCGACCGATGCCGATGGATATGTCGGCGCTTTTTCGGCGACGCAAAAAGTCGAAATTTTTACGCGCTGGGTAAGCGGTAACGGTGAGCCCATTGATATTGGCGGCGCTGTAGCAAGACCGAATTTTTAATCGATCACTTCATGAGCAGCACGGCAAGCAACGTAAGCACAGAAAATAGCAACGCAGCATCGAGGCGACTTGCTTTACGCGAGTGGATCTTCATCAGTGTCGTCTTGCTGCTCTTGATTACTGGTTTGCAGTGGAGCAAAACACTAGGCACTTTAGATCAAAGTCTATACGATAGATTCATGCGCCTGAACCCGCATCCGGCGCGCGATGACATCATCATTGTCGCGATTGATGACTATAGCTTGGCCGAACTGGGCAAGTGGCCATGGCCACGGCTACGACATGCCGAACTACTCAAGCAACTCAACGCCGCCAATCCGGCCGCCATCGGTCTCGATATTCTATTCTCCGAATCCGAAAATCTATCCTCGGATGGCTTACAAAATGGCGACGTCAGTCTGGCCGCGGCAATTGCCGCTAGCAATAAAGTGGTGCTGCCACTGGTCTCAACTAGCGCCGGTCAAGGTCTGAGTGCCGCTCAGCCACTACCCATATTGAGCAAAGCAGCACGACAACTGGCACACATCCATCTTGAGCTGGATAAAGACGGGATGGCGCGCAGTGTCTTTTTGCAAGAAGGCATGCACGGCGTATGGTGGCCGCATTTTGCACTAGCGATGCGCGACATTGCCAATCCTTTGGCAGCAGAGGCCACTGCCACGGCTTCGCTGCCTGGCCAGCGTTTATCAGATTCAGATCGAAGCAGCCCCCTGAGCGATGCCTGGCAACGCGATTACCAGATGCATATTCCGTATTACGGCAGTAGCGGTCACTTTACTTCTGTGCCTTATGTGACGGTATTACGAGGCGAAGTTCCTGCCGATTTTTTTCGGAATAAATACATACTGATAGGTTCCAGCGCGGTTGGCATGGCAGATTCCTTTAGCACCCCGGTATCGGCCAACGAAGGTGCCATCTCAGGGATAGAAATCAATGCCAATATCCTTGCCAGTTTGCTCGACCAACGCGCCATCGCTTTGGCGCCACTCTGGCAAACCCTGCTGTATGCACTCATACCAGTAGCTCTGGCCTTACTAGGATATTTATTTGCTTCACCGCGCCGCGCATTGAGCCTGACGGCTGGTCTATTCTTGTTAGTCTTGCTTAGCAGTTTTATCGCGCTGCGTCTGGGTTACTGGCTGCCACCATCCAGCGCCTTGTGCGGCTTGCTGCTGGCTTATCCGCTTTGGAGCTGGCGCCGTCTGGAAGCGGCGATACGCTATCTGGGCGAAGAGTTTATCCTGCTCGATCAGGAGCCGCATTTACTCCCGGAATTGAAAATTGATGCAGCCAACGATCCCGATGACACTCAGCCATCCTTAACCGCGCCGCTACAAGATAGCCTAGAGCAGAGCATACAGGCGATGCGCAATGCTGCGCGCCGGGTAAGAGACTTACGCCAGTTTGTCAGCGACAGCTTAAATAGTTTGCCGGACGCCACCATCGTTACCACCGTAGACGGCAATATCCTGCTCTCGAACCCGGCCGCCATGCTGTATTTTGCCAGCATAGGCCAGCCCAAGATACAAGACGCCATGCTGCCGTATTTATTTAGCAAAATGAGTACTCCGGCTGCCATGGAAGAGACCCCGAATATAGTTTTTAGCTGGTGGAATTTAATCGATCTGCAACACCAGAGCAGCATGAGCAAAGGGGTAGAGATTGTTGATACTAAAGAACGTGATCTCTTGATTAAGAGCGCGCCCTGCTATACCGGCCAGCGTGAATTAAGCGGTTGGATTATCAGTCTGATCGACATCTCGGCGATCCGCGCCGCCGAGCGCAGTCGCGATGAGACGCTGCACTTTATCTCGCATGACATGCGGGCACCGCAAGCCTCTATCCTGGCGCTACTGGAATTGCAGCACGATCCGCAAACCGCTTTGCCGCAAGCAGATTTCTTAAACCGCATAGAAAAAGCCTCGCGTATCACCTTGGGTCTGGCGGATAATTTCGTGCAACTGGCGCGTGCCGAAGCCCAGGATTACCGCTTAGAAGACATGGATTTTCAAGATGTGCTGATCGACGCCTGCGATGAGATGTGGAGTCTGGCAAAAGAGAAAAATATACGCATCCATACCCAGATCCCTGAGGCCAACTATCCGGTGCGTATCGATCGTAGCCTGATGACGCGGGTGCTGACCAATTTACTCTCAAATGCGATCAAATATAGTCCTAGCGACACCAGCATTACTTGCTCTTTGAATTATCAAACCGGCATGATCGATGCGCATGTCATTTGCACCGTAGCCGATCAGGGTTACGGAATCGCACGCACCGATCAAAGTCGGTTATTTCAACGGTTTCAGCGCTTTAAGCACAAAGAACAGCCGAAAAATGATGGTGTCGGCCTGGGTATGGTGTTTATCAAAAAGGTCATGGATAGGCATCATGGGCAGATAGATTTCCAGAGCGTACCCGGTGAAGGCAGCACTTTTGTCTTAAAATTGCCGGCTTTTAGCATTTGATCACCCTTGATCTTGCGCAAGTCTTACTTTTTGCCGGAATCCAGGGCCTGGCTAGGCTGTATAATGCAGGCTGATATACATTCTCAAGTCTATGCAACTACTTGCCGTTGGCCTCAATCACACGACTGCACCGCTGTCTTTACGCGAAAAAGTCGCCTTCTCACCTGATCAGATAGGTCAGGCGGTTGTGGCTGCACGCTCCTGGTTTGGCCGCGTTGACAGCAGTACCAACAATCATTTTGGGCCGGAAGCGGCGATTTTATCGACCTGCAACCGTACCGAATTGTATGCCGTCAGCGGGGTAGAGAACTCCATTGATGCTACAGCGCATTTTTTGGCGGATTTCCACAAGCTGCCCTACTCAGAACTTCGTCACCATCTGTACACGCTGCCGCAAGACAATGCGGTAAGACACGCTTTCCGTGTCGCCTCCGGATTAGATTCTATGGTCCTGGGCGAGCCGCAGATTCTGGGCCAGATGAAAGATGCAGTACGTCAGGCCGATGCCGCTGGCGGCCTGGGCACTTATCTGCACCAGTTATTCCAACGCACCTTCGCGGTCGCCAAAGAAGTGCGCAGCACCACCGAGATCGGTGCGCATAGCGTCTCTATGGCAGCGGCGGCAGTGCGTTTATCGCAACGCATTTTTGACAAAATTTCAGAACAGCACGTGCTGTTTATCGGCGCCGGCGAAATGATAGAGCTGTGCGCTACCCATTTTGCTGCGCAAAACCCCAAAAGCCTGACGATTGCGAATCGTACTTTAGAGCGCGGCGAAGCGCTGGCGCATCGCTTCGATGGCAAGGCAATCCGTCTGGCAGAACTGCCACAATGCCTGCACCAGTTCGACATCATCGTCTCTTGCACCGCATCGTCGCTGCCCATCATCGGTCTCGGTCTGGTTGAACGCGCCGTCAAAACGCGTCGCCATCGCCCCATTTTCATGGTCGATCTGGCGGTGCCGCGCGATATAGAACCAGAAGTGGCACAACTAGGTGACGTCTACTTGTACACCGTTGACGATCTCGGCAGCGTGGTGCAAACCGGCATGGAAAACCGCCAGGCTGCGGTAGCGCAAGCCGAAGCCATCATAGAAACCCGCGTGCAATCCTTCATGCATTGGGTGGATGGTCGCGTGATGGTGCCAGTGATCCAGGATTTGCATGAAAACAGCGAAGCCATGCGCCTGCTAGAGCTGGAACGGGCGCGCAAGATGTTGGCGCGCGGCGACGATATCGATGCCGTACTTGAGGCACTCTCCAAAGGCATCACCGCCAAATTTTTGCACGGCCCGCAGCAAGCCTTACGCCAAGCCAGCGGCGATGAACGCGCCCGCCTGGCAACTTTATTACCGCAACTGTTCCGCACCAGGCGTTAGCTAGCCTGAGCTTGCCGCCACATCTGGCGCCCTATTGCCGCAGGCCGCCGTTGACTTATCTGAGCAGCCAGTCTGCCATCACTCAATACCGCAACAATCTCAGTAGCAGCCATACGCAAAGCGATTTGCCCATGGCTACTGCCGACAATTACAAGTACAAGGTCATCACATGAAACCATCTATGCTTTCCAAACTCGATCAATTGGCCGAGCGCCTGGTCGAAGTCAGCCAATTGCTGATGCAAGAAGACGTCACCAAGGATATGGACAATTATCGCAAACTCACGCGCGAAAATGCCGAACTCGAACCGCTGGTGGCGCTGTATCAAAACTACCAGCAAGCGCAGGCCGACATAGCTTCGGCGCAAGAGATGCTGGCCGATCCTGAGATGAAAGAGTTCGCGCAAGAAGAGATCAACGATGCCAAACAGCGCATGGAAGATTTGCAAGTCGATCTGCAAAAAATGCTATTGCCGAAAGACCCTAACGACGAACGCAATATTTTGCTAGAGATACGTGCCGGTACCGGTGGCGACGAGGCCGCCTTGTTTGCCGGCGACTTGCTGCGCATGTACACCCGCTTTGCCGAACGCAACCGCTGGCAGATAGAAATGATGTCGGAGTCGCCGTCTGAACTGGGTGGCTATAAAGAGGCGATCGTGCGTATCGCCGGCCCCGGCGCTTACTCCAAACTCAAATTTGAATCGGGCGGCCATCGCGTGCAACGCGTGCCGACTACCGAGACTCAGGGCCGCATCCACACCTCGGCCTGTACCGTAGCGGTGATGCCGGAAGCCGATGAACTGGCCGACGTCATCATCAATAACTCGGATTTGCGTATCGATACCTTCCGCGCCTCCGGTGCCGGTGGTCAACATATTAACAAAACCGATTCAGCGGTACGCCTCACCCATATCCCGACCGGCATCGTGGTCGAATGTCAGGATGGTCGTAGCCAGCATCAAAATAAAGCACAAGCAATGCGCGTGCTGGCCACCCGCATCATGGATGGCCAAATGCGTGAGAAGCAAGCCAAGGAAGCGGCCACCCGTAAGAGCCTGATCGGTTCGGGCGACCGCAGCGAGCGTATCCGCACCTATAACTTCCCGCAGGGACGCATGACCGATCACCGCATCAACCTGACTTTATACAAACTCGATTTCATCATGGATGGTGAACTTTCCGATCTGACTAACGCGCTGGTGGCCGAACATCAGGCCGAATTACTGGCAGCTCTGGCGGACGATAATAATTAAGTAATATTGACGATTATTGGGGAGTATGTAAAATTCAAACGCCATTGCGCATATAGAACGTGCGCAATGGCGTTGGCATATCTGATACTAGGGGTCAGTATATGCGGCGTTCCGGGGACTATTTAGCGCCGTATTGTTAAAAAGCATGTGGAACCAAAAACATTTTCTAGTATCATAAGCAAGATAGCTAAGAGAGCAGCCACACGCGACTGCCCCGTCTAGCCGCAAATCAATTCTATTGGCAGCCCATGAACCGTACAAAAATTGCTCTTATCACCACCGCCCTCCTTTGCCTGGGACTGCTGCTGGTCGCCCTGTATTTGCAGCTGGTCGAAAAAATGCTGCCTTGCCCATATTGTGTCTTACAGCGCTACGCCTTCATCGCGATCGGTCTAAGCTGTCTGATCGCGCTAGCCTTACCGCGGGCGGTTAGACGTCTAGGTTTCGCTCTCGGTTTTGGCTCAGCGTTATTCGGCATAGGCGCCGCCGCCAAACACGTCTGGATACTCTTTAATCCTGAAGTATCTTGCGGCATGGACCCTCTGGAAACCGGCCTGAATAAAATCATCTTGGCCGACGTATTGCCAGTATTACTCAAGGCCGACGGCCTGTGCGACACACCTTACCCCCCCATCTTCGGTCTCTCTATCCCGGCCTGGGCCTTGATCTGGTTCCTGATTTTTGCGCTGGTACTCGGGGTACTGCTGTTCAGCAAAAAGAAAGCGCGTGAACTGTTCGGCAAAGGGCATTGATGCCGAGCATGCCGAATATACTGAGTTGGCTGCAAGCAGGTGCAACAATCGCGCAATGTCAGTCTGACTCGCCCTTAGAATTATTGGAAACCCGCATGCTCTTGATGCATGCGCTAGGCTTGAGCCGGGTGCAATTGATTACCCGCTCCGAAACAATGCTCAGCAGCGAGCAGGCACAGCAACTCTATGCCCTGATTGCGCGTCGCGTGCAGGGCGAACCTATGGCCTACATCCTCGGTCAACGTGAATTTTTTGGCCTGGATTTTTATGTCACGCCCGATGTGTTGATCCCGCGGCCCGATACTGAGTTATTGGTAGAACTGGCCTTGCAGTATGCACCCAAGGCCAGCCGCCTGCTCGATCTGGGCACAGGCTCAGGCGCAATCGCCATCAGCGTGGCGCAACAACGACCCGATTTAGAAGTCACTGCGCTCGACATCAGTCCGGCCGCACTGGCCATCGCCGCCAAAAATGCGGCACGCCATCTAGCGCCCGCTACCCTGCAATTATTTCAGAGCGACTGGTATAGCGCACTCACGGTGAGCCCCACAAGCCGCTTTACCACCATCGTCAGCAACCCGCCCTACATCGTGAAAGACGACCAGCATCTGAGCCAAGGCGACCTGCGCTTTGAACCTATCGATGCATTGACCGATCATGCCGATGGCCTAAGCGCCTATCGCCGCATCATAGATGGTGCACCCAGCTATCTGGACGACGACGGCTGGCTACTGATGGAGCATGGCTACCACCAGGCCGAACAAGTACAAACCTTACTGAGCGCAGCAGGATTTAGCGAAGTGCAGAGCTGGCCCGATCTGGCGGGCATCTTGCGCGTGAGCGGTGGCAAAAAATAAACAGGAGAGCTGCATGCAGATCAGTACCGACCTGGCGCTCATGGACATCCCCATGATCCACCATTTTTTGTCCACAGCAAGCACCTGGGCAATCGGCATCCCCTTGGCAACGGTAGAGCGCTCGCTGCAGCACTCACTGTGCTTCGGCGGTTTTGACCAGAACGGCAAGCAAATCGCCTTCGCCCGCGACCTCTACCAACGTTACGGCTTCACCACCCCCGCCAAACCAGAAGCGCTGATGGAAATTAACCGACCGGGAATATATCTGCAGTAAAGCTAAGTAGTATTTCCGGGATTCAAATACCGCCCTGCCACTGCGCATATTCCATGCGGCTCGCAGGCCTATGTGCTTGAAGAAGCGCATGGGATATGCGCAGTGGCGGCATGCTGTTTTTGGCTTGCTGTGGCTGGTTTTGTTTTTATTTCCGTCGTTACTGTACGATTGCCGACCGGGGGTAGCCCGGTAGCTACTTACTTTCCTTGCTTCGCCAAGAAAATGTAAGCAAAAGAAGGCGACCGCAAAGTCGCTGCCCTTACGGGTGCCCGCCTGTGCAGGTCAAAAAATGGGAAATGAAGCAAACTCGCCTGCGGCTCAGACAGCTTCATTTCTAATCCATTTTCTGCCATGCACAAGCGGCAGCGCCACATGCGGAAAGCGAAGGTCAACACATCCGTAGTGCGGCAGCCGTTCCTGCGCACACGCAACATCAAAGCGCTTCGAATTACCGCAATCCGCTGCTTTTGACTTGGGTTTTGACCTTGCTTTTGAATTAGGTTGTGACCTTGCTTTTGACTTGACTTTTGAATTGGCTTTTGACTTGGTTGTTGACTCTGCTTTTGACTAGAATTCGCATGTGGCGCTGCCAATTGTGCGGGGCAGAAAATGGATTAGAAAGGTTCGTGTTTGAGCGTAGCGAGTTTCGAACTTTTCCCATTTTATGACCTGCATAATTGGGCACCCGCAGGGCAGCGACTTTGCGTCGCCTTCTTTTGCTTCCGTTTCTTGGCGAAGCAAGAAAAGGGAGTAGCCGCCGGTCTACCACCGGCCGGCAATCTCACTGCAACGACAGACGATCATTCATCGGCTCGCTATAGTAAATAAAAACCGTATTCGTTAACGTACATATCCATGCGGGAAATACACACACAAACAGATACGCGCTCATCACTTACTCAATTCGCATAAAAAATTTCAGCCGGAACTTCGGTATAACTAAGCCTATGCTTAGGATTTATTTTAATCAACGTCGGCACGGTACCTGACTGAGTGCAGGCATCCACCCCTTTCCTCACTAACGTTTTTTCCCCTTCCAAAATTGTAACGACTGCACCAATTCTTGAAGCACAATGTCCTTCTGGATGGAACCTAGGCGCAAGTAAAGGGGAAATTTCGATTTTATAATGATGGTTTTTTAGTTGGCAGCTTGTCTTTACAAGCGTGGGTGTAATCGCATATTTACCATCCGCATCTTGCACGAATGAAACAAGATCTCTTGGATTCCACTGATTAACAGTGAGCGCTGTAATCGCGGCTTCACCTTTTTCATTCCAAGCACCGTTAAACCAGACCATCAGTTCAGTCTTTTTCTCGTTGCACTCCAGTCCGACAGTCAAGTAAAACTGATCCGACAATGCCGGCGATGAAAACAAACAAATGAACAAAGTAAGAATAATTTTCATTTAGCGCTTAAGGTGTTTTTTCCAAACCCCAAAATACCAGATAATTTTCAATTTAACAAAACATTCAACCCGTATCCGCCGTCCCAATCCAGCCAATTTCGCAGAATTTACATTTCCACACGATAAATATACTCCCCAGGTGTATCACCCATCACCAGATCATTACGCACGTCACTATTGCGCAAACACGGGATTACTACCGATACTCCCTATAATCAACAATAATCCAAAGCCCATCCCCTAGTCTGCGTATCTGTCAAGACTGGCGCAATCGCACAGATTGCGTATCATCTGCCACTTGTTTTTAATTTCTCTTTGAATATTTTTATGCTGCCTTCGATAGAACAACGTCTTGCCCTAGAACTTGCTGCCAAACCGGTGCAGGTTGCCGCCGCTATTGCCTTGCTCGACGAGGGCGCGACGGTACCGTTTATCTCGCGCTATCGTAAAGAAGCGACCGGCGGGCTGGACGATATCCAGCTACGTTTACTGGAAGAGCGGCTGCGCTATCTGCGCGAACTGGAAGCACGGCGCGCCGCCATCATCAGCTCTATCGAGGAGCAAAACAAAATGACGCCAGTCTTGCTCGATGCCATCACGCATGCCGAAGACAAGACCCGCCTCGAAGACTTGTACCTGCCCTACAAACAAAAACGTCGCACCAAGGCGCAGATCGCGCTGGAAGCCGGTCTGTTGCCACTGGCCGATGGCTTGCTGGCCGACCCGACCTTAGAGCCTGAAGTACAAGCTGCGCTGTATCTCAAACCGGCCTTCAGCACCGACAGCGGCGAGAATCCCGGCGTGCCAGACACCAAGGCGGCGCTCGATGGTGCGCGCCAGATTTTGATGGAACGCTTTGCCGAAGATGCCACTTTGCTGCAAGCGCTGCGCGAATATTTGCTCGATCACGGTATCGTTGAATCCATCGTGGTGCCAGGCAAGGAAGAAGCGGGCGCCAAGTTCAGCGATTATTTCGCTTACTCAGAAACTCTGGGCACGATTCCTTCGCACCGCGCTTTGGCGATCTTCAGGGGGCGGCGTGAAGAGATGTTGACGGTGGCTTTGCGCCTCGACACTGAAGAAGAAAAACCAAAATGGGATGCGCCGCTAAATCCTTGCGAGAGCCGGATTGCGGCGCGTTTTGGCGTCAAAAATACTGGCCGCGCGGCCGATAAATGGCTGGCCGACACGGTGCGCTGGAGCTGGCGCGTCAAGGTTTTCATGCATCTCGATACCGAGCTGATGAGCAATCTGCGCGAGAAGGCCGAAGTGGAAGCGATCAATGTGTTTGCGCTGAATCTAAAAGCGCTGCTGCTGGCCGCACCGGCTGGCCCACGCGCGACGATGGGTCTTGATCCTGGCCTGCGCACCGGCTGTAAAGTGGCGGTGGTCGATGCCACCGGTAAGGTGGTCGATTACACCACCATTTACCCGCACCAGCCGCGCAATGATTGGGATGGCTCACTGCACGTGTTGGCAGCGCTGGCCGCCAAGCACAATGTGGCTTTGATTTCTATCGGTAACGGCACCGCCTCGCGCGAGACCGATAAGTTGGCGCAAGATCTGATCAAGCTCAAACCTGAACTCAATCTCACCAAGATCGTGGTGTCGGAAGCCGGGGCCTCGGTGTATTCGGCGTCTGAATTTGCCTCGAAAGAATTGCCTGATCTGGATGTGACGATACGCGGCGCAGTCTCGATCGCCCGCCGTCTGCAAGACCCGCTGGCTGAACTGGTGAAGATCGATCCTAAGTCTATCGGCGTTGGCCAATACCAGCACGATGTCGGCCAATCTCAGCTCGCCAGATCACTCGATGCGGTGGTCGAGGATTGCGTGAATGCGGTCGGTGTCGACGTGAATACTGCTTCTGCCCCTTTGCTGGCGCGGGTTTCCGGCCTGTCTTCGAGCGTGGCGAACAGCATCGTTGCGTTCCGCGATGCCAAGGGAATGTTTACTTCGCGTGCCGAGCTGCGTTCGGTTCCGCGTCTCGGTGACAAGACTTTTGAGCAGGCCGCAGGCTTCTTGCGCGTCATGAAGGGCAGCAATCCGCTGGACGCTTCGGCGGTCCATCCAGAATCGTATCCGCTGGTAGAAAAAATTCTGGCGGATATCAAAAAAGATGTGGGCAGCGTGATTGGCGACGAACGTCTGTTGAAATCGCTGAGTCCGGCCAAATACGCCGACGAGAAATTCGGCATACCGACCATCAGCGATATTCTCAAAGAACTGGAAAAACCAGGCCGCGATCCGCGCCCTGAATTTACTACGGCCACCTTTAAAGACGGCGTCGAAGAGATTCGCGATCTGCGTCCCGATATGATTTTGGAAGGCGTGGTCACCAACGTCGCCGCTTTCGGTGCCTTTGTCGATATCGGCGTGCATCAGGATGGTTTGGTGCATATCTCGGCCCTGTCGAACACTTTCGTCAAAGATCCGCACACGGTGGTTAAAGCCGGCCAGGTAGTGAAAGTGAAAGTGCTGGAAGTGGATGAGAAGCGCAAGCGTATCGCCCTCACCATGCGCCTCACCGATAGTGCGCCGCAGCCAGGCAGCCAGCCTGAGCAGCGCGCCAATCGCGACGATGCCAAGCGCCTCAATCAACACAACGCGCAGCAAAATCGGCAGAGTTCTGCTCCGGCACCTAGCAATAATGCGATGGCATCAGCCTTCGCCAAGCTACGTTCCTGATGCAGGGCTAGCTTAATCACATTGAGAATAAGCCAGCTAACGCTGCAAAGAGCCATATACTCCCCCTATTTCTTAAATAAAGAGGCTGTTTGCGCATACTGCATATGCGTAAACGAAAAATACCTAGGGGGAGTATGTGGATATTTCAGCAATGGAAAGCAACAGGGACGGGCATGAGCGTTTTCCCCGCTTGCGAGGACTTGCACAAAACCGCTCCAGCTAGGCGCACCGCCGCAGACAGTACGCTAGTACAGCAAGGCGAGTGCAACAACGCTGGAGCGGTTTTGTGCAAGTCCTATTTCCTTTATAATGGCGCCATACAACCACCGAGGACTTACCATGAGCGACGTACAAAGCTGGATCAAAGAAACTGTTAGCACTAACCCTGTAGTGCTGTTCATGAAAGGCACTGCGCAATTCCCACAATGCGGTTTTTCTGGCCGCGCCATACAAATCATCAAAAGCTGTGGCGTAGAAAATCTGGTCACCATCAATGTGCTGGAAGATGCTGCTGTACGTCAGGGCATCAAGGATTTCTCCAACTGGCCAACGATTCCTCAGTTATACGTCAAAGGCGAATTCATAGGCGGCTCTGACATCATGAATGAAATGTTTGAAAGCGGCGAAATGCAAGCTTTGCTGAAAGCCTAAGTTCAGCATGAGCGCAGCACACGCACCCCGTAAGCTAATCGTCGCCATCACCGGCGCGACTGGCGTCATCTACGGAGTGCGTCTGCTACAAGCGCTGCGTGAATTACCTAATGTACAGAGTCACCTGCTGATTTCAGAAGCGGGCGTGCTCAATCTACACCAGGAGCTGGACTTCAATCGCAAAGATGTCGAGGCCTTAGCCGATGTGGTTCACAATGTGCGCGATGTTGGCGCCAGTATCGCCAGCGGCTCGTTTCAATCGGACGGCATGGTCATTGCGCCGTGCTCAATGAAAACCCTGGCAGCAGTCGCCAACGGCCTATCCGACAATCTAATCACGCGTGCCGCCGATGTAGTCTTGAAAGAGCGCCGCCGCCTGGTGCTAATGGTCAGGGAAACCCCGTTTAATCTGGCGCATCTGCGCAATATGACATCCGTTACAGAAATGGGCGGCATCATCTTCCCTCCTCTGCCCGGCTTCTATCACAAGCCACAATCTATCGAGGAAATGGTCGATCATACGGTAGGCCGCGTGTTAGATCTGTTCGCCTTGCCGCATCACCTGACACCGCGTTGGAATGGCTTGAAAGATAGCTGAGCGATTTCCGTACCGAGTAAGTAGCGAATAAGTAGCAAATAAAAGCATAGCGCCTTCCGGCCTAATTACCATCAAACAAGCCATCGCGTTGCGCTTGACCCCAGTTAAGCCGCATTGAGCCACCTCGTCGATTACGTGACACTGCATGAGCGACACTAGCTAAAACACGACGGCCACTCAGCGGCGCTGTTTAGGTCAAGCGGATAGCGCCGAAATTTATGGAGTGCCAGTAATGGCGGCATGATGCTGGGGTGCAGTTTGACGTGTGAGTCCATTCATTAGCGCCACCAACACGCGCATAGCCCCAGCAACTTAAGTCTCATGTCATTTCTAACGAACTAACTGCCTTGACTTAGTTGCGACACCCGTCTCATACCTATTTAGCCTACTGTCGCTAGGTATCAAGCAAATCAGCTTACATGGTGGTGACATGAAGATGAAAAGCAAACAGACAAAACAAAAGGCTTAGAGATCGAAATCTCTAAGCCTTTTATCTTACTGCTAATTCTTGGTGCCGACTGCCGGAATCGAACTGGCCACCTGATGATTACAAGTCAACTGCTCTACCAAATGAGCTAAGTCGGCAAAACTATTTTCTTCAACTCATTAATTTCTTAATCAGCCTTTGAAGAACAATATTATAGACTACTTTATTATTTTGAGTGTGGGTTTTTCAAACTTTTTTTGCGGCTCACTCGCTGACTTGGCATCGCCCTTAGTTTCTACCGCACTCGGCTTGCTACTCACTGCCGCCAAACCCAGACTAGGTCTGCTAGCCTCTTGCACGGGTTCTGGTGCGATCGGCACCAATGTTTCGGCCGACTCGACTACGTCGGTATCGAAAGCCATGCCCTCGCCGTTTTCACTGGCATAGACGGCCCTGACATTTTCTATTGGAACGTAAATTTCTCTGGATACACCACCGAAACGCGCATTAAAGGCCACCGCAACATTATCCATCTTCAGTCCGCTAGTGGCACCAAAGCTGATATTTAAGACGATTTCACCATTGCGGACAAATTCCATAGGGACTCGGGTGGCGCCAGATACTTTAACCGCCAGATAAGGCGTAAAGCCATTATCGGTGCACCATTCATAAATGGCGCGCATGAAATAAGGTTTAGTGGAACTGGCAGACATAAGAGATAAATTTCTTGGAAGGTGTTTGAAGAATAGACCTTGAGTTCAAAAACAACAAGGCTGACAAATGTAAAATGTCAGCCTTGTGGTAGAACGATCAGAGCAGATTAACGACGCATTACTTTTTCAGACGGCGTCAATGCTTCGATATACGCTGGGCGGGAGAAGATACGCTCGGCGTATTTCATCAGAGGTGCCGCTGTTTTGGACAACTCAATACCATAATGGTCGAGACGCCATAACAAAGGCGCGACAGCTACATCGAGCATCGAAAATTCATCGCCCAGCATGTATTTATTTTTGACAAATAAAGGCGCTAATTGAGTCAGGCGATCGCGAATTTCCGCTCTGGCCTTGTCTTGCAACTTGGATGAAGAGGAGGATTTCTCATTCTCTAAAGTATGCACATGTACGAACAATTCTTTTTCAAAATTGAACAACATCAGACGGGCACGGGCGCGTTGCAAAGGATCGGCTGGCATCAATTGCGGATGTGGAAAACGCTCATCAATGTATTCGTTAATGATGTTTGATTCGTACAAAATCAATTCACGTTCAACCAGAATAGGCACCTGACCATACGGGTTCATGGTCGAAATATCTTCTGGCTTATTGAACAGATCAACGTCACGAATTTCAAAATCCATGCCTTTTTCGAACAAAACCAGACGGCAACGTTGTGAGAATGGGCAAGTTGTACCCGAGTAGAGAACCATCATTTTACAGTTCCTTAAAAACGATTAGGGTGAGGCGCCTATTTTGCGCACCTCACCCTGGGATGACACATCCGCCAAACTAGGTGGCGGACGACTTATTTACTTTACTTCTTTCCAGTAGGATGCATTCAGACGCCATGCCAAAAAGCTAAGGAATGACAAGAACAACAACACCACCACACCTAATTTTTTACGTGTGTTTTGCGCAGGCTCCCCCATCCATTGCAGGTAGGCAACGAGGTCCGTGACCGCACTATCATACTCAGTGGCAGTCATTTTACCGTCAGTGACTTTCTCAAATCCGGCAAACTTATGCACGACTTTGGACTCATCATGATGGTCTTTTTCTTCCACAAACTTGGCAGTGCGCACACCTTGCAGTTCCCACAAAGCATGCGGCATACCGACATCTGGGAACACCATGTTATTCCAGCCAGTCGGACGATTTTCGTCTTTGTAGTAGGTACGCAGATAGGTATAAATCCAATCTGCGCCAGAGCCAGCACTAGAAGCCTTGGCACGTGCGATCACCGATAAATCTGGTGGAACTGCACCAAACCATGCCTTAGCATCTTTAGGAGCAAGGGAAGTTTTCATCAAATCACCGACTTTTTCGCCGGTAAAGAGAAGGTTTTCCTTAATTTGCTCTTCCGTTAAACCGATATCTTTCAAACGGTTGTAACGCATGGCGGATGCCGAGTGACAGTTCAGGCAGTAGTTGACGAACAGCTTAGCGCCATTCTGCAAAGCGGCCATATTGGTACCGCGATCTTCTGCGTGATCCAAAGGGAAGCCGCCGGTATTTGCCAATGCAAAAGCTGGGACCAGGGCCAGGGCGGCGATCAATTTTTTAAATAATTTCATGCTGATTATTCCTTTGAGCGCTTAGTGTGCTGAAAATGTCACGCGTTTTGGCACAGGCTTAAATGTGCCCATCGCGCTCCACCATGGCATCAACAAGAAGAAACCGAAATAAATCACGGTACAAACTTGTGAGACACGCTCTTTTTCAGGTGACGGTGCTTGCACACCCAAATAACCCAAAGCCACGAAACAGATACCAAATACGATCAAAACGTATTTATGCCATTGTGGACGGTAGCGTATCGATTTCACCGGCGACTGATCCAACCAAGGCAAAGCACCCAGGATCATCACAGAGGAACCGAATAAGACCACGCCCCAGAATTTAGCATCCAGCGCACCAGGCATCATGCCTGCCAAGGCCAGCAAAGCAATACCAGCAATCGCCATTTTGATTTTCGATGGCAACTTAGTCGTCATGAAAATCAAGCCTACATAGGCAACAATACCCGCCATCACTACATACATGAACTCAGTTGTAGTTGCACGCAAAATAGAATAAAACGGCGTGAAATACCATGTTGGAGCGATATGCGGAGGCGTCTTCAAAGAATCGGCTGGAATGAAATTATTATATTCCAAGAAATAGCCGCCCATTTCAGGCGCAAAGAACACCACGGCACTGAAAATTACCAGAAACACAGTCACGCCAAAAATATCGTGGAAAGTATAGTAAGGATGGGAAGGAACGCTATCCAAAGGATGGCCGTCTGGACCCAAATTTTCTTTCACTTCAATACCGTCTGGATTATTCGAACCGACCTCATGCAAAGCGATCAAATGTGCAGCAACCAAACCTAACAACACCAAAGGAATTGCTATCACATGGAAAGCGAAGAAACGGTTAAGCGTTGCATCACTGACGACGTAATCACCACGTATCCACAAGGACAGATCTGGACCGATGAAAGGGATAGCACCGAACAAGTTAACGATAACTTGTGCGCCCCAGTAAGACATTTGGCCCCAAGGCAGCAGGTAACCAAAAAATGCTTCTGCCATCAGACAAAGGAAAATCGCAAAACCAAACAACCAGATCAATTCACGTGGTTTACGATACGAACCGTACAACAAGGCACGGGTCATATGCAGATAAATAATAATGAAGAAGGCCGAGGCGCCAGTCGAGTGCATATAGCGCACCAACCAACCCCAAGGTACATCACGCATGATGTACTCAACCGAAGCAAACGCCAGCGTGGCATCCGGCTTGTAATGCATCACCAGAAAAATACCGGTAACTATCTGTATCACCAGCACCAACATCGCCAATGAGCCAAAGATATACCAGAAATTAAAGTTTTTTGGTGCGTAGTATTGACCCCATTGATCGTTCCACAGCTTAGTCAGCGGGAAACGGGAGTCTACCCAATTGAGCGCTTTGTCAACGACAGGAGCGTCTGCAGGTAATTTTTTCTCAACAAATGCCATGATTAAGCCTCGCCTTTCTCATCTTTACCGATGAGGATTTTAGTGTCCGACAAGTACATATGACGGGGAACATCCAGATTTTGTGGCGCAGGTTTATTTTTATAAACGCGACCAGCCAAATCAAAAGTCGAGCCATGACATGGGCACAAGAAACCACCGGCCCAATCATCAGGCAAAGATGGTTGCGCTCCAGCGGCGAATTTTGAACTAGGCGAGCAACCCAGATGTGAACAAATACCAACTGTGATCAACACATCGTTATGCTCTTTACGAGCACGACTTTGTTTGTCGCAATATTCTGGCATAGCCATGGTGTAAGGTTTTTTCGATTCTGGATCGGCCACCTTATCTTCTGTCTTTGCCAAGCTAGCCATCATCTCAGGCGTACGCTTGAGTATCCAGACGGGCTTACCGCGCCATTCGAATACTTTCATTTCTCCCGGCTTCAAATCCGAGATATCAGCTTCTACCGGCGCGCCTGCAGCTTTTGCGCGTTCAGACGGCTGAAAAGTGCTTACCAACGCACCTGCGGTTGCCAAACCAGCTACGCCACCCGCTGCGCACGTGGCGACGAGCAAACCGCGACGGCCAGAATCGACCTGCTTTTCGATACTCATACCAACCCCAATCTATCAAAAATCAAAACTTGACGAAGCGCAACCCCACTTCTAACAACCTTAAATTATAAAGTAGCTGAGTATGGTTTTAAAGGAAAAGATGATCAGACAGGCAAACTAGTGTGATTTTTCTGGTATTTTGTCAATTATCGGAAAAATTACTATCTTTGCGCGCGAGATAAGCATGTTAAGAACAAAACAAATAGATCCCATTTAACAAAGATTTACGCAACTATCATCAGATTAATAGCACTTAGGCATTATTATATTGGCGTTTTCCAAGGACTATATTTACCACTTTACTAAGGAATTTTCATGAGCATGATGCAAGAATTTAAGGACTTCGCGTCCAAAGGCAATGTAGTCGATTTGGCGGTCGGTGTCATCATCGGTGCTGCTTTCGGAAAAATTGTCGACTCTCTGGTGGCGGATATTGTGATGCCGGTCGTCGGAAAAATTTTTGGCGGCTTGGATTTCTCCAGTTATTACTTGGGCTTAAACGGGCAAGCAAGCGGCTTAGCCTTAGCTGAAGCAAAAAAAGCCGGCGCAGTATTGGCATATGGAAATTTCATCACTATCGCTCTCAATTTCATCATTTTGGCTTTCATCATTTTTCAAATGGTGCGCCTGTTCAATAAAATGAAAAAAGATGAGCCTGTAGCCGCGGTCGCAGAAGTTGCAACTCCGGAAGATGTGGTGTTACTACGTGAAATTCGTGATGCTTTAAGAAAATAGACTTTCATAAAAAAACCGCCTGGTAAAAAATCGGCGGTTTTTTTATTTAAACAGGATTATCAATATCGACAAACTGATGCCCGCATCCAAAGTGTTGCGAGAGGTACTCTCCCAAGGCCGCAACCCCGTAACGTTCAGTTGCGTGATGACCGCAGGACAGATAGACAGTACCAGACTCGCGCGCCAAATGTACGGTAGGCTCAGAGATTTCACCACTCAAATATACCGATGCCCCTGCAACGATTGCCTTATCAAATAGATTCTGCGCCGCACCACTACACCAGGCGACCTGATCTATCAATTGCGCGGCATCACCTATCAGCATAGGTTTGCGCCCCAATTTTTTCTCTATATGACAGGCCAAATCACCTACCGTTTTAATTTCAGGATCTGACATCTTGCCGAGCCAACCCAGATCATCGTCGCCAAAACGAGAACTCGCGTCGATCTCCAGTTGCCTGGCTAGCTGAGCGTTATTCCCGAGTTCTGGATGCATATCCAAAGGAAGATGATAGGCGAACAGAGAGATATCATTTTCCAGCAAGAGTTTCAAGCGACGCTGTTTTTGGCCGACGACACGCATATCCTCCCCGCGCCAAAAATAGCCGTGATGCACCAAAATAGCATCCGCCTTTAACTCCACTGCTCGTTCCAGCAACGCCAAACTCGCCGTTACACCACTAAGTATCAGTTTAATCTCCGCACGCCCTTCCACCTGCAGCCCATTTGGGCAATAATCACGGTAACGTGCCGTTTCTAATTTTGCATCCAGATATTTTGCGAGCACGTCCCTATTCACCGATATTTCTTTCATACTCAAATCTTTCTATGCGTCGTTTATGGTTATTGTTTGCCCAAACTGCTACCGTTGGTTTGGCGCTATGGTTTATTCTCAGCACCTTAAAGCCCAATTGGTCGAATCAAGTATTGAACTCGACTCATAAATTAAACTTAACTTCTAGCGTGAGTATGCAAGAGGCTCCGATAAATGGAGCTACTACGCAGTTCTCGTATCGCGAGGCGGCAAAACGTGCCATGCCATCCGTGGTCAATATCAATACAGCGAAGGGGGCGCGTCAGGCAAATAATCCCTTACTCAATGATCCATTTCTCAAACGCTTCTTTGGTGATCAACAGAGCCCGCAGACAGAGCGCCAGTCTAGCTTAGGCTCCGGGGTCATTGTTAGTTCTCAAGGTTACATTCTAACCAATAACCATGTGATCGAAGAGGCAGATGAAATTTCGGTATCTTTAGCAGATGGACGCCAGGCCAACGCCAAAGTAGTAGGCACCGATCCCGAAACCGATCTGGCAGTAATAAAAATCGAACTAGATAATTTACCGGCCATTACTTTAGGGCATTCAGAACAAGCCTTTGTCGGCGACGTAGTGCTGGCGATTGGCAATCCATTTGGGGTTGGCCAAACTGTCACGATGGGCATAGTCTCAGCGTTAGGTCGCAACGATGTTGGCATCAATACCTATGAGAATTTTATACAAACCGATGCGGCAGTCAACCCAGGTAATTCAGGTGGTGCACTGGTCGATATTAACGGAAATCTGCTCGGCATCAATTCGGCAATTTATTCGCGCAATGGCGGCTCGCTCGGCATAGGTTTCGCAATTCCTGTGTCGACCATCAAAACGGTGATGGAAGCGATTATCGCCGATGGTCAAGTGGTACGGGGTTGGATAGGCGTTGAACCGCAAGACATCACGCCGGAGATGGCAGAGAGTTTTAATATCAAGGAGGCATCCGGTGCGATAGTGGCTGGCGTGGTACGAGGCGGGCCGGCCGACAAGGCCGGCATACGCCCAGGCGACATACTTACAGGCATAGAAGGGAAATCAGTAAGTAATAAAACAGAAATTCTCAACATAATCGCTCAATTGAAACCGAATACCAAGGTGAAATTTAGTGTATTAAGGCGAACGTCGGTATCTAGCTTCGATATCTTAATCGGCAAGCGACCATCAGTTAAACGCGAAGAATAAAAACTTAGTTAGGAATTTTTCTATGCACGTCCGTGATTTAAGTCGTTTTTTATTTGAATTATCCGAGAGTAATAATCGCGCATGGTTTGTCATGAACAAGCCACGCTACGATATCCTGCGCGCAGAATTTTTGGAGTTTGTCAGTCAGTTAATCACGCAAGTGAGTCGCTTTGATACTGTCATTGCCGGTTGCGAAGCCAAAAAAGCTCTTTTTCGCATTAATAGAGACGTACGTTTTGGAAAAGATAAGTCGCCGTATAAAACTAATTTTTCGGCATCTATACTACCTAGCGGACGCAAAAAACCCAGCGAAGGCGGTGGTCCTGCGTACTATTTTCAGCTTGATGGCAATGGCCGCTTATTTTTTGCGGTTGGGGAATATATGCCGCCGTCGGACAGATTAAAGGCCATTCGAAATCATATCTTGGCCGATCCTAAGGGATTCTCCAAGCTCCTTAAGGACAAGGGACTTAAAGAAATTTTTGGGACCTTACAGGAAGAGGGGAAATTAATCCGGCCACCCAAAGGTTACGACCCGGACCATCCACATATAGAACAGCTTAAACTGAAAAATTTTATGGTTTGGACCGAATGCTCGATCAATGGCATGGATGCCGAACAAATACAGACAATTTTGCTAAAGGGCTTTAAAAGTGCCCTTCCGCTGGTCACCTGGCTACGCTGCGCCAGCGATTAATCAATAATTTCGTCAGGAGCCTGAGTTGCCTTGACAAAAATCGGGGCAACCAATAATCCCAATTCATACAATAAGCACATAGGTATCGCCAATGAGAACTGACTAACGATATCCGGCGGGGTCACGATAGCTGCAATCACAAAGGCACCGACAATCACATAAGAGCGTATCGCTTTGAGTTTTTCCAAAGGCACCAAACCCATGCGTACCAGGACCACGACTACAATAGGCACTTCAAAAGTCATGCCAAACGCCAGACACATGGACATAATAAAATCGAGATAATTTTCTATATCTGGGGCGACCGTGATCGAGGTTGGGGCAAATTCATTGATAAACTTAAATACCCGACCGAACACAAAGAAATAACAAAACGCGACGCCAGACATAAAAAGTAGCGAGGAAGAAATCACTAAAGGTGCGACCAAACGCTTTTCATGGGTATACAAGCCAGGAGCCACAAATGCCCATGCCTGATATAACACCCAGGGCAGGGCCAGCATGAAAGCCACCAATAGGGTAACCTTCATAGGCACCAGAAACGGTGAGATGACGCCAGTTGCGATCATCTTCGCACCGACTGGCAAAGAGGCGATCATAGGCTGCGCTAAAATGTCATAAATGGCAGAAGGTCCTGGCCAGGCAAATAAGCCCGCGCAAACAAGCGCAATTCCTATCGATGCCTTTACCAAACGATCGCGCAATTCAACCAAATGTGAAATAAAGCTATCAGCCGCCCCCTGCAAATTTGTATCGGTCATGCACGGCCTGTAATGAATGAGGAATTGTATTGAGAATACATTTAGAAAAAACTTGCCGGTGATTGAGGTTTCGCCCTGTGCCGAGCCATTCTTGCCGAACCCGATATCACATGGGCACGCTGGCCATTTCGACTTTTATACCAAAGTGGAATGGCTGAGCTACGCGCCAGTTTTTTACGACGAAAATTTTTGGATTTAATTGCTATTGCATCATCTGCCGGCAAACTAGCTAGCGAGGAGCCAGTATCGTCACCATGCCAGGCAGCGTTCAGGTCACTCTCTGTTTGTGCGATGGATTGCCCTATCGACTGCTCCACGTCTTGCACTGCATCTTGTGCATCTTTGTGCATCTTGCGTAATTCATCGAGTTCTATCTCGCGACTCACTTCAGATTTCACTTCATTAATATAACGTTGCGCGCGACCAAACAGGGAGCCAGCCATGCGGGCAACCTTAGGTAAGTCTTTAGGGCCTATCACCACCAGCGCAACTACGCCGATCAGCGCCATCTTGCTGAGTCCGAGATCTATCATAAATCGATATTTACCAGCCGCTTACAGCTTGGTTTTTTCCTTGGCTTCGACATCAACCGTCACTTTATCGGCAACTTGTTTTGCTTCCGTAGCGGCTTTATCTTCTTCGCCCTTAACGCCGTCTTTGAAGCCTTTGACAGCCTTACCTAGATCACCACCGATATTGCCCAACTTTTTGGTGCCAAAAACCAGCATGACAATTACCAGTACGATCAACCAATGCCAAATACTAAATGAACCCATGATTTCTCCAATATGAGGGCCTCGCCCTCGTCATAATATTTACCGCCAACTAGTATCAATGAAAATCTAATCGCGATTTCGCTTAGACCCACCAATCACATGCATGTGCAGATGATACACCTCTTGGCCGCCGTCCGGCCCCGTATTGATCAAGGTTTTATACCCACCAATGTGGCCGCCGTCAGCATTTTTTGTTACACCACAACCTTGTTGCTGCGCCAGTTTAGGTGCCAACTCTAGCATTTTACCCAGCAATTCCGCATGTTCAGGTTTAGCATCGGCCAAGGTAGCCAGATGCAACTTAGGAATAATCAAAAAATGCACTGGTGCTGCCGGATGAATATCCTTAAATGCCAGTAAATCCTCATCTTCATAAATGGCATCAGAGGGAATTTGCTTGGCAACAATTTTACAGAAAATACAGTTTTCCACATTAACCTCTATCATTGCTATTTAACTCATCAGGATAGTCTAGGCGTCTTTTCGAGCCGCTTTTTCATCTAATCCGGAAAGCCCCTCGCGTCGCGCTAATTCCATTAGCACTTGCTGGGGAGTAAGATTATATTGCGCCAACATGACAAGCGTGTGAAACCACAGATCCGCACATTCATATAATAGTTTAGTAGCATCACCGGAAACCCGCGCATCTTTCGCTGCCATGACAGTTTCGGTTGCTTCTTCACCTATTTTTTTTAAAATCGCGTCGTCGCCTTTTGCGAATAATTTGGCAACATACGAGGTTTCGGGATTTCCACCATTGACCGGTTTACGGCTTTCCATCATGTCAGCCAGACGCTGCAAGATATCTTGTTCACTCATGTTCATGGAAGTTTCGCTCACTTATATATACTTTCCGGGTCTTTCAGAACCGGCTCAACTGCCAGCCATTCGCCGGCACTGGCGTCGCCTTCGAATTTCTGGAAAAAACACGAATGGCGTCCGGTGTGACAGGCAATACCATCAATCTGTTCAATCTTGAGCAGAACCACGTCCTCATCGCAATCAAGGCGAATCTCGAGCACCTTTTGTATATGGCCGGACTCTTCACCTTTATGCCATAGTTTTTTACGCGAACGGCTCCAATAAACAGCCTCGCCTAGTTCCACTGTTTTGGTCAAAGCGTCACGGTTCATCCAGGCGAACATCAATACCTCGTTGCTGCTAGCCTCTTGCGCGATCACGGGCACCAGGCCGTACTCATCCCAGCGCACTTTGTTTAACCATTTATAACTCATACCAACCTCATAGGAATACTTTGTGCCGCCATAAACTGTTTTGCTTCTTGCACAGTGTGCTGACCAAAATGGAAAATACTTGCAGCCAGCACCGCATCTGCACCGCCCAGCTTGATGCCGTCAGCTAAGTCTTGCAGACTGCCGACCCCACCGGATGCAATCACGGGAATATCCACCGCATCCGACACGGCCCGCGTCAAGCCAAGATCAAATCCCGATCGCGTGCCGTCTTTGTCCATGCTGGTCAGCAGGATTTCTCCGGCACCAAGACGCGCTATATTGCAGGCCCATTCGACCGCATCGAGGCCAGTCGCGTTACGACCGCCATGCGTATACACTTCCCATTTTCCGGGTGCAATCCGCTTGGCATCAATCGCTACCACGATACATTGCGAACCGTATTTGTGCGCGGCATCGGCTACCAGTTGCGGATTAGTAATCGCAGAAGTGTTGATGCCGACTTTATCTGCGCCCGCATTGAGCAGACGACGCACGTCAGCCACAGTGCGCACACCACCGCCCACTGTCAAAGGAATGAACACCTGGGAAGCCACCGCTTCTATAATAGGCAGAATTAAATCTCTATCATCTGAGGAGGCCGTAATGTCGAGAAAAGTGATTTCATCGGCACCTTGTGCATCGTAGCGCCGGGCGATCTCTACCGGATCACCGGCATCGCGCAATTCCTGAAAATTGATGCCCTTGACGACTCGGCCTGCGGTCACATCCAGACAAGGGATAATACGTTTTGCCAGCGTCATGTGAGATCTTCTTCGCTATCGAATTCGCCACTCAGTTCGTCGGCCCTATCCTGCGCCGACAACAAATCTAAAGTGCCCTCGTAAATCGAGCGGCCGCAGATAACACCAGATATACCTTCATCCTGCACCGCACAGAGCGCCTCGACATCGGCCAATACGTGTACGCCACCCGACGCGATCACTGGGATGCTGACCGCTTGCGCCAGCTTGACGGTGGCCTCGATATTCACGCCGCCCATCATGCCATCGCGGCCGATATCAGTATAGATAATCGCTTCAACGCCATAGCCTTCAAATTTTTGCGCCAGATCGATGACATCGTGACCGGATAACTTGCTCCAGCCATCGGTCGCGACCTTACCATCCTTGGCATCGATACCAACAATAATCTGCCCTGGAAAAGCGGCGCAGGCATCGGCTAAAAAGCCAGGGCTCTTTACCGCAGCGGTACCTATAATGATGTAAGACAAGCCGTCATTCAGATAGCGCTCTATGGTATCAAGATCGCGTATTCCGCCACCCAATTGCACAGGAATTTCTTCAGTACCAGTTTCTTCCGCGTACTCACGCACGGCTTGCAAAATCGCCTTGACTGCCGCTTCATTGACAGGTTTACCGGCAAATGCACCATTTAGGTCCACCAGATGCAAGCGACGCGCACCTTGCATTAGCCAATGTCGCGCCATTTCGGCAGGAGCATCAGAGAAGACAGTGGCTTGATCCATGTCTCCTTGTTTCAGGCGTACGCAGTGACCGTCTTTCAGGTCGATGGCAGGAATGAGCAGCATGATGAGTATCTATGAAAAAGGTAAAAAATCGAATTTAACAAAAACAAAAAAGACCTAGTGATCAAGGCTTCCAGTGAACGAAATTTTTATACAACTGCAAGCCAGCCGCGGAACTTTTTTCTGGGTGAAATTGCGTCGCAAAAATATTATCACGAGCCACCGCACAAGCAAACGTGGCTCCGTAATCGGTAACACCGACGGTATGCAACGAGTTCTCAGGTTGCGCAAAATAGCTATGCACAAAATAGAAATAGGCCCCGTCGTCAATACCTTGCCACAAGGCATGCGGCTGGGCTTGTTTAACGCGATTCCATC
Source organism: Undibacterium sp. Ren11W (assembly GCF_049340485.1). Lineage (NCBI taxonomy): Bacteria > Pseudomonadati > Pseudomonadota > Betaproteobacteria > Burkholderiales > Oxalobacteraceae > Undibacterium > Undibacterium sp. Ren11W. The sequence continues at coordinate 53,968 of NZ_JBMPPB010000003.1, forward strand.
CCATTTGCGGCACTTTGTAGCGTGAACCGTCAGCCTGCAACTGGCCGCGTAAATCGAAACGAACAACCTTGCCTGGCAATAGACCCAAGCCCGGCGTATCACCTTCGGCACTGACATCAAACAGCATTTGCTCGCCGACACAAACCCCAAACAAGGGTTTGCTACGCGCCGCTTCCATGACGGCATCCTGCACGCCAGACTCACGCAAGCTGCTCATGCAGTCAGGCATCGCGCCCTGACCTGGCAAAACCAGCCGATCGGCGCTCTTGATATCGGCAACTTCGCCGGAGATGATGACATTGGCTTCCGGGGCCACCGCACGCAGGGCTTGAGCCACCGAGCGCAGATTGCCCATACCATAATCGACAACAACAATTTTATTCATATTGGACTACTTGCGAAGCAAGGAATTTCAGGATTAAAGGCTGCCTTTAGTGGACGGTATGATACCGACCGAACGTGCATCGAGTTCGGATGCCATACGCAAAGCGCGGCCGAAAGCTTTAAATACCGTTTCGCATTGATGATGTGCATTATCGCCACGCAAATTATCGATATGCAGGGAGACCAGTGCGTGATTGACAAAACCCTGGAAAAATTCATGGGTCAGATCGACGTCAAACGAACCTATCATGGCGCGTTTGAACGGTACATGAAACTCCAGACCAGGCCGACCGGAAAAATCGATCACCACGCGTGACAAGGCTTCATCCAGAGGCACGTAAGCATGACCGTAACGGCGTATGCCTTTCTTGTCGCCCATCGCGATTGCAAACGCCTGTCCCAGCGTGATACCGACATCCTCCACCGTATGATGGGCATCGATATGCAGATCACCAACCGCTTCGATTTCCAGATCGATCAGGCCATGACGAGCGATCTGATCGAGCATATGGTCTAAAAATGGAACACCGGTATTGAGTTTTTGCTTACCGGTTCCATCGAGATTGATGGCTACACGGATCTGCGTTTCATTGGTGTTGCGGGTAACTTGTGCGGTGCGTTGGGCTTGCATAATTTTGGGCTATTGAGGCTATAAGGGCTTTGATTGCAAAGATGCGTTCATAATGATGCACTAAAAGCATCAAGGAAGAGGGAATTTTCTTCTGCTGTGCTAACGGTAATACGCAAACAATTTTCCAGCAGCACGTGCATTTTACCTACATTTTTAACTAATATTTTTTGTTTCACCAATTTAGCGAATACTTGTTCGGCTTGCGGCACCCGAATCAGCAGGAAATTTGCCGCAGACGGAAAAACCGTAACCCCTGGCAAACGTGCCAAAGCCTCAGCCAAGACGCCGCGTTGCTCGCATAACTGTGCAGCCTGCGCGTCGAGTACTGCGACCTGTTCGAGCATGAATTGAGCCGCAGCTTCGGTCAACACATTGATATTGTAGGGCGGACGTACTTTTTCGAACTGATCCAGCAAGGCCTGGCTTCCCGTCATGTAACCGAGACGGATACCCGCCAAACCCAACTTCGACACGGTACGCATGACAATCAGATTGTCGAATTCTGCCAGGCGCGACATAAAGCTGACCGGTGAAAAGGGTTGATACGCCTCATCTAGAATAACCACTCCGGTGTCGCCCACCACACGCAAAATTGCCTCGATATCCGCCACTTCGTACAAAGTGCCTGTAGGATTATTCGGGTACGCCAAATAAGTGATGGCTGGTTGATGCTCGACGATCGCGGCTAACATCGCCGTCCTGTCTAACGTCAGATCTGCGTTTAACGGGACGCCAATGAACTCCATGCCAGCTAAGCGCGCCGACATTGCGTACATCACAAAGCCAGGCACCGGTGCCAGCACCTTGGCTCCGGGTTTAGCGCAGGCCACCGAGACCATAGAAATCAATTCATCTGAACCATTACCGAGCACCAGATCGTAATTCTGCGGTACGCCAAGTTGTAGTTTGATGGCCGCTTTCAAACCGCTGTAGCTAGGCACAGGATAGCGATTTAATGCCACTTGCGCCAAACGCGTGGCCAGCACTTGCTGCAACTCTGCACTTAAGGTGTAAGGATTTTCCATCGCGTCCAGCTTCACGAAACCAGCAGCATCCTGCACATGATAGGCGGCCAACTCTAACACTTCAGGGCGAAAAATATTCTTAATCAAGGACATAAACTTACTCACTGTAAAAATATCTAGATGATAGGAAGTGCCATAGACTGACCGATGGCGGTCGCGTCTTGGGTAGACTTCGCTCGTTTTTTAATCGGTTTACTCGCTGTGTTACTGCTGACATTCGCATCCACCTGCACGGCTTTTTTTGCGGCAGCGGCATTCTTTAACGTGGCTGTTTTTTTAAGCGACTTACGGCCGCGTTTGGCTTTGGCGAGTCCGGAAACTTTAGCAACTTTGGCCCGGATAGGCTCGCTAGGTTGATTGCTGCGCTCTACCCTTAGCGATTCCGGAGACGCCAACCTGCGTTGAATAATGTCGCAATAGTCGGCATTTAATTCAAAACCGACAAAATTGCGGCCGCAACGTTTGGCTGCCACGGCAGTAGTGCCACTACCCATAAACAGATCCAAAACGATACCGTCGGGCGGGCAAGATGCCAGCAGCATACGCTCGATGATCTCTAAAGGTTTTTGGGTGGGGTGATCAGCGCGCTCAGGATTTTCTTTATGTATCCTGGAGACACTCCACAAATCCTTGGGATTGTAACCAAGCTCTAGCCACTTGGCGCCGACAAAGATAGCGCGAGACCTGGCTTTTTTGGTGGCGGCATCGTAAGGGATGCGCACCGCATCGAGATCGAAGTAATGTCCTTTGGCCTTGGCGAAAAAACCTATGGTGTCATGTACCGATGAAAAACTTCTGACACTGCCCCCCATCGATGGCACTCGTCGGTCCCAGATAATTTCATTGAGCATAATCATGTGCTGCTTGAGCATCACAAAAATCTCCGGCGAATAACGCCAGGTCAAAAATATGTACAGACTGCCGTTCGGTTTTAATTTCGGCAAGGCCGCCTGTATCCAACGCGCGGTCCATGCCAGATAGTCGGCCGCGGCTTGTTTGTCGGAGTCGTTACCGTAATCCTTACCCAAACTATACGGTGGATCAGTGAGGATTAAATCAATACTGCCGTCTGGTATCCTAGCTAAACCCAGTACAGCATCTTCATTGAAAATCGTATTGATATAGCTGCTCATGGATACCTTTTAGCGCACTGCTGTGTTCGCAGGACTCTTGAATAATACGGCCGGCCTTGGCATGATGAAAAACCCAAACGGTACCTAGCCCAAGGCGCATATCCCATGCGGCTTTCCGAGGCAATAGGCTGGAAACCCGCATGGAATATGCGCACTGGGCTAGTTCACTTTTTAACTTGACGACGTCAAACGGTATTCGGCACTACGTGCATGCGCTTGCAGGCCTTCACCATAGGCCAATTCAGCCGCGACCTTGCCTAAAATTTGTGCACCTTGTTCGCTGACGTGTATCATCGACGAGCGCTTCTGAAAATCGTACACCCCTAAAGGTGAGGAAAAGCGCGCTGTGCGTGAAGTGGGCAACACATGATTCGGGCCGGCGCAATAATCACCCAAAGCTTCGGAAGAGAACCGTCCCAGGAACATGGCACCGGCGTGGCGTATCTGCTCAGCCCATTGCCGCGGATTTTCAGTGGAGATTTCCAGATGTTCAGCTGCGATGCTATTGGCAATATCACAGGCTTGCTGCATATCAGCGACCTTGATCAGGGCACCACGATTGGCCAGCGAGGTGGCGATGATCTCTTTTCGTGGCATGCTTGCTATCAGCTTAGCGATACTGGCAGCCACCGCATCGAGGTAGGCAGCGTCTGGACATAGCAATATCGACTGCGCCAACTCATCATGCTCGGCTTGCGAAAACAGATCCATGGCAATCCAGTCCGGATCGGTACTGCCATCGCAAATCACCAAAATCTCAGAAGGACCAGCGATCATGTCTATGCCTACCGTACCGAACACGCGGCGTTTGGCGGCTGCGACATAGGCGTTACCAGGGCCGACTATTTTATCCACCTGCGGGATGGTCGCTGTGCCGTAAGCCAGCGCAGCTACTGCTTGCGCCCCACCTATGGTGAATACACGATCGACTCCGGCGATGGCGGCAGCCGCCAACACCAGAGGATTTTTGATGCCGTCAGGAGTCGGTACCACCATAATGATTTCCACTACGCCCGCCACCTTGGCCGGAATCGCATTCATCAAGACCGATGAAGGATAAGCGGCTTTACCGCCAGGCACATAAATGCCAACGCGATCTAAAGGCGTCACTTTTTGCCCCAGTACCGTTCCGTCCGCTTCGGTATAGCTAAAACCAGCCGAGCCGCATGCTGTTTTTTGCACCTCGTGATAGGCCCGCACACGCTGCGCTGCCATCTCTAAAGCAGCACGCCGTTCTGGTGCTAAAGAGGCCAGCGCCGCCTGCAGTTCGGGCTGGCCGATTTCCAGTTGTTGCAAGCTGCTAGCGCTAAGTCGATCAAAACGATTGGTGTACTCCAGCACCGCTGCATCGCCACGTTTTTTTACATCGGCGAGTATCTGCGCAGCAGTACGATCGATCGCCTCATCTTCGCTGGCCTCAAACGCCAACAATTGCCTGAGCTGCGCAGAAAAATTTTCATGGCTAGCATCGAGCCTGGCAATTTGAGCTAGCGCAAGGCTGGGACTATTTTGATCCGACATTATTTTCCTTTGGAGGCGCGGTCAAATGCTTCGATGATAGGTTGCAGACGTTCGCGCTTAAGTTTTAACGCCGCCTGATTCACCACCAAACGCGAAGATATTTCCATAATGTGTTCGACTTCAACCAAATGATTAGCGCGCAGGGTATTCCCGGTGCTAACCAGATCGACGATGGCATCAGATAAACCAACTAAGGGTGCCAACTCCATAGAGCCGTACAACTTAATCAAATCGACATGCACCCCTTTACGGGCGAAATGTTCGCGCGCAATTTCGGTGTACTTAGTCGCCACCCGCAAACGTGCCCCTTGGCGCACTGCAGTGGCGTAATCAAAACCGACCGACACCGCCACCGACATACGGCAATGGGCAATATTGAGATCGATAGGCTGATACAAACCTGCGCCACCATGCTCTTGCAAAACATCTTTACCTGCCACACCAAAATCCGCAGCACCATATTGCACGTAGGTAGGCACATCGGAAGCACGCACTATAATCACGCGCACTTCCGGATCGTTAGTGGCTAGAATCAGTTTGCGTGACGTTTCAGGATCTTCTGTGACACGTATCCCGGCCGCTTCCAGCAGCGGGAGCGTTTCTTCAAAAATCCGGCCTTTGGATAGCGCCAGGGTCAGTTGCTGATTGGGTGGCATAGTCATCATGATCGCTTATTTCACTCTTTGTATGTGGGCACCAACGGCAGATAATTTCACTTCCATTTTGTCGTAACCACGATCCAGATGATAAATCCTGTCGATCAGGGTCTCGCCCTCGGCCGCCATCGCGGCGATCACCAAGGAGGCAGAAGCGCGCAGATCTGTTGCCATGACGGGCGCACCGACCAGTTTATCGACGCCGGTAACGATGGCGGTGTGGCCATCGATCTCGATATGCGCGCCAAGACGATTCATCTCTTGCACATGCATGAAGCGATTTTCAAAAATAGTTTCAGTGACGCGACTGGCTCCTTGCGCAATACAATCCAAAGCCATAAATTGCGCCTGCATATCGGTAGGAAAGCCCGGATATTCGGTAGTACGGAAACTCACCGCCTTCGGACGTCCGCCCATTTGTGCACGGATCCAGTCTGGCCCACTGGTGAGTATCACGCCGGCTTCGCGCAATTTATCAATCGCGACATCCAGAATATCGCTACGTGTATTTTTCAAAGTGATGTCGCCACCGGTGGCGGCCACCGCGCATAAAAATGTGGCGGTCTCGATACGGTCAGCAATCACCGCATGAGTTGCGCCATGCAAGCGCTCTACGCCCTGAATCACCAGTCTATCTGTGCCTATACCTTCGATCTTGGCACCCATCGCTACCAGCAAATGCGCCAAATCAGTGACTTCCGGTTCGCGCGCTGCATTCTCCAGAACAGTTTCGCCATCGGCCAGAGTTGCCGCCATCAGCAGATTTTCTGTGCCTGTCACGGTGATCATATCGGTGACCACACGAGTGCCTTTAAGGCGTTTGGCTTTGGCGTGGATATAACCGGCTTCGATAGTGATCTCGGCACCCATCGCCTGCAAACCCTTGATATGCTGATCAACCGGACGCGAACCTATGGCGCAACCGCCCGGCAAAGACACTTTTGCCTCACCAAAACGCGCCAGCAATGGACCAAGTACTAGGATCGATGCGCGCATGGTTTTTACCATCTCATACGGCGCTTCCAGCTTAGTGATTGCGCCGCCATTGAGCGTCACAACACCGTTTTCTTCGGTCGCAGACAAACCCATCTGACGCAGCAATTTGAGCATGGTCGCTACATCTTGCAATCCAGGTACGTTGTGCAAAACCACATCGTCCGCAGTCAGCAATCCTGCGCAAAGTATCGGCAGCGCTGCATTTTTGGCGCCAGAAATATTGATCTCACCGTTAAGGCGATAACCACCTGTGATCAGTAATTTATCCATGATTAGGCGAACTCTTCAGGTGTCAGTGTCTTCATCGATAATGCGTGTATTTCTTCGCGCATACGATCACCCAACGCAGCATAGACAATCTGATGACGCTGAATTAAACGCTTGCCGACGAATGCTGGCGAGACGATGACGGCGTTAAAATGCTGGCCATCGCCCTCGACTTCCAGATGCGTGCACTCAAGTCCGGCAGCGATATATGTCTTAATTTGTTCAGGAGTAGGAAACACGATTTTCTTTCGAATAAAAATAAGGAATGCCGCAGAAAAATTTTAGCCTGCTGCAGCAAAATTAATGTCGTAACTTATAACCGCTCTTTAGCATTTGCACTGCGATCGTCGTTAGCAAGATAAAAAATGCGCTGACTATAGCGGCGCTAGTCAGGGGGTTGACGTCGGACTGACCAAAAAAGCCATAACGGAATCCGTCTATCATGTAAAAGAACGGATTAAAGCGCGAGAGGTTTTGCCAAAATGGTGGCAAAGAATGAATAGAATAAAATACACCAGACAAAAAAGTGGCGGGCATGATCAAAAAATTCTGGAACGCCGCCAACTGATCAAATTTCTCGGCCCAGATGCCGGCGATCAAACCCATCGTGCCTAACATCGCCGCTCCCAGCAAAGCAAAAATCGCTATCCACCAAGGTGCGATGAAACTCATGTCGCTGATCCAAATAGTCACTAGAAAAACACCGGCGCCCACCGTTAAACCACGCACAATCGCAGCCAGCACATAGGCGCCAAACACCTCCCAATGTGATAAAGGCGGCAATAAAATAAACACCAGATTCCCGGTGATTTTTGACTGTATCAGCGATGAAGAGGAATTAGCAAAGGCGTTTTGCAGGACGCTCATCATCACCAGTCCCGGGATAAGGAAAGCCGTGTACTTCACACCCGGATAGACTTGCACATGCGCCTCAAGCACATGTCCGAAAATCAGCAAATACAACAAGGCCGTGACGATAGGTGCGGTAATGGTTTGTGTCGCAACTTTCCAGAAGCGCAGCACTTCCTTATACAATAAGGTTTGAAAGCCGTTCATTTGCCATCTTCCATAATTTGCAGGAAGACGTCTTCCAAGTCGGCCTGCTGCAGTTGCAGGTCTTCTATCACGCAACCTGCAATTCGTAAGGCGGCCAAAATAGGTTCAACTTCTGAATAATTGGTAATGCGTAAAACTGATTGATTGGCGACAGGAGGCCCGTCCTGAGGGATAGCTAGAGCCCGCAGAACGTCTGGCAAAATCCCTTGCGCTAACTTGAGCTTCATTTGTGCGCCGGAGATACGCTTGATTAAACCAGCCATACTATCAAGTGCCACCACTTTGCCCGCTTTTAACATGGCAACGCGATTACATAAGGCTTGCGCTTCTTCCAGATAATGGGTGGTCAGCACTACGGTGTGACCTTCTTTATTCAGGCGAGCAATAAACTTCCACAGAGTCTGGCGCAATTCCACATCAACGCCAGCGGTAGGTTCATCGAGCACGATTACCGGCGGTTTGTGTACCAGGGCTTGCGCTACCAGTACCCGGCGTTTCATGCCGCCAGACAAAGCGCGCATATTCACGTCGGCTTTATTGCTCAAGTCGAGATTTTCCATAATCTCGTCTATCCATTTATCGTTATTTTTAACGCCAAAATAACCGGACTGCATGCGTAAAGTTTCACGCACTGTAAAAAATGGATCAAACACCAATTCCTGCGGTACTACGCCGATATTTTTTCGCGCGGCACGATAGTCAGCAACCACATCATGTCCCTGCACAGCCACCGATCCAGAATCAGCCCGATTAAGACCAGCAATAATCGAAATTAGCGTTGTTTTACCGGCACCATTTGGTCCCAGCAAACCAAAAAACTCTCCTTCTTCGATAGAAAGCGAGACGCCACCTAGCGCTTGTAAAGACTGGTAGCGTTTTTCAACATTGGTAATTTTTATGGCGGCCATAAGGCGGGGTATCTTGGTGCGTATGAGTTGCGTGTAAGTTGATCGCCACAGAGGCAGCGAAAACCTTGCATTATAGGGGATTTTTCAGCGCAGGATGGCCGGTTTTTAAGATCATGTTTGCATGATCTTATTACCGTCAAATTCTATTGAATTTCTTAAGACTGATGAGGCTTTGATATACCGAGCAATTCAGACATGCCATACAAAGCCAGCAAACTGTTGAGGTTGGCGGGGATTGCATGGAAGGCTAAGGTTTTACCTTGTTGACTAGCAGCACGTTGCCAACTAAGCATGACTGCTACTGCCGAAGAATCGGCAATACTTAACTTAGATAAATCAAACTCGGTTTCGCCCGCCTTGATCGCCAGTACTCCCGCCTGAGTTGCGAGAACGGCATTACGCAAGCTAATTTCTTGCTCAGCTAGATACATGAATCGCTCCGATTATTTCGCAGCAGTTTTAGTGGTCCCTGCCGCTGCCAATTTTTTATTTTTTTCAATCAAAGTTTTAATCAAGCCATCTATCCCTGACTTGCTGATCTCAGCAGAAAAACTTCCTTTGTAAGTTTCTACCAGCCACGCGCCTAAGACATTGATATCGTAAATTTTCCAACCCGCTGCCGATTTCGCCAGGCGATAACTCAATTGCACAGGTTCACCACGCGCCTGTATGACCTGACTTCTCACTTCGACTTCGGTGTCATCTGGCAAACCGCGAAAAGGTTTAAACTCCAGGCGCTGATCCTTAATTTGGGAAATGGCTCCGGAATAAGTAAATACCAGCAAAGTGCGAAACTCGTTGGTTAATTGCTTTTGCTGCTCGGGGGTGGCTTCACGCCAACTTTTTCCCGATGCCAAAGAAGTCATTCTAGAAAAATCGATGTATGGCAACACTTTGCTTTCAACCAAATCATAAACACGTTTTTGATTGCCAGCTTGAATCTCTTTGTCAGCTTTGGCGGTATCTAAAATTTCTTGACTTAAACGTTTGATCAACTGATCAGGCGCTTCATCCGCGGCAATACCATGTGCCGTAAAACCCAAAACAAGCAAGAAACCAAATAAAAATTGAGAAAATAATTTCATATAAAAACTTTCATAGTGCGCGTATCGCGCCAAAACAATATTGAACAGTTAACCACTTGTACTCAATTGTGGTTGACAAACGGAAGAGCCATGAGCGCTGTCGCGTCTTAGTCTTTGTCCGGATTAACTTGACCGGCACGTCGCTGTAAATAGGCGTCACGAATAAACACATATTTATCCAAAGCGGCTTCTTCGATTAACTTACTTGCGTCCAACACGGAAGCTCGTCTATCGACAAAACGCAGTACCGTAGTGGTATTACGTACACTCACAGAGGTCTGAGAAAATAAAAAATCTCCTTTAAAATCAACTGGTGTCGCTATTGTATCGCGCAAAGTTGACGCGCCCAATAATGGCAAGACAACGTAAGGGCCGGCTGGCATCCCCCAGCGTCCCAAGGTTTGCCCAAAATCCTCCCGATGTTTAGGCATTCCAGCCGCAGACGCAATATCAATAAAACCAGCAAGGCCAAATGTAGAGTTAAAGGCGATGCGCATGACATCATTAACGCCATCAGTCATATTCCCTTGCATAAAGTTATTCGCAGCAGTCCATATATCGCCTGCATTACCAAAAAAATTCCCGATTGCAGTTTGCACGAATGACGGTAATACAGAACGATATAATTCAGCCGATGGCTTTAACAGATAATCATCCAAGCCCTCGTTAAAGCTAAACATCGCGCGATTAAATCCCTCTAAAGGGTCGCGTGGATTGTTTCCTATATTCGTTTTTTCACTGATATTATCGAGGGTATTGACCGCACCAGTCTTAATTGTATCTAATGTAGTGCTGGCTCCAGTTTTGATACTTCCAACACTAGTACAAGCAGTAAATAGCAAGCTAAAAACAAATACCCCTAACCAGCGCAACATAGCTTGTTGATGCGGCTTCTTTAAGCTCATGTTTGCTTTTTTCATTTACTCTCGTCCTTGCCCTCAGCAGCTTTACTGAATAAAAATTGACTAATCAAATTTTCCAGAACTATCGCTGATTGTGTCATTTTTATGCGGTCGCCGGCCACCAGATTGTTTGCATCACCGCCAGCCTCCAAGCCTATATACTGCTCACCTAGCAAGCCGGCCGTAAGAATTTTTGCCGAGCTATCTTTAGGAAATTTATAACGGTTTTCCATCCGTAACGTGACCGTGGCTTGATAGGTTTTATCGTCAAATCGTATCTCACTGACCCTGCCAACTACCACGCCCGCACTCTTCACTGCGGCCTTGGGTTTTAATCCACCTATGTTATCGAATCGGGTAGTTACATCATAGGTGGTATCAAAAGAAAATGTACTCATATTGCCGGCCTTCAGCGCTAAAAACAGCAGCGCGGCAGCACCCAGTAATACAAATATTCCCACCCAGAAATCCATCGCTTTTTTTTGCATATCTTGCCTTCGACTACGCTGCAAATATCACATATTTACAGGTAAATTAAAAATAACTATCTTCTGTTTAGTGATGTTCAGACTTAACAACTATTGAAACATCCAAGCTGTCAACAAAAAGTCTAACCACAATACCAACAAAGAAGAAATGACCACGGTCCGAGTGGTTGCTCTGGCAACACCTTCTGGTGTGGGCTGTGCTTCGTAACCTTGAAACAGAGCCACGAAAGTCACCGCAAATCCAAATACCACGCTTTTGATGACGCCATTACCAATGTCTTGCCATACATCTACTCCAGCCTGCATTTGTGACCAAAATGAGCCATCATCTACACCAATTAATTTAACCCCAACCAGATAACCGCCAAAGATACCCATAGCATTAAAAATAGCGGTCAAAATCGGCATTGCAATCACTCCAGCCACAAAGCGCGGGGCAATCACGCGTTGCATGGGATTCACTGCCATCATTTCCATAGCTGCCAGCTGCTCACCAGCCTTCATCAAGCCAATCTCGGCAGTCAGTGAGGTACCTGCGCGTCCAGCAAACAATAAGGCGGTAACCACGGGCCCCAACTCGCGCGTCAAAGACAAGGCGACCAATAAACCTAATGCTTCTTCGGAGCCATATTTGTTCAAGGTGTAATACCCCTGATAACCAAGTACAAAACCGACAAACAAACCTGACACAGCAATAATAATTAAAGAATAATTACCAATAAAATGTATCTGGTCGGTAATCAGGCGCGGCCTCCGCCATAAACCCAACACACTAAACAAAATAGTAAAGAAACTACGCGCAGCATATCCAAGGTCTTCAGCGCTCTGGCGCACCTGATGTCCAATGCGAGAAATAATCATTGTTTGACACTCAATCCAAAATCTTCTGCCAGAGTTTTACCTGGGTAATGGAAGGGTACAGGACCATCGCTCTCAGCATGCACAAATTGTTTGACGTAGGGATCACTGGAATTCGACATCTGCTCAGGCGTCCCTTGAGCGACGATTTTTCCTTGTGATAAGAAGTAAACGTAATCGGCTATCGCAAAAGATTCATGCACATCATGCGATACCAATATCGATGTAGACCCCAAAGCGTCATTTAAGTTTCGAATCAAATTGGCAATCACTCCCATAGAAATCGGATCGAGACCTGCAAATGGTTCGTCATACATAATTAATTGCGGATCCAATGCTACTGCCCTTGCCAAGGCCACACGTCTAGCCATTCCCCCAGAGATTTCTGCAGGTTTTAGGCGCGCAGCGTTGCGCAAACCAACCGCATGCAATTTCATCAAGACCAGATCTTGGATCATACTTTCTGGCAGATTAGTATGTTCGCGTAAAGGAAAGGCGACATTCTCAAAAACACTTAAATCGGTAAACAATGCCCCATGTTGGAATAACATGCCCATTTTTCGACGTAAAGCATAGATCGCTTTAGTATCATTGGCATTTACCGTGACAGCATCAACCTTGACGCCACCACGCTGTGCCTCAATTTGCCCACCTATCAATCGTAAGATGGTTGTTTTACCCGAGCCAGAGCCCCCCATTACGGCAATGACTTTACCACGTGGGAAATCCATATTTAAACCGGACAAGATAGGCCGGTCAGCATAATTAAAGTGTAGATCGCGAATTTCGACGAGATTGGGCACGACGGGGAGCTTAAAATGCAAAAGTGAGATTGTAATCCAGATCAGAAAAGCTAGCTTGCCTGAACATGTATCAGAAAGTAAAGCTTAAAAATATATTTTGAAATGCCAAATAAAAACGGAATAATAATTTGAATAATGAATAAATTTTTTAATATTATTCAAAATAAACAGAATATTTTTTGAAAATAAATGAACTTTGAGTCAGATAAATATTTAACTAACAGAAATTTAATTGCGAGCTTGGCATTAAATGCTCTTTTTTGATCTCAAAACTAAAAAGCCCCTTACAAAAAGTAAAGGGCTTTCAGCTATCAGCTCAAGCAAAACAATCTACAACGCGAAACAAAATGAAGGCAATAAAGATCTATAAATTTCAATCGCAGATGCGTTAAGTAATTAGCGTGGCAATACTGAGTCACCCATCAGCGCAGCATCGACTTCCCGCGCACATTGCCGGCCTTCACGGATTGCCCAGACCACCAGCGATTGTCCACGTCGCATATCACCCGCAGCATACACATTAGCCACGTTGGTTTTATAACATCCTTCACCGTCGGTTGTTGCCTTGGCATTCCCGCGCGCATCCATGTTAACGCCAAAGGCCTCCAAAACTTGCTGCACCGGAGAAACGAAACCCATCGCCAGCAATACCAGATCAGCTTTCATTTCGAATTCTGAATCCGGCACTTCTTGCATCTTGCCGTCTTTCCATTCAACTCGGCACGCGATCAATTTTTCGACCTTACCGCCCTTACCTTCCAGGCGCTTAGTCGCGACCGCCCAATCTCTGTCGCAGCCTTCTTCATGCGAAGAAGAAGTACGCAATTTAGTCGGCCAGTAAGGCCAAACCAGTGGCTTATTTTCTTGTTCAGGTGGCTGCGGCATTAATTCAAATTGCGCCACAGATTTAGCGCCATGACGATTCGATGTACCGACGCAATCAGAACCGGTATCACCGCCGCCGATGACGATGACATTCTTTCCGCTTGCCAGCAGTTGGTCTTTCACTTTATCGCCTGCGTTAACCTTGTTTTGCAAAGGCAGGAAATCCATCGCAAAATGTACTCCCTTCAACTCACGACCAGGCACTGGCAAATCCCTTGGCGTTTCAGCACCTCCAGCGATGATCACAGCATCAAAGTCTTTTTGCAGCTGCTCCGGGGAGACTGTTTCTTTTGCCCAATTGGTGATATTTGCAGGAAAATCTTTACCGACAAACACGCTCGTACGGAAAGTGACCCCTTCCGCTTGCATCTGGATTACACGTTTATCGATATGCGATTTTTCCATCTTAAAATCTGGAATACCGTAACGTAACAAACCACCAACTCTATCGTTTTTCTCAAAAACAGTGACGTCATGACCAACACGCGCCAGTTGCTGCGCCGCCGCCAGACCAGCAGGACCAGAGCCAACCACCGCGATTTTCTTTCCAGTTTTAATGGCGGCGATTTGCGGCACTACCCAACCATTTTCCCAGCCTTTGTCGATGATGAAATGTTCTATCGACTTAATGCCAACCGCGTCATCATTAATGCCCAGAGTACAGGCTGATTCGCAAGGTGCTGGGCAGATACGGCCAGTAAACTCAGGGAAATTATTCGTTGAGTGTAGCGTATCTAAAGCAAGTTTATAGTTGCCGTTATAGACTAGATCATTCCAGTCGGGGATGATGTTATTTACCGGGCAGCCGTTATTACAAAACGGAATGCCACAATCCATGCAACGTGCGCTTTGTACTTTGACCTGATCATTCGTCAAATGTACCGAAAATTCTTTGTAATGTTTCTTGCGCATTTGTGGCGCTTCGCTTGCTTCTTGCAAGCGCTGATATTCCATGAAGCCAGTTATTTTACCCATTTTACTACCTCAATTTTGTTGCGGGCGATGCGCCCACTCATTCCTGAAATGCAGAGCAGCTATGCATCTGACGAAACCGCCAGATGCGCCGATTAGCTCTAAGCAGCGACCTTTTCGTTCTTGGTATCAAGCTGTTTGGCAGCATACATCTCGCCCAAAGCACGCTTGTATTCGGTCGGGAAGACCTTAACGAATTTGGCACGGCTACGCGCCCAATCGTCCAGCAAATTACGTGCACGAGTACTGCCAGTGTGCTTAAAGTGGCGCTCCAACAAACTACGCAAGATCGCCTCATCCGTTTCACCTTCGCCACCGCGCAATGCACTATGCCAGATCGCTTTGTCGATACTAGCTAATTGCACATCACCTGCTAAAACTGGCTCCAATGTCACCATAGACATATTGCACTTGGCTTCGAACTCGCCTTCGGGGTCATAGACATACGCAATACCGCCAGACATACCCGCAGCAAAATTGCGTCCGGTGTCGCCCAACACCACGACAGTGCCGCCAGTCATGTATTCGCAACCATGATCGCCGGTACCTTCAACCACTGCCAAAGCGCCAGAATTACGCACGGCGAAACGTTCGCCCGCAACGCCATTGATGAAGGCTTCGCCGGAGATTGCGCCATACAACACGGTATTGCCGCAGATGATGTTATCAACTGCCCAGCCACGGAACTCAGTATTTGGACGGATGATGATGCGACCACCAGATAATCCTTTACCAACATAATCATTGCCTTCGCCGACCAGATCTAAAGTCACACCATGGGCCAGAAAAGCGCCAGCGGATTGACCAGCCGTACCTTGCAATTGAATATGAATAGTGTCATCTGGTAGACCAGCGTGACCATATTTCTTTGCCACTTCGCCCGACAACATGGCGCCAACTGTGCGGTTACGATTTTTAATCGGCGAAATGAAGGACACTTTTTCTCCGGATTCGAGCGCAGATTTAGCTTGGGCTATCAACTTATTATCCAAGGCTTTATCCAGGCAGTGATCTTGCACATCGACATGACGAATTTCGGTGCCCGCCGGCATTTCCGGTTGATAGAAAATTTTACTGAAATCGAGACCCTTGGCTTTCCAGTGTGTGATCGCCTGGGATTTATCCAGGAGGTCAACCCGGCCTATCAATTCGTCATACGTACGGATACCTAATTGCGCCATGATCTGGCGCACTTCTTCCGCGACGAAGAAGAAATAATTCACCACATACTCAGGCTTACCCGAGAATTTTTTACGTAATTCTGGATCTTGGGTTGCCACGCCGACAGGGCAAGTATTCAAATGACACTTACGCATCATGATGCAACCTTCAACTACTAAAGGCGCGGTAGCAAAGCCAATTTCATCAGCGCCCAGCATAGCGGCAATCGCGACGTCGCGACCAGTCTTCATCTGGCCATCGGCTTGTACCCGTACACGACTACGCAAACCATTCAAAACCAAGGTTTGCTGTGTCTCAGACAAGCCCAACTCCCAGGGCGTACCGGCATGCTTAACCGAGGACAAAGGAGAGGCACCTGTACCGCCATCGTGCCCAGCAATCACCAGATGATCAGCCTTAGCTTTGGAGACCCCCGCCGCTACCGTACCGACACCAACTTCAGACACCAATTTCACAGAAATCGAGGCTTTCGGATTGACGTTTTTCAGATCGTGAATCAGCTGCGCCAAATCTTCGATAGAGTAAATATCGTGATGCGGTGGCGGAGAAATCAAGCCCACTCCAGGAACCGAGAAACGCAATTTGGCGATATAGTCAGACACCTTATGACCAGGCAACTGTCCCCCCTCACCTGGCTTGGCACCTTGCGCCATCTTGATCTGAATTTGATCAGCGGAGATCAAATACTCTGTCGTCACACCAAAGCGCCCGGATGCCACTTGCTTGATACGTGAACGTAAGGAATCGCCTGCTATCAATGGAATATCAACTTGCACCACATCTTGGCCCAACATAGATGCCAAAGTAGCACCCTGCTTGATAGGAATACCTTTCAGTTCTTGCTGATAACGCGCTGGATCCTCACCACCTTCACCGGTGTTTGACTTACCACCAATACGATTCATTGCAACTGCCAAGGTAGCGTGCGCTTCAGTACTGATGGAACCGAGCGACATCGCACCAGTGGCGAAACGTTTAACGATCTCTTTTGCCGGTTCAACCTGATCCAAAGGTATCGCTTTACTAGGATCGATTTTGAATTCAAACAAACCGCGTAAAGTCATATGACGCTTGGATTGATCATTGATGATCTGCGCATATTCTTTATACGAATTGAAGTTATTGGAACGGGTAGAGTGCTGCAGTTTCGCGATTGCATCCGGAGTCCACATATGGTCCTCACCGCGGACACGATAAGCGTATTCACCACCAGCATCAAGGGCATTAGCCAACACAGGATCATTGCCGAAGGCCAGTTTATGCAGACGTAAAGCTTCTTCAGCCACTTCAAACACGCCGATCCCTTCAACATTCGATGCCGTGCCTTTAAAATATTTATCGACCAGAGACTTGTTGAGACCGATAACTTCAAAAATCTGCGCACCACAGTAAGACATGTAGGTGGAAATGCCCATCTTGGACATGACTTTCATCAAGCCTTTGCCGACCGCCTTGGTGTAGTTATAGATCGCTTTTTCTGGCGACAAGTCCCCAGGCAAATCTTTCGCCATATCAGCCAAAGTTTGCATTGCCAGGTAAGGATGGACCGCTTCAGCGCCATAACCGGCCAACAGAGCGAAATGATGGGTTTCGCGCGCAGAACCAGTTTCCACTACCAGCCCGGTTGTGGTACGCATGCCTTTGCTGACCAGATGCTGATGCACGGTGGAAGTTGCCAGCAAAGCAGGGATAGCAACATAGTTCGCATCCATTTTGCGATCAGTAATGATGACAATGTTGTGGCCAGATTTAACCGCATCAACGACTTCAGCGCAAATAGAGGCTAAACGCGCTTCAATACCGTCCTTACCCCAGGCAACTGGATAGCAGATATCCAGCTCGTAAGATTTAAACTTACCGCCAGTATTTGCACTGATATTACGCAATTTGGCGATATCGTCAAAATCCAGCACGGGTTGCGATACTTCCAGGCGCATCGGTGGGTTGATGTTATTGGTATCTAATAAATTCGGCTTTGGACCGATAAACGACACCAACGACATCACCATCGCTTCGCGGATAGGATCGATAGGTGGATTGGTAACCTGCGCAAACAATTGCTTGA
The DNA here is from genome assembly GCF_049340485.1 of Undibacterium sp. Ren11W. Taxonomy (NCBI): domain Bacteria; kingdom Pseudomonadati; phylum Pseudomonadota; class Betaproteobacteria; order Burkholderiales; family Oxalobacteraceae; genus Undibacterium; species Undibacterium sp. Ren11W. The sequence goes on from NZ_JBMPPB010000003.1 coordinate 71,785, forward strand.
AGTAGTTATACAGAGGCTTGAGCTTATTCGACATCACAGCCAGGGATGAATCATTCCCCATAGAGCCGGTCGCTTCTTCACCGTTGGCAGCCATCGGTGCCATCAAGAATTTCAAATCTTCCTGGGTATAACCAAACGCCTGCTGTCTATCTAGCAGTGTCGCGGTTTCCGATTTACTATCTTGTTCCCCTTTGAGCTCATTGAGTTTGATACGAACCGATTTAATCCACTGTTTATATGGTTTAGCGTTGGCGTAGGTATCTTTGATTTCTTTGTCATCGATAATACGACCTGCTTCGAGATCGATCAGAAACATCTTGCCCGGTTGTAAGCGCCATTTTTTGATAATCTTAGATTCTGGGATAGGCAAAACACCAGACTCAGAAGCCATTACAACCAGATCATCGTCTGTCACTATATAACGAGCCGGACGCAAACCATTTCTATCCAAGGTGCCGCCAATCTGGCGACCATCGGTAAACGCCATCGCAGCAGGACCGTCCCACGGCTCCATCATTGCCGCATGGTATTCATAGAAGGCACGACGGTTATCGTCCATCATGGTGTGATTTTCCCACGCTTCCGGGATCATCATCATCATTGCCTGGGCGATAGGGTAGCCGGCCATCACCAATAATTCCAGAGCGTTATCGAAGCTGGCAGTATCGGACTGACCTTCAAAAATTAATGGGTATAGCTTTTGCAAATCGTCACCGAGCACGGCCGATTTCATCACGCCTTCGCGCGCGCGCATCCAGTTAAAGTTACCCTTAACGGTATTGATCTCGCCGTTGTGCGCAATCATGCGGTAAGGATGGGCCAACGGCCATTCCGGGAACGTATTAGTAGAGAAACGCTGATGCACCAGTGCCAATGCAGAAACACAGCGCTCATCTTGCAAGTCTTTGTAATACACGCCGACCTGATCAGCCAACAACAAACCTTTGTACACGATGGTACGCGCCGACATAGAAGGGACAAAGTATTCTTTACCGTGTATCAGCTTTAAAGCTTCAATCGCATGCACGGCTGACTTACGGATCACATACAACTTACGTTCCAAAGCGTCGGTGACCATGATATCGGCACCACGACCAATGAAAATCTGGCGAATCACAGGTTCTTTTTCACGTACGGTCGGTGACATCGGCATTTCGCTGTCAACAGGCACATCACGCCATCCCAGCACAACCTGCCCTTCAGCGCGTACTGCACGTTCGATTTCCTGCTCACATGCCAAACGGGAAGCTTGCTCTTTCGGCAAAAAAATCATACCTACGCCATACTCACCGGGAGGCGGCAAGCTAACACCCTGCTTATCCATCTCTTCGCGGTAATACTGATCAGGAATCTGTATCAAGACCCCTGCACCATCTCCCATCAAGGCATCGGCACCGACAGCACCACGATGGTCAAGATTTTTCAGAATCAGCAAACCTTGTTCAATAATAGCGTGAGTTTTTTTGCCTTTGATATGCGCCACAAAGCCTACACCGCAGGCGTCGTGTTCATTAGCTGGGTCGTACAGGCCTTGCGCTCGCATCATGATGCTCCATTTAGAAATTAGGTATTTCGTAGAATAGTGCAGCGCAGCAGATTACACAACAAGAATAATTAGGGTCAGTGTCAAATTAAATTAATCGTGAATTTTGTAAAAATAAATTAGGGACATAGTAAATTTAAGCGAAATAATAATATTTATGGACAAGCGCTCTCCCTTACCGTCCTATTAAACGCTCAATTTCAGGGGCCGACCACGCTTCAACGGCGTTACCCGCCGAGAGGTGAGCTTGGCGATATCGGCCTTAAACTGCTCTGAACCTAGTGGCCAAGACATCGTAGTCGCCGCTGTAATTGCGCTTAAGTCCAAAGGGGAGATTGCATGTTGCATCATCTCCTTATATGCGGCTTCACGTTGAAACGGCGTATTGCCTAGCGCCCAGTAAAGCGGATGATCATTAATGATGGGATCTATTTTTAAACCTATGTGATGTTGATAACTTGACCAAGTGAAATCACTGGCATCTGCCACAATCTTTGATCGGACAGGATTACTTTCAAGATATAAACAACAACACAAAAAATAGGCACCCGCCTCTAACACAGTAGCCCGGTATCGACCTTGCCACAAAGTTCCGCTGCGTTGATACTTACGATTAAAATAAGGGACATAGTGCCTTCCGATCCATTGCATCATTTTGCTCAAGCCTGTCTCATCCTTAGGCGTAGCCAGTAAATGCAAATGATCAGGCATCAACACATAGGCATGGATGGCAACTTCAAATTGCCTGCTAGCCTCTTTTAGACGATCTAAAAAAAAATGACAGTCGTCATCGTCGGCAAAAATGATTTTGCCATCATTACCTTTTTGAAGAATGAGATGAAGTTGATTTGGTACTACCAGACGTGGAAGTCTTGCCATGAGTCGCGATCAGTAAATGGATTGCGACATTGTAAAACAAGAAAGCCGGGCTTTTGTAGCCTTCGCTCTGCGACTTACTTAAAGTCAGCGTTGCCGCCGGGATTTACTCCACGGCAATTCTGCGTTGGCTGTTAAAACCTGTCACTATCCTCGTTGGCCGCCGCTTTTTTCACAATCCCTGCTAGTTTAACGACCACCGGCTTATGCGTCAGTGCAGGTTTTCCGAGATTACTGCTCTTGACCATGACTCTGCTGTTTTGAGATTGAACATTCGCGTGTGGTGCCGCCATTCTGGTCGGTGTTGCAATATGGACGCCTAGGTTTCTTCAAGTTAACGCAAAAAGTCCTTCCGGAGCAAATTCGAAAGGACTTTCTAAAACCTGTGTATCACTATGCGCCTTGCTATTGCGCACTACACATCAAACCATCAGAACATTAGGCCAAGGCCAGCGATTTATTTTTCGATTGTAATTCTTGCTGCGACATCGCAACTTCCGGCGTACCGCTCATCAATTCAGCGATGCGGCTGATTAAAGCCTTGGCTTGTGTCGCTAACTTGAAGTGCGCCGGTTTTTGGCTCTGCACTATACTCCAGCGTACTATTGCCGCGCGACCACTACCATCCATCAGAGATTGCTCAAACAGCCACTTTTCAAATGATCGAGTAGGCAAGTCGCTCTCGACCCATACCAAATGATCTGAGGTCATACGTTTGCTATACGATGGGCGAACCAGAATTTCGTAAATCATTTTAAGACTCCTTTGTGGGAATCTTCGCTTGAGGCAGTATGCAGGCAAAGATTCTATATTAGCCAAAACGCAGATATAGACTGAGCCGTTGACACAAGACGAAATAAAATACGATTTTTTTTAAATTATTTATTTAAATTAGTATCAAAAAAGCCTTATTTTCATCAGAAATAAGGGGATATTCATATTGTGATGATTTTTTACTAAAAAAATAAAATCACATTGAAGCTTGATACAACTGAAGAGTCGAGGGAAAATTTCCCTGCAAATAAAAAAAGCAGACTTAAAAAAGTCTGCTTTTTGTCTAGCGTATTTCGGCAACTACTCTCAAAAAGGGATATCGTCATCCATATCAGAGAAATTCGGTGCTGGGCGTGCCGCTGGTGCCGGACGTGGTGCCGGTGCTGCGCTTTGGCGTGGTGCTGATGGCGCGCCGCCACCGTAAGACTCATCATCCATAGGAGCGCCGCCGCCCATACCCTGACGACTACCCAGCATTTGCATGGTGTCGGCCTTGATATCGGTTGCGTATTTTTCTACGCCGTCTTTATCTGTGTATTTACGTGTACGCAGACTACCTTCTACGTAGACTTGCGAACCTTTTTTCAGGTATTGACCGGCGATTTCTGCCAGTTTTCCGAAAAAAGTAATGCGATGCCATTCCGTTTGTTCTTTCTTTTCGCCGGTCGCCTTGTCTTTCCAGTTCTCGGTAGTCGCTACCGTGATGCTGGTCATCGCGTCGCCGCTAGGCATGTAACGGGTTTCCGGATCACGTCCGAGATTGCCAATAATCTGGACTTTATTGAGTGATGCCATGCGACTCTCCTATATTTCTGTGGTTCAGTATTAAACAGTGTGTAGAAGCCTACTCTGCAACGGCAGTTTTAGCGCGGCGCGGCAGTTCAGGCATTTTGCCAGCGATTATAAGCCAGAAGAGGCTTAATGCGGCACTCACAATAAACACAGTAGATGCTCCTGCATGCTGATTGAGCCAGCCACCGAGAAAACCGCCACTGGCCAGGCCTAGCGCTTGCATCGTGTTATACACCCCTAAAGCCGCGCCCTTGGCTGCTGGCGGCGCCATACGCGAGACCAAAGACGGTTGGCTTGCTTCCAGAATATTAAACGCCAGAAAAAATGCAAACAACAAGGCGATCAGGACGATTGGCTTATCTAAAAATTGCCAAAACCCCAACTGCACGAGTAATAACAAAGCAATAGCAAATATAAATACCTGTTTCATCTTGCCCTGTTTTTCACCGATAAAAATCGCAGGCAACATGGCGATAAAGGAACCGAAAACTACCGGCAAATACACCTTCCAGTGGGAAGCCAGCGGGATATTGGCATATTGCACCAGAGCCGATGGCACCACCACAAACATCGCCACCTGACTCAGATGCAAGACGAACACACCTAGATTGAGGCGCATCAATTCTGGATTTTTCAGCACCACGCGCAAGGGGATCTTCTCGCCCTGCACTATGCTCGGCGCTGCCGGTGTGACCCAGATAACCACAGCGATCGCCGCCACCGCCAACACAGCAGTCAATATAAAGATGCCGCTCATGCCTATGCTTTGATACAGCACAGGCGCGATCACCAGCGACAACGCGAAAGTAATGCCGATAGAGCCGCCCACCATGGCCATTGCCTTGGTGCGGTGCTGCTCACGGGTAGAATCGGCGATCAAGGCAGTCAGCGCGGCCGAGATCGCACCTGCGCCCTGCACTGCACGACCGATCAAGATCCCCATCACGGTATGCGAGGCGGCCGCAATCAAAGCGCCCAGCGCAAACAAGATCAAACCGATCACGATAATGCGCTTACGGCCAAATTTATCCGAAGCGATACCGAAAGGTATCTGTGCACATGCCTGGCTCAGGCCATAAATCCCCATAGCCAAACCGACCAGTGTTAAATTGCCACCATCCGGCAAAGTTTTTGCGTGCAGCGCGAAAATCGGCAGAATCAGGAACAGGCCCAACATACGCAAAGCAAAAATCGATGCCAGAGACGAGCTGGCCAAAATTTCATGGCGACTCATTCCGGACGAAGCGGAGAGCGGCTCATCATTGCCAGAGCTAGCTGGAGATGTTGCATTTATCATAATACAAAGACAATACAGAGATAAAACATGAAACAAAGCAGGCAGGTCACCCGCGTCAAATTTCAAAAAACCGTTATAGTAGCAGGTTGCTCACCCTGAATTCAGAAAAGCAGGGTAACAACGGAATATGTAGTGATATGCATCAATATGCAGCACCTAGCGGAAAGCAGTCCTATGACACAAACTCGAAGCAAGACCCCTAAAGCGACCAGCAAGCCGGCTGAAATTGATTTCGGCGTGCACGATTTGCCCGTGCAAAAGAAGGATGAGATCCGCATCCGTGGTGCGCGCACGCATAATCTAAAGAACATCAATCTTGACCTGCCACGCAATAAGTTAGTGGTGATCACCGGACTCTCAGGTTCGGGCAAGTCTTCGCTGGCCTTTGATACCTTATATGCGGAAGGCCAGCGCCGTTACGTAGAATCGCTGTCGGCTTACGCCCGTCAGTTTTTGCAATTGATGGAAAAGCCCGATGTCGATCTGATCGAGGGTCTGTCGCCAGCCATTTCTATTGAACAAAAAGCGACCTCGCACAATCCGCGCTCGACCGTCGGCACCGTTACCGAGATTCACGATTACCTGCGCTTGCTGTACGCGCGCGTCGGTACGCCGTATTGCCCCGATCATCCGGAAAACCCTTTGGCGGCGCAATCGATCTCGCAAATGGTCGATGCCGTGCTGGCCATGCCGGAAGACACCAAGTTGATGATACTGGCACCAGTGGTCAGCAACCGTAAAGGCGAGCACGTCGATCTATTTGAACAGATGCAGGCCCAGGGTTTCGTGCGTTTTCGAATTCAGAGCGGCACCCATGACGCCAGAATTTATGAAGTCGACGACCTGCCTAAGCTGAAAAAGACCGAGAAACACACGATAGACGTGGTGATCGATCGCGTCAAGGTCAAAGAAGAAATCAAGCAGCGCCTGGCAGAATCGTTCGAGACTTCGCTGCGCATCGCCAATGGCCGCGCCCTGATCGTCGATATGGATAGCGGCCACGAACAGCTATTCTCGAATAAATTCGCTTGTCCTACTTGCGGCTACAGCCTGCAAGAACTGGAGCCGCGCCTGTTTTCTTTCAACAACCCTATGGGCGCTTGCCCAGAGTGTGATGGTCTCGGCCATATCGAATTTTTCGACCCGAAACGCATCGTCGCCTTCCCGAATTTGTCGCTGGCCAGCGGTGCGGTTAAAGGCTGGGATAGGCGCAATCAATTTTATTTCCAGATGCTGTCAAATCTGGCGGCCTTCTACGAATTCGATATTGACACGCCGTTTGAGCAGCTCAGCGAAGATGCGCAGAAAGTGATTTTGTATGGCTCCGGCAAGCAAAGCATCCCTTTCACTTACATCAATGAAAAAGGTCGCACCGTCATCAAGGAACACACGTTTGAGGGTGTGATCGTGAATCTGCAAAGACGCTACCGCGAAACCGATTCTATGGCGGTAAAAGAAGAGCTGGCCAAATTCATCAACGAAAAACAATGTCCGTCCTGCCACGGTGCGCGCCTGCGCATAGAAGCACGTTACGTGAAAGTCGGTACTGGCGATCAGGAGAAGCCGATTTATGAAATCAGCGCCCTGCCTTTGCGCCAGACCTTAAGCTTTTTTGAACAATTAAAATTAGTCGGTGCCAAGCGCGATATTGCCGACCGCATCATCAAAGAAATCAGCTCACGTCTGACATTTTTGAATAATGTCGGTCTCGATTATCTGTCGCTAGACCGCAGCGCCGATACGCTCTCGGGCGGTGAGGCGCAACGCATACGGCTGGCTTCGCAAATCGGTTCCGGCCTGACCGGCGTCATGTATGTGCTGGATGAACCGTCTATCGGTCTGCATCAGCGCGACAACGACAGACTGATAGAAACCCTGCGCCACTTACGCGACATAGGCAATAGCGTGCTGGTGGTCGAGCATGATGAAGACGCGATACGCTGCGCCGATTTTGTAGTCGACATGGGCATAGGCGCGGGTGTGCATGGCGGTGAAGTGATCGCCCAGGGCACGCTAGAAGACATCATGAAAAGCGAACGTTCGCTGACCGCCAAATACCTGTCGGGCGAACTGGGTATCGCGGTGCCAGAAAAGCGTGCCGCCTTCAATCCGGAAAAGCAATTTGTGATCAGCGGTGCCAGCGGCAACAACCTGAAAAAAGTCACCATGAAACTGCCGGTCGGCTTGCTCACATGCGTCACAGGCGTCTCCGGCTCGGGTAAATCGACGCTGGTAAATGACACTTTATATCTGGCGGCTTCGCGTCATTTATATGGCTCGCAAACCGAGCCGGCGGCGTTTGAAAGCATCAGCGGCCTGGAGCATTTTGATAAAGTCATCGCGGTCGATCAGGCACCGATAGGCCGCACGCCGCGCTCGAATCCGGCCACTTATACCGGCTTGTTTACGCCGATCCGCGATCTGTTCTCTACCGTGCCGGTGGCCAAAGAGCGCGGCTACAGCGCCGGCCGTTTCTCCTTCAACGTCAAGGGCGGGCGCTGTGAAGCCTGTCAGGGCGATGGCGTGATCAAGGTCGAGATGCACTTTTTGCCGGACGTGTATGTGCCTTGCGACACCTGCCACGGCAAGCGCTACAACCGCGAAACGCTGGAAGTGCAGTACAAGGGCAAGAACATCAATGAAGTGCTGGGCATGACGGTGGAAGACGCTTACGAATTCTTCAAACCCGTGCCTTTGATCGCACGCAAACTGCACACTCTGCTCGATGTCGGGCTTGGTTATATCCGCCTGGGCCAAAGCGCTACCACGCTATCAGGCGGTGAGGCGCAGCGCGTCAAACTGTCACTGGAACTGTCGAAACGCGATACCGGCCGCACCCTGTACATTTTGGATGAGCCGACTACCGGTCTGCATTTCCACGACATCGATCTGCTGTTAAAAGTGATACACAGACTGCGCGATCAGGGCAATACGGTAGTCATCATCGAACACAATCTGGACGTCATCAAGACCGCCGACTGGATCGTCGACATGGGGCCGGAAGGCGGCGCAGGCGGCGGTTACGTGATCGCCAGCGGTACCCCGGAACAAGTGGCAGCCAATGCAGACAGCGTAACCGGTAAGTATCTGGCGCCTCTGTTAAAAAAGAAAAAGTAAAAAAGGAAATTCTGAAAACCTATTTCTAGAGCGCATACCTTTGTTGCCCATCCTCGCAATAACTACGTATTGCGAGGATGGGCGCCGCGGTCTGCATCTCTATAAATGAGTTTTTTAGAATCGCAAAAAAACCACTGCGCATATTCCATGCGGCTTACAGGCCTAAATGCTGCCAGAAGGCGCATGGAATATGCGCATTAGGTTTTAGGATTGCAACAATAGTGGACGAGACCAGCGCCCTCTCTATGTTAAAAAATCGAAACGAACTATCCGTTAAAACACGCGATGATTGAAGAGTTACTGCTTTATTTTTTTGTCGAATTCTTGTTTGGAATAATTTTTTATTGGCCGGGCTGGCTCATGCTGCGCATCCTTAGCGCAGGTCACTACCCACCGGTTCAAACTAAGCAGCATAATCGTACTGCGGTAGCATTTTTCGCCATCGCAGTATTCATCGTGGCTGTCGTAACGTTTATCAACATCCAAGTCAATTAGTAAAAAAAACCATGTCCATCCGTCTCATCGTCGGCCTAGGCAATCCTGGCCCTGAATACGAACAAACCCGCCACAACGCTGGCTTCTGGCTGGTCGACCAACTCGCCAGCAGCGGTCTGCAACGCGATAAAAATTTTAACGCGCTGGTCGCCAAAACCAAGATCGCCTCAGAAGATGTCTGGTTGCTGCAACCTCAGACTTTCATGAACCGCTCCGGTCAATCGGTAGGTGCACTCTGCCGCTTTTACAAACTAACGCCCGATCAGGTACTGGTGGTACACGATGAACTCGATCTCGACCCGGGCATCGCCAAGCTAAAAAAAGGTGGCTCTTCGGGCGGGCATAACGGCCTCAAAGACATTACGGCGGCACTCGGCACCCAGGATTACTGGCGGCTACGGATAGGCATAGGCCATCCGCGCACCCTGAATTTACAGCAAGGCGTAGCCGACTTCGTGCTGCACCGGCCGCGCAAAGAAGAACAGCCGCTAATCGATGAAGCCATCGCCCGCAGTGTACAGATCATCGCGCTGATGGTAGAGGGAAATACCAACGAGGCCATGCTACGCCTGCATACCAACAAATAGTCCACCAAACAACCAAACAGCATGAGCTCACCACTCCAAATCCGAGCAGGAAAAACCGCCATGGCGCATTTACGCCAACACGGTTTGCAGGCCCAAGATGTGGCCGTGATACCGGCGGCGGCGGGTGGGCCTAAGGGCTTAATTTTGCAAGGGCTGGACCAGTGGTTGTTTGGCGAGTGGCTACCGAGCGCGCCGCGTCAGCGCAGCCTGCTCGGTGCCTCAATAGGCTCGTGGCGCATGGCAGCGGCGTGCCATGCCGATCCGGTGGCGGCGTTTCAGCGGCTGGCCAATTTGTATTGCGGCCAGCGCTATCCAGCCAAACCGAGTCCGGCTAGAGTAACGCAAGAAATTATGCGGCTGCTGCAAGAATTTATCGGCGCTCACGAAGCAGAAATCATCAGCCACCCAAGCCAACGCCTGCATGTGCTGGCGGTACGCGGACGTGGCCGCTTGCAGGCGCCACAAAGCGAACTGAGCACTAAGCTAGGCTTTGCCAGCGCCGCGTTGGCCAACCTGGGCGCGCGCAAGCACCTGGCGCGCCATATGACACGCGTGGTGATCGGCGACAGCCGCGATACGCTGGCCTGGATGCCGAATCATTTCGATGCCTTCCAGACCGATTTTGTGGCGCTCAGCGCCGAGAATCTACTACCGTCCTTGCTGGCCTCCGGCACCCTACCTTTGATCATGCAACCGGTACGCCAGATCGCCGGCACGCCTGCCGGCACTTACTGGGACGGCGGCATGATCGACTACCATCTGCACTTTCCTTACGCGCAGCTGCAAGACAGGCACGGAGCCGGTTTGGTGCTGTATCCGCATTTTTCCGATCACATCATCCCCGGCTGGCTAGACAAGAGCCTGCCATGGCGACGCGCCAGCAAGGGAGAGCACAGCAGCTGGCTAGACAACCTCATCATGCTGTCGCCATCGGCTAGTTTCATACGCAACTTACCGCGTGCCAAACTACCCGATCGCACCGACTTTTTCCACTACGGACTAGATCACGACGCGCGCATACGCAACTGGAAACTGGCAATCAGCGCCAGCGCAAAACTAGCCGAAGCGTTTGCGGCATTTGTAGAGAAACCTGACATGGCAATAGTCAAGCCGCTCAATTTTTAATTTTCGAAAAGCACCTAGCCCAGCGCGCATATTCCATGCGGGTTGGCGAGCCTGCCCTGCCACCAGGCGCATGGGATATGCGTATTGGCGGGGGTGCATTTTGGATTTGGTGGAACTTGTCGCCAGCCTTGAATTGGCCTAAGCAACGCCTTGAGGCTCGATAAGCAAATAGGGAGGATACCGTAACACGGCAGCCTCCCTATTTAACTCAAGGACGCAATATTTAGACCGAACGGCGTCTGCGTATTGCAGCCAAACCGGTTAAGGCTGCGCCAAACAGCAAGACGCTGCTTGGCTCTGGTATGGCGGCCGCATCCGCTGGGCCGACGATTAATGCGGTACCTATGTCACAACAAGCTTGACCGGTAGTCATAGAAATAGAAGTAAAAGTACCGGTAGTATTTTGGTTACCCGTCAAGAAATGGAAAGCGCCGATATTATTGGCCGCACCATCCACAAAATAACTTCCTCCAACATTGCTAATCGCGGTCAAGCCATAAGTAATTCCGGCTTGCAAGGTGAACGACATTGCATTGGAAAACTTATATCCTGCACCAGTATCAAGAAAAGATTTTGGACCTGATTGAAACAGCAAAGCGCCAGAATTTGAATTGAAAATCAAAAAATTCAGATCGCTGTTGCCGTTGATATCGACGTCTACACCGAAACCGGTGAGGGTTTGTACCGAATCCACGGTCAGTCGGCCTATCGGTGCACTACCTGCAGAACGGATAGTTCTAAAGCTACCAGCGGCATCTTCATGCGTGATCATCGTCGCAGATGCCGTAGAAACAACGCCTGTTACACCGACCAATGCGATCATACTGGCAAGGGTTTTAAATGTTAATTTCATAATTATCCTAGTGTTAATTAAGGAGTATGCCTTGCCATCATCAATGCCAAAATATTTCCCAAAAGCAGCAAAATGACGTCTCATTCTATTAAGCAACTATTATGCCAATTTATAAGCCTTTGATTTTAAACATACTTTCCAAATGCCAATAAAATTTGGACCATGAAGTGTAAAAAAATCCGACACTTTTTTAAAGAAAATTTGGTTGAAATAATAAGAAAAATATCGTCTAAAGTGGAATTTTTGTATTTTTATTATGACATTTGTTATGCCCGCATTCGCCATTGCCAGAGATTATTAATTGGCCTAGGCATAAGTTACTAGCGCTGGGCGAAGCCAGCGTATTCAAAATCAACACGCCCCCACCCAGCTTATATTTCGAAATCTGCAACCAGGCCTGGCCCAACACGCATATCCCATGCGGGTTTGCGGGCATACCCAGCCACCATGCGCATGGGATATGCGCGTTGGCGGGGTACTTTTGAAAATTCCTATTTCTTGTTTGAGCTAGCCAAATCGTCGGTGCCACCGGCATCGGGCAGTTTGCGGCCGCGTTGTTGTAGCGCCTGGCGTAGCAGATATTCGACCTGCGCGTTAGCGCTGCGCAGCTCTTGGGCGGCCATGCGTTCTATCTCGGCCCATAAGACTGGATCGATACGCAAAGGGAAGGATTTTTTACCTGGGCTGGCCATAAGTTTTTTATGCGTTTCTCTTTTTTCTTTACGAATCGATACATAGATGCACGGATTTACTCATGCTTGCCATCAGCTCGCGCCTGGTCCTGCTCGAGTTCTTCTTTGCTGAGCGGAACAAATGCGCCCTGCATACGCATCCGTGCATGCCGCTCACCTTCTGGCGAGTTGTAATATTTAAACAGCTGATAAGCTAAGTAGACTCCAACTATGGCGAACAGTATCAAAACGAAAATCAGGGTATTGTTATTCATGAACACTCCTTACTACTGAAACTTGCATCGAGATGGCTGAGCGGTTTTTAAAAAACACATCAGTTGTAAAGCGTACCGGTGTTGATGATGGGTTGGGTCTCTTTATCCGAGCACAGTACCACCAGCAGGTTACTGACCATGGCGGCTTTACGCTCATCATCGAGCTCAACGATCTTACGTTCGGATAAGCCGCGCAACGCTTCTTCTACCATGCTCACTGCCCCATGCACGATCTTCTTGCGGGCACTGATAATGGCTTCGGCTTGCTGGCGGCGCAGCATGACTTGGGCGATCTCTTGCGCATACGCCAGATGCGTCAATTTGGCGTCTTCCACATCGATACCGGCGGCGGCGAAGCGGCTATGCAATTCTATGCGCATGGCATTGGCCACTACTTCCATGCCGGCTCTTAGGGTGGTCTCACCTTCGTGCAAATCCTCGCCGTCGTCATACGCGTATTGCGACGCCAGATGGCGTAAGGCGGCCTCGGCCTGAACATTCACGAAGCGCTCGAAATCGTCGACGTTGTAGATCGCCAGTGCGGTTTCTTCTACGCGCCAGACGATGGCAGCGCCGATCTCGACCGGATTACCGCGCTTGTCATTGACTTTCAAAGGCGGAGTATTCAGGGTGCGGGCGCGCAGGCTGAGTTTGCGCTTGGCGAAAAGCGGATTAGTCCAACGCAGGCCCTCGCTGCGATCGGTGCCCTTGTAACGGCCGAACAGCGACAGCATGGCCGCTTCATTCGGTTGCAGCATGTACATACCCGACAGAATGAAACCGCCCAGCAACATCGTCAGCGCTCTGAGCAATACCGCCACGCCACTTGGCTCGGGGGTGGACGCCAGCAGCACCAGCATGGCATAGCCGCCACCGAGTATCAGCGCCAATCCGACGACTATCATCAGGTAACCGTCCATAGAACTGAGTGTGCGTTCTTGGACTAATTTTTTCACTGCGGGCTTTACAGTTGCATTCATTTTATCTCCTGAAGGATGAGTCTACATGGCAAACAACGACATCAAAGTGATATCACTATAGGATCACTGTTCAGAAGATACAAGGGAAATTTTAATTTTATTTTGCTAAGTTTTACTTCCCTTTAAATCGCGTTAAGCAGGCTCTGCGGCGCTAGCGGCGGCCTGCCAGTTCAGGATCAGACGTTTTTTTGATATAAAGAAGTCACGTTATCCATGACTTCCAGTATCCGCTCGCTGCTGCTGGCCACTGTATTTAGCAATAACAGTTTGTCTTGCGGATTCGCGCTCTTTTCTCCGAACTGGTGCAGGGCGTTATCAAAAAATAGCCACTGTTGCTGTGCCAGCGCCAGGCCATCTTTAATTTGCGCGGTATTCGCGGGCGCGCCCTGTAGTACATCCATGGCGGCGATAAAGTCCTTGCGCGCAGCCTCCAGTTTAGCGATGGCATCAGGCGGTGCCACGCCCCATTGCAGCGCTTGATAATATTTCGCCATACGTTGCGATAGCATGCGCTGGCGGCCCGCCAGATTCACCAGTTTGGCACTAGGGCTGCCCGAAAATTTTTCTAATTGCACGGTGGCGCTCTGTGCCAACATCAGCATCTCATCGCTCATTAACATCAGATTTTTGGCGGCCGTAGTATTGGGGACTGCACCGCTCAACTGGTTTTTGTAGTCTATCCAGTTTTTCTCCATCAGGGCAAACACCTGGCGGTTCTCGGCAGTCGGTGCGTAGGCGCTGAGTTCGGCTAGCTGGGCCTCAAATGTGGTGATAGAGCTGGCCAAAATTTTACGCGAATGGTAAATGTCGATGCCCTGCCCCAGCTGCAGATAGGCCTTTGCCATGCGCTGCGAGAGCATCCTTTGCCGCCCCGATTTATTGATGGCGTCGTTGATATCGTCGATCTTGGCAAAAGCCAGCGACATCAGCGAGGTACCGGCTGCCATCACCATACTGAATCTTAAAAATTCTCTGCGTTTTTCTCCGCGTTTGTTTCTGTGGTTCATTGCGACTCCTGTTGACCTAGTAATTAAGCATGCTGCTGATGAAAGCCCTCCTTTCTTATAAGCAAAACTTGTTCCTATGTGAATTTGCCGATATGCACCAAATGAATGCATATCGGTTAAGATGCAGGTCCAGTATTATTTCGCCCTTGCCTCCCCTCGCATGAAAACCAAAATCCGCACCGAAGCCGCCGCCCTCTGGCAACTCGCCTGGCCCGTACTGATAGGCCAGCTCGCCACGGTAGGCATGTCGGTGGCGGACGTCGCCATGACCGGCCATCTGAGCGCAGAAGATCTGGCCGCCGTCGCGCTCGGTGCCTCACTCTGGTCTATCGTATTGGTCACCGTGATGGGCATCATGATCGCGATTAATGCAGTGGTGGCGCACGAAGTCGGTGCGGCCAAATTTGATCGTATCCCGCACATCATGCGCCAAGCGATGTGGATGGCGGCTGGCGTCGGCCTACTGGCTTGCCTGTTACTCAATCTCTCCACCTTCGTGTTTAACTACCTGCAACTGGATGCCGGCGTGCATGCCAAGGCCGCCCAATTTGTGCACGTGATCAGTATAGGGATGCCGGCCTTTGCCATGTATCGCGCGCTCTACAGTTACACCACCAGCATCAACCAGACCAAGCCGGTGATGGTGATTGCCTTATGCGGTCTGAGCTTTAATATTTTCGTTAACTGGTTACTGATCTACGGCCACTGGGGCTTGCCGCAACTCGGTGCGACTGGCTGTGCGGTTGCCACTGGCCTGGGCCTGTGGTTGATGCTGGGCGCGATGTTGTGGTGGACCCATCATGCAGCAGTGTATAAACAGACCTTTCCATTTACCCATAAAGAAGCGCCGCACTGGCCTGAAATACGTTCCATGCTGCGCATAGGCTTGCCGATAGGCGTGACCTATTTTGCTGAAGTCTCGGCCTTTTGCGCGGTCGGTTTACTGGTGGCGCGCTTTGGTATTGTGCCGGTCTCAGCGAATCAGATTGCGCTCAATTTCTCTTCCTTGGTATTTATGGTGCCACTCAGTATAGGGATAGCGCTGACCACACGGGTCGGGCAGAGTCTGGGCGAAGGCGATGTCGTCAAGGCCCGCTTTATCTCCCTGGTGGGGGTGGGCTTGTCGCTGGGTTTTGCGGTGTTATCAGCCGCCTTCATCGCGATTTTCCGTCATGAAATCGCGGCCGCCTACACCTCGGACTCCGCGGTGCAAGCCATGACTGCCAGCCTGCTGCTGTTTGCCGCCATCTTTCAGTTGTCCGACGCCACCCAAGTCTCGGCCTCGTGCGCGATCCGCGGCTACAAGGTGACGCGCACCCCGATGCTGATACACCTGATGGCGTTTTACGGTTTCGCCCTGCCGATAGGCTGTGCACTGGGCTTGGGGATGCTGCCGGATTGGATGCCATGGCGACCATCACAACCGATGGCAGCGGCCGGTTTCTGGATAGGTCTGGTGTTCGGCCTGACCGTGGCGGCATTGCTGCTAGTCGCTTTTTTACAGAGGCTGTCGCTAAGAAAGATCAGCTTTGCGCGTAGTTCCGGTAAAATAGCGGGCTAATTTACGTATTTTCTAGCAGTTTCCTTTTTAAAAAGATCACCATGAGTCTCCAATGCGGCATCGTCGGCCTGCCTAACGTCGGCAAATCTACCCTCTTCAATGCACTGACTAAAGCAGGCATCCCGGCAGAAAACTACCCTTTCTGCACTATCGAGCCCAATGTCGGCGTGGTCGAAGTACCTGATCCACGTCTGGCGCAGTTATCCGCCATCGTCAAACCTGAGCGCATCCAGAACGCCATCGTCGAGTTCGTCGATATCGCAGGTCTGGTGGCCGGTGCCTCCAAAGGCGAAGGCTTGGGCAATCAATTTCTGGCCCACATCCGCGAAACCGACGCGATCGTCAACGTGGTGCGCTGTTTTGAAGACGATAACGTGATCCATGTGGCCGGCAAAGTCAGCCCGCTGGACGATATCGAAGTCATTCAGACCGAATTGTGCCTGGCCGATATGGGCGCAGTAGAAAAAGCCATCCACCGTGAAAACAAAAAAGCCCGTTCTGGCGATAAAGACGCGGCCAAATTGGTCGAGATTTTAGAGCGCATCATGCCTGCCTTAAACGACGCTAAACCAGTGCGCGCTATGGGTCTGGATGCCGAAGAAATGGCCATGATCAAACCGATGTGTCTGATCACCGCCAAACCAGCCATGTATGTCGCGAATGTCTCCGATACCGGCTTTACGAATAACCCTTTGCTAGATCAGCTGACCGCCTATGCTGCCACGCAAAATGCGCCTATCGTCGCCATCTGCGCCTCGATAGAATCCGAGATCGCCGATCTGGAAGATGCCGACAAAGCCGAATTTTTGGCCGATATGGGCATGCAAGAACCAGGTCTGGATCGCCTGATTCGCGCCGCCTACAAGCTGCTCGGACTGCAAACCTACTTCACCGCTGGTGTCAAGGAAGTACGCGCCTGGACTATCCACGTCGGCGACACCGGCCCGCAAGCGGCAGGTGTAATCCATACCGATTTCGAACGCGGCTTCATCCGCGCCCAGACTATCGCGTTTGACGATTTCATCCAGTTCAAGGGCGAAGCCGGTGCCAAAGAAGCAGGTAAGATGCGCGCCGAAGGTAAGGAATACATAGTCAAAGACGGCGACGTGCTGAATTTCCTGTTTAACGTCTAATACGTAAAACCTGCGCATTAAACAAGACAACAACAAGACAACAACAAGACAACAACAAGACAAAAAAGGCTCCTGAATATTGGAGCCTTTTTTTATTCAGCGACAAAATACCACTAAGCACCGCCGCCCTCACGCATATCCCATGCGCTGCTCCGGGGCATTTCGCAATCAAAGCCCGCGGCCGCTTGTTTTTGCTAAAAATCACGCTGGCTATGTGTGTTGGCAGACAGTAGCAGCGCGCGTAGACGAGTCTAATCACCTATGTTAAAGCATCTTTCCAAAGTAAAATTTTGGCGGAGCTGATTGACACCGGGCGCATTTTCACCGTTACAGGAGTTGATATGAACAAGAACGCATTTATTTCCGCCGTCGTGGCGATGTCGCTAATCACAGGCACCTCGGCCTTGGCGCAAGATCATGGGCGACAGAATGAGCGGGGCGATCATAACGATCGCGCCCGCAATGAGCAAAATCGATCAGATTACGATCGTCATTACCAGGAACGCGGTCGATCGGATAATGATCGTCATTACGAGGATCGCGGTCGATCGGATAATGATCGTCATTACGAGGATCGCGGTCGATCGGATAATGATCGTCATTACGAGGATCGCGGACGCAATGACCGCGGTAACTATCAGGTTTATCAGTACGATGAACGTGGCTATAGTGGGCGCGGCGCAGGCCCCAGGCACGATATGCGCAGAGGCGGCCGTATTCCCCGGGAATATCGCGGCCATCAATATGTAGTCAACGATTGGCGCGGCCATCATCTGAGTGCGCCACCGCGTGGTTACCATTGGGTGCAAACTGGTGGCGATTATGTACTGGTCGCGATAGTCAGCGGTATCATCGCCCAGATACTGTTAAATAATTAAATCCGGCCTGGCGGGTTTACGACAAAAAATAGTTAAGGCTGCGACGCAGTGATCGCGCCTAGAACGGCAAAGTGGTGCTGCGTTTCCCCCCACGGCGTCGCGGCGTTGCGCGGCTCGCAGGTTTTTTTGCTTTATATTTTTTAAAAAATGCCTGGCCCGGCGCGCATATTCCATGCGGATTTCCAGGGCATCGCCTCTGTAAGGCGCATGGAATATGCGTGAGCGGGCAGCTGCTGTTTTGGTTTTGCCACAGCCGGCTTTGAAAAATGTCCGCTTTGCGGTTACCATCGCTGGGACGAAACCCTAGCGCAGCGCCACCCATGCCACAAAAGCCACAGAAAAATCAGATTACCTCCACAGCAGCATCTAAACCAGAACCAGTCGCGGCTAGCGCGTCGCCAAAAAAACGCGGGCGACCGGTGCAGAATGAGGCTGATAGCCGGCGTCAGGAACTCATCGACAAGTCGGCCCTGCTGTTTCGCACCCAAGGCTATGACAACACCACGGTGCGCGATATTGCGGCGGCGGTGGGGATACAGGCTGGCAGCTGGTTTTACCATTTCAAGAGCAAGCATGAAATCCTGGTGGCGGTGATGGAACAGGGTATGGCCGCTTCGCTGGCCGATATCGAGGCGATCGCGATTCATAATTTACCGCCACGGCTGGCGTTTGAGCGTCTGGTGGCGGCGCACCTGCATACCTTGCTGGCACCGGATCACGATTACATCACAGTGCTATTGTATGAATGGCGCTCGGTCGACCAACACTCGCGGGCGCGCATCATCGCGCTGAAAGATAGGTATGAGGCGATCTGGGATGAAGTGATCGCGGCCCTGCACGCCTCTGGCGAGTGGGCGATGCCGACCAAGTTCGACCGCCTGCTGACCTTCGGCGCGCTGAACTGGAGCGCGCAATGGTTTAGACGCGGTGCCGGCGTCAGCATAGAAGAGCTGGCGCAGCAGGCGACCCAGTTCATCCTGCGCACGCCAGCGGCTAAATAGCAAAATTTACCCCGCGTCTGGCGGCGTAAACAAGGCTTGATGCGATGCGCGCAGCAAGTGTTTTTGTATCTTGCCGGTAGAGGTGCTTGGCAGTTTTTCCATTAAGCCCAGGTGTTTCGGTACTTCAAAGCCAGCCAGATGCGCGCGGCAATGCGCGAGTAAATCCTCGGCACTGACCTCCATGCCCGGTTTTGCCATCACAAACGCTGCTATCCCCTCTACCCAGTGCGGATGCGGCACGCCGACTACCGCCGCATTGGCGACCGCCGGGTGGCGCAGCAAGACTTCTTCTACCTTGACCGAGGCGACGTTTTCGCCGCCGGTCTTGATCATGTCTTTCATCCTGTCCATGAACAATAACTGGCCGTCAGCGTCGATCTTGCCAAGATCGCCGGTGTGGTGCCAGCCATAACGTCTGGTCTGCGCAGTGGCCTCGGGATCTTTGTAATAGCCGAGCATCACATTAGCACCGCGATGCACGATCTCGCCGACCTCGCCGTGCGCCAGCAGATGGCCGGATTCGTCCATGATCGCCAGCTCATTCACCGGCGTCGGCAAGCCCCAATAATTGCCGAAGCGCTGTAGTTGTTGATCGGGATGGAAGTACATGGTCATAGGGAAGATCTCAGTCTGGCCGCTGCCTAGCGCAAAATTCGGGCAGATCTCATCTATCAGTTTCATCAGCAAGGGTTTGGTCATCGGAGCCATCGCGTACAGGCACAGACGCAGGCAGCTTAAATCGTACTGGCTGCGCGCCGGATGTTGCAGCAAGGCCGCATACATGAGAGGCAAGCCAAACATTATCGTGACGCGCTCTTTGGCAATGCCAGCCAATACCGCAGTGGGGTCAAAACCTTTTTGCACCAACATCGCAGCACCGGCAACGATACAGGATGCCGCCACGCTGAACTGGGCGCAGTGAAACATAGGCAAAATGCAGGAAAAAATATCGCTATGTTGTATGCCCATTTCTGCAATGCTGGACGTGAGTGCCGAATACACCGACAGATGGCTATGCATCGCCCCTTTTGGCCGACCTGTGGTGCCGCTGGTGTACATGATCAAGGCCAGCTCGCGCTCCTGGATCAGCACTCGCGGCAAGGCCGTCGGGCAGCCTTGCAAACAGCCGGGCAAAGTCGGATAAGCGGGATCAACAGTATCAGGCGTGCCGCCCACCGTGCACAGCACCAATGGCAATTTTATCTCGCTGAACAAGGCCGCTAAGGCCGGGTTGGCGAGTAGCTGATCATCCACCAGTACACAGCTGGCTTCAGCGTGTTCCAGGATGTAGCGCACATCGCTGACCGCCAGCATGGTATTGATAGGCACCCAGACCAGGCCGGCTTTCAAGATGCCATAAGCGGCGATCAGAAATTGGGTCGAGTTATTGCACAGCATCGCCACCTTGGCACCGCTGTGTAAACCGCTGCCCAGCAAATAGTGGGCAAACTGATTACTGGCGGCATCGAGCTCGGCATAACTGGTGCGCAGTCCGTTTTCTATAGTGGCGGCGCTATCCGGATACTTGCGGGCTGTGCGATGCAGGGTGTCGCCCAGGGTAATCCGGTTCAGACTATTCTCTTGATAGTTTGCGATATGTGCTGCGGGCTTGCTGGTCTCCATCATCAACTCCCTTATGTGTAGTGATTGCGAACGCGGTATCCCAATAAGGTACGTTTGGCGTTGACCCGCACCCTAGAATTATTTTAACTTTCGACTGCCTGTATCTGCATCAAGATCTGCCCCGGTGCGACCTGCTCGCCGATGGCGGTAAACACGGATTGAACCTGGCCGTCAGCGCTGGCGGCGACGCTGTGTTCCATCTTCATCGCCTCTATCACCAGCACGGTTTGCCCGGCCTTGATCTGATCGCCGGCCTGCACCTTCAAGGCTACCACCCGGCCATTCATCGGTGAGCTGATGCGGCCGTGATCGCTGACACTCGCCTTGCGATCGGGCACCGCGTAGGTCGTGTCAAGCGCTGTGTGTTCTGCGCCATCGAATAGAAAATAGCAATGCTCGCCATGCCAGGCATACGCGACCCGCATGAGATTGCCCTGGTGTTCCAGACACAAGTGCCCCGCTACTGCGCTACGTATTTCTATCATTGCGTTGCTAACAGCTAGCGTGATTTGCCATGCACGGCTGCCGCTGGCGGCCACTTGCGCATGCGCAGCACTGCCATCGAGCAAAAAATGCAGCTCTTGCGCGTAGGCGGCGCTACTGCTCCAGCCTTGCAGCTCGGCCGGGAAGCGCTGTTCGCTGGCAGTAACACGCCGCCACGCCAGCAACAGCGCCGCGATCATGCGCAGCGTCACGTCGGCGGGCGCGGCCTGTCTTTGCCCAGCCGGAAAATACTGTTCGATAAACGCGGTAGTGGCAGCGCCGGCGGCAAATTCGGTATGGTGGATACAGCGCGCCAGAAAATGTCGGTTGCTGTTCAAGCCCAGCAACACCGTGCTATCTAGCGCCTGCGCCAGCTGGCGTAAGGCATCGGCGCGGTCGCGCCCGTGTGCGACAATTTTTGCCAGCATGGAATCGTAATACGGCGACACTTGCATGCCGCTGGCCAAGGCGTGATCGCAGCGCACGCCGTCCGGTGCCTGCCACAGCGCAATACGCCCGCTCTGCGGCAAGAAATTTAATTGCGTATCTTCGGCACACAGACGCACCTCGATCGCATGCCCACCCTGCTCCCGTCTGGCGTCGATCTGGGCCTGATCCAGCGGCAGCACCGCGCCGGCGGCGATACGTAATTGCCACTCGACCAGATCGACGCCTATGATGGCTTCGGTCACTGCATGCTCGACTTGCAGGCGCGTATTCATCTCCATGAAGTAAAAATTGCCTTCACGATCGAGTAAAAATTCCAGCGTGCCAGCCCCCAGATATGCGATAGACTTGGCGGCCGCTACCGCTACCGCGCCCATGCGCGCACGCAGTGCCGGCGTGACGGCCGGCGACGGCGATTCTTCTATCAGTTTTTGATGGCGGCGCTGCACCGAACAGTCGCGCTCGCCCAGATGCACCACATTGCCATGCGCATCGGCAAATATCTGTATCTCGATATGGCGCGGCTGTAGGATGGCTTTTTCCAGTATCAAGCCAGCGTCAGAAAACGCATGCAAGGCTTCTGAGCGCGCCGACTGCAGAGCGGCGACAAAGTCTGGCGCGGCATCGACCCTGCGCATGCCACGGCCGCCACCGCCAGCAACCGCCTTGATCATGAGCGGATAGCCGATCAGCGCCGCCTCTCGCTGCATCCGGTCATCGCTCTGATCCGCGCCCTGATAACCGGGCACGCAAGGCACGCCGGCCGCTTGCATGCATTGCTTGCCGCCGGCCTTATTTCCCATCGCCAGCATGGCTTGCGCGGACGGCCCGATAAAATTCAGGCCGGCCTGTTGACAGGCATCGGCAAATTCTGCATTTTCGGCCAAAAAGCCGTAGCCAGGATGCACGGCTTGCGCACCGGCCTGCTTGGCTGCCGCGATTATTGCGCGGATATTCAGGTAAGAAGCGGCCGGCTGCGCAGCCCCGATATACACGGCCAGATCAGCTGCCTGCGTATGCAGGGCGTGACTATCGGCATCCGAATACACGGCGACGGTGCGGTAGCCCATGCGCTTGGCGGTGCGAATGATACGCAGTGCAATCTCGCCGCGATTAGCGATCAGCACGGTGTCAAATAACGGGGCGTCAAAAATGAGTGGTGCAGTCATCGCTAGCCTTTTTTGCCGGGCAGGATATCCATGTATTTGCAGATGATGCTGAGCATGACTTCATCCGCACCGCCGCCTATCGAAGTCAGGCGGCCATCGCGATACAGGCGCGACACCTGGTTGTCCCAGGTAAAACCGGCGCCGCCCCAAAATTGCATGCAAGTGTCGGGCACGATGCGTGCCAGCCGGCCGGCTTTTAGCTTGGCCATCGAGGCCAGCTCAGTCACATCTTGCTGGTTCACATACAGCTCGCAGGCGCGGTACACCAGCGCACGCAGGGATTCGACTTCGGTTTTCAGTTCGGCCAGCTTAAAATGCACCCACTGGTTATCGATCACGCTGGAGCCGAAAATTTTGCGCTCCCTGCCGTACTCTATGGTGGCATCGATGCAATTACTTAGCGACTGGATATTGCTGGCGGCGCACCACATGCGTTCTTCCTGGAATTGCAACATCTGGTAAGTGAAGCCCTTGCCCTCGTCGCCGATGCGGTTGCGTTGCGGCACCCGCACTTCGTCAAAATAGATCAGGCCGGTATCGGAAGAATTCATGCCGATTTTTTTGATCTTCTTGCCCACCGAGACGCCCTTGCTATTCATAGGCACGATGATCAGCGACTTATTTCTGTGCGCAGGATCATCCGAGGTATTCGCCAGCACGCACATCCAGTCCGCTTGCAGGCTATTCGTGATCCACATCTTGCTGCCGTTGATGACGTAGTCGCCGCCATCCTTGCGCGCCATGGTCTTGATGGCGGCCACATCGGAACCTGCATTCGGCTCCGAGACGCCGACACAGGCCACCATCTCGCCGGCAATCGCAGGCACCAAAAATTCTTCACGCAAGGCATCCGAGCCGAAACGCGCCAGCGCCGGTGTCGCCATATCGGTTTGCACACCGATCGCCATCGGCACACCGCCGCAATGGATATGACCTAAAGATTCTGCCATCGCCACCGAATAGGAATAATCCAGCCCGAGACCGCCGAACGCGGTAGGTTTGGAGATGCCGAGAAAACCCAGTGCGCCCATCTTGCGAAAGACTTCCTTGGCCGGGAAAATTTCTGCCGCCTCCCATTCATCGACAAAAGGATTGATTTCGCTATCGATAAAACGTTTCAGATTGCGTTGCAGCTCTAGGTGTTCGTGGGTGAATTGCATGGTGGTCTCCTGTGAATTTTATGTTCGTTTTTATGCTAGAAAATTCTCGTTTATGCGCGTGCTACGCCAAACTGTATAGGATGCAAAGTTCTGCGGCGTGCCTCTTCGCATACCGCAAGTACGCAGGCCAGCAACTGGCGCGTATCGCGCGGGTCGATCACGCCATCGTCGAGCAGGCGCGCGGAGGTGTAGGCCACGCTGGTTTGCTTCTCAAACGTGTCTATCACTTTGGTGCGCATGGTCTCTATCGTGGCGAGTGCGGCTTGATCGATCTCTAGCCCCTTGCGCCGCATGCTGCCCTCCATCACGATCGCCATGGTATTGGCGGCTTGCTCCGCGCCCATCACGGCGGTTTTGGCATTGGGCCAGCTGAAACAAAAATCCGGCATGAAGCCGCGTCCCGACATACCATAATTGCCAGCCCCGAAAGAAGCGCCGCAATGCAGCGTGATGCGCGGCACGCTGGCATTCGCCATCGCTTGTATCATCTTGGAGCCATGTTTGATCATGCCGGCTTGCTCTGAGGTCTTGCCGACGATAAAGCCTGTGGTGTTTTGCAAATACAGTAGAGGCGTGGCCGACTGGCAGCACAGCTGGATAAAATGCGTGGCCTTATTCGCCCCGGCCGGATCGAGCGGGCCGTTATTTGTGATGATGCCTACGCGTATGCCGCAGATGCTGGCGTGACCGGTCACGGTAGCGGCACCGTAGTCGGGTTTAAATTCCAAAAAATCAGAGTCATCGACGATGCGGGCAATCACCTCGCGCATGTCCAGCGGTTTCTTGTGATCGGGGATGGCAATGCCTAGTAATTCTTCCGCCTCAAAACGTGGCGGCTGATAAGTTAACATGCCTGCCATGCGCGCTGGCAGATCGCGATTCCAGTCCAGCGCCGCCACCACATCGCGTGCAATGCGCAAGGCATCGGCATCGTCTTCGGCCAGATATTCGGCCAGGCCAGAAATACTCGCATGCATCTCGGCACCACCTAGTTCTTCCTCGGTCGCGATCTCGCCGGTGGCGGCTTTCAGCAAGGGCGGCCCGGCCAAAAAAGCCTTGGCGCGCTCACGTACCATCACCACATAATCGGACAAGCCCGGCATATACGCGCCGCCCGCGGTGCTGGAACCATGCACCACGCTAATCACCGGCAAGCCCGCGGCCGACAGCCGCGCCAGCCAGTAAAAGCCGCTGCCGCCATGGATGAAGGTCTCGACCTGATACGCCAGCAAATTGGCACCGGCACATTCGACCAGATGGATCAAGGGCAGCTTCTGATCGTAGGTAATTTTTTGCGCACGCTGGAATTTTTCTATACCCATAGGCTGCACCGCACCGGCCTCGATACCGGAATCATCAACGACGATCATGGCGCGCACGCCGCTGACATAACCTATACCAGCCACCAGGCCGGCACCAGGGATAGATTTGGCAGTATCTGGATGATCGAGGCCATAGCCCGCCAGCGTCGATAATTCTAAAAACGGCGCGGCTATATCGAGCAAACGCCCTAGGCGCTCACGCGGCAACAGCTGACCACGCTTCTCGAACAAGGGTCGCGACGCAGCCGACTTGTCTCGAGTGCGCTGCTCCAAGGCGCGCAGCGCGGCGATTTGCACCAGCAAGGCGGCGCGATTGCCCTGATATTCTTCACTCTGAGTAAGGATGCGGCTAGCCAAAATCGCCATTACTTAGTCTCCTGTTTTTGTAATACTTTAGGAGTGCTGGCCAGATGAAAGCCATCATAGGCCGCCACCTTATTCTTTACTTCAGCCATGGGATAGCCGCCGCGCACATTCGGCCGTCCGCCATCCACGCGCAAACAAGTGCCGGTAATGAAGGAGGCCGCCTCGGACAAGAGAAACACGATAGCCGCAGAAATCTCGGCCTCGGTGGCAAAGCGCTGCAAAGGCACAGTGCGTGGAAATTCGCGTATGGTGGAGGCCATCTCAGGCGGATAGGCATCCATGCCGGAAGAGGCAACATAACCGGGCGCGACCGCATTCACGCGCACTCCGTATTGCGCCCATTCAAACGCGGCAGTCTCAGTAAA
Source organism: Undibacterium sp. Ren11W (assembly GCF_049340485.1). Lineage (NCBI taxonomy): Bacteria > Pseudomonadati > Pseudomonadota > Betaproteobacteria > Burkholderiales > Oxalobacteraceae > Undibacterium > Undibacterium sp. Ren11W. The sequence goes on from NZ_JBMPPB010000003.1 coordinate 97,685, forward strand.
GTTGATCATACCGGCGCGCGCTGCACCGGAGTGCCCCATACCCGGCATGCCGCCCCACATATCGGCGACAATATTCACGATCGTGCCGCCGGTTTTTTCCATAGCCTGATTTAAGCATTCGCGTGCCATCAGAAAACCGCCGGTCAGATTGGTCTGCAACACGGCTTCCCAACCTTTGAGAGAAATATTTTTCAGCGGAGACGGAAACTGGCCACCGGCATTATTTACTAGCCCATCGATATGGCCATGCTGGCGGACGATAGTGGCGATCAAGTTCTTGACACTGTCTTCGTCGCGGATATTACAGACGTAAGAAAAGACCTTGCCTCGCAATGCCGTAATTTCTTCGCTGACCGCATCGAGCTTGGCTTGCGTGCGCCCGATGATTAGCACAGTGGCGCCCAAGCCCGCCAATTCATGCGCCGTACAGCGACCTATGCCGCTGCCGCCGCCCGTCACGATCATGGTTTTACCCTGAAACAGGTCGGGTCTAAATATGGAACTATACATTTCTTCTCCTAAAATTTTTTAGCATTCAGCCAGGGCTTTGCGCGCTTAAGGCTAAATTTAGACCCAGCCCAACTGGCGTGCCGCCAGATCGTTCAACACTTCTTCGGCGCCACCACCTATCATGTAGACCTTGACTTCGCGATAAATTCGCTCTGACTTGGTGCCGCGCATATAGCCCATGCCACCCAATATCTGCACCGCATGGTCGGCACAAAATTGCATGGTCTGGGTAGCGAAATTTTTCAGCATGCAGATTTGCGCCACCGGTTGCTGGCCCTGCTGCAAGCGCGCCGCCAGGTCTTCCAGCAAGGCACGGGTCGCTTCGATCTGCGTCGCCATCGCCACCAGTTTGTGTCTGACCACCTGATGCTCGACCAGATGCTTGCCGAAAGTAATCCGCTCTCTTGCCCAATCCGAGGCTTCATCCAGACAGACGCAGGCAAAGCCATAGGCTTGCAAGGCCAGAGCCAGACGTTCGTGATTAAAATTGCGCATAAAAATCTCAAAGCCGCGATTTTCCTGACCTAGCAAATTCGCCACTGGCACACGGCAATTGTCAAAATGAATTTGCGCAGTATCGGAGCACCACCAGCCCATTTTTTTCAAAGGAGTGCGGCTAATACCGGGCGTATCAGCCTCTATCAGTAAAGCTGAGACGCCGCTGGCACCCGCGCCACCAGTACGCACCGCGACCGTCAAGTAGTCGGCGCGCATGCCGGAAGTGATGAAGGTCTTGCTGCCATTCACGATATAAAAAGCGCCGCTGTCATCCAGCACTGCGCGGGTGCAGAGATTGGCTACATCCGAGCCGCCCGAAGGTTCTGTCACGGCCAGAGCAATGATTTTTTGACCGCTGAGTATCTCGGGCAATACCCGCGCCTTGAGTGCCGCACTTCCGCCAGCGACTATCGGCGGCGCGCCTATCGTATGGCTGAACAGCGATGCCATCAGGCCACCGCAAGCGGTGCGCGAGAGTTCTTCTATCATGGCGATTTCATAAAACAGATCGCCCGCAGTAGTACCGTTGCCACCATATTCTTCTGTAAAACCCAGACCCAGCAAACCCAGTTCGGCGGCGCGCTTATATAACTCACGCGGAAACGATTCGGCCTCATCCCAGGCATCGACATGCGGTAGTAATTCGGTATCGACGAAACGTTTTACCGTCGCGCGAAAGCTTTCATGTTCGGCCGTAAAATGAACCGAACGCGGCATCTGTGGATACATTATGTAGCTCCTTCATCGGCGAACCAATCAGCAGGTACCTGCAGCGGCATCGCCAGCAGGATTTGCGCCATGCCCTTGCCTAGAGGATCGTGGCGCAAGGAAGCCATACCGCCGCCACCCAAAGCCTGTTCGCAGACGAAATTAAACGCATGGATACCGGGCAAGGCGTAGCGCGTCACCTTGCCTTGGACCAGTTGCGCCAGATAGGCGGCGACACTGGTTACTGTCAATTGCGCGCGCAACAACGGCAGATATTCAGCCCGGCGCGCCATCACACCGATATTCGAGATATCGCCCTTGTCGCCACTGCGGGCATAGGCCAGACGGATCAGCGGCACCGTGATTTGGTCGCCTTGCGGCAGCTGGGTATTATTCTCTTCAACGACCATCGATGAAGACAAAGACAAATCACTACCACGCGGTATCGGCACGGTGATTGGCTCCACCTGCGCAGTCTCTCCCCGCAAACTAAAGCTCACAGACAGGCGCTGTTTATCGATTAAAAAAGCGAACTGCTTGATCGCCGGCGAGACACCCGGCCGGCCGCCACCGGCACCGGTAGTGCCCGGTGACCAGGAGGTGCCAGCCGGGGCAATTTCGCGTGAAAATATCTCTAGCGCCTGCTTGTGCGTGTGGCTGACTGCCAGCCACATCACGGCTTCAAATAAAGGCGCGCGCGCAATATGTGCGCCGTAGGCCGCGGCTGTACCCAGCACTTCGATATGGGTCGCGCTATAGTCAGGCAAACCCAGGCGTGTGAATATCTCGCGGGTGCGCGCCAGTATCGCTTCTGCGGTACGCCTGACTTTGCGTTCGGCATCAACCCCGACCACGGTCAGTTGCGCGGCACTGCGAAAACCGTCGGCGTAGGTGGCGCTGACTTTATAGCTAGAAGGTGCAGCGTAGCCCTTCACGCCCTCGACCAGCACGCGATGTTCTGCGGCTTGTGTCAGCCTAACCTGAGTAAAATCGCAAATCACATCCGGCAAGATATAGCGCGCCGGATCGCCGATTTCGTACAAGAGTTGTTCGCCGACGGTGGCTGGAGTCACCAGCCCCCCGGTGCCATCCGGTTTGGTGACGATGAAACTGCCATCCTGAAGGCATTCAACTATCGGGTAGCCGCTGTGCGCCCAGTCTGGCACATTTTCCCAGTCGGTATGGAGGCCACCAACACCCTGGCAACCGCATTCTATGATGTGCCCGGCCAGGCTTGCAGCCGCCAGTTTGTCGTAGTCATCCATGCTCCAGTGAAATTCGTGCAATAGCGCGCCCAGGGTGACGGCGCTATCGACGCAACGCCCGGTGATCACGACATCCGCACCGGCATCGAGTGCCAGCTTGATCGGTAATGCGCCTAGATAGGCGTTCGCGCTCAAGATTTTTTCCGGTAAGGCTTTGCCGCTTTGCATGTCGCGTACGTCTTCTGCGCGCAAGGCCGGTAACAGCGGCAGCACGTCGTCGCCCTCGACCACGGCAATCTTGATGGCAACGCCCAATTCATTCGCCAGGGCTTGCAAGGCAGTCGCGCAAGCGCGTGGATTGACGCCGCCGGCATTCGCGATCACGCGTATGCCGCGCGCCTTGGCGTCTTGCAGCACAGCCTTCATCGCAATCGAGACAAAATCGGTGGCGTAACCCATTTCTTGATTTTTCAGCTTGGCCGATGCCAGCAAGGACATGGTCAGTTCGGCTAGGTAGTCGAACACCAGATAATCAATCTTGCCAGAGGCCACCAGTTGCGTGGCACCTGTCATGCTATCCCCCCAAAAACCGGAGGCACCGCCAATGGCGATCATGTGTTTTGTCATAGATTTCTTTCTAGCGTCCGGTCCAAACCGGCGGGCGTTTTTCGCGGAAGGCCAGTTGCCCTTCTTGCGCGTCTGCGGTCTGGGCAAACAAGCCTATCTGGCTTTCTGTAAAGGCCATGGCTTGCTCAAATGGCAGACTCTCGATTTGTTTGAGTGTATATAGACCACGGCGCTGCGCGGCCGGAGATTTATTGATGATGCGCGCCAGCAGCCAGGCAAGTTTGTCATCCAGCTGATCCGCTTCGGCGACGTAATTGAGCAAGCCTAGCTGCTGCGCTTGTTCGGCAGAAATCGCTTCGCCGCTGAGGCAAAGTTCATTCAAGATGCGGCGCGGGATCTGGTGTTGTAGCACCGCCAGCACTTGAGCTGGGAACAATCCCACTTTCACTTCCGGCAAACCAAAAGTCGCGCTGCTACTAGCCACCGCCAGATCACACATCGCCAACAAGCCCATGCCGCCGGCCATGCAGGCACCGTTCACGCGGGCGATCAAAGGTGTGGTGCTATGTCGGGCCTGACGCAAGAGTTCGGCAAACTGTTGATGCGGCGCGGAATAATCAAAACTAAAACTGCTGCCGGACTGCAGATCAGCACCGGCGCAAAACGCCTTGTCACCAACGCCGGTCAGCACGATTGCCTGCACACCCGGGTCAGCTTCGCTGTCAGCCAAAGCACTGCGGATACCGTCCAGCACCTCCGCATTTAAGGCATTGCGCCGCTGCTCGCGGTTGATGGTGAGCCACAACACCTGGCCGCGCATCTCGCTGAATAATTCTTTGCTCATACCGTCTCCAATGCTTTGCTTCACCTAGATAGTAGATGTCGTATTTTTATCATTTCGACCCAAAATACGGCGCTCAGCAAATAATAAATCAAACGATTGATTTAATCAATGAAGCATCTAAGGCATAGGTTTGATGGCAATAAGAAGGGATGTACGAACAGGCACCGGGCTTCGCAAAAAAAATAGCAGGCATCGCCATCACGCAATAGCCATGCGGCTTTCCAGCCTGCCTGGCCTGCAGACCGCATGGAATATGCGTGTTGGACGAGTGTTGTTTTCGGATTTTCTACCTAGTCTTGCACTGAGCATATTGCAGTCCAAAGCGCGGAGCGAATACGCGTAACAACCGGGATTGCCCTGTCCAGCAGCAAAAAAATGCCTGTTTTATCTGAAGTAATTTGTAAAACTTTGTTAGGAAACTGAGGCAAGCTAGCTGCAGCGCCAGAGTGCAGAGACCGCGTTTGCGCCAGACCTTAGCCCGCTCTCGCATATCCATACGCGGGTATAACGCGGTATGATAGGCGATTGTCATCTTCACAAATTTTTCTTATTCGCTTTGTTTATGCCTATCATCAGCGCACTCACTCTGTATCCAATCAAATCCTGTGCCGGCATATCCTTGCAAACGGCAACCTTGACCGAGGCTGGCTTGTCGCATCAGACGCTACGTGATCGTGAGTGGATGCTGATCGATAGCAATAATCAATTTTTGACGCAACGGGAATACCCCAGAATGGCGTTGCTGCAACCGGAATTGGCTGACGAAAAACTGATGTTGCACGCTCCCGATATGCCAGCACTAGAGATTGGCCTGATACCGGCAACACCCGGCACTCTTGTGCAAGTGCAGGTCTGGGATGACCTGGTACCCGCCTATGATTGCGGCGCCACTGCGGCCAGCTGGCTGACCCGCTTTCTGGGTGTTAACTGCCGTCTGGTACGCAGCCATCCCTCGTCCCAACGTTGTGCCAACCCCAAGTGGACGGGCGACATCAAAGTACCGGCTCTGTTTTCAGATGGTTATCCACTTCTGCTTATTTCTAGTGCCTCATTGGAAGATTTAAATCAAAGATTGCTGGCACAGGGTCGCGCTGCCGTGCCCATGGATCGATTTCGACCGAATATTGTGATCGATGGTGTGGAAGCGTTTGAAGAAGATTATGCAGAAGTGCTGATCATCCATAAAACCAACGCGGCACAGCAGAGCATCCAGCTGCAACCGGTTAAACCCTGCCCACGCTGCCCGATACCGGCAGTAGATCAAGCTAGCGCAGAAGTAGGACCAAATCCTGTCGATATCCTGCAAAGCTATCGCAGCAATCCCTTGCTCGAAGGCGCAGTAACTTTTGGCATGAACACCATCGTCCGGCAAGGTGCTGGACAAACCATCGCCGTCGGTGATGCGCTAGAATTACAGCTGGCCTTTTGATTATGATCGCTGCCCTGCAATTCACACTGAATGTAGCATTGGATACCAGCTACATATGGACGACACTATGGATAAGTTAGCGACACCATCGCCTGGAGAGACCGTGCTATCTATGGCGAATCAGGAATTAATCCAGGAAAACCGCGTGCTGCGTGAGCAAATGCGTAGCTTCCTCAAGCAGGCCCATGATAATCAAGCCATCATGTCGCGTCATCAGAATTTCAATTTGGAATTGATAGGAGCGAGTAGCTTTCGCGAACTGATAGAGACTATTTTCAGTACCCTCGCCAGCAGTTCGGATCTCGATGTAGTGAGCCTGACTTTGATCGATAGACAAAATAATTTACGTGGCATCTTGCAAGACCTCAGTTTTGAATTAAGCGATTTCCCCCGGCTGATGTTTGTCGCCAACGAAGCAGAACTAGCCTTACCGGCCGATACCCGGGAAAAACCCGCGCTAGGTCTCTATTCTGCACAAAAGCATGCATCGTTTTTTTCGACTTGCCCGAAAAAACCTATGAGCATCGCGCTGGTTCCACTATTTAAACAAAATCGACTAATCGGTTGCCTCAATCTGGGTAGTTTTAATGCGACTCGCTTCAGCGACAACATGGCGACAGATTTTATCCAACAGATGGGCTTTATCATCGCCACCTGCCTGGAAAACGTCATCAATCATGAACGTCTGACGTATATAGGTCTAACCGATCCGCTGACCAACGTCAGCAATCGGCGCAATGTAGAACGCAGAATGTTAGAAGAAATCGCACGTGCCCGCCGCCAGCAATACAGTATCGCCTGTATGTATCTGGACATCGATTTTTTCAAACAAGTGAATGATCAATATGGCCATCAAAGCGGAGATGACGTTTTAAAAGAAGTGGCCAGTCGCATCAAGGCTGAACTACGCTTGAGCGATACCTTAGGACGATTTGGCGGTGAAGAGTTTGTGGTGCTACTGGTCAATACTGATCTGCAAGCTGCGGCGCAAGTGGCAGAAAGAATACGCCTGAGCATTGCCAGCACACCTTTTTTCCTGAGTATGAGCGGTGTTTGCAATAGCACGATTTCTATCGGTATCGCCGCCCTCAGCGAAAACGAAAATCATGGCGACGCGGATGCCATCGCCGCCGAATTATTATGGAAAGCAGACCGCGCCTTGTACGATGCGAAAGAACAAGGCCGCAATCGAGTATGTCTGTCTAAATAAAACTTAGCCAGGTTTTTTTGCTTCTGCCTGCAATCGTTCGTACTTGGCAAGTAATTGCTCCGGTGTTTCACTCCATGCCGGATTAAACGGTATGCAACTCACCGGACAAACTTCTTTACATTGTGGTACGTCGTAATGACCGACACACTCGGTACATTTATTCGGATCGATCTCGTAAATTTCAGGGCCCATATAAATCGCTTCATTTGGGCACTCCGGTTCGCATACATCGCAATTGATGCAATCGTCGGTAATTAGTAAAGCCATACATCCTCCTGCTACTTCTAAATATTTCTGCCGCTAAGCTTGGCTCAGCTTAAGCCATCGCCTGGCACTTATTGTCCTTCTGCGTCCGCCACTTTTTGCTTGAGCCACTTATCTACGGAAGGAAATACGAATTTTGATACATCGCCGCCAAACATGGCGATCTCACGCACGATAGTACCTGAGATAAATTGATACTGATCAGATGGTGTCAGAAACAAGGTTTCGACATCCGGCAATAAATAGCGATTCATACCCGCCATCTGAAATTCGTATTCAAAATCAGAGACGGCTCGCAAACCACGGACAATCACGCGTGCATCGTTTTTGCGCACAAAATCTTTCAGCAAACCAGAAAAACTTTCCACGCGCACGTTTGGGTAATGCCCTAAGACTTCATTGGCAATCGTCAGGCGTTCGTCCAGTGAAAAGAAAGGTTTTTTATTTTTGCTGTCGGCCACGCCAACTACCAGCGTGTCAAACAGACCCGAGGCGCGACGCACCAAATCTTCGTGTCCACGTGTCAGTGGATCGAAAGTTCCCGGATATACGGCTGTGACCATCTTTACTCCCTTATTCACTACTCAAATATGAATATGCACCACGACGAGCGGGCATTATGCCTGATTTTCTGGCAAATCATGCGCCAAATTGCTGCGTTGCAGTATGTGATAATGTACAGCCCCCGCTTGATCGGCTCGTAAAACATTCCAACCGAGCAAATAATCTGGCGCTTCTTGCATATTGCCATCAATCATCAAAGCGTGTTCAGCCTCGACATACAGTAAGCCATTTTGCGTGAGTAATTGCGCACAAATTGGCAAAATTTTCTGCAATATACCGAGTCCAAACGGCGGATCAAGAAAAATAAGGTCCACTGTTTGCCGACGGGCAGCCATCCCAGTCGCCACAGTTATAGCATCAGCGCGCAACAAAACAACTTCATCGGCGCTTAATTTCTGCTTAACTTGTTCCAACTGTTTAAACGCCGGCGTATGAGATTCGACCATCGTCACTTGGGTAGCGCCTCGGCTGGCCGCCTCAAAACCTAATGCTCCACTGCCGGCAAATAAATCCAGACAAACTAAATCTTGCCAACCGCCAGGCAATAAAAAATTCAACCAATTAAACACCGTCTCACGCACTCGGTCCGGGGTTGGGCGCAAGCCTTCAGCCACAATCACGTTCAAGGGCGTGCGCTTCCAGCGTCCGGCAATGATTCTCACCTGATGTGATGGACGACTAGGCACGGGCGTTTTTTTGTTGTTGGTTTTCATAGAGCGAGCAACTAGTTGAGAATGTGAGTCAAAATTACCAACAGGGGTCTGTTAGAATGGCAGCATTCTAACCTGTACTCACTGCAACTACCCAAATCCTCGATGTTTAGCTTTTTTAAGAAAAAACCCAAAGATGAGTCCACTTCTACTCCAGAAGCGACTCCCGCTACAATCTTAACGACTACCGAGCCGCTAGCCGCGCCAGTATCGTCACTCGACAAACCGTCGTGGTTAAGCCGTCTCAAGGCCGGTTTATCCAAAACTTCATCTAGTCTGACGACCTTGTTTGTCGGTGCAAAAATCGACGACGACTTATATGATGAGCTAGAAACTGCATTGTTAATTTCCGATGCTGGCGTTGAGGCGACTCAGTTTTTATTGACGGGGCTCAAGAAAAAGGTCAAAGATGAAAAATTGACCGAAGCCGAGCAAGTCAAAACGGCATTAAAAACCTTGCTACTTGAATTACTCAGCCCTTTACAAAAACCTTTAGAACTGGGCCGACATCAACCACTGGTGATGATGATCTCGGGTGTCAATGGCGCGGGAAAAACCACCACCATAGGCAAACTGGCCAAGCATTTACAGAGCCACCAACAGTCGGTCTTACTGGCGGCCGGCGACACCTTTCGCGCTGCGGCACGTGAGCAACTGACGATTTGGGGCGAAAGAAATAATATCACCGTAATTTCTCAAGAATCGGGGGACCCGGCGGCAGTAGCCTTTGATGCAGTAGCATCTGCCAAGGCGCGCGGCACCAATGTCGTGATGGTCGACACCGCGGGTCGCCTACCTACCCAGCTACACCTGATGGAAGAGTTAAAAAAAATCAAGCGTGTGATAGGCAAAGGTATGGATGGCGCCCCGCAAGAGATCCTGCTGGTGATCGATGGCAACACTGGTCAAAACGCACTGGCGCAAGTAAAGGCTTTTGATGCTGCGTTGAATTTAACTGGTCTGATCATCACCAAACTCGATGGCACCGCCAAAGGTGGCGTGCTGGCCGCAATTGCAAAAATTCATCCCATTCCTGTGTATTTTATAGGCATAGGCGAACAGATAGAGGATTTACAAGCCTTTAATGCGCAAGAATTTGTGAACGCTTTATTTGATTAACCGTCTTCATTCCAGATCATGATCGAATTTCAGCATGTGACCAAGGAGTACACGCAAGGCGTCTATGCCTTGCGCGATATATCACTCTCGATTGCCGATGGTGAATTAATTTTTTTAGCAGGACCATCGGGCGCCGGAAAGTCGAGCTTATTGAAATTAATCGCAGGTGTTGAACGCGCTAGCGGTGGCATCGTTAGTGTGCATGGACAAGATGTCAGTAAGCTCAATGCCAGCAGTCTGCCGTTTTACCGACGCAAACTGGGTTTAATCCTGCAGGGACAAGGCTTACTTCTGGACCGCAGCGTGTTAGCCAATGTGATGTTGCCCTTGATCGTAGCGGGAGCAGCAAGAAGCGAGGCTGAGATTCGCGCCAAAGTCGCCTTGGAAAAAGTGAATTTATTCGACAAAGCAGATGCCCGACCATTGACACTCTCGGGCGGCGAACAACAGCGTGTTGCGATTGCTCGTGCAATCGTGAATCGCCCTCGTATTATTTTGGCTGATGAGCCTACCGCTTTTCTCGATAAAGATAATGCCAACAAGGTATTAAGCGCCTTGAAGGCATTCCAGAGCGCCGGCGTTACCTGCATTATTTCCAGCCACGATGAGCAATTGCTCGAACAAGCCAGTCGCGTAATTTATCTCAGCAAGGGAGCAATCAGCGACTCTTGGACATCGGCATTAGCCGCCTAGCCGGATAAGGACACATCATGACGAGCTGGTTACGCCTACATATTTCTGCTATCACAAGCGCGCTTTCACATTTACGTGCAAGCCCTGGAAATTTTTTATTCAATGCGCTGGTAGTAGCAATCGCTTTGGCACTACCGATAGCGGGGCTGACGCTGATAGAAAATATCCGTCCGGTTTCAGCGCAATTATCGATAGAGCCAGAAATCAGCATTTTCTTGCAGCCAGCGACACCGCGTACTGAAGCCACCGCACTTTCCCTTACGATCAAGACGATCTTAAAAACAGCGAAGGTTTCCGCAAAACTGAGTTTCATCACCAAAGACAAAGCCTTGGCGGCGATGGAAGAAACATCCAGCTTGGCTGAGGTATTGGCAACTTTAGGTGGTAACCCTTTGCCAGACGCGTATGTTTTATCGCTCTCAAATGAGGATACTGATAAAGTCGATGCGCTGGTATCAAGTCTGAAGTCAATGCCAAATGTCGATGTAGTACAAATTGACTCTGCATGGGTGAAACGACTCTCTGCTCTGGTGCAGGTATTGCAAATCTTCTTGTTATTTTTAGGCGGCACTCTAGGCGTAGTAGTGGTTGTGGTCATTTTTAACGCTACCCGCCTGCAAGTGATGTCACATCAGGCCGAAATTTCTATTGCCCGCCTGTTGGGAGCTAGTAATAGTTTTATACACAAACCGTATTACTATACTGGTGCCTTGCTTGGCTTACTGGCAGGCAGCGCAGCCCTGTGTCTAATTGCACTGGCTTTGCAACCACTGAATTTGGCAATTGCCGATTTTGCTAAACTCTACGCTTCTGAATTTCATTTAATACCTCTAGGCATCATCCCCAGCTTATTCTTACTAGCAATCAGCATGTGCTTAGGTTTATTCGGTGCGTTTTTTTCGGTAAGACGTCAACTCGCCCGAATTTCTAGCTTCTAATAGCTGAAATTAATTATTTAATTGATCTTTCTCAATAATTTCTGAAACTTTTACTTATGGACGGGCTCTAACTTCTATAATCAAGTAAATAAATTGCTCAATAAGCAATACAATTTATTTGTACTTTCTGCCATATTCAATATAAATAGAGGTTCTTAGCACTCAAGCTCAGAGAGTGCTAATATATGAAATTGAAGTGATAGCCCTTAGCACTGTTTTCTTTATCAATAGCAAGCGACTGGCAGCAAATCTGGAGGAAAAATGACTTATTCATCGACACAAACCATTACGCCGTTTTCAAATAGCACAGCGCTAGCATTGGGTTTTAGCGGTACTCTCGGAAATATAGATGCCTATATTTCTGCAGTTAATCGCCTGCCTATGCTGACACATGAGCAAGAGATGGATTTGGCCAAACAATTGCGCGAGAATAATGATCTCAATGCCGCGCAACAGTTGGTTATGTCGCACTTACGTTTGGTTGTATCAATTGCTCGTGGTTATCTTGGTTATGGCCTGCCGCATGCAGACTTGATCCAAGAAGGTAATATTGGTTTGATGAAAGCAGTTAAACGTTTCGATCCTGACCAAGGTGTTCGTTTAGTCTCGTATGCCATGCATTGGATTAAGGCCGAAATGCATGAGTACATCCTGAAAAATTGGCGCCTAGTCAAAGTCGCGACAACTAAAGCACAACGTAAACTGTTCTTTAATCTGCGTAGCCATAAAGAAGGCCTCGACTCAATGTCGCAGGCACAAATCGAATCGCTCGCAAAAAAATTGGATGTGAAACGCGAGGAAGTGATAGAGATGGAAATGCGTTTATCCGGTCGCGATATTGCAATGGATTCGCAAACTGATGATGAAGATGATAAATTTGCACCTATTGCTTATCTCAAAACAGAAGTAGATGAACCTACCCATGTAATTGAAGCGCAACGCTATGATAGATTACAAAGCGAGGGCTTGGAAACCGCGTTATCCAAGTTAGATGCTCGCTCGCGCCACATAATAGAATCGCGCTGGTTACAAAACGACGATGGTTCAGGCGCAACTTTGCACGAATTAGCCAGCGAATATGGGGTTTCTGCCGAACGTATCCGTCAGATCGAAAGTGCCGCATTAAAAAAAATGAAGACTGCCTTAGTCGCCTACGCATAGGCGGTGAGTAAATCCATAAAAAATGGCGCTTAGATAGCGCCATTTTTATTTTTCATATTAAATCCTACTTCAATAATATTTTGAGATCATGCACGATAGGTTCCGCACCTTGTCCATGCCGTACAAATAAACGAATCCGACCCTCGGGGTCGAAAACGTAACTGCCAGCAGTATGATCCATAGTGTAGGAGTCGGCTGTCTTGCCCTGTGCTTTTTGATAGAAAACTTTAAAATCCTTGGCTACTTTAGCGGTTGCGGCCTGGTCGCCATATAGTCCCAGAAAACGCTTATCGAAGTTTGGTACATAGGCGGCCAGCAAGGCCTGAGTATCGCGTTCAGGATCGACGGTAACGAACAATACCTGTACTTTTTCAGACAACGGCCCCATTTGCTTCATCACATTAGCCATCTCAACCATGGTGGTTGGACAAACGTCCGGGCACTGAGTGTAACCAAAGAAAATAACGACCGCTTTCCCTTTGAAATCGGCCAAAGTACGGGCCTTACCGTTGTGGTCGGTTAACTCGAAATTTTTTGCGTAATCCAAACCTGTTAGATCCGTATTAATGAATTTATCAGTTGGATTCGAGCAAGCCACTACAAGCAATAAAGCAGACAGACAAAACAATTTAAATTGCCGAGGTAGAAACATCATAGCGTCTATAATTTAATGTAGTGATCGACCAGCAAGGCAAGAAACAACAGCGACAAGTAGATGATAGAAAAGGTAAAAGTCTTTCTCGCGAGTAGGTCATCGTAGTGGCGATAAATGCGCCACGCATACCAAAGGAACATCACTCCAAGTATAACCGCACTAATAAGATAAATAAGGCCACTCATATGTACCGCATATGGCAGCATAGTCGTGGCGAATAAAGCGATGGTATACAGCCAGACATGAAAGCGCGTGAACTCCAGACCATGCGTAATTGGTAACATAGGCAAGCCAGACTTTGCATAATCGTCGCGTCTATACATGGCCAAGGCCCAAAAATGTGGTGGAGTCCAGATAAAAATAATTAACACCAGGAGCCAAGCTTGCATAGGAACATCATTAGCAATCGCTGCCCAGCCTAATGCCGGCGGCATCGCGCCTGAGAGCCCACCTATTACAATATTCTGCGGTGTTGCTGGTTTTAAAACTATAGTATAAATCAGAGCATAGCCAACAAAAGTGGCGAACGTCAGCCACATCGTCAATGGGTTCACGAATTGATATAAAATCCACATGCCGGCTCCACCAATGGCACAGGAAAACACTAGAATTTGAGGTTCGGTTATTTCGCCACTGGCACTTGCCCGCCGTGCTGTCCTAGCCATACGGGAGTCAATCTCACGTTCGATCAGACAATTGACGGCAAACGCTGCGCCTGCAAGCAACCAAATACCTATGGTCGCTGCAAACACGACGCGCCAATCAGGGAATTCTGGCGTTGCTAAAAACATGCCAATTACGGCGCAGAAGACGGCAAGCTGCGTGACGCGTGGTTTAGTCAGCGCCAAATATTGCGCGAGACGATTATTAGAAATACTCAAAGTTGTCATGAAAAATCAGGGGGCTGCTGCGTGCCGAACTCGGTAGTTTAACATGCACAGCAAAAGCACGAGCAAAGCCGCTCCAGCATTATGTAAGACCGCAATCAACAAAGGCCAGGAAAAAAACACGGTGGAGGCACCGCTCAACAACTGCAGAAAAATAAACAACAAGAGGCTCTTACCGATTCCGCGTAAAGCAGGTATTTTTTTTACTCGATATACTAAGTAGAGTACGATCAGTACGACCAACCAAGCGAAGCTACGATGCACCCATTGAATCGCGACCAAAGCAGAAAACGGTAAAAATTCTCCGTTTGCTGTTTGTCCCAATTGTCGCCACAGACTAAAAGCGTGTTCAAAATCTAGCTGAGGAATTAACGCTCCATTGCAGAGTGGGTAATCATGGCAAGCCAAAGCAGCATAGTTGGTGCTTACCCATCCACCCAAAGCTATCTGTATAAACAACAATAAAAGTGCGAGCGTAGCGATGCTAATAAGACTTGATGCTATATGTTTTTCAAGAATGGTGGATCCTTCCCGAACCCAAGCCCAAGTGAGCAACGCTAACAATCCCATACCCAATAACAAATGTGTGGTGACGATCAATGGTTGCAACTTACGCGTCACTGTCCAGGCACCGAAAGCACCTTGCAAGCAGACAAACAGAAATAAAGCTGTCGCCAACCAAGGCGTATGTTTGAGCCGGCTACGACGCCACCATGCAATGCACATCTGCGCCACGATTAGCACACCGACGCACATGGCCAGATAGCGATGTATCATTTCTATCCAGGCTTTTTGTAAAGTCACAGGCCCGTTAGGCATCAAAATCTGAGCAGACTTTATCGCACTCAGTGACTGCAAGGGGTTCGCCTGACCATAGCATCCCGGCCAGTCCGGGCATCCCAAACCGGAATCGGTTAGCCGTGTAAAGGCGCCAAAAACAATCAAATCCAAAGTCAAAAATAAAGTGACTCCAATTAATTTTCGGTATTTATTCGCATCATCAGATACCCACACCAAAGAAAGCGGTAGCAAGGCGACTAAAAGCGCAGTAATGAAAAGTTGCGGCCACATAATTTGCGTCTAACCTATCGCCGATGCTTTTAATAGTTTAGAGATATCTTTTTTCATTTTTTGCGGGTCCGCATCTTTAGGAAATCGCAACATCAGATTTCCAAGCGGATCGATCATAAATAGATGATCGCTGATTTGCGTATTTTCTTCGCCAGGCAACCATTTCTTAAGCGCGGCTACATCCACTCTGATCATACGAGTACCATCAAATGCACGTATCAAAACCGTATCGACCGCTTGTTCATCGGTGATCAACCAGACACGCTCCACCCGTTCCATTTCTTTGCCTTGCATCAGGCGCAATTGACGCATGTCGTACAATTTTTTTTCACAGGATTTGGCGCAGGAGCCGCTATCGACTTGTAGCATGATCCACTTACCACTGTAGGCATTGAGCTCTTTTGGCTCGCCACCCAACAGTAGCCCACCCAATTTAGGCATGGGATAAAGACGTGGATCAAGTATGGTTCCGTAATTAGTACGGCCACTAGGTTTGATTACGTAATAAGTCAGGTAGGACAGAAGCATGGGAGCCGCACAGACCGCCAACACCGCGAATAATTTCCAACGACCTGAAGAAGTTCTTTTATCTATTTTTTCCACGACGAAATCCTGTTACAACAAAAAAAATGACTGCCATTAAAGACAGCGCATACCATTGAAAGGCATAAGCACGGTGCTTGTCTGCGCCCGCGGAAGGAAGCGGCCATTCGCGCAGCAAACCGTCTACAGAAACGGAAGTTTGCTCAAGCACCAAACCAAACATCTTTAAACCAGTCTGCTGAGCTACGTCCTGCGCAGTAATATTTTGCACGATAGCCCCAGGAACCAAGGGTGTGGCCTGGCCTAGTTGCATAACTTTATCGATACTGCCTCTCAAAACACCGTCCAAATTAATAGTCCCTACTGGCGTGTTCAACGAAGGCATTAGAGTACGATTATTCGGGTTTCTTGGTTGCCATCCGCGCGCCACCAAAATATATCGATCACTTCCTGCAATTTTGAACGGCATCATCACGTAAAAACCTGCAACACCATGTAATGGACGGTTATCCAAATACAGAGGCCAACCCACAACGAATTCCCCGCTTAAAGATGCCCTTCGAAATACTAACTCAGTGCTAGCGCCAATCAGTTCATGCGTTTGTACGGGAGCTAAACTTGCTCGTGCAAACGTGGCCGATGCGATCTTCTCTTTCTCCAACGCACGGCCAGTTTGCCATTGTCCCAGAGTTATCCCTAACGCGCACAGCGCGACTGTGAGCATCATTGGAATCAGACGAAAGCGAAAGGAATATGGCATTACAATAGAGGTTTTCTATATAGGCTTAGGGTATGAAAATTCTTGTGGCTATCGCTTTTTTACTCATCTTCATTAGTCTAGGATCTGCCTTGGTATATATGATGAAAGACAAAGGCAAGAGCAATCGGACCGTGAAGGCTTTGGCGTTTCGAGTGGGATTTTCCATCGCTCTTTTTGTTTTAATTCTGATCGCACATCATTTCGGCTTAATACAACCTACCGGTATTCGTTAAGGCACTTTATTACAGATTAAATATCGAAAGATAGATATAAAAAAAAGCCGCACAGTGTGCGGCTTTTTCTTTAGATGTGATGGAGTTTCTAAAGCAAATCAGAGCCAATATACAACGACATACAAACCGAGCCAAACCACATCGACAAAATGCCAATACCAAGCAGCACCTTCGAACGCAAAGTGGTGCTCAGGAGTGAAGTCGCCTCTTAAAACGCGATACAGAACTACTGATAACATAATTGCGCCCATAGTCACATGGAAGCCATGGAAACCAGTCAACATGAAAAAGGTCGATCCATAAATGCCTGAGGTCAGTTTCAGGTTCAATTCTGAATATGCTTCGATATATTCAAAAGCCTGAAAGCCCATGAACACTGCGCCTAGCAAGATCGTTGCGAATAACCAAATCGCCGTTTTGGCACGATGTCCTTCGCGCAAGGCATGATGAGCAATCGTCAAAGTTACGCCAGAAGTCAACAATAAGGCCGTGTTAATTGTTGGAATAGGAAACGGTGTCATCGTTTTGAACGCTTCTATAGTCCCCGCTGGACCCGTATTGCCCCACTGTGCTGCAAAATCGGGCCACAACACTTTATGATCCAAATCTGCTAACCAAGGCATGCTGATACTGCGAGCATAGAACAAGGCACCAAAAAAAGCACCGAAGAACATGACTTCAGAAAAAATGAACCAACTCATACTCCAACGGAAAGATACGTCAACTCGAGCGCTATACTGACCCGCTTCAGATTCGGAAATAGCATCCCCAAACCATTTATAGAGCACCACCAAAGTGAGAAAAATGCCTGTAAAGTTGAGGTACATACCCCAACTAATACCATTGACCCATGCAGATGCGCCAAACATAGTGAGCAACAAAGTGACGCCCCCCAAGATTGGCCATTGAGATGGACCAGGTACAAAATAATAAGGTGCCTTAGCGCTGTGAGAACTCATTTCCATCTCCCGATACAATTTTTAAACTAAATTTCTTTATTTTGCAACGACACTTTTAACAATAAATATCAGTGTCGCAATGAATATTAATGCACCTATTACACCTGCGATGATCACATGGAGCGGATTAAGCTGCGCCGCATCCTGTTCATAATCGCTTTTTTTTCGTATGCCTAAAAAAGACCAAAATACTGCCTTGGCTGTTGCTAGAAACGAGGCTTTTCGTTTACTTGCTTGCTTCAATTCGTCCATTATTTACACGCCTTCTGCAGTGGTTTTAGGTTTCCCGCCCACCTCAAAAAATGTATATGACAAGGTAATTGTCTTTACATCTTTTGGTAAACTAGGATCTATATAAAACACCACAGGCATTTGCCTCGCTTCATTTGCTTCCAAAGTTTGCTGCTTAAAACAAAAACATTCCATCTTTTTAAAGTACGCTGCGGCCTGTTGCGGCGCATAACTCGGTATCGCTTGCGCTTCCATCTTATACGCCTGCTTATTCACTACCTCGTACATAATTTGCGCCATCTCGCCCGGATGTACTTTTAAGCTGGACACAGTAGGCCGAAAGCGCCAAGGCCCTTGCGTATTGGCATCAAACTCAACAGTGACTTCACGCGTTCTATCTATCTGAGAATTAGATATTTCTTTGATCGAAATATCTTTCGGAGTAAGAATATTAACCCCGGTCAATTCACAAATTTGCTTGTAAATCGGCACCAAAGCGTAACCAAAACCAAACATCACCACGGCAATCACCAATAGTTTGCTCAGCATAGTGAGATTGAGCTTCTTCGTGCCAGACTGCCGTTCTGCCACCACTTGTTTCGTTTCTTCGGACATTAGATTCTATGGTCCGTCAACGTAACCAAGTCTGCTTAACAAACACACCAATAAAAAATACCAAGACGACAGAGAACAACATGAGTGCGGTTCTAAGATTATTCGGTTTTTTTTGATTTTTCATTTTTTACAGGAAGTACGACTCGCGTCGCACCTCCTACCTAAAGCTTATTTAACGACTGGTGGCTCTTCAAATGTATGGAAAGGGGCAGGACTTGGTACTGTCCATTCCAATCCTTCAGCGCCATCCCAAGGCTTAGCCGGAGCTGGCTTGCCGCCCTTAATACAAGGAATCACAACGAAGAGCAGGAAATACACTTGCATCAAACCAAAACCGAAAGCACCAACTGTAGCAATCATATTGAAGTCAGTGAACTGCGCCGGATAATCTGCGTAACGACGCGGCATACCCGCCAAACCCAAAAAGTGCATAGGGAAAAAGGTAATATTAAACAAAATCAAAGAGCCCCAGAAATGGATCTTGCCACGGGTTTCGTTGTACATGAAACCTGTCCACTTTGGACTCCAGTAGTAGTAACCGGCAAACAAGGCAAATAAAGAACCTGCCACCAATACGTAGTGGAAATGAGCAACCACGTAGTAAGTATCCTGCAATTGAATATCGATTGGTGTTACGGCCAAGATTAACCCTGTGAAACCACCCATGGTGAACACGAAAATAAAACCAACTGCAAACAACATAGGCGTTTCGAAAGTCATTGAGCCTTTCCACATAGTTGCCACCCAGTTAAATACCTTCACACCGGTAGGAACCGAAATCAACATTGTGGCGTACATGAAGAACAATTGTGCAGTAACTGGCATACCCGTAGTGAACATGTGGTGAGCCCAAACGATAAATGACAGAATCGCGATCGAAGAGGTTGCATACACCATTGATGCATATCCAAACAAAGGCTTACGGGCAAATGCGGGAACGATTTGAGAAACGATACCGAAAGCTGGCAGAATCATGATGTATACCTCTGGATGTCCGAAGAACCAGAAAATATGTTGGTACATCACAGGGTCACCGCCACCGGCAGCATTAAAGAAGGATGTGCCAAAATGGCGATCAGTCAAAGTCATGGTAATCGCACCGGCCAACACTGGCATCACAGCGATCAACAAATACGCAGTAATCAACCAAGTCCAGCAAAACATCGGCATCTTCATCAAGGTCATGCCAGGAGCACGCATATTGAGGATAGTAGTGATGATGTTGATAGAACCCATAATGGATGAAGCACCCATGATATGCACAGCGAAAATCGCCATATCCATACCAGGCCCCATTTGCGTTGATAATGGTGCGTACAAGGTCCAACCGGCAGCAGTAGCACCGCCTGGCACCCAGAAGGAAGCCATCAACAGAATAGCGGCCGGAGGCATTAACCAGAATGAAAAATTATTCATACGGGCAAACGCCATATCAGAGGCGCCAATCTGCAGCGGTATCATCCAGTTAGCAAAACCAACGAAGGCTGGCATAATCGCGCCAAAAACCATCACCAAGCCGTGCATTGTAGTGAGTTGATTGAAGAATTCCGGTTGCATGAACTGCAAACCTGGTTGAAATAACTCACTGCGTATCAACAGTGCCATGACGCCGCCAGCCATTAGCATGGTGAAAGCGAAAATCAAATAGAGGTTACCAATAACTTTATGGTTAGTGGCCAATAAATACCGTCTCCAGCCGTGCGGCTCGTCGTGGCTGTGGTCATCGTGACCATGAGAATGATCGTGTGCGTGATCGACTGCTGTGTTGCTCATCTCAATCTCCTGTTCAATTACTTACGTGCAGCCAAAACTTCGGCTGGCTGGACGATATTTTCTGCGGCTTTGTTTGTCCAGTTGTTACGGGTATAGGTAATCACCGCAGCAATTTCTGTATCAGACAAAGTGGCTTTCCATGCTGGCATTGCATTTTTTCCGTTCAGTAAAATCGCTACTTGCCCGGCTTTTGCACCAGTCACTACTGCAGAACCATCCAGTGCAGGGAACGCACCTGGAACGCCTTTACCAGTCGCCTGATGACAAGCGACGCAATTAGCTGCATACACTTTTTCACCACGCTGTTTTAACTCGTCTACGGTCCAAACTTTGCTTGGATCGTCCGCATTCGCAGCCATTTCCTTTTTCTTAGCATCTACCCATTTTTTGTAGTCAGCATCGGAAACGACGTTCACCACGATAGGCATGAACGCATGTTCTTTCCCGCATAATTCTGAACATAGACCGCGATAAACGCCGATTTTATCTACTTTAAACCAAGTATCACGCACAAAACCTGGGATAGCATCTTGCTTGACGCCGAAGGCGGGAATCGACCACGAGTGAATGACATCATTTGCCGTTGTAATCAGGCGTATTTTCTTATTGACTGGCACGTAGACTTCATTGTCGACTTCCATCAAATAATTGTCGCCACGCGCTTCCGTTGCTTGCACACCAGGAGCACCGACTTGGGTTCTTGGAGTTTTCAGTGTAGAGAGGAAAGAAATCCCTTCGCCTTCACCTTTCAGGTAGTCATAACCCCATTTCCACTGCATACCTGTAGTTTTGATGGTGATATCAGCGTTTGAGGTATCTTTCATTGAAACCAAAGTCTTGGTAGCAGGCAGAGCCATACCAATCACGATAATGAAAGGGACTATCGTCCATAAAATCTCGACCGTAGTACTTTCATGAAAAGTCGCCGCTTTGTGTCCAACTGATTTGCGATGCTTCAGAATGGAATAAAACATCACACTGAAAACGGCGACGAAAATCACCAGACAAATCACGAGCATCAAATTATGCAAAGAATAAATTTGCTCAGCGATTTGTGTCGCTGGCGTTTGCAAATTCATCTCTAGAACAGCCGGACCACCCTGGCTATCTTTTACTGCCGCCCACGTTGGCATTCCTGCTGCCATGAGCGAAGCACCCAGCATTAACGACTGTAATCGCTTAGCATGTTTCATGATTTCCCCAAAAACCCTGTTTAAATTTTTTATTAGAAGCGACAAAATACATACTGGCAACTTCTACAACTGCGAGAGTATAAAGGGAAAAGCCCTCTCGCATCAAGGAAAAATCAAGCAGATTGTGCACATGCAGACCATGATCTGGCGCAAACCAAGGGCTATTTAGCTAAAGCAAACTCGGTAAAGTAAGCAAGTCTTGATATGTATTAAGAGTTTTTTTTGGGGAAATCCAAACGAATGACAGATTCGCCAGACGCTAGTTTCTTGGGCATAGGTTTAAAAGCATGTCCATAAATCACCTCAAAGGTTAAGGGAATACGTCCGTCTTGATTACGCATTGCCTCCAAGTTTTGACACAAAGAACGGTAAGCGTGGCGACCGATCAAGCCTTGGCGACGAGTAAGAAGTGGATTACCACCAAGTGCCCGCACATCAGCAAATAATTTATCTACTGTATCGTAGGTTAAGGTCAATTTTTCCATATCCATCACCGGGGTAGCAAAACCGACATTGACTAACATATCACCAAAATCATGCATATCGACAAACGGCAGGGTATGCGGCGCACTATCTATACCGGCAAACGCAAGGCGTAATTCAGACAAAGTGTCGGGACCAAAACAAGAAAACATTAACAAGCCATCGGTACGTAAAACTCGACGCCACTCCGCAAATACAAGATCGGGCTGCGGATGCCAGTGCAATGCCAAGTTCGACCAGACCAAATCGACGCTAGCGGCAGACAGTGGCAATTGGGCAAAGTCACCACAAATCAAGCCAGAATTGCGTCCGGATTGCAGAGAGGCTGGCAACCATTTATGCATCATCCTATCCACAGCATTTTTCGCTAACTGTTGCTGTCGCAATGCTAAATTTAGCACAGCCTGTGAACCATCGGCACCGATTAAATGCGCTTTAGGAAAGCGCTTTTGCAACTGCAAGATCTCGGTGCCGTCACCACATCCCGCATCTAAGACCCGATCTGGCTCAATTTTGACTAAATCGAGTTTATCGCGCATGCGACTGGCAATTTCTCTGCGTAAAAATTCTGAGGCTTTTATACGGTCTACGCGTGAAAAAATCTGACGAACACGTTGCAAATCAATAGGAGCGCTAAGCATAAATTGGTGATAGGTAGACAGTAGGACGGCAAATACCGGAGTGAAGTGCAATAATGAAGCAGTTTACACGTTTGTCATCCTCGCTCGCCAGAGAATCTACATGCCATCCTACAAACACTACTTGCTGCGTGGATTAAACATAGGCTTAGCATCACTGCTTCCCTCTAGCTGCCCGTTGTGCGGCACGTCCGGCAACGAGTTGCTATGCCGAGATTGCCGCCATCAATTTTTCAAACAAAACCAATCACGCTGTCGGCAATGCGCCATCCCATTACTAGCTCATGATGCACAGCATATCTGCGGTGAATGTCTAAGTCTGACGCCGGCTTATGATTCCACCTTGGTCGCCGGCGATTACGCAGCGCCGATCGATCAAATGGTTTTGGCCCTGAAATTTGGACAGAAACTTGCGTTAGCAACTTTATTTGCTGACTTATTGCGTGACGCATTATTGCAAGATCCTAAACTACCGTTAGCAGAACTTCTTTGTCCAGTGCCATTGGGGCGACGCCGTCTTCAAGAGCGCGGATACAATCAGTCCCTTGAGATCGCAAAGCCACTCTCTGCCCACCTGGGGATAAGCTTAGCACCTCTGATGCTGATCCGCAGCCGGGAGACCGTACAGCAAAGCAGTCTGCACCCTGATGCCAGACAGAAGAACGTCCATAAAGCGTTTGCGCTTAACGCCGACTTTATTGACAAAGTTAAGGGTAAGCACATAGGGGTAATCGATGATGTCATGACCACAGGTACCACCCTGAACGAAATCGCTCAACTCTTAAAGCGTTTTGGCGCGGCGCAAGTAAGCAATTACGTCTTTGCCAGAACCCCACGTCACTGAGCGTTCCACACAGAATACCCATTAACACAGCAAAAAACAGTTTCAGCTATACCTCAGCATATTCCTCAGCTTGTGCTTTACACAGGGAAAGCACTACACTAAGCTATCGAAAATTTCAAAAAATCTTGATCCCACCCAAAGGAAATAACTTTGTTTCACGTCGTCTTAGTTGAACCAGAAATCCCACCGAATACGGGCAACATTATCCGTCTATGCGCCAACACTGGAGCGCAACTGCATTTAATTGAGCCACTAGGATTTCCTTTGGATGACAGCAAGATGAAGCGTGCTGGTTTGGATTACCATGATTATGCGACGATGAAAGTGCATAAATCCTGGGCCGCATTTTTGGCATCAGAACAGCCGCAAGCTGAGCGCATGTTTGCCATGACCACGCATGGTTCCAGTACGTTTTCAACATTGACATTCAAAGCAGGAGATTTTTTCATCTTTGGTGCGGAGACACGTGGTCTGGCACCTGAAATACGCGATTTTTTCCCTTTGGCACAACGCATACGCCTGCCTATGCGCCCAGACAACCGCAGCCTGAATCTATCCAATAGCGTGGCCGTGGTGGTGTACGAAGCCTGGCGCCAAAACGGTTTTATCGGCGGCTCCTAAGCTTAGCTGATTCTTGGTTTCAGAATCTCTGTCAGCCAGAAAAAAGCATAGTGACAACTCACTATGCTTTTTTTATTTGATTTCTAACTAAGCGAAACTTAATACTGCACTCCAGCCGGATGGCACAAAATAAACCTCTCCCTGACTTGGTTCATGGTCTCGATGACGCTGGCGGTATTAAAAGGTTTGACGATATAACCACTAGCGCCCTTGCTGATCGCCTCGTTCACCACACTATGGTCATCATTGCCGGTGACCATCATGACTAAAGTTTCCGGTAAATTTTGACGGATTTTCTCCAGAGCCTCAATCCCATTCATGATAGGCATTACAACATCGAGCAATACCATGTCAGGCTTCAGTGCAAGGCACATCTCAACGCCAGATTGGCCATCGCTAGCCTCGCCGACGATGTCGAATTTCTCGCCCCTCAAGATAATCTTCAACAATGAGCGTGTCATATCATAGTCATCGATAATCACCACCCTGATTTTATTTTCCATCGCCGTCTTAGCCTCAAAAAAATTAAGAATAACAAAGGGTATTGCGCTAGCTCGCTTAGCCTAATTATTAGCTAATATCTTTACGCGCAAGCACAGTGATTGTCAACAGACATTGCCATTTGGTTGCTAAAACACATGCGATACGGCAATTTCTTATCTTCTCCTAAATAAGCGTTCCTTTCTGCCAAAAATAGTAGTATCTTTTCCCTTATAAGATTCACTATCGTCAACTTTAAATACCCAATTACAATTGTTATTTTTATCTTTACGCGAAACTTGTTCTGACCTACTATCTAGCTTCAAAAGCCTATGAAATACTAGATTTTATTGGGACTTACATTCTTGTATTAAATAAAGTAACACACTAATTCTGCGACATATCAGTAGCTTTTTTGCGAGGCAACTCAATGCAAGTGACAGGGTCCAAATTAGCTTTCGGTTCAGGCCAGCGCGGCGCCATCAAGCTTGCCTATGCATTCCCCGTCCTGATATTGATATTCGCCAGTTTTCCAGTATTCTCAAAAAAACCGCTACCTGCGATCATTTCGTTTGTCGCCATCTTGCTGGTACTTGTGATCTGGACCAGGGTAAATCACAAAAAAGATGCTCAGGCTGAAGAGGCGCTCGCCATCGCAGAATCGAACAAAGCGCATGCTAGCCACGTCTTTGCTGCGCCGCAATCGGTCACCTTAGTGTCGGAACAGTTACCTACCGAGCTTCTCAACACCGTACTACCCGTTTGGCAAAATCATGTACTGACGGTCAAATCGCAAACTGAAAATGCGGTCATCCAATTAATCACTAGTTTTAGCTCTCTGATCCAGCAATTCGATGAAGCTGGGTTTAGTAGTAAGGCTAGCGGCGAAAATTCCGACAAACATCAGGACACGATACGCCTGATCAATCTTTGCCAACAGGATTTAGAGCCAGTTATTGCTCATCTGGAGCAAATGATCAACAGTAAGAGCGAATTACTCGATGCCATTAATGTGCTGGCAGAATCGGTAGCGGATCTGAAAGACATGGCGCATAGCGTGGGTGTCATTGCGGCACAAACCAATTTACTCGCGATCAACGCCTCCATCGAAGCGGCACGGGCTGGCGCCCACGGTCGAGGATTTGCCGTGGTGGCAGGAGAAGTGCGTCGCCTCTCACTCATTTCTGGCGAAACTGGTAAGACCATAGGCGAACGCGTCAGCCAGATCAATGACGTCGTAAAGTCGACGCTAAAAACAGCAAAAAAAACCAATGAACAAGATAGAAAGGTGATGAAGCAATCGGGCCTGGTAGTGAAAGAAGTCTTAGTCCATGTGCAAAGCCTGGGCGACGCAGCAGAAGAGATGCGTAGCCGCGGTGAAGTGATACGCAATGACGTAGAAAACCTGCTGGTGACGCTGCAATACCAAGATAGAGTCAGTCAAATACTCGATGTGCTAGACCGCGACATTGGCAAACTGCTTAAGACCATGGCGGAGCAAACCCCCACACCAAGTACCGCACAATGGATGGCGGATCTGGAAACCTACTACACCATGGACGATCAGCATAACAGCCACGCTCGAACAAAGGGAGCACCGGATCAGACAGCCAGTGCGGACGCAGACATTACGTTTTTTTGAAGTGACATTATAAAACTGCAAGCGGCACGCCCAAGACGCAATGCCGGCGCGGCTTGCAACGGTGGCAGCCTGGAAAGCCGCATGGGGATTGCGCAACGGGCCTGCCACTTTTTTTAGTTGAATCGATTTGTAACTACTGGTTTTTTTGCACAATTGCAGCATAAAAAAATCAAGAGACGCTGCGGCCCCGTATCTGCTAGAAAAATTTGTGGTTTTTTCATTTTAAACGACGCTTAAGGAAGAAGATTATGTCCAAGACAGTGATGGTGGTAGATGATTCTGCATCAGTGCGGCAAGTCGTAGGCTTGGCGCTGCGAGGCGCAGGCTATACCGTGATCGAAGGCGTAGACGGTGTCGATGCCTTGTCCAAACTCAAGGGACAGAAAATCCATCTGATTATTTCTGATGTCAACATGCCGAATATGGACGGAATTACCTTCGTCACCGAAGTAAAAAAACTCCCCTTATACAAATTTACCCCCGTTATCATGCTCACCACCGAGTCGCAAGAAGGCAAAAAATTACAGGGTCAGGCGGCGGGAGCCAGAGCCTGGGTAGTCAAGCCCTTTCAACCAGCTCAGATGCTGGCCGCAGTCTCTAAATTAATATTACCTTAAGCGCAGTCTGCCATGGAGACGCTTACGGTGATAGGTGAATTAACGATCTACACAGCAGCCAGTGAGAAGCAAAATCTGCAGGCTTTTTTAGAAACGGGTGACGATCTCGAACTCAATTTATCCCAGGTATCAGAAATGGATAGCGCCGGTTTGCAAGTGTTGATCGTATTAAAACAAGAAGCTGCACGCCGCAACAAAAAATTACGCTACGCCATGCACAGCAAAGCCGTCTTAGAAGTACTCGAAATGAGCAATATGACGAGCCATTTTGGCGATCAGGTCGTATTGACTTAATTAGTTGTAAATACCATTTTTATCTCTTCCTTTTTACTTATGTTGCCGAAAAAAATCAGCATAATTTCCGAATGATGTAGTCGTACTCTCACGGAGGACGCATGAATTTCGAAGAAGAAATGAGGGCAGCACTAGATACCTTCGTCGTCGAGAGCCGAGAGCTACTCCAAGACATGGAGGACGGCTTGCTAGGACTAGAGCATGACGACAATCCTGCCGATGCCATCGGTGCCATCTTTCGTGCGGCGCACACCATCAAAGGCTCATCCGGCTTATTTGGCCTGGACCATATCGTGCAATTTACCCATGTGGTGGAGAGCGTTCTCGATATGCTGCGCAACGATGAGATTAGCGTATCCACCGATCTGATCGCCGTACTACTCCCTTGCCGCGACCATATTAGTACTTTAATTGACGGCGTTGCCGCCGGAGCGATGCAGGCAACACCCGAGCAAAGCAGCACAGGCGCAGCCTTGCATGTACGTTTACGTCGTTTTCTCAATCACGAAGAGAACGCTGCGGGCACCGGCTCTGAACTGGCCCATCATCACGTTGAAACAGCGTCCAAAGCTAGCGGCGGCGGTGCCATCGATAACGGCAATTGGTATCTATCTTTGCGCTTCGGCCCGGATTGCCTGCGCAACGGTATGGATCCGCTGTCTTTTATTCGTTATCTGAGTACCTTAGGCGATGTGGTCAACCTCATCACCATCACGGACAAGATTCCTCTGATTGACAAAATGGATGCAGAAACCTGTTATCTCGGTTTTGAGGTCGTGTTAAAAAGTAGTGCCAACAAAGAAGCGATCGAAAACGTCTTTGAATTTGTGCGAGAAGACAGCGTGATACGCATCGTTCCGCCGAACAGCAAAATGGACGACTACATCGATATCATCAATGCCCTACCCGATGATAACGAATTGCTAGGAGAGATCTTAATCAAGAGTGGCGTACTCACCAAACATGAACTTGACGAGTGCCTGCGCCTGCAAGCGAAAAAACACGCGACTAACGATGGTCAGACTAAAGAAGCACCTATCGGTGAAATTTTAGTTGATCAGGAAATGTTGCAGCAACCCATCTTAAATGCAGCCTTAAATAAGCAACAACAGGTTAAAGACACCAAGGCACGTGAGAAGCAAAACATCCGGGTCGATGCCGATAGACTCGATAAACTGATAGACCTGGTGGGCGAACTCGTGATTGCCGGTGCGGGCACCAATTTGCGCGCCAGCAAATCAAATGATATTGCGTTGCTGGAATCAACCAGCGAAGTCATGCGCCTGGTGGAAGAAGTACGCGATAGCGCTTTGCAATTACGTATGGTTCCTATCGGCACCACGTTTAGTCGTTTTCAGCGCGTGGTCAGGGATGTCAGCATAGAGTTAGGTAAAGACATACTGCTGGAAATCGGCGGTGGCGATACCGAAGTCGACAAATCAGTGGTGGATAAAATTGGCGATCCGCTCATGCATCTGGTGCGCAACTCTATGGACCACGGCATAGAAGCGCCGTCCATGCGTGCGGCGCGCGGCAAACCAGCGCAAGGCATTTTGCGTCTGAATGCTTACCATGAATCTGGCAGTATCGTGATCGAAGTCAGTGACGATGGTGGAGGACTCAATCGCGACAAAATTCTAGCCAAAGCGATAGAACGTGGACTAGTCCCCGCCGGCACCAGTTTAAGCGACAAAGAAATTTACGCGCTTATTTTTGAGCCCGGCTTTTCTACGGCAGATCAAGTCTCGAACTTATCTGGACGCGGGGTCGGTATGGATGTGGTCAAACGCAACGTCACCTCATTGCGTGGCAGCATAGAAATCGATAGCGAAATTGGAGTTGGCGCCACCATGCGTATACGTATGCCGCTGACGCTGGCCATCATAGACGGCTTTCTGGTCGGCGTTGGTAACTCCTCTTTTGTGGTGCCACTCGACAATGTGATTGAGTGCCTGGAATTGCCCAGAGAATGTGCCGATATCGACTTCATGGATTTGCGCGGAGAAGTATTACCCTTCATACGGATACGCAATCTGTTCGATATCGAAGGCGATTTACCACGTCGTCAAAATGTCGTCGTAGTCGGCTATGGCGGGAATAAAGCCGGCCTGGTAGTTGATCGCTTGATGGGAGAATTCCAAACCGTCATTAAACCACTGGGGAAACTATTTGTGCATTTGCAAGGCATAGGCGGCTCTACCATTTTAGGTAGCGGCGAGGTGGCCTTGATTCTAAGTATCAGCGCCATGTTGCAGCAATATACGCGGCGCGCACAACAACAGCATCTGTCTCTGCCAGCGAGCGGGTAAATGAATGTGATTGATCACACTTAAGCATAATAAAACAGGATCAATACATAAATTTAGCGCATAAACATTCCCTACTGAAGGAAACAAAATGAACATCGCAAAACTACCCATTGCTCAGCGCTTGGGATTAGGTTTCGGAATTATTCTTCTGATGCTGGTTGGCATGACGACGATGTCGCTAAATGAGTTGGGCGCATCCCATGCAAATTTAGAAAATATCGCAAAGAAGGAAATGGCCAAAACCAAACTAAGCATGCTTGTCTTAGACAATGCGCGCGGCAGTATAGCGCGCGTATTGCAAATCGCAACAGCGCCAGACAAGGAGCAGGTGGCTAAGGCGAAAGAACGGCTGGAAGCAAATAGTAAAAGTTTCATGGATGGACTCGACAAACTTGATCCTCTGGTTGCTCTGCCTGAAGGTAAAGCCTTAATGGCAAAGACGCGAGAATCCGCAACGGACTATCTTGGACTGACAAAAAAAGTCGTTACTCTAATCGATGAGGGAAAAAAAGAGGAGGCTTCCCGATACGCAAATGGAGACGCATATTCGGCCTTACAAACTTTGGTGACGAATGTACGCTCCTTTGTCGATTTCCAACAAAAAATTGCCGATGATAAGCTCGAAATTAGCAAACAAGCCTATGAATCTACGCGCCTGAAAATGATCACGTTTGGCTTGATTGCAGTATTAGTTGCGATTGCGGCGAGTATTCTTATCAGCCGCTCCCTCACGAAAGAAATTGGCGGTGAACCGGGTCGTGTCGTCGCATTTGCCAACAAGGTGGCTACAGGCGATATGTCAGCTAGTATCGAACTACGCGACAATGACCAGACCAGCATCGCCGCCAATTTGATGGCGATGGTCGAGACGATTAGAAACCGCACCGCAGAAGCGGCGAAAACCGCCGCAGAAACACTGCGCATCAAGATAGCACTGGACAACGTTGCCACTAACGTCATGATCGCCGACACCGATCGCAACATCATCTACATGAACAAATCCATCGTCGAGATGTTAAGTACGGCGGAAGCCGATGTCCGCAAGGCACTGCCGAATTTTAATGTCTCCAAACTGATGGGGGCGAACATTGACCAGTTCCATAAAAACCCGGCGCACCAAAAGAACCTGTTAGCCAGTTTTAACAGCAATCACAAAGCCCAGATCAAGGTAGGCGTGCGCACCTTTACCTTATCGGCCAATCCTGTCATCAATGATGCCGGAGAGCGTTTAGGCAGTGTCGTTGAGTGGGGCGATATTACCGAGCAGCTAGTCACCCAAGAAAACGTGGCGGCACTCGCCTCAGAAAACATGCGTGTCAAGATCGCGCTCGACAACGTCGCCACCAACGTCATGATCGCCGATACCGATCGCAACATCATTTACATGAATAAATCCATCATTGACATGCTCACCAAGGCAGAATCTGATGTGCGCAAGGTACTGCCGAATTTCAACGTGGCCAATTTGATGGGGTCCAACATCGACCAGTTCCATAAAAATCCGGCGCATCAGCAGCAACTGCTTGCTACCTTTACCACTAACTATAAAGCACAAATCCAGGTTGGCGTGCGCGACTTTACGCTCTCGGCCAACCCGGTCATCGACCAAACTGGCGCACGTCTTGGCAGCGTCGTCGAATGGGCTGACGTGACCGAGCAACTGATCACCCAAAAAGCAGCAGAACAACTAGCGGCAGAGAATTTACGTATCAAAATAGCGCTAGACGGTTGCGCCACCAACGTCATGATCGCTGACAATGAACGCAACATTATTTACGCAAATAAATCGGTGGTCGATATGCTCAGCAACGCAGAAGCCGATCTGCGCAAAGTGTTACCTACTTTTAGTGCATCACGATTAATCGGCTCGAATATTGATCAATTCCATAAAAACCCCGCCCATCAAAAGAACTTACTCGCCACTTTTACGAGTAACTACAAGGCGCAAATTGTGGTGGGTGTACGCACCTTTGCTTTGTCGGCCAATCCCGTCATCAATAATAATGGCGAACGTTTAGGCAGCGTGGTCGAATGGCTGGATCGCTCGGCCGAAGTGGCGGTAGAAAAAGAAGTCGGCAATATCGTCGAACAGGCAGTCAACGGTAACTTCACCACAAGGCTGGTTGAAGAAGGCAAAACCGGCTTCTTCGCCAAGCTCAGTAGCGACGTCAACCGCTTGATGGAAACCAGTGATCAGGGTCTCAACGAAGTGCTGCGAGTGCTCGGTGCCCTGGCCAAAGGCGACCTGACTGAAACCATAGAAAAAGACTACCAGGGAACCTTCGGTGCCTTAAAAGAAGCCAGTAATGAAACCGTCGACAGATTGTCACAAATCGTCACCGACGTCATCAACGCCACCGATGCGCTCTCTAACGCGTCTGAACAAGTCTCGGCCACCTCACAAGCCTTATCGCAAGCGGCCAGTGAACAAGCCGCCAGCGTCGAAGAAACCAGTGCCAGCATAGAACAAATGGCCGCTGGCATTAACCAAAATGCCGAGAACGCCAAAGTCACCGACGGCATCGCCGGTAAGGCCTCCAAAGAAGCCATCGAAGGTGGTGATGCCGTCAAACGCACGGTCTCGGCCATGAAAGAGATCGCTTCTAAAATCGGCATCATCGATGACATCGCCTACCAGACCAATATGCTGGCCTTAAACGCGGCGATAGAAGCGGCGCGCGCGGGTGAACACGGTAAAGGTTTTGCGGTGGTAGCGGCCGAAGTGCGTAAACTGGCAGAACGCAGCCAGATCGCCGCAAAAGAAATCGGCGACTTAGCCAGCGGTAGCGTTAAGACCGCCGAGCGTGCCGGTGAACTGATCGATGAAATTGTGCCAGGCATAGGTCGCACCTCGGATCTGGTGCAAGAGATCGCTGCCGCCTCGCAAGAGCAATCTGCCGGGGTAGGACAAATCAACACGGCCATGAACCAGATGAATCAGATCACGCAACAAAATGCCTCATCGAGTGAAGAACTTGCCGCCACTGCAGAAGAAATGACCAGTCAGGCCGAACAGCTAATGGAATTGGTCGGTTTCTTTAACCTGGGACAGCAAGGAAAACCCAACCGTCAGAGCGGGCCCGAGACCAGGCCTGCCAAACGTCAAAGCTCACCAAAACACAGCAGGACGGTCGCCAATACGGTCACCAATACCGGTTTCGACGACGCCAAATTTGAACGATTCTAGGAGCGACCATGGCTAGCAACACAGGATCAATGGCAGCAAAGAGAGCTGAAACGCCGGCGGAAACGGCAGCCAGAGCGCAACTGGAAGCGGCGCAGAATTCTGGCCAATATCTCACCTTCGTCTTGGGCGGCGAGGTGTATGCACTGGGCATTTTAAACATCAAAGAAATCATCCAATACGGTGATTTAACGGAAGTGCCGATGATGCCCTCTTTCATCCGTGGGGTGATTAACTTACGTGGACGGGTAGTGCCCGTGGTCGATCTGGCGGCACGCTTCGGGCGTGGCGTCACCAGCGTCTCGCGTCGCACCAGTATCGTCATTATTGAGATGGCACAGAGCGAGGAAAACGAAAGCCAGAGCATAGGCATCATGGTCGATGCAGTCAACGAAGTGGTCGACATCGCGGCCGCCGAGATTGAGCCGCCCCCTTCGTTCGGGGCAAAGATACGGCCCGATTTTATCAGCGGCATGGCCAAGCAAACCGGACGCTTCATCATTGTACTCAATCTCGATCGGGTCTTATCGATGGACGAGATGGTGGCTTTAGGCCAAACACTGCATGGCGCGAATGCGGCGCCAGTGGCGGAGTCGGAGAATGCAAGTTAACAACAAGCTACGCAGCCTGGCGCCGGTGGCACTACAAAAACAAGAGTTTGAATGGATCTCTAAATTTCTGTATGAGCGCACTGGAATCGCCCTCAACGATGGCAAACAAGCCCTGGTCATGGGGCGGCTTGACAAACGACTGAGGAAACGAAATCTCACCAGTTATTCTGCCTATTTTGCACTACTCGGACGCCCTGGTTATGAGGATGAAACCACCGCAGCAATCGATCTGCTGACCACCAATGAGACGTATTTTTTTCGCGAACCGAAACATTTTGAATTTTTACAAAAAACCGTTTTTCCACAATACGCACGTCTGCGTGGGATACGGATATGGAGCGCCGCCAGCTCTAGTGGCGAAGAGGCGTACACGATCGCGATGACTTTAGCCGAGCATTTCCCCGCAGACGGATGGGAGGTGATAGGAACCGACATTTCTACCCGCGTCTTAGAAAAAGCACAGCGCGCGCTCTACCCTATGTCGGCAGCAGAAAAAATCCCGCTATTCTTACTCAAAAAATATTGTTTGCGAGGACTAGAAGAATTTGAAGACTTTTTTTTAGTCGACAGTATATTGCGCAAAAAAGTCCACTTTAGCTCCGTCAATCTGATAGAAAATTTGCCTGATCTTGGCCTGTTTGAAGTGATATTTTTACGTAATGTGATGATTTATTTTGATATGGAAACCAAGAAAAAACTGGTGCAAAGGCTATACGAAAAACTCCGCCCGGGCGGGTATTTCATTATCAGTCACTCTGAGACTTTAAATGGCATCAATTCATTGTTAAAGCTCGTCGGCCCCTCCATCTACCGCAAAGACTCTTAGGTCTGCAAAGTAAAGAAAGTTTATGAACGAACCAGGTTTCTATATTGATATATTTCTGCAACCCGGAGAGTTTTACTTCGGCGACCGGGAAACACGGATACGCACCATCTTAGGTTCCTGTGTCTCCATCACGTTTTGGCATCCAAAAAAACACATAGGCGGCATGTGCCACTACATGCTTCCCAAAAACAAACGACACGGACATAACGCGCAACTCGACGGCAAATATGCGGAGGACACGATACATCTATTTATGCATGAGATCAAAAAAGCCAATACGCATCCGCATGACTACGAAGTAAAGATATTCGGTGGTGGCAATCAATTCCCGAACCAGGATAAACGGGTGTTTTCGGTGTCCGATCAAAATGTAGCAATCGGGCGTCAACTGCTGGCACAGCATGGCTTTAAAATAAAGTCTGAGCATATGGGCGGCAATGGCCACAGAAATATCATGTTTGATGTCTGGTCCGGCGACGTCTGGGTGAAACACGTAGAGAAGGTCTTGACACCATGAGTGGAAAAATTAAGGTCATGTTGGTCGATGATTCTGCGGTGGTCAGACAAGTTCTGGCCGCTCTATTGGGCAAAGATCCGGCCATACAAGTGATCGCATCGGCCCCCGATCCCATCTTTGCCATGGATAAGATGAATCTACAGTGGCCCGATGTGATCGTTTTGGATGTCGAAATGCCGCGCATGGATGGCATTACTTTCCTGAAAAAAATCATGTCTATCCGCCCCACCCCAGTGGTGATTTGTTCGACGCTCACCGAAAAAGGTGCGGCCACTTCTATGCAGGCAATGGCGGCCGGTGCAGTGGCGATCGTTACCAAACCTAAAGCAGGTCTGAAGAATTTTTTAGAACTGGATGAAGGTGACATCGTACAGGCAGTCAAAGCTGCGGCGTCCTCCAATATGCGGCACGTAAAAGCGATGACGATGGCAGGACTTGTCCCTGCGCCAAAGCTAAGTATCGATCAAGTCATGCCAAATAGTGATACTAGTCAGACGTCCTTATCTGCCATGGCGATCACTACCGACAAATTAGTCGCAATCGGCACTTCTACTGGCGGCACTCAGGCGCTGGAGATGGTGCTGAAACAGTTATCACGTACCGTGCCTGGCATTGTGATAGTGCAGCACATGCCAGAAAAATTTACCGCCGCTTTTGCCGATAGACTCAATAGTATTTGCCAGATTGAAGTGCTAGAGGCAAAGAATGGCGATAGGGTTATTCCTGGTCGCGCGCTGGTCGCTCCTGGCGGACGGCATATGCAGGTTAAGCGTAGTGGCGCGCAATACCATGTCGAGGTCATCGATGCACCGCCTGTCAACCGGCATCGACCTTCGGTGGATGTGCTATTTCGTTCGGTCGCCAAATGCGCTGGCCGCAATGTATTGGGCATTATCATGACCGGCATGGGAGATGACGGCGCAATAGGAATGCGCGAGATGCACGACGCCGGCGCCGAAACCATCGCTCAGGATGAAAAAACTTGCGTGGTGTATGGCATGCCTAAAGAGGCCGTCAAACTGGGCGCTATCGACAAGATCACAGCTTTAGGCAATATCGCGGGATTAATAGAAGCATACGGTCGCAAGCACGGCTGAATTGAAAACTTCTCAAAATCTAAAAACAAAAACTTTGCTCGCCGCCGAGGCGAAACTTGTCCCTGGGAGTTGCTAGCATCACGGTTCATGGGTTTTTAGCAGTTCCCAATTTGCTCTGCGCAATCTAGATGCGCCTTCCAGGCCAAAAACAGGCTGCAAGGCGCATCTAGATTGCGCATGCAATTTAAAATATTCAAAAAGCTGATCCGCGAAAAAAACTTCAGGAAAGCGCTAAGAAGAAATATTCTCAAGTACGATTTCTTTGAATTTATCTTTGAGATGTGCATCTTTTTTTATGATGAAATCTGGTTGCTCACCAACTATATTTAATTGCTTGGTGGTGAGCAAAATGGTCTTGGTCTTGTGGCCGCGAGCACCGGATTTTTGCACTGCACTGATCAGTGCCAAGCCATTCAGACGTTTGGTTTCCAGACTAGTGATCAATAAATCAAAATGTTCGGCCAGCACACGCCCTAGTGCCAGATAACCATCATTGACCACTTCAATTCGGAATCCCTGGGAGCTCAAGACGTCTTTCAAGAGGCCAAGTATCACTTCCGAAGATTCGACCAGTAGCGCCGAGTGCGAGGATTTAGTGCTGCGTTTGCGGATACCTTGTAGCGCGCGGTGTATTTCGGCACCCGGTTCGACCCCATCGGTATACACGCTGTGCGTCTGTCGCAACAGATCGACATACAACAAGGCGATTTCTGTAAAATTCTCTTTGAGTAAATCGTTATTTTCGAGCAGATGAGAAAGTAAATCTTCAAACGGATGGCAGATATCAGAAAGTACATGCAAGCCGTAAGTTCCGCCACTGCCTTTTAAGCTATGCACACGGCGGTATAGGTCACGGCAGATTTCTAGCCCATAGCCATGCCGCTCAAGCTCTAGCAATAATTGCTCTAACTCGTCGATGTGCGTAGGAAAGTCCGTCAGATAATTTATCCGCAATGCATTGAGCATTGCCTTTACTTGATCCATTGCACTTTCACTTTCAAAAGTAGCGTCGCGAATTGGTAACGTAATTATAGGACCGAATGAGTATGAAATATTAGGTATAAAAACAGATTAAACTTTACTCAGTTTTGCTATCATATTTCCATTTACGTTCTAGCATTAACCCGACTCAGCACTCCTGTTAAGTGATACTTACTTTTGTATTTTGTACGCCCAATTTGTTTAATTTAGTGTAAAAGGATAAATAGTCGGAAATTCAGGCTGGTTCAGACTAGTTTTCACTTGGCTCTCGCAACATTCATGTCCCTATTCGATAGGCTCAGACTTTGAACGCACAGCAGCTACTCATCATGAATCCCACTAGCGCTGCGCTCGCAGCGCGGTTCTCATGAAAAAAACCAACCCACGTCCGTTTCAGGAAGATCAGGCACAGCTGCTTGCCTTGCTCAATGCGCTACCTATGTGCGTTTCGTTTTTAGATGCGCAATTTCGCTATCAATTCATCAATCAGACCTACCTCTCATGGTTTGGACTGACGTCAAATGAGGTACTGGGGCGATTATTGCCTGAAGTGATAGGCGCAGCCGCTTTTGAGCTGGTTTTGCCGTATGTAGAGCAAGCACTGGCAGGCCAAAACACGAGTTACCAAGCGCATGTGCCGTATCTGTCTGGGGGGGCCAGAGACATTAATGCGCAGTTGATACCGGTCTTTTCTGAGAACGGTACAGTGCTCGGCTGCTACGCCATATTGGAAGATATTACTCAGAAAAAATACCTAGAACAAATCGCCCGCGAACAGGAGCAGCGCTGGCAACACGCGCTGGAAAGCGCAGGAGATGGTGTGTGGGATTGGTATCCGAAAACCGGGGTAGAAATTTTTTCTAAACGCCTCAAAGAAATCTATGGCTATGAGGAAGACGAGATCGCCGATTTGTCCACCGAATTGGATCGACGTACTCATCCCGATGATATCGAGCAAATGCGGCGCGATAGACAAGCCCATTTTGATGGCAACACGCCCATCTATACCAATGAGCACAGAGTGCAATGCAAAGATGGTCTATGGAAATGGATACTCACCCGCGGCACCGTGATAGAAAGAGACGACGAGGGCAAGCCGGTACGTGTGGTAGGTACGCATACAGATATTTCAGTGCGCAAACATGCTGAAGCAGCGCTCAGTCAGAGCGAAGGACGTTTGCGCATGGCACTGGCTGCCTCACAGCAGGGCCTATTCGATTCCAATCTACAGACCGGGGTAACGATAGTCAATGCCGAATATGCGACGATGCTCGGTTTTGATCATGCAAATTTCCATGAAAGCAATGAGGCATGGCTGAGCCGCTTACATCCGGAGGATAAAGACACGGCATTGCTCGCCTATCACAATTATCTGAATGGAAAAACGAGCGAGTATAGAGTCGAATTTCGCCAGAGAAAACAAAATGGAGAGTGGATATGGATACTCTCGGTCGGTGCGATTGTCGAATACGATGAGAAAAATCTGCCTCTACGGATGCTCGGTACGCATCTCGATATTACCGAGAGAAAAAAATCAGAAGCCTTGATCTGGCGCCAGGCGAATATCGATGCACTCACAGGATTGCCAAATCGTCGCATGTTCAATGACAGATTGGAGCACGACCTACAAAAAAGCCGACGCAGCGGCTTACCACTGGCGGTATTTTTCATAGATCTGGATCACTTTAAGGAAGTCAACGACACCTTGGGGCACGCCATAGGCGACGCATTATTGGTCGAAGCAGCACACAGATTACAAGCCTGCGTAAGGGCATCGGACACCGTAGCGCGCCTCGGTGGCGATGAATTCACGGTCTCTCTGCCTGATCAACACGACCCCGAACATGTGGAAGCGATCGCCCAAAACATTATTGCCAGAATGGCAGAACCCTTCCACTTGGGGAATGAAGAGATTTTTCTCTCTGCCAGCATAGGGATTACCGTGTACCCGAATGATGCGCAAAGTCTGGAAAATCTACTCAAGCATGCGGACCAGGCCATGTATGCCGCCAAAGAGAGCGGTCGCAATCGTTTTAGCTACTTTACTTCGCAATTACAAACCGCCGCGCTGGCACGCATGCGTCTGACCAGCGAACTACGTAGCGCGATTACCGAGAAACAATTGGAAGTTCATTTTCAAGCCATCGTGAATCTGGCAAGTGGAACAATTGACAAGGCCGAGGCACTGATCCGCTGGCCGCATCCGCAATTGGGCATGATTAGCCCGGTTGAATTTATTCCTATCGCTGAGAGTTCTGGCTTGATAGCGCAGATTGGTGATTTCGTGTTTCAGCAATCACTGCACTGGGTAAAGAGATGGCGTACTCAGTATCGGGGTCAATTTCAAATCAGCATCAATCAATCTCCTCTGGAGTTTCAAGCTGACGCCGCACGTTATCTGGGCTGGGTAGAACAATTGCAACAACAGGGCTTGCCTGGTCAGGCCATTTTCATAGAAATTACCGAGGGTTTGTTGCTAGACGCCAGCACCAAAATCAGCCAAAAGCTCTGGCAATTGCGCGATGCTGGGATACAGGTGGCGTTGGATGATTTTGGCACTGGCTACTCGTCCCTGTCTTATCTGAAAAAATTTGATATCGATTATCTGAAAATCGATCAAAGCTTCGTGCGCAATCTGAGCAGCGATGACAGCGATCTGGCCTTGTCAGAGGCGATCATCGTGATGGCACATAAACTCGGTTTAAAAGTCGTCGCAGAAGGAGTAGAAACTAGCGCACAAAGCGAAATACTGCGCGCTGCCGGCTGCGACTTTGCACAAGGCTATCTATTCGCCAAGCCTATGCCGGCCGAACAATTTGAACTACTCTTGCAGCGCCAGCAGCAGCAACCCACTTAACATTTTGCGTCTGCCTTAATTAACGCTGTCGCAAAATTGTCCCAGCCAGGCGCAGCGCCGAAGACAGTACTTTAGACGTTGGGGCGGTTTTGCGACCGTCCTATCCCTATTGTGATCTGACCTTGGCTAGCAGCTTACTAGTCGATCTATCGTGCTCAAAGTTGATCCCCGCTACTTGACCACCATAGGCCAGCACCGCCTGCCCTTCCGGAATAGCATTCATTTCGTAATCGCCGCCCTTGGCGTAAATATCCGGATGCACCGCCTGCACTGCTTGCAGGGCCGTATCTTCGTCAAATTCCAGTACCAGATCGACCGCGGCTAAGGCGGCCAGCACCGCCATCCGGTCAGCACAGGTATTGAGCGGTCTATCATCGCCCTTGCCCAGACGTTTTACTGAGGCGTCGGTATTTACCGCCACCACCAGCGATGCGCCTAGCGCTCTGGCCTGGGCTAAATAGGTGACATGGCCGCGATGCAAAATATCAAACACCCCGTTGGTCATGACGACAGGTTTTGGCAAAGCCGCCAGCTGTGCGGACAAGGTGGCGGGGGTACTCAATTTATTTTCAAAGTGTGGCATGGTGGTTTCTACAAAATGGAAGCGATGAATAGTTACACTCAGGCGGTATTTTATGTGAAACCCACTCCCAACAGCATTTTAAACATGGATTAAAGTCGGGGTCGTGCCACTAGCATGCTGCTTACGGCAACGGTTCAGCTCTTGCACCGTTTCAAAGGGCTGCTCAAACAGTAGCGACAAGTTATGCAAAATGCGCTGTATCACTTTTTGCTCCCAGACCGCATCAAACTTAATTTGCTGATCCAGCCAACGTTCCAGCCAAACCGGATCGGGCACCCGGCTTTGTACCGTATCATTGGGATATAGAGCGAGATTCACATGCAAATTAGTCGGGTGCAAGGCCTGCTGAGTACGCCGCGAGGATGCCATCAAAACGCCGATTTTGGCGAAGGCAGCACGCGCAACATCACCCTGCTGATTCAAAGCTTTTTTCATATAACGCAAATACGCGCCGCCGTGCCGGGCCTCGTCTTGACTGATGAGTTTATAAATCTGCTTGATGACCGGCTCGGTATGCCAATCCGAGGCGCAGCGGTACCAATGATTCAGGCGTATTTCTCCGCAAAAATGCAGCATCAGGGTCTCTAAAGGCGGGGCAGGATCAAATTCAAAGCGCACATTTTGCAGCTCCGCCTCGCTCGGTACCAACTCCGGGTGGAAGCGTCGTAGATACTCCATTAATACCAGAGCGTGCTTTTGCTCTTCGAAAAACCAGATCGA
Source organism: Undibacterium sp. Ren11W (assembly GCF_049340485.1). Taxonomy (NCBI): domain Bacteria; kingdom Pseudomonadati; phylum Pseudomonadota; class Betaproteobacteria; order Burkholderiales; family Oxalobacteraceae; genus Undibacterium; species Undibacterium sp. Ren11W. Next base: position 138,329 of record NZ_JBMPPB010000003.1, read on the forward strand.
CATGAAGGCGGAAAAATCACTGTCAGTACGATTGTCACGCAGGAACATCTCGGTCGCCGGTAAGGCCGACCATTCGGTAATCGCATTCATCTTGATGGTCTGCGCCTGCTCAGCGGTGAGCTGATCCGCAGCATAGCTATCCCAGGGAATATCGGTCTGCATATTCCAACGTACTTGTTCCAGGGAGTTAAACAATTCAGGATAGAGCATGCTAGCCTTCTAAGAGAAAAATTCTCTTTAGCTTACTCCCTGCATATGACCGTTTAAAGACAGCTGGCAAACCTACTCACAAGCACCTGCCCGCTCACGCATATTCCGTGCGGGTTTGCAGCCATGCAGGCCTGCAGGCCACGCGGAATATGCGCGCTGGGCATGCCATGGGTGCAGTTTTCATTTCTAGCGTGCGTTGCAACATAAAATTTTATATGCGAGAGAAAAAGATAGGCTAAGATTAGCGCTTCATTTTCTCAGGAATCATCATGTCCCCTTTTCAGAAGTGCGCTCTCGTCATTGGACTATGTTTGTTCGCAACTGCAGGTGGCGCGATGGCGGAGGGTGCCAGTTGCCCAGAGGTGCTCAAGCACAGCTTTAATCGTCTACAGGACGAAAGCCCGCAAGATCTTTGTCAGTACGCAGGCAAAGTGGTTTTGGTAGTCAATACCGCCAGTTATTGCGGTTTCACCAGTCAGTATGAGGGCTTGGAAAAGCTGTACACCAAGTACCAGAGCAAAGGTCTGGTGATACTCGGTTTCCCTACCAATGATTTTGGCAAACAAGAACCTGGCAATGACAAACAAATCGCGGATTTTTGCTTCAACACCTATGGGGTAAAATTCCCTATGTTTTCTAAGTCCTCGGTCAAGGGCAAAGATGTCAATCCCCTGTATGTGCAGCTGATCAAGGCCAGCGGCACCGCGCCTAAATGGAATTTTTACAAATACTTGATAGATCGTACTGGCAAGGTGGTCGACTCTTACACCAGCGTCACCACACCCGAGGACAAGGGCCTGGTGGCCGATATAGAAAAAGCGCTGGCGCAATAAGCCAGACCAGATATCAAACACGACATCTAAACGGCCTAGCGCTTAGCTAGGCCGTTTAGCTTTAGGCTTTTTTAAAGGCGGGCAGATATTGCGCCAGGCGCGCGCCCATCTCTTGCCCCAACGCCTGCAAGCCACTCAGAGGTCGTATCATGACCTCAAATTCGACGATCTTGCCATCCTCATCAAAACGTATCAGATCGATGCCCTTGAGCTGCTTATCACCGACCGTGGCACTAAATTCCAGCACAACATTGAGGCCGTCTTCCGTCGCCAATTCACGATGATACACAAAATTTTCAAAGACATTCACCACGGTACTTAAAATCAGCACCACCGCCTGCGCGCTGGCGTAGGGCTGAAATGCCATGGGCGAGCGAAACACTGCATCGGCATGCACCATGGCTGGCAAATGAGTTAAATTTTTGTCGGCGATCATTTGGTGCCAGCTGGCCAGCGATTTGGCAACCTGAGGATGTAATTGCTGCATAATTTTCTCCTGATTAAATAATTGCGGCCAAACGAGCGCCCTGATCGATAGCGCGCTTGGCATCGAGTTCGGTGGCCACATCTGCACCACCGATCAGATGCACGGATTTGCCCGCATCTGTGAGCGCGGCGAGTAAATCGCGTTTAGGATCTTGCCCCGCACATAGAACCACGTTGTCCACAGGAATAGTTTTTTGTTCGCCCGCCACCGTGATATGCAAACCAGCATCATCAATTTTGTCGTAACTAACCCCGGCAATCATTTGCACACGGCGATTTTTTAAGCCAGTTCTATGAATCCAGCCCGTAGTCTTGCCGAGATTGTCGCCAACTTTCGAGGCTTTGCGCTGTAACAAAAATATCTGTCGCGCCGGCGCCTCGACTTCGGGCTTGCACAAACCACCTACAGTCTGATAATTGGTGTCAACGCCCCATTCGGCAAAGAATTTTTTGCTATCCAGACTAGGGCTAATGCCGCTATGACTCAGATATTCGGCCACATCAAAACCTATGCCGCCAGCACCTATGATGGCCACCGTTTTACCCACGGTTTTTTTGTCGCGCAATACATCCAGATAGCTAAGCACTTTAGGATGAGCTATACCCGGGATAGCTGGCACACGCGGCGTAATGCCGGTCGCCAGAATGATTTCATCGTAGGCCTCTAAGTCTCTGGCCTGGGCCAGGGTATTGAGCTTGACGCTCACCCCTAGCAAACTCAATTGCTTGCCAAAATAGCGCAGCGTTTCGTAAAACTCTTCCTTACCCGGCACTTGTTTAGCGATATTGAATTGGCCGCCAATTTCGCTAGCGGCATCAAACAAAGTTACTTGATGGCCACGACTGGCAGCAACGCTCGCAAAGCTAAGGCCGGCCGGGCCGGCGCCCACCACCGCGATCCGTTTAGCAGCAGCTAGGGGCGCATACACCAACTCAGTCTCGTGACAGGCGCGCGGATTCACCAGGCAAGACGTCACTTTACCGGCAAACGTATGATCCAGACAGGCCTGATTGCAACCTATGCAGGTGTTAATTTCATCGGCACGGCCTTGCTCTGCCTTACGCATAAACTGCGAGTCCGCCAGCAAAGGTCGCGCCATCGACACCATGTCGCAAAAGCCGTCTGCCAACAATTGCTCGGCCACTTCCGGGGTATTGATGCGATTAGTCGCCACCAGTGGGATAGAGACATGACCTTTGAGCTTTTGCGTCACCCAGGCGTAGGCCGCACGTGGTACTTTGGTTGCAATGGTTGGTATGCGTGCCTCGTGCCAGCCTATCCCGGTATTGATGATGGTGGCACCGGCTGCCTCTACCGCTTTGGCCAGTTGTATCACTTCATCCAGGGTCGAGCCGCCCTCCACTAAATCGAGCATAGACAGGCGATAAATGATGATGAAATTTTTACCAACCTTCTCGCGGGTGCGACGCACGATTTCTAAAGGGAACCTGATACGATTTTCATACGCGCCGCCCCAGGCATCTTCACGCTGATTAGTGCGCGCCGCGATGAATTCATTGATCAGATACCCTTCCGAACCCATGATCTCAACGCCATCGTAGCCAGCCGATTGCGCCAACGCGGCGCAACGCACGAAATCGTCTATGGTTTGTTCGACTTCTGCTGTGCTCAGCGCATGCGGCACAAAGGGATTAATCGGCGCTTGCAATGCACTCGGTGCCACTAGAGAAGGCTGATACGAATAACGACCAAAATGCAGTATCTGCATGGCGATTTTTCCGCCCTCTTTATGTACAGCAGCCGTGACTATTTTATGATGTTCGGCTTCCGCCTCCGTAGTCAGCATGGCACCGCCCTTCATCGGACGTGCGCGCTCGTTCGGTGCGATACCACCAGTCACGATCAGTCCGACCCCGCCACGCGCGCGCTCTGCATAGAAGGCTGCCATGCGTTCAAAACCGTTTTCAACTTCCTCCAACCCCACATGCATGGAACCCATTAAGAGACGGTTGGGCAAAGTGGTAAATCCCAAATCAAGTGGTTTACTAAGCTGAGGATAGAAGGACATGACGTTTCCTGGTTGACTAAAGCGATGAATAAATAGGCGTGTAGCAAAAACGACAGCAAGCAAATCATTTTAGGACTTACGCAAAATTGTTCCAGCTAGGCGTACCGCCGAAGACAGTACTTTGGTACTCATTGTACGATTGGGCGGATACAAGGCCGCTGGGGCAGTTTTGCGTAAGTCCTAAATATGCAACTGGTTGCATAAAACTATAGCGACATTTTTTCAACTATGCAAGCAGTTGCATATAAAATGCGTGTAAACAAACACACAACCACCATATGCAACGCCCATGTCATTACAACACGCCTTATTAACCTCGCTACTAGAAAAACCCTCGTCCGGCTATGAGTTGGCGCGCCGTTTCGACAAATCGATAGGCTATTTCTGGCATGCCAGTCACCAGCAAATTTACCGCGAACTGGCACGCATGGAGGCGCAAGCCTGGGTCGTATCTAGAGAAGTGGATGGCGGTCGTGCTGGCAAGCGCCTGTTTGAGGTACTACCCGCCGGACAGCAAGAACTACGCCGCTGGGCCAGAGCGCCTAGCGAAGCGATGCAATTACGTGATGAAATGATGGTCAAATTAAGGGCTGACGCTAGCCTCGGCCCGCTGGGCTTACCAGAAGAACTGAAGCGCCGCCTGCAATTACACCAGGAAAAACTACTCGCCTACCAAAAAATTGAGGCTCGGGATTTTAAACAGCCTAAGCTCAACCGGGAGCAGCAAATTCATTATCTGATACTCAAGGCAGGGATCGCCTTCGAGCAGAGTCAGATCAGCTGGACGCAGGACGCCTTGCAGACCCTGCTCCAGCTAGCTACAGATTAAATCAGCGAAATTTTTAAACGGCAGGCGATTTCACGACTTTAGCAGTTTTCTTGGGTGCCAGCTTCGCCTTAGGAGTGACCTTGGATGCGGCACCGGCAGTCGTTTTTTGAGCGGTTTTGGGGGCTGCCTTGGCGTTTGCTTTAGCGACCGATTTAACTGGTGCTTTAGCTCCACTATTGGTTGCCGCAGCAGTTCCCATCACACCGGCAGTGGCAGCCTTTGCCATGGCACTGGCAGCTTGCTCACCCTCCATCACCTTGCTCACCGCTTGTTTAAACTGATCCTGTAGCAAGTTCCACATCGTCGCTGGATTGCCGAACCCTGAAGTTGAGCTTGCCTCCGCCGTTGGCTTACTGGCAGCAGCAGCGGCCGTTGATTTCGCCGCTTCTGGCTTGCTGACCTCCGGCTTACTCGCGGCAGGTGCTTCGGCCTTAGGCGCAGCACTTGCGGCATGCATGGGCCAGGCATCGTTGCTGGTTTTTGTTTCGCTACTTGCGGTCGCTGCGCCAGATTTGACCTGATTCATTTGTTCAGCAAAACTCTCGCCCATGGCTTTTAAGGTAGCGATCGTGGCGCGTTGCACTTCCAGAGCTTGGATCGAGCCTTTTAACATGCTCATATTTACGTTTAGCCAGGATTCGACTGTTTTCAGATCGGTGATTTTTTTATCCAACTCATCGATCGATACCGTCGGTGTCACCATACCGGGCACATGCATGCCACCCCATAAATTTTTAACGAAATTCAATGGATCGCTCATCGCAGCCATCGCCGGATTGTCACTATTTTGAAACGGGGAAGTCATACTTTTACTCCTAAGAAAAACTGAACAAAAGAAAATGAAACACATCTAAGGTCATGGTGCATCAGCCAGGCTTTAGCGTCAAGCGATCCGCATGCTTGCAGCGCTAGGGTTTGCATTTACTTAGACAAAAATTGACTTATTAGCGCAAGCCCCGCGCAGAAGGTTTACACTAACGCCATGATTTCACCGACGCCGGCCTCCACATTTACTCATTTAAAACGGCAACTGAAGCGGCAACTGCGACAGAACCGCACTAGCCTTGTCGCCGCCTTGCTAACCGTTTTGCTGCACGTTTTACTGCTGCAGGCGAGCGCTATACCGAATTGGCATAACATGCCCACACCGCGCTTAGAGCAGGTAGTACAGATCAACCTAAGCCCGAGTCCAATAGTACAAGAGATACCAGCTCCGGCAGTTAGCCCGCCGCCTGTGCTCAAGCAACGGGAGAGCAAGCCCAAGCCACACCAGCCTGTGATTCCTGAGCCCGCGCCAGAAATAACTGCAGCAGAGATTCAGGATATAGGCCCGGGAAGCGCATCCAACGACTTTCCGCCCAGGCCGGCTGAACAGTCCACAAAACCGGTAGCAGTACCAGAACCTGAGCCAGAACCCAGCTCCGCAGCACCCGCCACGTATGCGCTAGCCTTACCAGAATCGGTAGAGCTGAAGATGACGCTGTTGCGCACCGAGCCAGACAGCAACCGCGCACCGATTTACGGCGTCGGTGCGATTGTTTGGAGCGTAGATGGCGACACGTATAAATTGAGTATTGAGGCCGGACTCGACATGCTATTTACCTCCATCAATCTATACCGCCTCACCAGTGAAGGCGGCATCAATAGTTTTGGTCTGGCACCAGAATTGAGTACCGAAGCGAGAAGAACCCGCGCCAAAACTGCGACCCATTTTCACAATGAAGACAAGACCGTCAGCTTCTCTTCATCTAGCGCAAAACTGGCGATACAAGACGGCGCCCAAGATAAGGCTAGTTTTTTGATGCAACTGGCCAGCATAGGCAAGGGTGACCCTAGCCAATTTGTCGCTGGCCGAGAAATCGCTTTTCAAGTAGCGGAAGAAAAAGAACTCAGCGTCTTTGTTTTTACTATTTTAGAAAAAGAAGAACTCAGCACCAAGCTGGGGAAATTTAGCACCTGGCATTTAGTCCGGGCACCGCGCCCGGGCGCGTATAGTTCACAATTGGAGATCTGGCTGGCGCCGTCTACTGGTTGGTACCCGATACAAATCCGCAATACCGAAAGCAATGGTACGGTCACGACTCAGAGCGTGACCGAGATCATCCAAAAAAACTTACCGCCCCACTAAACATGCACATTTTAACTACTCACCTACGCCCTCAGTTGCGCCCTCTGTTGCGCCACTTAGTGCTGATCGCGAATTTCGCTGCCTGCAGTCTGGCCTACGCCGACAGCGCCATCAATTTACCGCCCTCGGTGGATCTGCAATATGCCATCAAAGCCAGACAAAAAGGCTTATCGGTCAGCGGCGAAGCCCTGGTGAAATGGCAGCTGGCTGAGCAAAAAAACAAAAAAACCTATACCTTACTGACCGAAACGCGGGTCATGTTATTTGGCAAAATTCTGGAAGCAAATAGCTACGGGAATATCGACGAATTTGGGGTCGCACCCGATAAATATGTAGAGAAACGTTTCGGTAAGGACGCCACTACCACCAGTTTTGACCGCAACAAAAAAACCATACAATTTACCGCCTCGAACGACAATTACGCTATCAAAGGTGGCGAGCAAGATCGCAGCAGCGCAACCTGGCAACTGGTGGCACTGGCCAGAGCGGCGGGAGATAAATTTAGTCCTGGCAGCGAATGGAAAATGTTTGTGGCTGGCCGGCGCGATGCCGAAGCCTGGTCGTTTAAAGTGGCTGAAGTAGTCACTTTAAACACCGCACTGGGCGAGTTCTCTACCGTCCACATCATTAAAGCACCGCCCCCCGACTCGAAAGACCAGCAGCTAGAAATCTGGCTGGCACCCAAGCTAGAATGGTATCCGGTGCGCCTGAAGTTTACCGATGCCGATGGCGACATCGTCGACCAGACCCTGAGCAGCATCAATAAGCAGCGTGAATAAGTAAAATAAGTAAGTCGCAAACGCGGCAGCACACCTCAAAAACCACCTCATTTTCGACGCTGGCTGTCCACGCCAGCGCGCAATCCCACTGCGGGTGTTCTGCCTTGCCGGTCTGAAAGTCGCAGCAGGATCGCGCGCTGGAATGCTTGATTTTCAGCTATTTCATTAGCGAAAATATTTAATCAAAAGCAATTAATGTTGCATTGCAATAGTATTGCGTGATATAAATATGTTAATGCACGGCAATAGTTTTTTGTTTTCTGCTTGCATATTTCTCACGGCTTTTGGCGGTGAACCTTTTTTCCAGCTTCCTCACATCGTAAATAATTATGGGTATGTCTCAACATCTAAGGCTGTATGCAGTTGCATTTACTATCGCACTCCCCCTCCTGGCGCAAGCCGAAATCAAGGTATTAATCGGCCGCGACCCTGCAGATGAAAGCGCCAAACAGCAGCAATCCATGCAGGCCTCGCCTACCCCTACACTGACTGCAGCCTTGGGGTCGCAGGTAGTTCTCAAACAAACCGCAGATCTGACCGACGTTATGCGTGCATCTCGCACTCAGGAAAACGATATCCTGATCGGCCCGCCGCATGTCACCGCATCAGCGATTAGTCATAGTTATGATTTATTGGCGCGCAATAAACAAAATACGCAATATGTGCTGGTCGCGCGCAAAGAAATCGACACGGCCGCGAAAATGAAGGGCGCACGTTTGTATCTGACTCAGCAAGACTCCGCCAGAACTTACCTGGCCAAAGGCTTGCTGACAGAAATGGGAGTGAGTATGAAATCCTTCCAGAAAACCACGTTTGGCAAAACCAGCGGTGCCGGTTTGCTGGCAATATCATCCAATCTGGCGGACGTCACCATTGCCGAACAAGAGGAGGCGCAGATCTGGCTGAAGAGCAATCCGAATGTCGCCAAAATTCTAAAAGCGACACGTGCTGTTCCTTCCGGGACTGCCATGATGGTGCGTAAAGATATGCCCGATAGCGATAGAAAAAAGCTCTTGAAGTGGTTAGCCTCAGCCGATGCCAGCGCCAGCGGTTTTGCGAAATTCCAGAGCGCCAGCACGGCCGATGAAGAACAATACCGCTACATCGCATCGCTAGGCATTTTGACGCCTGAGAGTATTCCCGGGATTGCCCGCGTGGATGCAGATCAGGTAGTGAAATTGCTGGCCGCCGGTGCGGTGGCAGTAGACACGCGCGGTGCCAAGGAATATGAACGCGAACATATTAACGGCGCGGTACACGCCCCCTATCTCGAAAAGAGCCTGAAAGACCGTGAGTACGATGGCACACTGGACGACTTTTCGGCACTCTCAAAACTATCCCTGGACCAGACTTTAATTTTTTATTGCAACGGCCCTGAATGCTGGAAATCGTACAAGGCCTCAATCGCAGCACAGGCCAAAGGTGCTAAAAAAATTCATTGGTATCGTGGCGGCATGCCCGAATGGCGTGAAAAATCTTTGCCGGTGATGCAGAAATTATAAGTGGGTCAGGCGGATAAAATTTGCACGGTAGCCGCAACACCAAAGCCATAAAAAACGGAGCGTCACCTAGGGTGCGCTCCGTTTTTTTTCACATGCCTATGCGTCTAAGCCTACTTACCAGCCACCTCTGAGACATACTTTGCCAGCAATTTAATCTCGTTCTCGCTGAGCGTCGTAAAGGCGGGCATCTGCCCTATGCCATTGCGTATGGCTTTCTCTACCCTGTCAGCATCCGGCCTTAACTCATCGAGTACCGGCCCTATTTCTCCGGCCGCATCGGCGTGTTTCAAGCGATGACAGAGTGCACAAGCGGGCACCGCAGTTTCGTTAAACAATTTCTTACCGGCTTCCAGAGTATCCTGCGCCAGCAAGGTCTGAGCGGGCAACACTAAGGCTGCCAGCATCAGGATTTTCAGTAATTTTTTCGAGCTTGGGTACATCATGATATTCCTTAAATAACACTGATTTTTAAAGCATGGTCACGCCAACTCGCGTTGTTATAACCGCCGGTATTTTCCAGACTCAGTTCGGCTTGGATAGTACCCAAGGCATCGGTCGCCCGACTGGCAATGGTGTAGTTGCCGGGCGCTAGTTGCACGCTCACTACAAACTGACGCCAGGCATAGCGACCAAGATCGGGGCCAACAAATTTGGCCGCCAACCAAGACGCACCACCATCAATCGACACTTCCACGCTCTTGACCGCCTGCATACCACCGAAGGCGATGCCCTTGATCAGGGTATGCCCAGCAGGCACTGCGCCAGAGTCGGGTGCTGGCGAGTTGATCCAGGATTTGGCAGCCATCTCCCATACGGCGGGCTGGCTAGGATCACCCTTTTGACCTGGTGGAGACAACCGGTAACCAGTTTTCTGGATCGCTGCCTCGGTTTGCTCTTGGGTAAATGCCAGCCGTTTGATGTATTTAACGTTGTTGACACCGGCGTAACCAGGGACGATCAGACGCAAAGGGCCGCCATGCGCCAACGGGATAGGCGCGCCGTTCATCTCCCATGCCAGCAAGGCGTCACCCATAGCTTTCAAAGGCACCGAACGCTCTACCATCACGCTCTTAGGATCGAGACCTTCGGGGATTTTCTCACCGCCGGTGCCTGTCATATACACCATACCATCGGTGACGCCGCCCAGTGCTGCCACTAGATCACGCACCGGCACACCACTCCAAACCACACAACCGGCCGCGCCGACCGCCCATGCGGTACCGCTCGCCTTAGTCGGGAACAAACCGCGTCCGTTGCCTGAACACTGCAATACCATGGCGGTGGTTTCCAGCCCCATGCCCTTGAGTTGCTTCAGATTCAGAAGGCGCGGATTTTTCACGCCGTCTATCTGCACTTCCCAGGCATCGCGATCAGCGACGATGGAGGCGTCCGGTGCCGGTAAATTATTCCGGATATACAGTTGCTCGGCTGGCGTAATGACACTGGTGCCAAAGGCGCTGCGCTTGGTTTCCAGAGTGCTGGACGTGTGTATTATCATGGCGGCCGGGTCTTTCCAGGCAACATAGGCTGGCAAAGGTTTGGCGGCTGCCGGTACTACGCTGGCGGCAGCTTGCGCCAAGGCGGTTTTACTTAATCCAGCCATGCCTGTCGCGGCCAGTGCCACAGCACTTCCGGTAAGCAGTTGGCGGCGGGAAGGATTACTCGGCGGATGTTGGATCTTCATGGTTTCATCTTCTAAGGATAGGTATAAAAACAAAGTCTCAATGTGCACTGATTTAAGCGGTACTCTTGTAGATCCTTGCTAGCCCGTGATCTGTTTGGCAAGAGTTGAAGGATTATGCAAGTTATCTTGGTTTTGGACAATAATAATTTTATGTAAATGTCTACTTGCCGATTCGGCTTGCACTCTGCTCCTGACGGATTAAAATTAAGTCTAGCTTGACGCCGCCTCGTTTGCTAGAAAAACGCCTGCCTAGTTAAGCAAAGCATCACCATAGAGCGCGGCCTTTTTCCGTTCTATTTACAATAGAGAGGGAGTATCACGATCGATAGCGGGATTACGCACGTAGTATCTGCGCAATGTGTAAAATATTACCTATACTCACCCTCAGTATCCGATTTCTACAGGAGCTACAGATCATATGAATACCAGCAACGACAGCGCCCTGGTTTTATTTAGCGGCGGACAAGACTCCACTACCTGCCTGGCTTGGGCTTTGGCGCACTATCGCCATGTCGAAACCATAGGCTTTGATTACGGACAAAGGCATGCGATAGAGCTGACCATGCGCCCTAGCCTGCTGTCGAAAATGCGCGGATTTTCCGATGACTGGCATGCCAAGTTAGGCGAAGATCACATGCTAGATTTAGGCCTGATTTCGCAGTTATCGCACACCGCGATGACCGAAGAAATAGAAATTACCATGCAAGAAAACGGTCTGCCGAATACCTTCGTGCCGGGCCGCAATCTGATGTTCATGCTGGTGGCGGCGACGCTGGCTTACCGGCGCGGACTCAATGTACTGGTCGGCGGCATGTGCGAAACTGATTTTTCCGGCTACCCGGATTGCCGCGATGACAGCATGAAGGCCTTACAGGTGGCGCTCAATTTGGGTATGGCGACCCGTCTTAAATTAGAGACACCGCTAATGTGGATCAATAAAGCGCAGACCTGGCAAATGGCCGAGCGATTAGGCGGCAGCCATCTGGTCGATCTGATACGCAGCGACACCCATACTTGCTATCTGGGCGAGCGCGGCACGCTGCATCCCTGGGGTCACGGCTGCGGCACTTGCCCAGCCTGCGCCTTACGCGCCCGAGGCTATGAAGAATACGCAGCGGCGTTGTAAGCTTGCTGTTAGTTTCACGGTCTAGTATTAAGCGGGTATCAGTTGAATATAAACAAAATGGCGCGCGTGCAACATGAAAGCAGCGCGTTTCCGTCCGACCACACTACAGAAATTCCCTATGCTGATTGCCTTGCTGACCGACCTCCATGCCAACCGCGAAGCCGTCAGCGCCTGCTTAGCGCATGCGCAACAGCAAAAAGTTAGCCAATACGCGTTTTTAGGGGATCTGGTCGGCTACGGTGCCGACCCGGTCTGGGTGCTAGACACCGTGATGGATTATGCCAGCCGCGGTGCCTATGTTTTGATGGGCAACCATGATATTGCGCTCATACAGGAAGAGCGCAAAGGTATGAACGCGATTGCGTTTCAAGTGGTGGAGTGGACCCGCTCCCAGCTCAGCGAAACACACCTCAATTTCATCCGTAATCTGCCCTATCGCATTGAGATCCAAGACCTGCTGATGGTGCACGCCAATGCCTGGGCACCGGAAAAATGGGAATACGTAGAAGGCAGCATGGAAGCCACCCGCAGCATGCACGCGACCAAGGCGCACGTCACTTTCTGCGGTCACGTGCATCTGCCCACCTTGTATCACATGACACTGACTGGCAAAACCGGCGAATTCTTACCGACTCCGGAAAACAGCATCCCACTCAGTAAGCAAAGACGCTGGCTGGTAATACCGGGCTCGGTAGGACAACCGCGCGACGGCAATCCGGCAGCCTGTTACGCCACCTTCGACACCGTCACACTAGAGCTGACCTACTATCGGATTCCTTACGATACCGAGAGCGCCGCTGAAAAAATTATCGCCGCTGGCTTACCGGTCAGTCTGGCGCAGCGTTTAATCTCAGGAGACTGAGTTGAGTCAGGTCAGCCATCGCAGCTTACAAGCCGGCATGGAATTTGACGGCTACCGTTTGGAAGAGAAACTTCACACTGGCGGTATGGCCGCGCTGTGGAGTGTCACCGACTTAAAAAATCGCCACCAACAAGACCCTGGCCAAGCTTTGCCGCCTTTGATCATGAAAGTGCCTTTGCTGTTTTCGACCGAAGACCCGACCGCGATCGTCGCCTTCGAAGTCGAACAAATGATCATGCCCAAACTAAAAGGCGCGCACGTGCCGCGCTACTTTGGTGCCGGTGATTTTGACGCCCAAGCCTATATCGTGATGGAGCAGATTGCCGGAGTCTCACTACGCAGTCGTTTCGATGCGGCGCCCTTGCCGATAGAAGAAGTAGTCAGCACCGGCATCAAGATCGCCCATGCCTTGCAAGATTTGCACAGACAGCATGTGATCCATCTCGACATCAAGCCCAGCAACATCATGTTCCGCCCTGACGGCACCGCGGTGCTGATCGATTTTGGACTGTCGCGACATGACAAGCTGCCCGATTTACTCGATGAAGAATTCCGCCTGCCTATGGGCACCGGCCCGTATATCTCGCCCGAGCAAGTCTTGGGGGTGCGCAATGAACCGCGTAGCGATTTGTTTTCGCTCGGTGTCTTGCTGTATCACCTGGCCACTGGCGAGCGACCTTACGGCCACCCAACCTCGGTGTCAGGATTAAAGAAGCGCCTGTATCGCGATCCTATACCACCACGCAGCCATAATCCGGCGATCCCGAAATGGCTGCAAGAAGTGATCTTGCGCTGCCTAGAAGTGGAGTCGGCGGCGCGCTTCGATACTGCAGCCCAACTGGCTTTTATGCTGCAAAACCCCGGGCAAATCCAGCTCACCGCACGCGCCGAAAAAACCGCTCAGGACGGCTATATGGCGGTCATGAAACGGCGCTTTCATGCAGCCGGCTCTGAACCAGTGTTGCAGCACAGTGTCTCTGAACAATTATCGCAAGCCCCCATTATTGTGGCTGCGCTCGACCTGACAAATGGTGCCGGTGCCCTGGCGGACAAACTGCGCGATATCACCCGCCGGATGTTGCAAACCGAACCGGGCGCACGCCTGGCTTGCCTGACGATACGCAAAACCAGCCGCATAGGGATGGATGAGAGCATCGTGCAACAAGGGCAAAACGTACACGTCAAGCAATTGGTGGAGCTCAAGCATTGGGCTCGCCCACTCAATATTAGCCCAGACAAAATCACCTTCCACGTACTGGAAGCGCATGATCCTGCTGCTGCCATCATCGACTATGCACAGAATAACCGGGTCGATCACATCATCATCGGGTCGCGCGGCAGCTCTAGCATCAGGCGTTATCTGGGCAGCGTCTCGGCACAGGTGGTGGCAGAAGCCGAATGCACCGTCACCGTGGTTAAATCACACAGCAAATAAATTGAAAATGGCATAGCGCCAATGCGCATATTCCATGCGGGCTGCAGGCCGGCATGCTTGAAGAAGCGCATGGAATATGCGCGCTGGCAGGGTGCATAAAAAAACCTCCAGAGGTATCAGCGCAGAAGGTTTTTTTGTCCTTGAATGAACAATATGTTAGCGCCACTCGACCAGAGAGATCCCCAGGCCAAGCTTGTTTTGTTTGATGTTGTAATCGATCAAACTTTCGCCATAGCCACTAAACAGTTGCAGATAGCCATGCACTCCACTACCAATCGGAAAGGCCCAATCGAGCTGCGCTGAACCACGCGATTCGGCACCAGCTTTAAGACTATGTCGGCCGCGTAAAGTCACTACATGGTGCGCCATGACGCGTGTCAGTAACAGTTCGCCACGCCCAATGTAATTTTCTATACCTGGATTATCATCAGCTGAGCCAGCTTCTTTAATTCTCCACCATGGACGTAAGCTCAGACTCCAGTCGCCTTTTTCCATACCGATTTCGCCTATCACGCGGTTCCAGCTACGCGACAAAGGTTGTGCTCTGCCGTTCGATTGATGGGTCAGACTGACGCCGGCGATGCGGCCATGCCAACCCAAAATCTCATATGGCGTATGAAACACCGCCATCACTTCCGGCTCGTAATTGGTTTCACGGAAAGGCCGTGACAAGGCTGGCGTGTACACCTGCCAACGCGAGGACTGCGTATAACCAGCCCACAAATTAGCATCGAGCCCCATAGGATGTTCCCATAGTTTGGCTTTCAAACTAATCTGAAATTCTGCCTCCCAAGGGCTCAAAGGCGGGCCGGTATTGGTGGCGGTATGATTCACAGCCGGTGAGCTTGGGTTATTGTTGATGTCACTGGTATAGGTTAATGGCAGCACATACATGGGTTTATAGGCGCGCGGCAAAAAACTCCCGGTCGATTTGCTAGAATCGAGCTCCCATCGATCCACCATATTTGAGCCTACCCGTTCTTGACGGATTTTTTCGTATTGCGCTTCTTTAGCCGCTTCTTTGCTGGCCTCACTGACCGCTCTCTCATCCGCCTGATCCGGTGCGGAAATCGAAACCGGTGCCAATCTGCCGCTGGCCTGGTCATAGCAAGCCAAACGCTCGCTATCCTTGAGGATATGCTTACATCCCGTGTCAATCGCCGTCGCCTGCCCGGAGAGCATAGTGAGCACGAATAGTGTGGTAGGGCAGAGTAATTTCTTCATTCAGTTTCTTTACTTATTTTTTGCCTGACGGCGATGATGAAAGGAAGGATATATACATAGTATTTTATCATCTCAATTTTGCATATGGGCAAGTCTATGCAAATCCGGCTGAGTTCTGCAACAAGGACTCATAGACATGCGCAAAAAAATTGGCTACAGTGAGTTTGCATCGGCAACAGCGCAAGCAAAACAAACCCATCCAAAAACGAGTAATTTGTATCGCTGAGTATTGAGCACTTAGGTAAATTGTTCTTGCCAGACATTGCACTGAAAACGGTCGTTAGTGCGGCAAAGCAAGTGCAAGACTCCTGAGGCTGTTTTTGACCGTTTTTTTATGTTTCATCAACCACACCTCGGGGACCATGATGTCTATACATGCAAAAAAATTTCGACTCATCACACGCAGCGATTTTGACGGTCTGGTCTGCGCCGTATTGCTCAAGCATCTGAATCTGATAGACGAGATCTTATTTGTCCATCCAAAAGACATGCAGGATGGCAAAATTACTGTCACCGAGAATGACATCTCGACCAATCTCCCCTTTGTTGAAGGCGTGCATCTGGCCTTTGATCACCATCTATCCGAAACCCTGCGCAACAGCGGCGAACGCAACAACCATGTGATACAACCGGATGTGCCATCCGCGGCCAGAGTCGTCTACAACTATTACGGCGGGCTGAATGCCTTCCCGGCCTCGTGGGACGAGATGATGGCGGCAGTAGATAAAGGCGACTCCGCCCAATTTAACCGCGATGAAGTGTTGCACCCGCAGCGCTGGGATTTATTGAATTTTCTGATGGATGCCAGAACCGGCTTGGGACGTTTCCGCGAATTTAGAATCTCCAATTACAATCTGATGATGGATCTGATCGAGTTCTGTAAAAATCACGGGATAAACGAGATCATGCAGATTCCCGATGTGAAAGAAAGGGTAGATCTGTATTTTGAACACGAAGCAAAATGCAAAGAACAAATCCTGCGCTGCGCCACCGTACATAAAAATTTAGTTGTGCTCGATTTACGCAAGGAAGAGACTATTTTCGCCGGCAATCGCTTCCTGATCTACGCACTATTTCCAGAGACGAATATCTCTATCCACGTATTGTGGGGCCTAAAAAATCAGAACACGGTATTTGCCACCGGCAAATCCATACTCAATCGCACCTCCAAAACCAATATCGGCCCATTGATGCTGGAATATGGTGGAGGTGGTCACGAAAATGCCGGTACTTGCCAGGTAGAAAATGAAAATGCAGAAATCGTACTGAGCATCCTGACCGCGAGAATTTGCCTGGATGGCTGAATAGCAAATCAAGCCTTGCGATCGTCAACCGCTTTAAAAGCCCAAACCTGTATCAGGCTTGGGCTTTTACTTTTTCTGTTTACTTTTTCTGTTTACTTTTTCTGTTTACTTTTTCTGTTCAATTTTTCTCTCGCTTAGCCTATCTTGCGTCCCTCCTTCCAGACTCGGACGACTACCGGTATTTTCCCATGCATACGAATCCGGATAAAGTCAGCTCTTAGGGCTGATCAGTGATGCATCCACTAAAGCATTGGCAGCAATAATGCGTGCATTTTTAACAAATAAGTGATTGATGCTTGATTTCATAGAAAAACAAAGACAAGATAGAGGAAGGCAATTCACGGTATCACAGCTTATTCGCTTTAATCTATCTCGCTAACAATCGCTAACAGAAAATAGTGCAGTACTCTTTCCATTAAGAAAGACTTAAACATGGCACGTTATGCACTCTATTTTGCCCCTGAAACCGGTAGCCAATGGTGGTTGGCGGGCAGCCAATGGCTGGGACGGGATAGCGCCTCTTCGCGCGCGCTGGCGCAACCCGCTATCGCAGGGCTGAGCAAAGAATTAGTCCATCATTACACCCGAGATGCACGTCGTTACGGCTTTCATGCCACCTTAAAAGCGCCGTTTCGTCTGACTCAAAGCCATACGCTGCCGGCTTTAGAGCAGGCATTACTTAGCTTTTGCAGCCAGCAACGCCCCGTCATTGTGCCTTCACCGCAAGTCTTATGGATGGGTAGTTTTCTTAGCTTACGCCCGAATTGCGAATGCCCTTCGCTCGATGCTCTGGCGATGCGCTGTGTACGGCACTTTGCAGAACTGAGCGCACCGCTCAACCACACCGAAATGGCCAGGCACAATAGCCAGGCGCTCAGCTTGCGTCAGCAAGAATTAATGCAGCGCTGGGGCTACCCCTATACCGAAGAAGAATATCGTTTCCATCTCACCCTAAGCGACGCCATGACTTACTGCGACGATGCGCATACCAATACTTTACGCGATGCGGCCGTTAAACATTTTCAGATTACAGAGAGCATGTGTATCAAGGGCATCGCACTGTTTTGTGAAGATGAGCCAGGGGCAGATTTCAGATTGCTCAAGCACTATCACTTTGGGGTGTAAGCGAACGCCACAGCATTTCACGCTTTACGACACACCATCACTGCCTGGCCGATTGGCAAAAATCGCGCTGGAACAAGCTATCGGCATCGATGTGGATGATCTGTCATCGTAGCAAAATCAGCGCACGCTGATTACTGCGACATAACCCGGAAAACGCAAGATTAAAGCCAGATTTAAGCTAACTCTGGCACATCGCCAACACAAAAAATTTCTTAACAGCTGGTCAATATCAATAAGACCAGTTTATCAATCCCGTTCAGAATGTAAGTAAAACATTCCTCGCCTTTATAGTGAAAACGTAACTTCACACAAAAAAATGTAATAAAAATAAAAATCACTTGTCGCTGAATATTCATAGACTAGACTAGCTCTACCACATACCAAAGTAAGACCAGCAGCAGACCACAGTAATACAGCAAGCAAAAAAAGTAGTCATTTTATCGCGACGCTACGGCGTTCTCGTAAGGCTGTTCTACGTCTAAATCTTTTGCATACTTTGATGTTTGGCCTACAAAAATAAGATGTTTTCTTGGACTAACCTGGCAACTCAAATAACCAGGTAGGTATAAAAAATGGAGAAATATCACATGTCTAAAATTAGTCGAATCGACCTGGCCGTACTACTACTCGCGCTACAAGCTACAGCGGGGGCGCTAGCTGCGACCAGCAACAATAAAATCACCCAAAACACGGCAAAAGCAAGTCTGGCTGCAACCTGTAGCGCTGCAGCCTGGAATGCCACCAGCGTGTATACCGGCGGCAGCAAGGCTTCTTACCAAGATCAGGAATGGAGCGCCAAATGGTGGACTCAGGGGAACGCCCCCAGCAATAATCCCGACGGCCCCTGGAAACTGTTAGGGCCTTGCGGGGGCGGCGATGGCGGCAACCCTGGCAGCGGCGATCCAGCCTTGACGCCAGTTGCACTCCCGCCTGGTAGCGCGCTGTGCCGCCCGGATGGCATGACGATTACCGCAGGCGTCAACGCGCCGTATTGCCAAATTTACGACAGCAATGGCCGCGAAAAACTCGGTGCGGTGAAGCGTCGTGTAATCGGCTATTTCACCAGTTGGCGTACCGGCAAAGATGGCAGCCCCGCCTATCTTGCCAACAATATCCCCTGGGATAAGCTCACCCACATCAACTTTGCCTTTGCCCACGTGGATGCCAGCAATCGCATTTCTATCGGCGACGCCGCAGATAAAAATAATTCGGCGATCGGCATGTTATGGCCGGGTGTAGCAGGTGCAGAAATGGACCCGGCCTACCCCTACCAGGGACATTTCAATCTTCTCAATAAATTCAAAAAACAATACCCCAATGTTAAAACTCTGATCTCAGTGGGTGGCTGGGCCGAGACTGGTGGTTACTTCGATGCCAGTGGCAAACGCGTCAATAGCGGCGGTTTTTACAGCATGACGACCAACCCTGATGGTTCAGTAAATACGGTAGGCATCAATGCCTTCGCCGATTCTGTGGTGAGCTTTTTGCGCAAATATGGCTTCGACGGTGTCGATATCGATTACGAATATCCGACCTCGATGAAAGATGCCGGCAACCCTGTCGATTGGACACTCTCGAATGGCCGTCGCGCCGGTTTGATGCGCAGTTATTCAACGTTGCTTAAAACCTTGCGCGAGAAACTCGATAGCGCCGCAGCCCAGGACAATCACTACTATCAAGTGACGGTCGCAGCGCCAGCTTCCGGCTATTTATTGCGCGGCATGGAAAATTTCTCGGCGCTGCAATATCTCGATTTCGTCAACATGATGTCGTATGACTTGCATGGTGCCTGGAATGAATTCGTCGGCCCCAACGCCGCCTTGTTTGACGATGGCAAAGATGCAGAACTGGCGCGCTGGAGTGTCTACAGCACACCGCAATACGGCGGTATCGGTTATCTCAATACCGATTGGGCTTACCACTATTTCCGCGGTGCTTTGCAATCTGGCCGCATCAATGTCGGCGTCCCTTACTACACCCGCGGTTGGCGTAACGTCAGTGGAGGCAACAACGGTCTCTGGGGCAAATCTTCAGGAAAAACTTGCCCGACCGGCTTACCTCTGTGTGGCGATGGCGCAGTCGGCATAGACAATCTCTGGCATGACCTCGATGAACAAGGTAAAGAGCTGGGTGGCGGTGGCAATCCTATGTGGCACGCCAAAAATCTGGAACGCAATCAGGCCGGTAGTTATATCGCCAGTTATGGATTGACCCCGACCACGGACCCGGATGACGTCATGAGCGGAACGTATACGCGTTTTTACGATGCGACTCTGGCTGCGCCGTGGCTATGGAATGCCCAGAAAAAAGTCTTCATTTCTACCGAAGACGAGGTATCGGTACAGAAAAAAGCCCAGTGGATAGTTGATCATGGCGTAGGTGGCGTGATGTTTTGGGAGCTCGCTGGCGATTACGATTGGAACGCCAGCCGCAACAATGGCAAGGGCGAATATTTCATGGGGACCACCTTAACCCGTAGCTTCTACAATGCCTTTTTGAATGCCGCGCCTTACGGCAATCTACGTAGTAAGCAAGC
Source organism: Undibacterium sp. Ren11W (assembly GCF_049340485.1). NCBI lineage: Bacteria > Pseudomonadati > Pseudomonadota > Betaproteobacteria > Burkholderiales > Oxalobacteraceae > Undibacterium > Undibacterium sp. Ren11W. The sequence goes on from NZ_JBMPPB010000003.1 coordinate 158,422, forward strand.
TGCGCCACGTGGTGCCATCGATGTACGTTTTGAACTTTCAGGATATGCGCTGGGCGATAGTAATTATCCTATCAGCCCTACCCTGACAGTCAAAAATATGTCGACTTACACCCTGCCTGGCGGAACCGAGTTTCAATTTGATATACCGACCTCGACCGCCAACAGCATGACAGACCAATCCGGTTTTGGCATGCAGGTCATCAGCAGCGGTCATAGCGGTAACAATATCGGTGGTCTGAAAGGTGATCTGCACCGGGTCTCGGTGAAACTACCGGGCTGGTCTAGTCTGGCACCCAACGCCAGTACCACAATCAAGGTGGTGTATTACTTGCCGATCGCCGGGCCTTCTAACTTCTCGGTCAACATCAATGGCAAAGCGTATGCGATCCGTGCCGAACAGCCATATATGCCTTACGTGAAATAAGTCAGCCTACATACAAAAATTCATCAGGGTCTCTCACAAAAAGACTCTGATGAAATTTTCTGAAAAATAAAAAACTACGAGGTATTTCATGAATCTCAAACAGATGTTAGTGCTGGTCTACGCCTTGGCGGGAAGCAGCGCGCTAGGCTTTGCCGCCAACCCAGCGTCAAACAAAGTGACGGCAAATAGCAATAGAACGGCGGCTGCCTTGCCAAGTTGCGATCCCTGGCTAGCCAGCAAAGTCTACACAGCAGGCAATTATGCTCTGTCCAACAAGAGCGTATGGCGTGCCAAATGGTGGACCCAAAACGAGATCCCTGGCACTAGCGCAGTCTGGGAAGCAAGGGCCGCTAGCGAGTGTATCGCAGGTAGCGGTGGCGGCGACACTGGCGGCACTATACCTAAGGGCATACCGACTTTAAAACAAGTCCAGGCCGATGAGCTTAGCAAGACTTCCAGCCCGCTGTTTCAAAACATCAAAGCCTCGATCCGGACTCTGGACAGCGCCGCGGTCGAGTTGGTGCAAGCGGGACGCGCGGCCAATCCGATGAATGTCAAACGTATAGAAAAAATTCTGAATGTGAACGACTGGCAGACGCTATTCCCTATGCGCGATGCCAGTTACAGCTACGTACGATTTTTGCAGGCAATGGCCAAGTTCCCGGCAGTTTGTGATGACTATACCGATGGTCGCAATGCCGACGCCATCTGTCGTAAAACTCTCGCCACCATGTTCGCCCACTTCGCTCAGGAAACCGGGGCGCACGATCCTAATTCTGCGATTCCGCAATGGCGTCAAGCCCTGTATTTTTTGCGCGAAGCGGGCTGCTCGGATACGGGTGCCGGTTGCGGCTATAACGCAGAATGCGATCCGGCCACCTGGCAAGGTCAAGTCTGGCAATGCGGTAAACAAGCCGATGGCAGCTACAAAAAATACTTCGGGCGCGGCGCCAAGCAACTGTCATACAACTACAACTATGGCCCGTTTTCCGATGCCATGTTTGGCACGGTACGCACTTTGTTAGACAAGCCAGAACTGGTGGCGGATACCTGGCTCAATTTAGCTTCGGCAGTATTTTTCTATGTTTATCCGCAACCGCCTAAGCCGTCGATGTTGCACGTCGTCGACGGTACCTGGAAACCGAATGCAGCCGATCAGGCGGCCAATATCACCGCAGGTTTTGGTGCCAGCATCAGCATCATCAATGGCGGTATCGAGTGTGGACAGGGAACGGATAAACAGCAGGCGCTAAATCGCATCAGTTATTACCAAAGTATGGCGGGCTTTTTTGCAGTACCTATCGATCGCGGCGAAGCGCTCAGCTGCGCCAAGATGGCCCCCTTCCCGGCTGGCGGCGCGGGCGCCCAACTGATTAGCTGGGAACAGGATTGGAGCTACGACCCAAGCCGCGCTGATGGCAAGACTTATGCCTGCAAATTGGTCGGCTATCAAACCCCGTATAGCGCGCTCAAGAGCGGCGATTACGTGCGCTGTGTCGAGCATTTTTTTAATGTCGTATTGAAGTAGACAGTCGCTTTACAAAGTGCGCCGTGCGCACGCTTTAAATCTGGCCCGGTTTTGCGCACGGCGCGATCGGGCGAATTAATCATAGCAAGAATAATTACCCCCTACGGAGAGAACTATGAAACTTAAAAAATTAGTTATTTTGAGATTATTGCCTATCGCTTTAGGCCTGAGCTTTATCGGTGCCGCACAAGCTGCCAATAGTTGCGCCGCCTGGAGCGGAGCAAGCGTGTACACACAAGGAAATTACAGCTTGGCGGCCGGTAAGACCTGGCGCGCCAAATGGTGGACGCAAAATGAACAACCTGGTGCCAATCAATGGGGGCCTTGGGAAGAGCGCCCGGCTAGCGAATGCGGCGTCGTCACCCCACCGGATGGCGGCGGCACAGGTGGCGACGGTAGCGGCATTCCAGAACCCACACCCACGGTAGGCAAACATCTTGGTTCATATTTTGCGCAATGGGGTATCTACGGCCGCAACTACAAACTGCGCAATCTGGTCGATACCGGCGGCGACAGAAAACTCACCTTTCTTAACTACGCTTTTGGCAATGTCTACGCCGATGGCAAATGTAATATCGTGACTAAGGCGGAAGCCGGCAACGGTGATGGCGGCGATGGCTGGGCCGATTACCAACGTGGTTTTGCCGCTAACGAATCGGTCGATAGCGTGGCCGATGCATGGGATAGCAAGTTGAAAGGCAACTTTAATCAGCTCAAAAAACTGAAGCTGCGCAATCCCAATTTGAAAGTCATGATCTCTCTGGGCGGTTGGACCTGGTCGAAAAACATGAGTACCGCAGCAGCCAGCGACGCCAGCCGCAAAGCCCTGGTGACGTCCTGTATCAATTTGTATGTCAAAGGTAATTTACCCTTAGTTGACGGCACCGGTGGCGCTGGCACGGCGAAAGGAATTTTTGACGGTATCGATATTGACTGGGAATACCCGGGCGGCGGTGGTCTGCCCACCAATACTAGCAATGCCAATGACAAGCAGAATTACACTTTACTCATGGCAGAGTTCCGCGCTCAGTTAGACGCCCTGGCGGTGACGAATAAACGCCATTACTACCTGACAGCAGCAATCGGTTCTGGTGTCGATAAAATCCGCAACACTGATCCTGCGCTGTATAGCAAGCACCTCGATTGGATCAACGTCATGAGCTATGACTTCCATGGCGGCTGGGAAACCACAGGAAAAACCAATTTCCAATCTAATCTGTACCGTGATCCGGCCGGACCTGCCACTGGCGACGCCATCAAATACAATATCGACGATGCGGTTGCCACGTTGCTGGCAGGCGGCATGGCAAAATCCAAGATCATTGTAGGCATACCGTTTTACGGACGTGGTTGGAAAGGGGTAAGCCCAGGACCAAAAGCAGACGGCCTGTATCAGCTTGCCACCGGTGCTGCGGCCGGCACCTATGAGTCAGGAATAGAAGATTTCAAAGTACTCAATCTGAAACGCGGCAACCGCTACACCCATCCCGTCACCAAACAATTGTGGTCTTACGACGGCAATGAGTTCTGGAGCTACGACGACCCTAGCGTGATCGCCACCAAGGCTGCCTTTGTCAAAGATAAAGGGCTGGGGGGCTTGTTTAGCTGGTCGCTGGATGGCGATGATGCCAAAGGAACTCTGCTCAATGCGACTAGCGTCGTCAGACAATAATTCAGTTTAACAAGCAATTAGATTCTTTTATTTAAAAGTTCCCTCGCTCAGTGCGCTCAGTGAGGGAACTTTTTCTTTAGCGTGTCCGACTACACTTGCGCTAACACAAACTAAAGTTCAGTAATAGCGTCCAAGCCGTGCGTATCTGGCGACACTTCTATAAAATAGCGCATTAGCTTGAAAATACCTGGCTAAACTGCTGATTCAAACGCTCCACTCCCTCTTGCTACTCCCAATGATATACGCCAACGCCAACACCGCCATCACTATGCACGCTCAGACACCCGCTAGCATCGCAACCGCAGCACGCCATCTCAGCGATATTTTGAGCTTTGCATTTAAGCATGATGACAGCCACGCTGCCGTGGTGGTGTTCGATACCCGCTGCGAGTTGGCATTGGCCTTGACTGCGGCGTATCGCTGCGCCCTGCCTAAGGCGCAGTTCATCGACTTTGACACCAGCACGCCGGAAGCGGTATTGGCAATGTTGGCCCCGCTAGTCGCCTCCGATCTGGTGGTACTGATACAAAGTACCAACTTTCGTATGGATGCCTTCCGTATCCGGGTCGAACTATTCAAGCGTGAACTCAAGGTCATCGAACATCCACATCTGGGCCGTATGCCCGGCGAGCAAGTGGCGTACTACATCGATGCTCTGGCTTACGATCCAGCCTACTACCGCGGCGTCGGCAATGCGCTAAAACAAAAGATCGATGCCGCCAGCCATGGCGTAGTCGATAGCGGAGGTGAAAAACTGATCTTCGCCTCGCCATTCGAATCGGCCAAACTGAATATCGGCGACTATAGCGAAATGAAAAACGTCGGCGGTCAATTTCCCATCGGTGAAGTATTTACCGAAGCCAAAGATCTGCAAGCAGTTAGTGGCCGGGTACGCATCTTCGTCTTCGGCGACACCACTTTCAGCGTTAATCAACCGGCCCAGCCTATCACCCTGGTAGTGGAACAAGGTCAGGTGGTAAGCGCGCTCGATTCAACGCCGGAATTCGATCAGGTGCTGGCGAATATTCGCGCCGATGAAGGCGGTGTGGTCTGGGTACGCGAACTTGGCTTTGGGATGAACCGCTCGTTTACCAAAGACCGCACAGTCAGCGACATCGGCACTTACGAGCGCATGTGCGGCATCCACTTATCGCTGGGTGCAAAACACGGCATCTACGGCAAACCGAATTTTAAACGCGGCGACGGCAAGCACCACGTCGACGTCTTCGCCGTTACCGAGACGGTAATGCTGGACGATGAAGTGGTGTACCGCGACGGCAACTGGGTGGTCTGATTGCTACGCTGCCGTACCGCGCTCGATCTCTACCCCGATACCGCCGGGTCTTAGATTTTGACGGTGCTAACGCCGGCCGTTGCTGTCTACTTCTTTCACGCCGGCGTAGATGATCTTACTGCCGCCTTTCTTAGACTGTGACACAAGGATTAGCGTATCCTCCCTGCAAATTCAAAAACCATCACGCATATTCCATGCGCCTCCCAGCCTGTTTTTGCTCGTAAAGGCGCATGGAATATGCGTGTTTGATTTTTAATGCGAGGCTAAACCCCTTTTGATTCAACCCTTCCTGTAGATTCCAATGTTAAATGCGGCGACGGCAATTGGCTGGTTTAAGCACACTGGTCCATGAGCTAAGAAGCGCAAGACAGAAAAATTGAAACCGCGCGGCACCCTCAAACGAATAAGTAGCATTACTACTTAAAACAACAAACTTAAAACCTTTACACCCTATGCGTAGGCGTAGCCATCTTCACTATAACAACGGTAATAATTTCGCCTTTTAAACGAGATACATTGTGCAGCGCAATACAGAAATAGTAAACTTTCAATAGCTTTTGTAGTAAAACTACGCAAACATAATGCCATCTCATCATCTAATAATTCTTACTCAGCTGATGTAGATCGGGTGTTTTTTTGCCTGCGACGCTACTCAACTCACTGAGTAAGCGTCTGTCGCCCAGCCAGTCCTGCATGCTGGAAATCATTATTAGCAAACCCAATGATCTAAATAACAAGGATCCATGCTCGCCGCAATGCAGATCAGCCTGAAGATAAAGTGGCGACCCGGCGAAGACTGGAGTCAGATCACGGCAAGGCTCATCGCATCGCGAATGGCAGTGATCAACAACAGGAGATGACATGAAGAAAAATTTTAACCACTTGACGCTACCCGGAAAACTGACAGCGATCGCACTGGCTCTGAGCAGCATCACTTGTGCGCCCCAGGCAGCCGCAGCCGGCTTCAATGCGCGCGACACCTCGGTGCAGATGTTCCACTGGAAATGGATCGATATTGCCAAAGAATGCAGTAGCTTTCTGGGGCCGCAAGGTTATGGTGGAGTACAAATTTCGCCGCCTAGCGCAGCCAATCGGGGTAGCAACTGGTGGGATATTTATCAGCCTGTCGACTACACCAATTTCACCAGTAAAATGGGAAATGAAGCTGAGCTAAAGGGCATGATCAACAGCTGCCATGCAGCGGGGGTGCGCGTGTATGCCGATATCGTGGTCAATCATATGGCAGCGGGCAGCGGCACTGCGACCAATGGAGCGACATGGAACGCTAGCACGCTGACCTATCCACGCTTTAGTGCCAATGATTTTCATGCCAATTGCGATATTTTAGGCAGTGATTACAACAATAACCGCAACGGCGTGACGCAATGCCGCCTGGTTGGTTTGCCGGATCTGAACACCACATCGAGTTATGTCCAAGGACAAGTAAAGAACTATCTCAATACTTTGATAGCAATGGGCGTGGACGGTTTTCGTTTTGACGCGGCCAAGCATATCCAGCAGGTGGAATTACAGACTATCGTCAACGGCGTTACGCATGTAACGACTGCCGGTGAGCCGCTCTGGATTACACAAGAAATCATTACCGATGGCACGGTCGATCGGAATTCTTATCTCTCCATCGGCACCATCAATGAATTCAAATATGCCAGCGCGATGCGAGAAACTTTTCGCAATCTAAACGGTGCCAATATTTCGCAGATCCGCAACATCATGGGCACGCCCGGTAACTGGGGCGGCACATGGGGCTTCATTAGCGACAGTAGCAAGGCAACCGTCTTCATCAATAACTGGGATACCGAACGCAATGGCGACTCTATGAATGCCAGCAACCACAGCGGTATCACCAATGATGCCCAAGGCACCAAGCGCTATGATCTGGCGAACATTTTCATGCTGGCCTGGCCCTATGGCGAAGCACAAGTGCATTCAGGCTTTAACTTCAGCAACAAGGAAAGCGATGCCCCGGCTGCCAGCCCCTTCGATAGCAGTGGCAATCCCAAGATTAATCAAGACTGGGACTTCATTCACCGCTGGTCGGATATAGCGAACATGGTAGCGTTTCGCAGTACAGTGAGCGGCCAGGGCGTCGATAACTTTACCAGCGGCACTGGCAATCAGATCGCATTTAACCGCGGCACCAAGGGCTTTGTGGCGATTAACAATGAAGCCTCAGTGTGGAACGCGACTTTTCAGACCCTGCTACCGGCCGGCACTTACTGCAACGTCATTCATGGCCCCCTCAATCCAGCCAAAACAGCCTGCAGCAGCGATGCCGTTGTAGTCGCCGCCAACGGTACGATTGCTGTCAGCATTGCGGCTAATGGCGGTGCCACGGCACCGGCAATCGCTTTGCACCTCAACCAAAAACTCAGCGGCGGCGGTGGCGGCACTTGCACTTCTGTGCCTGTGACCTTCCGAGTCGCCAATGCCAACACCACGTTGGGCCAAAACCTGTATGTGGAGGGCAATCGTAGTGAATTGGGAAATTGGTCGGCAGGCAGCGTTAACGCCCTGACGATACAAGGTAGCGGTGCCAATGTGCCTTGGTCTAAAACCATACAATTACCACCATCTACCAGCATACAGTTTAAGTTCATGAAGAGCGGTGGCGGCAGCGATGTGTGGGAGCGCAATCAAAGCACCGCAAGCGGCAATCGCGAGGCCAGCACCCAGGCTTGCGACGCAGCGGCACTGGTACTTGATGTCGGCAGCTTTCAGTTTTAATTGTTAGGTAATTTTTCTATACAGGGCGTCCAGAAGATATAGGTCGCCCTGTAATGAAAAACGGCAAAGAACGCGGGGCAAATCTATAACTGACTCGACAACACGTAATAAATACCAAAAACCTCCTCACTCGATCAACATCGAACCAGTAAATTTTCACGACAATATTTTCTTCATTGTGGCCACTTGTGCTGCCTCTCGATTATTGATAGTGGCATTCACCAGCCGAACGTGCGCTCACTAAGCATGAGCGCTACGGCCCTAAATATCTTTACTTTAGATCCTCAGCTAAGGCACACTCTCAGCTTCAATTTTTTTGATCCATTAATTCAAGCTAAAAAAGGACGTAATGAACAAATTAGTGCTACTCGCGTGTCTACTCGCCTCATCACTGGCGCAGGCCGAGAATAACGGTTTTTCTCTGGGACTAGTGATGCCGTATGGCGGTTTAGGAGCGAAATTTTCGATTGGAAATGACAGTACAAAATATTTTGGTGGAGTCGGATATTTGATCGATCAGGACGACGGCATGCCCTCAGACAAGCATTCTGGCACCGCAAGTTTTGTCATTGGTTTCGACCATGCCATTGTGAATGAGTATCACACTATCGGCGCCGCGATAGGCACCATTTCGCATAGAAAATACTATTTCGGGGATTACAACACTGTCGGTCTTGCGGCAAATTACACCTATCATTTTTCTGGCTTTAATCAAAAGTCATGGATGCTGGGTGCGAGTCTATACGGCGGCAAACAAAACGTGCCCGCCTATTACAGAGGCGGCATGACCTACGGCATCGGTCTGACGGCCGGCTACAATTTCTAAGCTAGCCTAAACCTAGAGCCTAGACTTATCGCTGGGCTACACCAAAAAATCCCCTGCTCTTGCGCGATAGAGCGGGGGATTTTTTTCTGACGGGCTCTTGAAAACGCCAACAATAGCGGTGCCAACAATTTTCGGCAGCGGCCCGCTCACGCATATCCCATGCGGCTTTGCGGGCAGGCAGGCTGGACAAGCGCATGGAATATGCGCGCTGAGCCTGGCATCAAAAAATTCTGATTAGCAGCAGCTTGATCTCCCGATCTCAGATATGCGATGCACAGAGTTACGCCAGCATCGCCACATCCGGATGCTGCCAGTGCGGAAGTGCGCGCAAGCGCGCCAGCCAGCGCTGCAGATGCGGATATTCGCTTTCTGCGATAGCTATCTGATCTAGCCAGAACAGGTAAGCAGAACAACTAATGTCGGCAATACTGGGGCCGGACGGCAGCAAAAAATCCTGGTTAAACAAGGCTGCATCCAAGCTGGCAAGATCGGCCAGCACGCGTTGCCTTAAGTAATGCAGCACTTCGGCTGGCTGCGCGCCCCAACGTAGCGCATAACGTAGATTGGGAACGCTAAAACCGATGCGATTGGTCTCCCACGACAGCCACTCAAGCACGTTCTGCCATTCCGTTTCAGCACCCGCCAGTTTGCCCACGTGCTGTGCCAGATACATCAAGATTGCGTTCGACTGACACATCGATCGTCCGCGGTCTACCAATACCGGCACCTCGCCAAATTTACTGGCCGCCACGAAGGCTGGCAATCGGTCATCGTGCGGCTGCGCCAGATCTATCCATTGATATTCATGCGGGCAAGCACTGAGCAATAAATAGGAGCGGATTTTGTAGGAGTGACCGGAGTCGGTACTGCCGTAAAGTAGCATGGTGATCCTTTTTGAAAAACGAAAATGGGGCTAGCACTGGAGCCGTCAAGTCTAAGCTATTTCTCAAAAAAAACGCTGATAATTTCCGATGGAAAACTCCAAGAAACCACTGATCATCCAGCGTTTTTCCGAAAAAAAACTGCCTAAAAAAACATCTTAAAATTACCTTGATTTCCCAAATCCGGCGTCTACAATATCTATGAATAGTTGCCTTTATATTATTCAAATGAAACTTGAAGCGGAGCAAGCCTTAAAGAAAAATCTTTGCGGGCGGTTGATTAGCTATCGCTAATTGATGGCGTTTAGTGCTGCTTGAAAAAGTATAAATTCTTCGCATTTTCACTGATAAATTTCTCCGGTCATTTTGACCGTGGCACTCGCTTTTCCGAAATATTAGGGAATAGGACTTACGTATAAGCGCAGCAGCATCGATGTCTCGCCTCGGCGTACCGAAAATACAGTCTTTGGCGCTGCCTTTGCTGGAACCCATGTGCGTAAGTCCTAGTATTGGTTTTGATTCCAAGCGCATAGCTGATATCTGGCTCGCAAGCTCAGTACACCGCTGTCAATTGCAAGGTGAATAGGCGTTTTCACATAATTACTTCATGGAGAATTGAACATGTCACAACAAGATCCTACCGGTATGGAAGAAGCGAATACAGCATTCTGGCCCGGTGAAATGTCACTCGAAGACAACGCAGCCTCCTTCATTTATCAGAATGAAATTGCCGACCCTAGCCTAGCTGCGGCCGGGCAAACCAGCGATTACACTGCGGGAGACGCGTCCACCGCAAATGTACAAAAAATCATACCGGGTCCGATACCAATCGTAAAACGTCCGGTAAGCGGGCGCTATCGTGGCAGCTTAGGTGCATTTCAGCTCGAACTCAGAGTGGACGTTGATCGCACCCGACCTATGAATCGCATCAGTGGCGACTTGTATCAGATAACAGGCGCGACCACTAGCTATTTTGGCTCCTTCGTCGTCAATGCGCCGAGCATCCAGTTTAGTGCGAGCCAAGTGTTGATAAAAGGTCTGGGAAATTTTACGTTTACGGCCGGTAATCCAGTGATACAAGTGACGATACCCAGACGCACTATCTTTCAATCACAAGCGGCAGCGACTCTACAATTTTTTTCTACTACAGGAACGCCAGGCACGATCTACGGTTGCGTATTTGAATCGACTGGCTTTCGCACAGTGCGCATAGAAACCGATAGAGTTTCCGATGTTAGTACGCCGGTGTTTAGTAGCTACAACACAGCAGCTCTGCCATCAGGTGGGCCGAACCGTAGTTTAAGTGTCGTCAATGCCTACGCTGAAGCTGGCATAGAAATGTTGCCAACCGCAGGCGCGGATGTGATTAATATTGGCGAAGCCGGTGCCGGGGCAAAATGGAGCAATGCCGAGCTACACGCCTCCATGCAAGCACATTTTTCAGTATGGAAAGATACCCCGCAGTGGGCCGTATGGCAGGTCGCTGCACAACTGCATGATTTAGGTCCGGGTCTATATGGCATTATGTTTGATCAGCAAGGCAAGCAAAGGCAAGGCTGCGCAGTATTTCATCAAGGTATAGGCGGCAATACACCTGAAAAATTGCGCTTGCAGTTATATACCTATGTGCATGAATTGGGCCATGGCTTCAACCTGCTGCATTCATGGCAAAAATCTTTAGCAACGCCTGCAGTTCCAAATCGCCCGCTGGCTTTATCGTGGATGAATTATCCATTCAATTACCCGGCGCCAGGCGGCGAATCAACCTACTGGAGTCAATTCGCGTTTCAGTTCGACAATGAAGAAATCATTCATCTACGGCATGCTTTCCGCAACAACATTATTATGGGTGGCAGCAATTTCGCGGTGGGATCCGCTCTTGGTCGCGAGATCATGGCAGATCCGGTACGCAATGATAGCGGTCTGACTTTCAAGATATCCACCCACCAAAGAAAATTTGCGCTTGGCGAACCGGTAGTCTTGCAGTTGATGTTAGGCACCAGTGATTCCGGCGGCCATCGAGTCCATACATGGCTGCATCCTAACTGTAATTTGGTGAAAGTGATTATTGCAAAACCAAATGGCATCGTAACCACCTATGAACCACTGATAGAGCACCTGGTGGGCGCGCGCGAAAGCGTCATAGGTCGTGACGACGTGATACGCGATAGCGCCTACATAGGATTTGGAAAAGATGGCTTCTATTTTGATCAACCCGGCAATTACCAAATACGTGCCTCGTATGCGGCCATAGATGGCTCTGAGGTGTTATCGAATATCGTCGACGTGAGAGTGAGCTATCCGGTCACGGCTGCAGAAGAAGAGCTGGCCGATCTCTTCATAGGAGAAGAACAAGGAACCCTACTTTATCTACTCGGCTCTGATGACGAATCCCTACGTAAAGGGAATGAGGCGTTTGACCTGGTTCTGTCAAAATATCCGAAACATCCTATGGCCAATTATGTGCGTCTGCTAAAAGGCGTCAATGCTAGTCGCGACTTCAAAACAATCAACAATGATCAGATCAACCGGGTCAGCGTCCGACACGCACAAACAACAGAAAGCGCAGAATTGCTAGCGGCGGCATCCATTTCTGGGGTACTCGACCATGTGACAAACCTGATGACACTTTCTACTCTGGTTGATGTCCATAAAAAAGCCGGTAATAAAGACGCCGCCAAAGAGACCTTAAGCAAACTAAGTGCGATGGCAATTAAAACATCGTCACCAGGAAAAGACAAAACGAAGAAAATTTCTTCCGCTGCAATGGCCGATAGTTTTAGCGATCCGTCCTATTGGAACGGCATGCGGCAATGAGGGCTGACAATGCGTGATAATGTGCGATAGCTGCTAATAGTTTCTAATAAATAGTTAGCAATCATCGACGTCTGATACCGGCGTGCCCAGCACGCTGGTATTTTTCTTTCAGCCTAATAGGAAAACTTCACTATGCCGCATTTAACGATCAAATTACGCGACGGCTTCAAAGACGACAAGGTGGTGCTAACGCTAGACGAAAAAGAAATTTATCGTCGCACGGCGCTGAGCAGCGATTTGACGATTTCCTTTGCAGATTCGCTAGAACTCGAGGTCGAACAAAGTATCGCACAGCTCGCAGTGGCAGTTACTGGCAGGCCCAAGCAAAGCGTACAAATCGAGATCAGTGAAACGCCATTTATCGAGATTTGGATCATCGACAATCAGCTCGAAATTCGCGTATCAAAATCTGAGTGCCCGATGTTATGAGCCCATCGGATACACGGCATAAAATTTAGATAGATATCGCCTGGTTCAGGTGCCGCAAAAAGTGCGGTAGCCAACTGCCGCTGCTGCACTAGCGGGCTCAGTGTAGAGTGCCAATTCGGCCTGCTCCTGATACGGATTTTGTAACACCTCCAGCAACTTCTCAAAGGGAAGCATATTGCCTTGCAAGGCGGAATTCAAAGCTTGCTCGACCAGGTGATTACGCGGAATATACAAAGGATTGACGGCGCGCATGCCTGCTGCGCGTTGCGGCGCATCCAGGGCATCGACAGCCAAGCGGGCGCGCCAGCGTGGCAGCCAGGTATCTAGCTGACTGGCGTCGTCATACAAATCGCGCAGGCCGTTCGCATCGCCGTTCTCTACCAGGTCGGCCAGACGGCGAAACGCCATTGTAAAATCGACGCCCTGCCCCTCCATGCTCGCCAGAAAATCCCTGGCCAATTCCATATCAGCCGGCTGCTCGCCAGTCCACCCCAGCTTATTGCGCATGCCAGCCAGCCAATGCGCCTGATAGCGTTGCGGGAAACTATCTAACACTGCAGTAGCGAGCAGCACGGCGCGTTCCGGGTCCGGATCGATCAGGGTCAATAGAGTTTCGGCCAGACGCGCCAGATTCCATTGTGCGATCTGCGGCTGATTGCTATACGCATAGCGTCCCTGTCTATCGATAGAACTAAACACGGTGTCGGAGTCGTAACTATCCATGAAGGCGCAAGGACCGTAGTCGATAGTCTCGCCCGAGATCGTCATATTGTCGGTATTCATTACACCGTGAATAAATCCCACCAGCATCCATTGCGCGATCAAGGCAGCCTGCCTTTCGCTCACCGCTTGCAGAAAACTCAAGTAGGGATTTTCTGCGGAACTCAGGGCTGGATCATGGCGCGCAATCACATAATCGGCTAACTGACGGATTAGCTCATCTTTATCTTGTGCCGAAACATACTGAAACGTACCGACCCGGATATGACTGCTGGCGACACGCGTCAATACCGCTCCCGGCAAGACCCCTTCACGCAAGATAGCCTCACCGGTACTCACTACAGCGAGTGCGCGCGTGGTCGGGATACCTAAGGCATGCATGGCTTCGCTGATCAGGTATTCACGCAGCATAGGTCCCAACGTAGCCTTACCGTCACCACCACGCGAAAAAGGTGTACGACCGGAACCTTTGAAGGCGATATCGCGGCGCTGCCCTAGCGTATCGATCACCTCACCGAGCAATAGTGCGCGCCCGTCGCCCAATTGCGGTGAAAAACGCCCAAACTGATGACCAGAATAGGCCTGCGCCAAGGGCGTTGCGCCTGCCGGCACCTGATTACCGGAGAAAATCGCGACGCCAAGTTCAGTGCCTAAGGCTGCCGCATCCAGACCCAGTTCTGCCGCCAGCGCCAGATTCAATTTAGTCATACTCGCTTGCGGCACCTGTGCCGCTTGCCATGGCGCATACAGCCCAGTGAGTTCGCGCGCATAGCTATTATCAAATACCAAACCTGCAGAATTTATTGTGCTGGAAGTCGTCATAAAATTACGCTTTCTCGTGCAACATAAAGGCGGCGGCACCAGTGGCAATCAATTCGTTTTTCTCATTCTTGAGCGTCATCAGTACATTGGCGATGCGCTTACCCAGACGCGTCACTTCGGCGCTGGCGGTAAAGGTCTTGCCCAACCCCGGTTGCAAATAATCGATGCGCAGATCAATGGTACTCATGCGTGAAAATTCTTTGAGCTGCGACATCGCATCGTCCTTAGGACTATGCTGCGCCATCTTGAGCAAGATCGCAAAACCGGCCATGCTATCGAGCACTGAGGCGATCACGCCACCATGCAACATGCCCTTGGAAAAATTACCCAGCAATTGCTCACGCATATCGATACTAATCTGCGGATTATCAGGATCAAAGCTGCTCAGCTTAATTCCCAGCAGCTGACAAAAAGGGATTTTCTCCTCCATAACATGCTTGAGCAAAGCCTGAAATTCTGGGTTTTGAATAATGTGCTGGGTCATGCCGGGGATATCCTTGCGATCAATGTTTAAAATATGCGTCACTCTAACATTTACTCACCCCTGCCACCTAAGCACTGCATATTTGGGGCGTATCAGATGAACTTTCTCTCGAATTTTTTCCATATAAATTCCGACGAGAAACTTCCGTCGCGTGCTATTTTTCATCCGTTGTTTTTTTTACTCGCAGCTCTTCCAACTGAAATTTCACTGTGATGACAGTGTGCACAAAGACTTTATATTTCATAGCAAAATAAGCATCAATACGTGGTCAATTAATGCGTATTTTTCCGCCAGAAAACGGCCTCATATCCGCTGCTTTTTATTCAAAATCGAATAAAGATTCTAAATATATTCTGTAAGAAAAAAAGCAATTCATTTACTCTTTATTCCGTGATGCAGCGCTCTTGACCCCATTCAAAAGTACCGTATTACCGGGCCTCGACTACGCTGAAATAATCAGCGAGCGAGTCCTCCGTTAAGTTTCAACGCACATAAAAATAATTAATTCACCACTGGAGATTTACCATGAAACTGATCAAAAAACTCGCCCTCGCAGCAGCTTTGTCTTCTTTCGCAATGGCGGCATCTGCCATGTCGACTATCGAAGATTCCGACCTGAGCCAAGTCAGCGGTCAAGACGGTGTGTCTATCGCCGCTAATCTGAACATCAACATCGGTTCTTTCGTCTACACAGACACCGATGCTACTGGTGGTTCTATCAGCCACAACAACATCTCTATCACTGGTTCCCTGGCTGCGACTATCGACATCATCAACAATGCTACTTTCCAAGCTGAAGCAAGCGCCGCAAGTGGCCCTAACTCAGTATTGGGTGTTACTGGTGGTGCTGGTTTAGCTGCTTTTATGCCAGCTGGCGATGTGGTTAAAATCGCTGTTCCACAAATCACCGTTGCGGCTGGTCATGAGTTGAACATGAGTGTTGCCAGCATCAAGATGGGTCATAGCAATGCATCCTTCGGTTCTACCGCTCTGAACGACATCAAATTGCAAGGCACTACTGCCTATATCTGGGCACACTAAGCTTCAATTTGTTTGAAATTCTTTTGTAAAAAAAACGGCAGCGCTTCCCCGCTGCCGTTTTTTTGTCTCTGCTGCAGACGGTATTTTTCCATGCATGCCTATCACGATGATGCGCATAATTCGCTCTGGATTCACATCCTGCCTCGCATCAATTCAAAATAAAAAGGGAACTTCTAAAAACCACATAATCGGACGCATCGCGGCGTTACAAATCCTCGCAATACCGACGTATTGCTTCGGTTTGCGCCTTGCGCTGCATTCCGATTAAAGGGTTTTTAGAAGTTCCCCAAACAACATACGCAACATCCATGCGGGTTTCCAGCCAATATCGGGCTGCAAGGCGCATCCAGATTGCGCAAACGTTTTTAGAAGTTCCCTTTTTAGAATATTTAAACCTCTGCCGCACAACTCCGCAAGATTTGTCAAATCGCTCCGTGTTATTGTTTCGTCTAGCTAGTGGTCCAACCTCATTGCAGCAGAACCTGGCATTTATCGTCTATGGAAAAGTCATCAAGTACCCAAAGTTTTAGTCATTATGAGCGCAGGCTCAGCCGTGTCACTGCCTATCTGCATGCGCATCTGGATCAAGATCTCGATCTGAATAAACTGGCCGAAGTGGCCTGTATGTCGCCGTATCACTGGCATAGAATTTATCAGGCGGTGCATGGCGAGAGCGTGGTCGCTGCGGTCAAACGCTTGCGTCTGCAACGCGCCGCGACCTATCTGGCGCGCAGTGAGATGACGATAGACCAGATCGCCAGCTTATCCGGTTACCCGAACCTGCAATCTTTCACGCGTACGTTTTCCGCCGTATATGGCTTGCCGCCGGCCCGCTATCGTAAAGCCGGCAGCCACATCCAGTTTTCACCACCCAGCCCATCGAGGAGCGCCCACATGTATCCAGTTGAAATCAGCAGCACCCCCATGATCCCTGTCATTTGTGTCGCACATAGCGGTGCCTATCTCGGCATCGCGCAAGCTTTCGACACACTGAAGGGCTGCGCCAGTTCGCGCAATTTATTCAGCACCGAGACGCGCTGGTTTGGCGTGTTTCTGGATGATCCTTGTTCGGTAGCAGAAGCCGAATTACGCTCCTTAGCCTGCATCAGCCAACCGCCCCAATTAACGCCAGAGAGCTTGCAAGCACCAATCAGCAGCGCTGAAATTAAGGGCGGAAAATATGCGGTATTGCACTACAAAGGGCCGTATTCAGATATGGCCGCCGTGTACCAATGGCTATATGGAAATTGGCTGCCAGGCTCAGGGCAAGAAGCCGCCGATGAACCAATATTTGAAGAGTACCTGAACAATCCGCGCGACACCGCGCCGACAGAATTACTGACGAATATTTATTTGCCGTTGCGTTGATAGACCCAAACGCAAACCCAATGCCAGATTTGCCATCTAAGCCGGCCACCTAAGTCAGACACCCATGCGCCGTTGCGGACAGATGCCGCCAACAGGCGCATGGGATATGCGTGAACCGGGTGCCGTGTTTTTAAATTTCTACAACACCCCTGTTACCTTACAGATTACCAACCCACCAGCATAGAATATTTGCCGCTAGTTGCGCCTACGCCGCCGCTGTAGTAAATCACTTTTGCATACAAGACCATGGCCGTGCTGCCGGTATTTGCCTTAGTCACAGTATCGACCGCGCCCGTGCCGTTCACGCTGGAGCTCAGTTTGACATTGGTGCTGCTATACAATTCCAGATCATAGTCAGAGCTGGCATTTGGTGTCAGTGTCACTTTTAAGGTTTTACCGGCGGGCAGGCTGACCTTAAAGTAATCGACATCGGTGCTGGCCGAGATAGTGGCGTTGACCGTGGTATTGGAAGAGGCGACCAGATTGGCAGTGGCACTGGTATTATTGCTTTCAGTCTCGTTCATGATGATACCCGGTGGCACCACACCGCCAAGAATATTCTGTGCCACGAACTTATCCCTGAAGGTGTTTTCATACGTCACATCGGCCGGAAACAGGGTATGCGCGGCGTTCACGATGGCGGTCGCCATGGCTGGCATCTTGACATTGGCTCCCAGACCGAAATGCGCTTCGAGGATGATCTTGTCGATATTCGCGCGCGGCTTGCCAGCGGCAATCAGGCTGACCATGGCTTGATACAGCGGTGCCGACCACAATTCATCCGACTGAAAAGTCACCCCGTTTTCTGTCACTGAGACATGCGCAGGATAGCTTTTGGCACTATTGTATTTGGCATCGGTACGATTCATCATGCGGCCGCCCCAGCAAGCGCTGTGACCATCCCAGCTAAACGCCCATTCCGGATGATAGATTTTGCCGTTCGGGGTGCTATACGAATACGAAGCCGCCCAATAATCACCAAAGCCTTCACCCATACCACCGGTGTCGCCACCGCTCCAGTTAGGATTGATATTGGCCTGTATCCCGTGCCCGTATTCATGCAAGATCACGTCGGCATCTTCCGAGTCGTTCACGCAACCATGACCAAACGCCAGATAATCGCTAGAGCCACCGCTGTAATGCGAATTATCATCACCATTCACGCCGTCGGTGTCGATATTTAGAGGACGGTTAATGATGGACTTGGTGCCGGTAAATCCCATCGACTGGATATAGCGTTGATTTTGATCGACGTGGAAATACACATTCGTATCGTCGAAGGCATTGTTGCCGCGCTTGGCAGTCCAAACCCCGTTACTGGTAGTACTAGGTGCGGTCGCCGGAGCCTCGATATTCGTGATATTGACGTAAGGTCCGCTTAATTTATACACGCCGTTTGTCACCGTCAGATCGGCCAGCGTTTTGGTCGAATAGGCAGCATCGAAAGCCGAAGCCGGCGAGGTATCGGTCAAGGCGTCGGTGTTTAAGACTGTGCGCGGATCTGGATCAAACACCAGTCCGCTACCATTAATCCCGGAGGCCACCGCCGCTACCGCCGCGGCCTTGCTTTGCATAGGCGCTAGACTAGCGCTGGCTTTGGTGGCGCTTTGGCGGTCTAGGGTTGCTCCTGTGATGGCAGCGCGTGCTGCTATGCTGCGCTCACCGCCTTTATTGGTGCGTGGCAAAGAAGTGGAATGCGATTCCAGCAGCGCGCCGTTTTGCGCATTGATGTATTGAACAAAACCACCGGTAGGCATTTGCGCGGCGATCTGTACTTTATGCGCTAATTGAAAACTATCGCCGTTGGCGACCCATACCAGATCGGTACTCGGGGTACTCACCAAAGGATGCTGCACCTTCATATTATTCCAGGCCACATCCAGTGCGCGTTCACTAGTGATCTGTGTCTGCACATACAACTGATTGACCGCATTGGCGTCGGCTTTTTCAGAGACGTGCTTGGTCTCATTGAAGATCTTCAGCAAGTCACCATTGCGTCCTATGGAGACGATAATCTCGGCCCTATCGACTGGCAGGCCGCGTAACATTTGCTGGTAATAATAATGCGTACCGAGCAAAGATTCCTGCGTGCGCGTAAGGACCAGATTATCCAAAGACGCAGGCAAAGCAAAGCGGGCGGCGTGCTGGCGTAAGACATCTTGCGCAGTACCGGCCTTGGTGGCGGAAAATACCGTGAGATTCTGGGTCGTCTGACTACTTGCCGCTTGCGCCGCACCAGAAAAAGCCAAAAGAATGAGAGAAGCCAAAATAGAACGTGAATGATGCTGCATGTTATGTATCTCCAGAAATTATGATGTTTTTCAAGATTATTGCGTCTCGCGACGCGCCATGTAGCAGCCCCGCCGGGCTGTGCAAATCAAACAACGTTTCACCAGTATAGGAGCTAAATTTGTCCATTAATAGTGAACATTTTGACAGTAATTTGACAAATACAAAGACAATATGACGATGTAAAAAGATAAATTGACGATACTAAGCAGATGCAGCTTGGGCTAGTCTTATGCGCGAACTGGCGTTATCATTTACAAAATCAATTAAACTTTTTTCAATAGGCGCCCATGCTTAAATGCCGCAACATTTGCTTCTTGTTAGCTCCGCTGCTGGTCTTGGGTTTTATGCTTTCTGATAGCGCCAAAGCCGACACTAGGGCTCAGCTTAGCGTCGATCAGTCTCTCCCGACGCCGGTACCTGGTGCGGCCAAAGCCATTCCCGATGTCGAGCCACAGGTCACCCTACAAGTACGCGCACTGCTATTGCAATACGCCGATGGCAGCTTGCCAGAAGAAAGCTTTACAGAGAAGGCACGCGCTCTGATGTTTCCCAAGGCAGCAAAAGAAAACGGCGCAGAAATTGCCTTATACGGGAAGCTGATCGGCTTGCAATTACTCGCACGGAAAGTCGATGGAGAAGATCGCAACTACCGTTACCGTGCGCGCTATAGTAAAGAAACCGTGTTAGTTGATATCCATTTTAATAAGGGCGGCAAGGTCGATTATTTACAGATAATTCCTGAGTAGAATTGCTTCGCATTTCGCTCTATCAAAGCTTTTCTTGTAAAAATTTGAGCAGCGCGGGGCCGTTAAGACAGGACAACAATGCGCGCTCACTCCCCGATCACAGTTGGCTCAAACACTGGCATCGTTTTTGGTACACTACCGCTAGCGAAACACGCCCCACCACACTGCCATCAGCGCTGCCAACAATAGCAAGGCAAGCACAGGTCTGGACTGCTGTATTGCAGCGCCATCGGTGAGCTTCTTTTTGCCGGTCAGCATGGCACGCACCAGGTTTTCTTTCTGGAGCACACTGGTCGCCACAACCGCTGCGATATGCAAGACCACGATCGCCATCAGCAGACTAGCCATGACTTCATGGACTTCCGACAACCAGTCACCACCGATCTCCTGATAAGTGAGATAGCCGCTCACAACAATGATTATCGTAGTGAGCAAGATGGCGATGATCGCCAATGCACCGGCTGGGTTATGCCCGACATGCTGCTCTGCCTGTCCGTTCTGACCGCGCAGATGCGAGAGAAAATAGGCTTTTACCGCGGATGGACCTTTGACAAACTCAGAGAAGCGGGCATACCGTGTCCCTAGCACACCCCAGATCAGCCTAAAACCTACCAGTAGCCCCATCGAATACCCGAAACTGATATGCCATAATTTCCAGACTTCACTTTCAGCAGTCAACCAGGCGCCGGCAAAACACAGCGCCAGCGACCAATGAAACAGGCGCAGCGGGAGATCCCACACCAGCCCGCTGTTTTTTTGAGGCGTAGTCATCGTGGAATCCTGACACTATCATCATCAAAATCGCCTTTGCTGGCTTGCTGATGGCATGCCATGCAATTGGAGCGGCTCTTGATGGAAGCGCGCAACCACACGTCTTTCTTAATTTCGCGATGTTTGCGGTTAAACCACTCGCTATTGGTGATACGGTTCTCCGGTGGCAGCTCGGCAAACTTCCGTGAGCTAGCGGCATAGTTTTGCAACCACGCAGAGATCTCTTTCAGCGCTTTTGGATCAACGCTGGCGTCACTGCCATAGTGCTTCTCTAGTGTGTTCAGAATGCTTTGCCAGGATTTGGCTGGTAGCAAGCCGGGGGCATATGCGGTATGGCAACTGGCGCATTCCGTCGTATAGGCTTTCGGTACGCTGACCGGCATTCCGACATCGTCGGCCATCGCCATTGGGGCGTAAATACACAGCGCCAGCACCGTGCTCAGTCCAGATGTGACGAAGGTTGCCGCAACCTGTGCTTGCAAGAGGTTTTTCATGGTAGTTCCGCCTTTATTTAATGGTGAGTAGCCAAGCGATCACATCCGCCTTTTCTTGCGCGCTGCACTCTCTGGAAAGTACGTCTTTACAGTTACGCTTGAACCATTTTTCCGACTTTGCGGCATCGGTAAAGCGATTGATGTTGGCAGCCGGTGCCAGCGGCTCTATCTTTTTTCCGGTCACTATATGTTCTGTTACCTTGTTCGGTTGTGTCGTATGGCAACTGGCACAGCTCCATTCTTTGCCATGCTTGCTGTTGAAAAATTGTTCGCCACGCACGGCCGATGCTTTGCCAGAAAGCGCCTCATACGACTTTTGCATGTCGACCGGGCTATCGGCCCAGGCCAGACTAAATGCAAGACTAAATGCCAGCATTAAGAAAGAGAATAAAGTTTTTTTCATGATTACTCCTAGTTAAAAAAGAGCCGACATCATTGGTGGCAACGTCATCATAGTGTGCGCTAATTCTTAAGAGCTTCTTATCAAATGGGAACACCTAGAAATTTAAATTGATGGCCTTTTTGTCGAATGTCAAACATCTGGACGAATAGACCAAAAAAACTTGTGCAGCATCGCATCTCTAGGATTATTGCTCCACTATATGTTGCGCGGCCGGCGGGCGCGCTTGGACGCGACGTAGGCGTGCGTGGTGGAGTAGACCTCACCAGTAATCTGATGGGCTATACCATGCGCGATCCGCTCAAGCTAAAGAACGCTACGCCGACTTTGTTACTCAGAATAATTTTGGAGGCAGCCCGCTCACGCGTATTCCATGCGGTTTTGCAGCCTGCATAGCCGGACAGGCGCATGGAATATGCGCGTTGGGCCAGTGCCATGTTGAAAGTTCAAAACGCCAGAGATGTACCAACCGCGGCGATAGATTCCAGGCCGATTAAAACTCTCTGGCCTTGAGCACCACTACCCAGATATGTATATCCTCGCCCTTATCTTGGCGCGCGATTGCCGCTTGCATTTCGGCGACCGCAAAGCCATGCTGAACGGCCAGACGCTGCAGATAGCCGGCGCTATGGGCGTAACGGTGCGAAGCTTGCAAATGAAAATCGTCAGTTTGCGTGGCGCTGCCCTGTTCTACCGAAAACGCAAACAAGCCGCCGCTACGCAAAGCCAGGCTGGCACCGTAAAATACCGGTGTTAAGTCGCCCAGATACACCAGCACATCGGCCGCCGCAATCAGGTCGAAACGCGCTTTCTGCTGCAGCAAGTAGGCACTCAACTCCGCGCACGTCAGCTCATCGTACAAGCTGGTTTGCGCCGCTTGCTCCAGCATTTTTTCCGACAGATCGACGCCGCGGAGGCTATGTGAATAAGGCCGCAGATACGGCCCGCACAAGCCGGTACCGCAACCGGCATCGAGAGTAGCGAGTTGCTGCGCCGGCCGCTGCCGCGTGATTGCCGCATCCAACAAAGCGGGCAGCTGATAGCCGAGCACCGTTTGCAGATGCTGATCAAAATGTCCCGCGTACTGATCAAACAATTGCCTGACGTAGGCAGACGGTGCGGTCGCTGGCGTGGCACCGACGCCTAGCGTGGCCAGCAGGTAATCGAGGTGAGATGCGTCGCCACCGCAGGGCAGCGCTTGCTGATACGCTGCGATCGCTTGCTGCGGCTGTTCCAGTGCGCGCCAGACATTGCCGCAATATTCATGCGCCTTGGCGTAATCAGGACGGATTTCAAGCGCATGCTGATAGCTATCGAGCGCCGCCTCGTACTCTTGCAATTTATGCAGGGCGCTACCACGATTGCACCATGCTTCAGCGTAGTCTGGCTGTAGCCTGAGGGCGCTCTCATAATAGGTTATGGCCGCTTCATACTGCCGCAGGCTATGCATAGCAACACCGCTGGCGCATAGCGCTTGCGGATAGCGCGCTCGCAGTTGCAGGGCCTGCTGATAATCGTCCAGCGCCGCTTGCGATTGGCCTAAAGCCTGGTAGCACAGACCACGATGGTAGAATGCTTCGGGATAATCGGGCGAGATCGCCAGCGCCGCGTCGTAACTAAGTAGTGCGGCGTCTAAGCGGCCCAGGATGCGCAAGGCATTGCCACGATTATGTAGTGCCATCGCATAGTCGGGCTTGAGAGCGATAGCGCGCTGGTAGCTGGCCAGCGCAGCCTCAGACTGGCCCAAGTCTTGCAGCGCCGCGCCCAGATTGCAATGCGCTAGCGCCTGGTTGGCGTCGATTGCCAGAGCCTGACTAATTAACTCAACAGCGGCCTGCGCCTCACCGTTTTGCCTGGCGACTACTCCCAATAAATGCAGGGCATCGAAATGCTGCGGTTGTCTTGCCAGCACCTGCCGGTACAGCCCCGCCGCCTGCTGCAAGTCGCCCGCTTGATGCAGAGTCAGAGCTTGCTGTAGCAAAGCTGCGATGTCGCTCACGGTCGCTATTACTTAACGTTGAGCAGTTCTATATCAAACACCAGATGGGTATTCGGTGGGATGCCGTTAGAGCCGTTGGTGCTATAGGCAAGGTAACTAGGAATGATCAGGGTGCGTTTGCCGCCAACCCGCATGCCCTGCACGCCCATATCCCAACCCTTGATGACCTGGCGCGCACCCAACATAAAGGCAAATGGCGCACCGCCATTACGCGAGCTATCAAACTGCGCACCGTGTAAATCGGGCGCTTTATTGTTATAGATCCAGCCGGTGTAATGCACTTCTACATTCGCGCCATAAGTAGCTTCAGTGCCGGTGCCGACCAGGGTATCGGTCTTGATCAGGGAGCTGACGTTTTTAGGTGCAGCCGGCTGTTCAGCAACGACAGCACTGGCGGCGCTGACCGCACCTGCAGCAGGATTATCTTGCGCCCGCAAACTAGTGCTGACGAGGGCGCTAGCGCAGACGAGGCCAGAAAAAAATAGACTAGATTTCATTTAAATCGCTTTCAAAATGGGCATGCGGCCTTAACAACTAAAATTGCATGCGCATTTTACCTCTCATGCGGAGGGCTTGCCAATCAGGTGCTGGCGTGTAGCGAAATATGGCTGAGATTTTTACTTCAGTGATCCAGTGAGTCTGTGAGTCTGTGAGTCTGTGAGTCTGTGAGTCTGTGAGTCTGTGAGTCTGTATAAAAAAAATTACCGCATGCGGACTAAAACCAGCATACGGTAATGTAAGTTTAGTTGAGCTCAGCGCGATTATTTTTTACCGATCCCATGTGCCTTATCGAGACTCTTACGCAGGATGCTAGCCCAGCCATCGGCAATCGATTCGGCCTCGCCAGAATTTATGACACTATTACTGATACTTAAGCGTCCACTACTGTTACGCGCTTCCTGCCGATCAACGATGCGGGCCAGCACTGCGCCGGTTTCTGAATCATAAAGCTCCAGCACCAGGGTCATTTCACCCGCCGATACGGTATAGGTACGGCTGCGGCCTGCAGTCATCGTGTCAGGGGCGTTAACGTAGAGGTTAATGATGCTCGCTTTGACGCGCAAAACATCGGCAGCGGCGTCGTTGACAATTTTGTAGCCATCCTTGGCCTGCAAGGTTTTGGCAAACCGTTCATAGACCACTTTAGCGACCCCACTACGAATATTTTCTCTTTCCTCGGCGTCGAGTTTAAATCTGCTACCGGTGCGAGTCGGGTCCCAATTGCTGCTAAACGACACCTCGACTGGGTCTAATTTGATCTGTGTGTAAGCTGCCAGACTAGCGCCCGGCTTAGCATAGGCCAGATCGACGCCTTTCAACTTGGTTTGCTGCAGTCCATCATGACTCATCACCTCATCGAGTGCCTTATTACTCGCTGCGAAAGAACTTGCCGTTACCAACATCAAAGAAAGAAAAACGATCTTACATGGGAGAAAGCGCTTATTCATAGCCATATCCTTGTGTTATGTCCTGTTGATTAATGTGCCGTTTTTATGTGCTGGTCGCCAGGTTGCTGCATACGCCGATCTAGTCACAAGCAAAAATATAACTCCAGCCATTCACAAACTCAAGTCATGTTTTTCAGATGCGCAAATGCCCTAAGGCATGATGCATAGTATTGAGATCCATACCCATCAATCTACTAAAGATAGCAGCTACCACTGTGCCGCATGTGTCCCTAGGGGCGCTGGCGGCTTATCAAAATACGCTGGCGTTGCTGCCATCTGCTCGACCGGTCTCACTGCGCTGATCTGGCCGTAGGCGCTGTCGCTCACTTGTAAGCTGGCGGCAATTTCGGCCGGGCTTAGTTCTGCCGCATTTTCGTGCAAGCCGCGTCTGGCCATGCTCTGCAGCCAGTGCCCGGTTTGCGCCAGCGACACCCTGACTTGCCAACTGCCGCCTTCTTGCGCGCGCCTTTGCAGCGCCAGCATGGTCGCGAACGCCGCCAGATAACCGGTGGCATGATCGAGTGCCTGGCAGGGCAATTTACCCGGTCCGGCCAAGCCAGCCGCCTGCCCTTCTTCAAACGCGATACCGCTGGCCGATTGCACCAGACTATCGAAGCCACGCCGCTCGGCCCACGGCCCGACATGACCATACGCCGACAGGCTGACGTGAATGATGCCCGGGTACTGCTGCGCCATCTCCTGCGCTGAGTAACCGTACTCGGCTAAAGCACCGGGGCGATAGGCCTGTAAAAATACATCGGCATCCCGCAGCAAATGATGCAACTGCGCCCGTCCATTATTCTCACGCAAATCGAGTTGCGCCGAACGTTTTCCGCGTCCGGTATCGATTACCAGCGGCGTAATATTCGGCAGATGGGCGGCGCTAATCGCCAACACGTCGGCACCATGTTGCGCCAAGCTACGCGCCGCCACCGGTGCCGCGATGACACGCGACAAATCAAGCGCCTTCAGCCCGCTCAGGGGCCGCGCATTGTGTAATGCAGAAATATCGGAAAAAGGCCGTGGCGCTGCATCACCTATGCGTTCAATTTCAAACAAGGGTAAGGCTGCAATCGCCCTCGTCTGAGCATGCGCCTGCCACTCTTGCGGCGTGCGTATCATGGCCGCACACATCCCCGCGCTAGCCAGTTGCGCTTCGAGTTCGGCGGCCTGCCAGCCAGCGATCGCTTGCGCCACGGCATCGCGTTGATCAGCGCATTGCAAGAGCTTAAGCACGCCGTCGCGATGCTGCGGAAAATTCGTATGCAATTGTATCCAGCGCCCATCACCACACTGGTAATAGCCAGCGATCGGGCTCCACAGATCGGTGGGCGCTTGACCATCTATTCTCAGATAACGCTCACTGCGAAACATCGCCAGCGCATGTCTTTGATCTATGCAGACTTGTTGCAAGGCGCCGCTGCGACTATGCCAGATCTGCGCCGCCATCAAGGCTTGCGCCGCGATACTGGCCGAGGCAAGATCACCGACCTGAAACACCGAAGGCAATTGTGCGCTATCACCGGTAAATTGCAGATATTGTAAAAAATCAGGATCGGCCCCGGCGAATTTCCAGAGCGATTGCAGTGTGCTCGTTGCTGACATATTCTAGACTCTCAATGACAATCAATACGTTTGAGAACTGTGTCACTCAAGCCCCGCAAAATACAAAGTCGGTGCTTAAGCTGACCCGTTTTAAGAAGTGTAGCAGCGCCTGCCCGCTCACGCATATCCCATGCGGCTTTGCGGGTAGATGCCGCCAGCAGGCGCATGGCATATGCGCACTGGCGCTGCCTGTTTTAGAACTCTATTTAGCCAGTGCTTGATAGCGCGTGTAGAAGCGTAAATTGGCGCGGTGCATGGGTACGAAAGAAAAACTGCCAAATCCATGTTGCTGAAATAATTGCTGGATATTCGCCTTGTTAAAGATCGCCAGATGTTCGGTAGGGCGCAGCTCCGACCATGAAATCAGGTCCGTCTTAGAGACCCGGAAATGACCGGAATCGGGTGTGGTAAAAAACAGGATGGCGTGCGGATTCAAGACCTCGGTCAGGGCTTGCATAAAGCCGTGCAGATCGCGTACATGTTCGATCACTTCGGTACAAAACACGATATCGAATTTTTCACCGCGGGCGGTAAACGCTTCTAAAGTCTCGTTATAGAAACGGCAGTCTGGCCAGAGTTTTTTGGCATGCGCGATGGCGCTGGGGCCGACGTCGATGCCGACCGCATCACAACCCATGGCGTGCGCGGCCGACACCATGCTGCCAACGTTACAGCCGATATCGAGAAATTTTTTTCCTGGTGCCAACAGACGCAGTAACCAGACTCGCAAGCGAAAACGCAACCATTTTTTTCTGGGATTAACGACACGTTCGGTGTACACATAATTTTGATAAAAGACTTCCAGCTCTTTATCGGTCGGATGTGGCTCTATACGTATCAGACTGCATGCTTTGCATTTTACAAAAACTGAACCCTGTTTTTCGCCTACTGGTGAAGATTCTATCTGTCCACATAAACTACATTGCGCCATCGAGTACACCTTTTCATCATCCAAAGAGTCATCCGCTGATACTGATACCGATACAAATCAAACACCTGTAAATTTGTGCAGATATCATACCTTCTTGAGGATGATTTTACGACTTTGACGAAGCAACAACTAGTAGAAAAGGCGCACTGATACAACAAAATACAATTTAGAGCAAACGCATTTGTTGCGCCGCCGCCCGCAATTCGGCACGAAAATCCGGGTGAGCAATGGAGATCATCTCGGCGACTCTTTGTTTGGCGCTCTTGCCGCGTAATTGCGCGACACCAAACTCGGTGACCACATAATTGATGTCGTTTTTACCGGTAGTAACGTGGGTGCCAGGGCTAAGGGTAGGTACGATACGGGTAATGCTGTCGTCCTTGGCGGTCGATGGCAGCACAATAAAAGCCTTACCCCCATTAGAACGATTGGCGGCGCGCACGAAATCGACCTGGCCACCGGTGCCTGAATATGGCACTGGGCCCAGACTCTCAGAGCCGCACTGTCCCAACAGATCAATCTGCAAGGTGGCATTAATCGCCATCAGCTTATCGTTTTTTGCGGCCAGATAGGGGTCGTTGGTAAAGTCGACAGGATGAATTTCCAACGCTGGATTTCTATCCATCATCTGATACAATTTTTTTGATCCCAACGCAAAGGTGGCGATCATCTTACCCGGCATATAGGTTTTCTTGCGGTTGGTGACAGCCCCGCTTTCCAGTAGAGTCAGGATGCCGTCGCCTATCATTTCGGTATGGATGCCCAGATCGTGCTTGCTGGTTAATTGCATCACCACCGCATCGGGAATCCCACCGTAACCGATCTGCAGTGTAGCGCCATCATCTATCATGTCGGCCACATACTTGCCGATCGCTTCCTGCACCGGGCCTATCTTGGGCAGACCGACCTCCATCACCGGCTCGCTACTTTCGACCAGGGCTGCCACCTGTGAGATATGCACGTGGCAATTGCCGTAGGCGAAAGGCACATTGGGGTTCACCTCCAGCACCAGTGCGCGCGCTTTGGCCACTGCCGCCATGGTGTAATCGGCACCCAGGCTCAGTGAAAAATAGCCGTGATTATCCATAGGAGAAGCCATGCTGAACACCACATCAGCGGGAATCTGGCCGCGCTGTATCAGACTAGGCATTTCGGAAAAGTAGCTGGGAATAAAATCGATCCAGCCAGCCTGACCGCCGGCGCGCGAAGCGGCACCGTAAAAAAATGCCACATGCCGCACGTGTTCAACCGTCTCAGGATCAAAATAGCCAAACTTGCGTACCGCCAGAATCTGACCAACCTTGACATCACGAAAGCGCAAGCGCTGCTCTGACAAAGCCGTCAGCAGCGCGGGCGGCTCGCCGACACCGGTAGGAACAACGATGAAGTCGCCATTCTGAACCTGGCCTATGGCATCTGCCGCGCTACAAAGTTTTTTACGGTAAAGCTCTTGAACTGACACGCTACGCTCCCTGTTGAACTTTCAGTCAAATACCGACTGCGACAACGATCATAGGCGCGATAGCCGTGCTGCGCAGTCATGCGAATGACATTTAAGGAGATATTTACTTGCGACGTGCTACAACTTACTTGCCAGAGTGCTGGCTAGTTGCAGATAGCTGTCTCTTTGTTTCTGTGTGGAATTGAGCATAGGGCCAAACACCCTGGATTGGCGTACTTTGATGCCGCAAAATTCCAAAGTGGTGACTTGCATCTGCGCCACCGGCGACATACGGTACACCCATTTGAAATACCAGGGCGGCGTATCCATCGTCACTAAGATATGCGCACTGCGCCCCTTCAAGAGTTTTTCTTGAAATGCGGAGCCGGGGCTAAATTTAAAAGCAAAACCTGGCAACAATACCCGGTCTAGAAAGCCCTTAAGTAATGCTGGCATACCACCCCACTAGATCGGATAAATCAGGCATAGGTGTTCGGCCCATAGGAGGTCTTGCTGTGCTTGCAGTAGATCCGGCTCTAGTGCTTGAACTTCTTTATAGCCTTGATGCAGAACAGGGTCAAACGTCAAGTCTGCCAGGCGCAAAACTTTAATCTGGTGTCCGGCGGCTTGTGCTGCAGATGCATAGTTGTCAGCCAGAGCAGCGCAAAAACTGCTGTGTGCTGGATGACCAAGTATGACGAGTATTTTTTTGCTCATGGCATAAGACTCCTGCAATGAAAAAAACTCAGGATAAGTCTGCCCCTAAGGACAGAGTCAAGCACATGTTGATCTATTTTTTGAAGAATTGCGGTCAGACGATTGCGACAAGCTGCACGGTGCTTCGTGCTAGCACTTTGCCACCTCGCCCGCCAGACAAGAAAGTATCTCTAGATTGATCTCGTCCAATTGCTGATACAGGCTAGTGAGTCTGCGTATTTCTGCCTGCACTGCAAGTCGTTTTTGCAGTATCTGCTGGCTCAGCCCTAACCAGTCTGGCTGCCCTGCCTAGGTGGAAAACGTAGCAACCATTTCAGATAATGTAAACCCCAAAACCTGGGCTTGCTTGATCAGCTTGATCTGCGCCAATTCTTGCGCACCATAGCTGCGATACACACCGCTGCGCGCTACCTTGCCAAGTAAGCCCAGCGCCTCATAATGGCGTATCGCCTTAGGCGTTGCGCCACTTAATTTGGCTAATTCACCGATATACATAGAGGCTCCGGAGTGACACGACTAGTGCAAATCAGGAATCCGGCAGAGATAGCGCCAGGTCCTTAGTGTTTAGTCGATGCTGACTAATTCCACATCAAACACCAGGGCAGCATTAGCGGGAATTGTCCTATAGCCTTGGGCACCATAGCCCAAGGAGCTAGGTATGATTAAGGTACGTTTGCCGCCTACCTGCATGCCGGGTATGCCTTGATTCCAGCCAGCAATCACCTGACCACCGATAGTGAAACTGTATTTACCGCTATCGAATTTTGCACCATGTAAATCTGCCGCCTTCACGTCATACAGCCAGCCCGTGTAGTTAACCGTTACCTTGTTATTGGTATTGACGGCGACACCGGTACCGACCACGGTATCAATGGTTTTAAGTGCGACGACGGCAGACGAACCAGAAGTATCGACCACGGGCGCACTGGTTGTGCTGCTACCGCCACCACAGGCACTGAGGCCTAAAGACATACCAGTAGCTAACACGAGAGTAGCAAGCCTGGAGTAGGAATATGAAAGTTTCATTGTGCTTTTGGGATAGAGGTAAGAGTGGGCGATTATAGTGTGCTCACGGAGCGTGGGCAATCGCTTTCGTTGGCACTTCATTTCAGAAAAACCATGCCCCTTAACCACTAAGTAAAATTGAGTCCAGCGCTACCAGAAATAAAAAAGCCATCCGACTTAGTCAGATGGCTTTTTCTCAGCTTCAGTATGCCGCAGAGATTACATCACGCTACATTGGCGCATTTCACATTTAGCGACGAAATGACTACCATTGTCGCAAGCCATGCGATATACCTCAACAGATCCCTTAGGTGTCATCAAGCCAGCGCCTTTACCACCAACGCAACCTGCCTGTTTTGCCATTTTCTCCACCGTCACCGAAGAAGCGCCAACACGAAATTCTACATTTTGCACCATCGCGTTATTGTTTGATGTGCTGCTAGCTACCATCGGTGACTGGCTATAAACAGCAGCTTCCACTGGCACAATTATCGTTGCTTGCGCTGGAGCGATTGCTGGTACAACCTCAGCTTTAGACGAAACGAGCGGTGCACTAACTGCAGGTGAACTGACGACCGATTGCTCCAGAGTTGGGGCTGCGGTTACTGCGTGGGTTGTCGCTGGTGCCAACGCATTACCGTAATTTGCAGGGATACCAGACACTTGGCCGCGTAATTCAGGCGCACTGAGTAATGCATTCTGCATTTTCCGCAATGCGTCCTCCGTTGCGCGCCTCCCACTCATAGCAAAATCTGTTTTGAATTCATCAAATTCCGCCGCCCCCTCGCCACGCACGGTAGTCTTTAAAACCGTATTTCCCACAGCATCTGTAATGTTGCAGCTTAACTCAGCACTAAATTTTGTTGGCGGCCAAGTAAACGGGCTTGGAGATGACGAGTCGGTAACTAATACTGGAGAAATAATATAGCTCACACTATTTTTACTAATTGCTGCGACATCATTAAGTGTTTTTAACTTGATGACGTTGGGGAAAACACTGGACAACATTTTATAGAATCCTGTTTCTATGTCGCGGTAAGGTTGATAACTTACTTTATCGCCGCCGCCACCGGGAGTAATGACAGCCTTAGCAAGGACATCATCAGCAATGTAATAAGCCACATTTTTATTGATGGTCTGATTACTTGTATTTATCCCGATTTTTTCAATATTCGGTGAAATAACGATAGGGTGTGCGCAACCTGTCAGCACAGCAAAAACAAGGATAGAGCTAATTAAATTTGAGATAC
Organism: Undibacterium sp. Ren11W; assembly: GCF_049340485.1. Classification (NCBI taxonomy): domain Bacteria; kingdom Pseudomonadati; phylum Pseudomonadota; class Betaproteobacteria; order Burkholderiales; family Oxalobacteraceae; genus Undibacterium; species Undibacterium sp. Ren11W. The sequence goes on from NZ_JBMPPB010000003.1 coordinate 190,572, forward strand.
GCATGAGAATTATTTCAATAATGGATATGGGATATTATTTGATTGCCTGCACAAACGCAGCATCTGAATAAAGCAATGCCAGCAACTTTTGAACTGCAAAGGTGTATTCCTGAATAGCTTTTGGTAGTGCTACAGCGCCGGCAAAAGCAGACGGAAACTCATGCTTTATCGATTTCACTTGGTCATAGCTTACTTTGCCATTTTGTTTGACAAAAAAACGCGCTTCAATGGTAGTTGAACCGACGCTAGAAACACTCGCATCGATGTCGTTTTTCAGCAAAACGCCAGATATCTCCGAAATGGCATTTGGAGATATTTTTTTGGCGATGGTCAGCTCTTGCTTGAGAGCTTCTGCCAAGTAATTTGCATATGAATTCTGATAAGGCGAAGAAAGAGACGAGCCACGAATCGAGATAGGATTAGCATTTCCTGGAGCTTCTTTCGAACTAAATTCGCCAACTTTAACAACAGACGTTCCAGAATTTTTTAGTAACTGGACGTTATCTACAGATAAATTATATTGTGGTGCCATGACTGAACAACCAGTATTCAATACCACAATCAAAAAGGCAGTTAAAACAACGTTAAATCGAAACATGTATTTCCTTTTTTGAAAGCTTCATCCTGCCATGATACTTGCAAAACTAATCTATGTCTCACTGTGTGGTAACGGAGTTGAATTTAGATCAATAATTATTATATTATTTATTTTTCACTCTCGTTGCCTAGATTACCCGATTCGGTATGCACGAAAAATTTATCCAGGCAGGTCCGATAGAGACCTACAACCTTTAACTTGTGTGAACGTTGAACAACACAGCAGTACCCGCCAAAACTAGGCATAATGAGTGCCCACTTAGACCTCAACACTAGCGAGAGCACGCCATGATAGAAGTTCACCATTTAAGAGAATCACGTTCGCGCCGCATTACCTGGATGCTGGAAGAGCTGGGGCTGGAATATGAAGTGATCAATTACGATCGCGACCCGAATACCCGTCTGGCACCGCCAGAGCTAAAGAATATCCACCCTTTGGGTAAGGCACCGGTAGTGCGCGACGGTGGCGAGGTCTTGATCGAATCGGGTGCGATTATCGAGTATCTGGTGCGCGTGTATGGCAAGGGAAATTTCTCTCCCACCATTGGCACTAGCGATTACAACCGCTACGTACAGATGCTGCACTATGCCGAAGGCTCGGCCATGCTGCCTTTGATGCTGAAACTGTATGTGGGAATGCTGGGTGAAGCTGGTGCACCGCTACAGCCTCGCATACAAAGCGAGCTGAAAAATCATCTGGGTTATTTGAACAGTGAATTGGAAGACCGCAATTATTTTGTCGGCAGCACGCTCACCGGTGCCGATGTGCAAATATCCTTCATCGCCCAGATGGCGGTGAAAGGTGCGGGGCGCGATGCCTATCCAAATCTGACGCGCTTCGTCGATATGCTAGAAGCACGTCCAGCCTACCAAAGGGCGATTGCCAAGCACGGCGCCTAATCGTATATGAATGGCAATTTAATGCCAAGGGAACTTCTAAAAAACCTTTAATCGGGATGCGGCGCAAACCGGAGCAATACGTCGGTATTGCGAGGAGTTGCAACGCTGCGATGCGCACGATTATGGGGTTTTTAGAAGTTCCCCCAAGCCAGTGCGCAATAGCCATGCGGGTCTTCAGCAACTATGCCTGAAGACCCGCATGAACAGTGCGTCTCTGTGCTATGTCAAATTCATTTCTGAAACTGACAAGCCGCTAGTTAGCAGTTAGAAGCGGTAACCGACAGTAGCACCAATACCGGCCACGGTACGCTTATCCGTCAATGGGCTATCGCTCACCACATTACTCAGATGGACTGCACCGGCACTGACCGAAGTGACCCAATTTTGGTTGATGGAATGACGCCATGTCACGCCCACACCCGTACCTGTTATTCCGGCATCGGCTTTATATACGGCGTTACCACTGTTGGCTGACTGCGCCTTGGTCACACCGAAGAAAGTCTGGTTCTGCGTGCTACTACCAAAATTCACACCAGCGGACACCTCAACCAAATCTGTCTTAGTAGACAGAACATCGTAACGACCTATCAGATCAACCGAAGTACCGTGACGGTCACCCATAGTTTGATGCACAGCGGTGTTGAAGTGGAAAGCACCCATATCGTAATTGAGGAACAAATTCGCCTGAGCACGTGCATTCACGTCGCCCATGCCAGTCAAACGGTTTTTGCCATCGCTGTCGCCGAAAGACTCTTTACGCCAAGGGCTCACACCCAAGCTGGCTGCAGCCGAGAAACCATTGGCGTTATTCAGGAAGCGATAACCGATACCGTCTACTGTGCTCAAAAATACGCCATTAGAAAAATTCGCTTCACCCAATAAGCCGGCGGCCCATTGTTTTTTATCACTGAACAAAGGTGTGCCATAACCGACACCGACGCCTAGCACTTGCTCGGCTTGTTCATTGGAACGTTGACTGGCGCGACCTGATGCCAGATTGCCGCTCTCTTGTGCCATCGCTGGCAAACCGAAAAAGGCGGTGCTCAAAGTAAGTAAGGCTAAAAAATGAGATTTCATGTTCGGTATTCCTTAGTATGTAATGTGAACGTTTGAAGCTGAACTGGGCTTGAGTAATACAGACTCTGGTCCAGCTACAAGCTCGGAACGAAGATTAATTGGGCTTTTCTGAAAGCACCAAAATTAGCTGAGAAGCGGCGAGTTACGCCTCGATTGGTACTGCAATACGCCACCTTTTACTAAAACCGGCACCAAATTGAACTTATTTTTGCGCACAATAGCGCACGCAGGCGCAGGTTTTAAATGCAACTCTGTACATGCCAAAGCAACCATAGCAGCCCGAGCTGGGCTATAGTGCGCGCTGGTAATTATTATGGGAATTTCATGTTTAGACGCATCTGTTTGCAACTGCACTGGCTGATTGGGATCAGCGCCGGACTGGTCCTAGCAATCATGGGCTTAAGCGGCGGCATGTATAGCTTTTCCAGTGAATTGATACAGCTGATTGATCCGCAAATAACCCGCGTCAGTCCCAGCAACGCAGCCGCTTTAAGCCCCGCGATCTTGCTGGAAAAAATCAGCCAACACAGCCCTTACGTGTCGTCGCTGAGCCTCAGCGATGACCCGGAGCAAGCCGCCCGCGTCGGCTTCATGACGCCGCAAGCCGACAGCGGCGCCAAAAAATTTGAACAGCAATATCTCAATCCCTATACAGCAGAATTATTAGGTAAGCCGGCCTCCGAAGATTTTTTCCGCGTGGTACTCAATCTGCATAGAAAACTGGCTCTGGATCAAGGTGGAAAAGCGCTCACCGGTGCGGCCACCCTGGCTTTATTGCTGCTGATAATCTCAGGCATGTATCTGCGCTGGCCGACTACAAAATCTCTGAATTGGCGTTCCTGGTTATATCTGGACTGGCGTTTAAGTGGCAGGGATTTTCTAAGTAGATTGCACGTGGTGCTAGCCACAATCGCGATGCTGGCGTATTTAGTTTTTGCACTGACTAGCCTGAGCTGGTCTTACGAGTGGTATCGCAAGGGGCTAAATGCCTTACTAGGCAACGACAGCGCAACGATCAGCAAAACAGCCAATGCATCGCGCGCTGCGTCTAACCAGTCGCCCTCAAAGGCATTAGACCTGGCAGCGGTTTGGACTAGTTTTCGAACCGAGGTGCCGCACTATCAGAAGCTGATTTTGCTACTGCCTTCCGGCTCAGCTAGCACGGTGCAAATCCTGTATCTGGACAAACAAGCAGCGCACCCGTATGCGAATAATCGCATGGTCTTCGATGCCGCCAGTGGAGTACTGCAAACACATGAACGCTATGCCGATAAGAGTCCAAGTGCAAAATTAATGGCCAGTTTGTATGCCCTGCATTCAGGAAGTTTTTTTGGTAGCGCCGGTATGCTGATCATGATGCTGGTAGCATTGCTGATGCCGGTTCTTGCCGTCACTGGCTGGACGATGTATCTGAGCAGGCGTAGATAAGACTTACGCAAAAGTGTCCCAGTTAGGCGTGCCGCCGAACACAGTACTTCAGTACGGCAAGGCGGATACAACGACGCTGGGGCGGTTTTGCGTAAGTCCTAAGGTTAAAACAGATCGCTCAGATCTATTGCCACACCAATGGCATCGATGACATCGCCCACGTCTGCGGATCCCGAGGCTAAGCCGCCCTTTGATTGAGCTGACATAGCGGCAGGCGCCTTTTTCACAATCGACGCGCGCGCATCGGTCTCAGCTATTTGTTCTACAGGGAACCACAATGCGGCGGGGATAGCATGTCCGCACCAGGCGCAAGATTGAAACGTCCGAAATTGCAGTGGACGCAGGCAAGCAGGACAGTTTGGATTCGTTACAGTTGGGCGCATAGTCTTCTTTTTTTACTCGGTAAAGATGAGTCTGGCAGGACAGTCACACTGAGCTGCTTTTTATTTTCTGCTCTTCTAATTTGTTTAAAGCAGTCAGCATATTCTCACAAACTGCACGAGAATTCATGATAAAGGTATGGCCGCAGCTGAACTCAAGCACGCTGCTACGGCCATCGCCGCAGGCTTCTTCCAGCGAGAGTATGCCATCATTAAGCGACTTGCCAAACGGTAGCCAGGCGACTCTGGGGCCACCGATACCGGCGTAAATCGTGGTGTTTTCCGGCACGGGTAATTGCTGCATAAACGCCTCTTGCGCCAGCAACTTCCCCATTTCACCGGTAAGCCAGCGGAACAAAAAAAACTGCGAAAAATATTTCGCAGCACGACAAGCGATCATCGGTGGCGCCAACAAAAAACAGGCCGCAGGCCGCTGCGAACTAAGCTGAGCGACGGTATAACGGATGATCACGCTACCTAGCGAATGGCCAACCAACACATACGGTTTCGCCTGGACCCGGGTTGCCAACAGCCGTTGCAGGCGCATGCTGACAGCATCTAAAGTATCCAGCGTAGGTAGATAGCCCAACAAATGCACGCGGTGACCAGCGCGCCGCAATCTATGCTGCAAAACCAGCATAGAAACCGGGGTACGCCCCATACCGTGTATCAACACACATTCCACATCGTTCTCTCAAAAGACTGACGATGCACAGTGTACTTAGCCCACCAGGCACTGTCCAGACCAACGAGTGGCGCCAACCAGCACGCAATAGTGCTGTGGCTTTGCGACCGGTCTGCCCTGCAGACCGCGTCGGACATGCGCGCCGGGCTTGCCTCTTATCCAAATGTCCAATGTAAAACGGCGCAATCAAATTGCGCCGTTTTACGATACCAAAATCTCAATTAGCTACGATTCTGGGCATCTGTTTTATTCTTGTGGATTTTGTGTGACTGTTTGTTTTCTGCGTGCTGAATATTCTGCTGCTCGTGCTGGCCTACGTGACCGTCTTTACCTGCTTTATATTCTTTGCCATCGACCTTAGCCTGACCTTTTTCAAGTTTGGCCACTTCATGATTGCTCAGGCTGCCGTCTTTCACGCCATTTTCTATTCGTTGCTGTTGATTGACATTACGCTGCACATCGGCTTGCATACGTTGGCTAGTTGGCGAATTTGGATTACCCACTTGGCCATCGTGTTTTTCTGCTTGTATGTCTTTACTGACCTTATTTTGCATCTGATCGATATGCTGTTTTTCGGCCTGACTGAGCTTGCCGTCTTTTAAGGCTTTTGCTTCAGCGTTGCTGATATTTTTTTCTTGTTTTTCTAACCGTGCGGCTTCTTTGGTATTAAGCTGGCCTGATTTCAGACCATTTTCTATACGCTGTTGCTGATTCACATCGCGCTGCACTTCACTGGCAGCGGTCTGCGCAAAACTCGCACTGGCGAACAAACTAGCAACTAATACCATTAATAACTGGGGTAATTTCATAGCGACTCCTGAGTATTTTGAGTTAGCAGCGTAACGACAGTGTTGCGCCTTGCTAGCTATAACGAAGCACTGGCGCTTGCGCTGACAGCAGTTAAAAATTGATTTGTAACTTAGTATTTCAATGCAATCGCCAAGACAGCAAACTTACCTACTATTTTATGCGCCCTGCCTCAAAGCGCATATTTCATGCGCGTCTACAGCCTATCTGGCCTGCAGCCCGCATGGAATATGGCGCTGGGCCTATGCCTATTCTAAATTTTCAGATGGGCGGCAGGCTGCGCATGCCAGCATCGCCCATCCGACCAGAAACGCCAGACCGCCGATAGGCGTGATCGCACCCAACAGACGGTTGCCACTCAGCGCCAGCGCGTACAGGCTGCCGCTAAAAATAACAATCCCTGCCAACATGCAATAGCCAGCACGCGGCAACCAGTGTGAATCTAATCTAGGCATCAACAGCGCAACCGCCAGCAAACCCAGCGCATGCACCATCTGATAATGCACCGCGGTTTGCCAGACGGCCAGCATCTCGCTACTCAGAATTTGCTTCAGCGCATGCGCACCAAAGGCACCGCAGGCGACCGCGATCAGCATATTGCTGGCGGCGGCGAAGATAAAACGGCGTTCTGGCATGGGGTGCTTTCGGTGAAATGTGTCTATTGTTGGACAAAGCGTCCTGTGAATGCCGCCATTGTAAAACAGGACGAAAAAAATGGCCGGAACAATTCCGGCCATTTTTTATCAAGCTTTTTTGCAGATTTTTTTATTCAAAAAACAGTCTCACTTTCGTCCATCATTGCGTCCATCAAGCTGCCTGTTGGGCCGACTGCGGTGCTTTAAACTCAGCCAACAAGCTCGCTTCTTTGGTCTTGGCCGCGCTCAAATGTCTTTCTTTAACGTGACCATAACCGCGGATATCTTCAGGAATGCTGGCGATCGCCACCGCCTTGGACAAGTTGTCTGCGTTTAGTTGCGGCAGCAACTGATTCAAAGTATGGCGATATTCACCGATCAGTGCACGCTCCATCTTACGCTCTGCGGTATAGCCAAAAATATCAAAGCTACCGCCACGCAGGGACTTCATCTTCGCCAGCAGGCCGAAGGCCTTCATCATCCACGGGCCAAACTGCTGCTTGATCAGATGACCTTGGGTATCGCGCTTGGCGAACAGCGGCGGTGCCAGATGGAAGTTGATCGCATAGTCTCCTTCAAACATGTCGGCAATTTTTTTCTCGAACTTGCCATCGGTATACAGCCGCGCCACTTCATATTCATCCTTGTAAGCCATCAGCTTGAACAGATATTTGGCGGCAGCTTCGGTCAGACGCAAAGGTTTACCGTCAGCGATCTTGTTTTCCGCCGCTTTTACCTGGTTGATAAAGTCGCTGTAAGCTTGCGCATAAGCCGCATCCTGGTATTCAGTCAGGAAGGCGATACGCTTGCTGATGGTGTCGTCCAAGGTAGGAGCACGCTTGAGCTCTATCACTTGCGATGGCGTGATCAGGCGTTTAACCGCTGCCATGTCATTGGCGGCGATACGACCCCAGTTGAAGGCTTCTTTATTGAATGCGATTGCCACGCCATTGAGTTCTATCGCGCGCATCAGCGCCGCCTCGGTCAAGGGTACCCAAGCTTTTTGCCACGAGTAACCAAGGATGAACATATTGGTGGCGATGGTGTCGCCCATCAAGGCGGTAGCAATTGCACCGGCATCAACCAGATCTACCCGGTCTTCACCGCACGCTTTACGAATCTCGTCTTCGGCCGATTCGGTAGGGAATTGCCAATTAGGGTTTTTGATAAAGGTGGAAGTCGGCGTGCCATTGGTATTAATGGCAGCAAAGGTGCGTCCTTCTCCCATGCGTGACAAGGCATCCTTGCTGGCGGTAACGATCAGATCGCAGCCTATCACCAGATCGGCCATGCCGGTGCCGACGCGGGTCGATTGTATGTCTTCGGCCTTGTCTGCCAGGCGCACATGCGACATCACGGCACCACCTTTTTGCGCCAAGCCTGTCATATCCAATACCGAACAAGCCTTGCCTTGCAGATGCGCAGCCATCGCCATGATCTGGCCGATAGTCACCACACCGGTACCACCGACGCCAGTGACCAGCACGCCAAAGGGTTGTGCCGTACTCGGCAATACCGGTTGCGGCAAACTAGCGACATCAAGGGCCTTACCCGGCTCTATCTTGGCCTTGGCGGGCTTCTTCAATTTGCCACCTTCTACCGTGACGAAGCTCGGGCAGAAGCCGGTAACGCAAGAAAAATCCTTGTTGCACGACGATTGGTTGATCTGGCGCTTGCGACCGAATTCGGTTTCCAGCGGTTCTACCGACAGGCAATTCGACTGCACGCTGCAATCGCCGCAGCCTTCGCAGACGGCTTCATTGATGACCGCACGTTTGGCTGGGTCAGGGAAACCTGGCTTGCCATTCTTGTCGATTTGCTTCCTGCGGCGACGTTTTTCCGAGGCGCAAGTTTGATCATAAATCATCGCGGAGACGCCTTTAGCGACGCGCAATTCACGTTGTACCGCATCGAGTTCGCTACGATGACGCACCGTGACGCCGGCGGCCCAAGGATAATCGGCAGGATACTTTTCTGGCTCATCAGTGACGACAATGATAGGGCCCACGCCTTCGGCGGCGATCTGGCGCGAGATCATGCCAGGATCGAGCGGACCATCGAAAGGCTGACCGCCGGTCATGGCTACCGCATCATTAAACAGGATTTTGTATGTGATATTCACTTCACCAGAGACTGCAGCACGGATCGCCAGCAAGCCGGAGTGGTAATAAGTACCATCGCCCAGATTACAAAACACGTGGTTCTCGGTGGTGAACGGTGCCTGGCCGACCCAGGTCACGCCTTCTGCACCCATGTGGGTGAAGGTCGAGGTTTCGCGGTCCATCCAGGTCACCATGTAATGGCAACCAATACCGGCCAGCGCACGACTTCCTTGCGGTACTTTGGTGGAGGTATTGTGCGGACAGCCTGAGCAGAAATGCGGAATCCGGTCTTTATTCGGATCCGGTTTACTCACCACATTAAGCATGGCCTCTTTGGCTTCCAGATAAGCGACCCGCTCTTTGACGCGCTGCTCGACCGGATGACCGGCGAAATAGCGGCTGATGCGTGAGGCGATGGCGCGTGCGATTTGTGCCGGACTCAGTTCATAGGTGGCCGGCAGCAGCCATTCGCCGTGGCCGGAACCTTGCAGATTGCTCCACTCGCCGCTATCGTCAAACTTGCCAACCACGCGCGGACGCACTTTATCTTCCCAGTTATACAGCTCTTCTTTTAAAGCGTATTCGAGGATCTGGCGTTTTTCTTCGACCACTAAAATCTCTTCCAGGCCAGTGGCAAATTCACGCACACCTTCCGATTCTAATGGCCAGGTCATGCCTATCTTGTACAGACGGATGCCGATATCTTTGGCGACCTGTTCATCGATGCCCAGATCCGCCAACGCCTGACGCGTGTCGAGGTAAGATTTGCCGGCGGTGATAATACCGATCTTGGCAACCGGGCTATCCCAGATAATTTTATTGAGTTTATTCGCACGTACATAGGCCAACGCTGCATACCATTTGTAATTGTTCATGCGGGTTTCTTGCGCCAGCACCGGATCGGGGGTGCGGATATTTACACCGTCGGCAGGCAACACGAAATCGGTCGGAATGATAGGTTGGACGCGATCCGGATCGATCTCGACCACGGCACCGGATTCAACAATATCAGTCACGCATTTCATCGCCACCCAGAGACCCGTGTAGCGCGAGATCGCAATCCCATGCAGACCGTAATCGAGATACTCTTGTACTGAAGACGGGTACAGTACCGGAATACCGCAAGCCTTGAGAATATGTTCGCTCTGATGCGCCGCAGTAGACGATTTAGCGGCATGGTCATCACCCGCCACCACTAAAACACCGCCAAATTTGGAGGTGCCGGCCAGATTGGCGTGCTTAAACACGTCGCCGCATCTATCCACGCCAGGGCCTTTGCCGTACCACATAGCAAACACGCCGTCGTATTTGGCGCCAGGGAACATATTCACTTGCTGTGTGCCCCAGACCGAGGTCGCAGCTAAGTCTTCATTTACACCGGGGTGAAATTTCACATGATGTTTGGTCAGATATTTTTTGGCTTTGGCGGCGGTCAGATCGACGTTACCTAATGGGGAGCCGCGATAACCGCTGATATAGCCAGCGGTGTTCAAGCCTGCTTTTTCATCGGCCTGACGTTGCAGCATGGTCAGGCGTATCAGCGCCTGAGTACCAGTCATAAAAGCGCGGCCGCGCTCTAAGCTGAATTTGTCGTCTAGTGAAATAGTATTGTCGACCAGCGCCTGCTGTTCGGCTTTATTCGGTGCATTCATGGTGTCTCCGTGCTTTTATTGTGTGGCGAGGATGTACGCTACAGATCTGAATCACTTTGTAAATGAATCATATCCTTTTAGGATGGCTGGCACATTAACATTGTGTATTGCCGAACGCTAGGGACAGTAAGCAACAAAAAGACCAGTACAGTATGACTGACAATTACACAAAGTGTACTGGTTGCGACACGGAAAATGTTTATTAAAGATAAATACATCACTTTTCGTATTTAGTTATTTCAAGTCCATAAAAATCTGAGAAAATAGAATCCAGCATTCCCGCAGGTAGACCCAAAGGAAGAACGCAATATGCAACAAAATATCAAAGATCTGATTGCCAGCATTTGCGCCTCATCCTTACCAAAATCCCTGGATGAACTGATTAACCGCGTGATGCGTCCCTGCTCCATTCTAATGAGCAAATTATCTCTACGCACCAAGCTCTTATGTATGTTTGGCACCTTCATCGCTGCCATCATCGTACTAGGCACGTATACAGTGCTCAAGCAAAGTACAGACTTGAACACTGCAAAGGCAGAATTACAGGGGGTACTGGTATCACGACAAATCATGGATATTTTGATCCAGACACAAAAACATCGTGGGCTGGTCAATCTTAAACTTTCAGGTCAGGATACCGAAGCGAGCTTAAAGACGGTCAGAACTGCGCTCAACCAAAGTTTGGTTAAACTTGATGCATCCCTAGAGCTCTACTCAGAATTCGAACTATCCAGCCCATGGAAAGTGACTGCGGATGAATTACGGCAATTGAGCGCCGGGAAGATCGCCATCAACAGTGCTGACAATTTGGCGCAACATAGCCGCTTGATCGCTCAAATACTAAGTTTTTCGAATTTAAATAATGAAAAAAGTGGCTTGTTATTTGATCCTGAAGCAGCCAGCTATTTGTTAATGGATGTTGCGATACAAAAGATACCGGTATGGATAGAGCACCTGGCTATTTTGCGTGGCGTTGGCGCAGGTTTTATAAAATCAGGCAACATAGACTTTTCCGGGAAAGTGGCATTGATCTCGCGCCTGGATGGCATGCTGTCAGCCATTGCCGCCGTGACAGAAATGGACGAGGCCTTGAAGCGAGCTGGAGAGACACTTAGCTCGGAGCAGCAACTTGCAGTCAAAACCAGTATAGATTTCGCCGCAGTGGTACGAAAAAATTTGCTAGCCGAGAGCATAGTCGGCGAAGCTAGCGCCTACTTCGCGCAAGGTACAATTGCCATAGAAAAAACCGTACTTTTACAGACGCATTTGCAGAACCGATTGAGCAGCATACTCACCGATCGCATCAGCGCGCTCAAGTTGCAACGCAATCTAATCATTTTCACCATGCTCGCGACGCTGTTAGCCACCAGCTATCTGGTATTCGGCTTCTATCGGAGTTTTATGTCGGCAATGGCCGATGTTGGCACCTCCGCACTATCGGTAGCGAAAGGCGATCTAACCAAACAAATTCACATCGATGGCAAAGATGAATTAGCAAATACTGGGAATACCCTAGAAAAGATGAATCTGAATTTATCGGCACTAGTGGCGAATGTCCGAACTAATGCCAGCATGGTTTCGCAACTTGGACAGATTTTAGCAGTTGGCATCAGCGATATGTCGGTACGTACCGAACAGCAAGCATCGAGTCTGGAACAGACATCTGCCAGCGTCGAAGATCTCGCAGCGACAGTCAAAAAGAATGCGGACAATGCAAAGTCAGCCGACAATCTGGCCTCGAATGTGCGCTTAATTGCCGAATCTAGTGGCGAGATCATGCATTCGGCAGTTGAAAGTATGCAAGGAATACATACGAGCGCCATTAAGATGCAAGAGATAGTCAGTATGATCGATAGAATCGCATTTCAGACCGATATTTTGGCGCTCAATGCGGCCGTTGAAGCCTCACATGCTGGCACCCATGGGCTGGGTTTTGCTGTGGTGGCAAATGAGGTACGAGCACTGGCGCAACGCACTGCCGATGCTGCACGCCAAATCCGTCGCCTGATTGATGATGCGGTTTCTAAAGTAGAAACTGGCGTCGAACAAATTAACGAAGTTAATCTCACTTTAACCGACATCGTTGGCGGCATCCGAAATCTGGCTCGCAACACCAATTCGATTTCTACTGACTCGGCGGATCAAAGCAATGGCTTGGCGCAGATTTCTGAAGCTATTCGTCACTTGGATGAAATCACGCAAAGTAATGGCAAAATGGCAGAAGAAGCCAAGGATGCCTCGATCGAACTGGGAACGCGTGCACAGGCACTTACCGAAGCAGTATCCATGTTCAAGTTGCGCCAGGGAACCGCCGACGAAGCCCACGCATTAGTCAAAAAAGCCATGGCCCTGTTTCGCGTAAATGGCATGTCTATTTTACAAAGAATTACCGATGATCATGACAAAGTTTTTGCCGACCGCGATATGTATGTGTTTGCGTTTAATCGTGCTGGCCAATACCTGGCGTTTGCCGGTAACGCCGCCAAACTGGAAGTGAACTTAATGAACGTCAGCGGGCTTGATGGTCGTAAATTGGTGGAGGACGCGTTTGCTCTCGGAGCAATTGGTGGCTGGGTGGATTACACGATCGTAAATCCATTGACAAAAAAAATCGAGACCAAGACGTCATATTTGGAACCAATCACCGAAGATATTGTTATTGGATGTGGCGTGTATAAGTCAGTATAGAACACCATAGAGCACAATTAGACTCTATAAAGAAACGTGATAAGTGGCATACGCACAAGGAAATTACCAAGTAGCGGATATAATGGCAAGATGAAACTTAAATTCACGAAAATGCATGGTGCCGGCAATGACTTCATCGTCATCGACGCGATCAATCAAGATATTACTTTCAGCTCTGAGCAATGGAAACATCTGGCCGACCGCCGCTTTGGCATAGGTGCAGACCAAATCTTAGTGGTAGAACGGCCTATCAGTGCCGGTGTAGATTTTCGCTATCGCATCTACAATGCCGATGGTGGCGAAGTTGAGCAATGCGGCAATGGCTCGCGTGCGTTCGTGCGCTTTGTGATCGATAAAAAGCTCACCGATAAAACCGCAATACGCGTAGAAACCATGTCAGGCATCATTGAGCCGCTGCTACAGGCAGATGGCAGCATTACTGTGAATATGGGCGCACCTGTTCTCGATACGGCCAAAGTACCATTTGATGCCGTTGGTCTCGAAGCTAAAGTACAGGCGGATGATTTGTCCTGGCCGCTCACCATCAACGGTAAAACGGTGTATGTCTCAGCGGTCTCTATGGGCAATCCGCACGCAGTACAAGTGGTGGACGATACTGAAACGTTTTCGGTATTGCTAGATGGTGCACAGATAGAGCATCATCCGCGATTTCCAAAACGCGTCAATGCCGGTTTCATGCAAATACTCGATACCCAGCATATCCGTCTGCGCGTTTTTGAACGTGGTGCGGGCGAAACTCTGGCCTGTGGCACCGGTGCTTGCGCCGCAGTTGTTACCGGGATACTGCGCGGTCTGCTGACATCGCCCGTACGTGTCAGCATGCATGGCGGTGAATTGTCTATCGCGTGGCAAGGTCCTGATCTTCCTGTATTTTTGAGCGGGCCTGCTGTATCTGTCTTTGACGGTGAAATCGACATTTAATCAACATTAAAGTAAAACCATAGAAGCCCCAATGAATTCCAATGACATCGCTGAGTATCTAAGCAATAACCCACATTTTTTCGAAGAACACGCTGAACTGCTTTCTAAAGTTAAACTCAGTAGTCCACTACTTGGTCGCGCCATTTCCTTGCAAGAGCGGCAAATGGAAGTGGTCCGTGAAAAACATAAATTACTCGAATTGAGACTGTCAGAATTAATGCGACTGGCGCAACAGAACGACGCCATCACGTCCAAATTTCAAATCTGGACCCGCTCGTTGCTCTTGGCTCGCAATGACATCGACTTACCCCATGTATTAACCCAGGGTTTACAAGATATTTTTTCTTTACCCTATGCCACACTGCGCTTATGGCAAGTATCGAAGGATGTCGCCCACACTTGGTTCGCGCAAGCTAGCTCTGAGGACGTACAACTGCTTGCTAAGGGTTTGAGCACACCATTTTGCGGAAAAAATCAGGATTTTGAAGCCGCCACGTGGATAGAATCCGAGCAAAAAATTCTGTCGGTAGCAATGCTGCCTTTGCGTTTATCGGAGCATGCGCCGACCTTCGGTTTGTTAGTGTTAGGTTCACCGGATGAATCGCGCTTTACTAAAGAAATGGCCACTGATTTCCTCGCCAAGATCGCGGACACCAGTAGTGCAGCTTTGAGCTGCATGATAGATTAAGATGAGCCAGGTTGCGCAAGAGAGCTATTTGGATGCCTATCTACAGGTCTTGCGCACCCAACGCAGCTTATCTCCGCACACCATCAGCAGTTATCAACTCGATTTAAGCGATCTGGCGGATTTCGCCAATGGCCGCGATTTGGCTACCCTTAGTTATGTCGACATCCGCCGCCTGACTTCGTTGCGTCATGCAGAGGGACTGAACGCGCGCAGTATTGCACGCAGACTGTCCTGCTGGCGCGGGTTTTATCGTTGGCTGGCCGAGCAAGTCACGCTTGCCGCGAATCCTGTCGATGGCATCAAAGCGCCCAAAAAAAATAAATCTCTGCCTAAGGCCTTAGGGGTGGATGACGCGGTGCGCCTGGTTTCACAAACCGGCAGTAATGACGCCACACCTAGTGCCAATCGCGCCATGTACGAATTATTGTATTCCAGCGGCTTGCGGGTATCCGAACTGGTGAGCTTAGATGTCAGGCATATCGCGCAAAAAGATCATAACAGTCTGGGCTGGATAGATCTGGAACAGGCGGAGGTGCATGTCACTGGCAAGGGCAATAAACAGCGTATTGTTCCGGTAGGCAAACCTGCCTTAGCAGCCGTACACGATTGGTTACTGCTACGCCCCCCCCTGATAAAGGCGGATTCCTACCCTCTGTTTTTGAGCGAACGCGGCACGCGCATTTCAGTGCGACTAGTACAGTTGCGACTGAAAGCGTACGCCCAAAGCATAGGCATTGCGGCGGATGTTCATCCGCATATGCTGCGCCATTCATTTGCCTCACATGTGCTGCAGTCATCGGGCGATTTAAGGGCAGTACAAGAAATGCTGGGACACAGTTCTATCGCTGCCACCCAGGTATACACCTCGCTGGATTTCCAACACTTAGCGAAGGTTTACGACGCCACCCATCCACGCGCAAAAAAATAAACCTAGACTTATCGCTTTTTGCAACTCAATTGCATTTTGATGCATAATACGATTTTGTTCGTAAGCTGTTAGAACCATGAAAACCAGTAGCATCAGTCTTATATCAACCGAGACACCTGAGCTAAGCCACCAGCGCGCAGGGAATCTGCTCCGACAGGCGCAAGTACGGGTAACCGATGTCCGATTAAAGGTTCTGGATATGTTACTGGAAACGCCCAGCGCGCTGTCGCATCTGGAGATACAGGATGCGCTACCTGAGTTAGATCGTGTGACCTTGTATCGCGCCCTCGATTGTCTCACCGATGCCGGACTTGTACATAAAATTACAGGGGACGATCGGGTATTTCGTTACAGTACCGGCAATGAGCCGCAGACCAATAATGCGGTACGCGGCGTGCAACATCAACATGCACATTTCAAATGCAGCCTTTGCGCAAAGATATTTTGCCTCGATGAAGAACAAAGTGCTAGTTCCCTCAAAGAGCAATTACTTGACACCTTGCAAACCACCCAAGCCAAGGGTTTTAAAAATCACGACATAGAACTAACCATTAAAGGCTGGTGTGCGGATTGCTCCAAATAACTTTTCAATTAGAAATATACACATTCTGCTATGGCACTGATACCAACAACCATACTGACCGGCTTTTTAGGCTCGGGCAAAACCACTCTACTCAATCGCATACTGCAAGAAAATCACGGTTACAAAATTGCCGTGATCGAAAATGAATTTGGCCAGGAAAACATCGATAACGAAATTTTGCTGCAAGATAGTAACGAGCAAATCATAGAAATGAATAATGGTTGTATTTGCTGCACGGTACGCGGCGACCTAATCGTTGCCTTGAGTAAATTGATACAACAAAAAAACCAAGGAAAAATCGAATTTGACCGGGTTATTATAGAAACCACGGGACTTGCCAATCCTGGACCTGTGGCGCAAACTTTTTTTGTGGATGAAGAAGTCGGCATGTACTACATGCTTGATGCAGTAGTGACAGTGGTCGATGCGCGCCACGCAATGCAGACGCTCGACGAGCACGAAGAAGCGCAAAGGCAAGTTGGATTCGCCGACAAAATATTGCTCTCTAAAACCGATTTGGTGGATGCTGCGCAGGTGTCAGTATTGCGACAACGCTTAACGCGCATGAATCCCCGTGCCAGCATTATGTCGCTTGATTTCGGCAAAATCGCGATCGCCGAAGTGCTAGACTTAAAAGGTTTCAATCTCAACGCAAAACTCGAACTGGATCCCGATTTTTTACTTGCGGAGGAGTCTAACGAACATGAGCATGTGCACGAGCACGAAGCGTGTGATGCAGACTGCAGTCACGACACTCATACGCACGAGGCCGAGCACAACCATCATCATGCCCATCATTCCGACGATATCTGCGCATTTGTGTTTAAAAGTACACAGGCATTCAACACCGGCAAGCTTGATGAATTTTTAGGTGGGCTGGTGCAAGTGTTCGGCCCGCGCATGTTGCGCTATAAAGGCGTGCTATTCATGGAGGGAGCTGATCGCAAAGTCATATTCCAAGGTGTGCACCAGATTATGGGTACCGACATCGCAGGAAAATGGGCAGATGACGAATTGCGTGAGAGTAAAATGGTATTTATTGGCAAAAATCTACCAAAAGATATTTTTATTCAAGGATTAAGCCTTTGTTTGGTATAAACTAGCGCCCTAATGGATACTGGCGGAGTTTAATTCCGCAGTTCCAGCTAAGAAAGAGATGGCGAAATCTGCCATTTACTTTATTGGCAAGGGGAGGATAATGGTGCTTCAATTAAGTTTTGATCTTATTTGTCCATTATTTGTGTGTATTAACCCGTTGTATCGAAAGTAAGCGAAGTGGCAACTAAATCACCTAAATCGACTGCTACAGTCAGTGCACCCGCAGCCCTACTCACCGAAGCAGAAATTCTTGCTATGGGTGAGCAGGACTATATGAACGATGCCCAACTGGCATTTTTCAAAGCCCGTTTGCAACAGCTTGAAAAAGATTTGCTTAAAAACGCCGACGAAACAACCGAACATCTTCGTGAAACCGTATTGGTACCCGATCCGGCTGATCGCGCCACGATTGAAGAAGAGCATTCTCTCGAATTGCGCACTCGTGATCGTGAACGCAAATTGCTGAAAAAAGTTCAGCAATCCATCGCCAGCATTGATGCCGGTGAATATGGCTGGTGCGAAGAAACCGGTGAACCAATAGGCGTCCCGCGCTTAGTTGCGCGTCCGACGGCGAGTTTATCGCTGGAAGCGCAGCAAAGACGTGAGATGAAGCAAAAGCTATATGGCGACTGAGTAGTTTACAGTAGGCTGGACGCGATTATTCCTAAAAAGCGCGCAGTGTTTAGCTGCGCGCTTTTTATTTTGGGTGCAATGAAACCGCTTCCTTTCAGTATGCAAACCACTGAGCAGTGAGACTTACGCATCTCGACTAGATCTCAAGACTACCAATTGCAAAATTTAACTTAACGCCACAGAATATCCGAGTGTCTAAGCCTCATCCACGCAAAAGCTAGGATGGAATTGTAATTTTGTGTAAAATTAGAAACACTTGCCAAGCAGAATACATTCTAAAATTCACACATAGAACTTTTAGAATATACGCGAAATTAGCAGATATTAAGATGCATTAGAGCGCTGATATACTCATTAAAGATGCTCCAGCATTCGTCACTTATCACTAATTTAAGAATAGTTTTAACTAAGCAATAATAGTAAGGCGCTCAAGCAAAACTAACAAAAAAACCCTGAATCAGACTATACTTTCGAAAGAAACATTTAGCGCTCATCTACTTTTTAAGACTCGCTACGCTATACAATAATCAAACCGTATTTTCCATCTACATTCAAGGTCAACGTGGGGATTTTTTCGCTTTTCGGTAAGAAGAATAATGATCTGGAGAAAAAATCTCCGGATAAAACTTCTTCCAAAAAAACAAGATCCAAGAGTCTCAATAACGCCACTCCTAATGCG
This sequence comes from Undibacterium sp. Ren11W, assembly GCF_049340485.1. Classification (NCBI taxonomy): domain Bacteria; kingdom Pseudomonadati; phylum Pseudomonadota; class Betaproteobacteria; order Burkholderiales; family Oxalobacteraceae; genus Undibacterium; species Undibacterium sp. Ren11W. Next base: position 209,074 of record NZ_JBMPPB010000003.1, read on the forward strand.
CAGGATGACGAGGCATTGTCACAATCTGTGATGGCACAAAGACACATCGCCCGAGCCACTGAACGCAAGATAGACGCGATAGAATTTGAAATGTCGCGGGATATGGGAAGGCAAAGAACGATCCCAAATCAAACGCCTTTTGTCGATACGCCAACACTCAGTCCAGTCAAGTCACCAATTAGCTTACAGTTAGACGAAGAGCCAGCAACAATAGAATTTGAAAGCACTTTGCCAGCCACTGATTTTCTACTCGGGCAAAGTCCAGATATAGCGGCCTCAACACTGACGCAATCTGAATCAGTACCGGTACTTGAAGAAGCCGCTATTTTGTTTGCTAGCGGTCAAAAAGAAGTGGCCGAGATGATGCTGCAATCGGCCATAGAGCAAGACAACTTAGGCAATGCCATACAAACGGCATGGTATATGCTGTTCGATTTATATCAAATTAGTAATAATCAAGCCGCCTATGAACAACTGTCGCTCGATTACGCGAGCAAATTTGAAACATCACCACCAATTTGGGATAGCGCAGCCTCAAAAGCGCGTGAGTTACTCAATACACAAACGGTAGAAGTTACTCCAAACTTAACGTTTCCGGCCAATCTTGATGCTGAGATCATCAAATTACTCGAAAGACTGCAAAGTCTGAGTAAGCAAAGCCAAAGCTTGAAACTCGACTTTATGCGAGTTAAACAAGTCGACCCCGTAGGCTGCGGTTTATTACTGCGCAGCTTGAAAAATTTAAAAAAGACTAAGCATGAATTGATACTGGTAGGGGCTCAAGACCTTACCGAGAAAATTCGTGCCATTCTTGAAGTCGGCAGACGCGATGAGACTGAAGCACCCTGGCTCTTATTGCTAGAAATCTTACAGTTACTGCATTTCGAAAAAGCTTTCGAAGAAGCCAGCATAGACTATTGCATCACATTTGAGGTGTCCCCACCGTCATTTGAGGCCCCTCAAAACCGCGTCATCACAGCCACTTCAGATATTCAATTGGTAGAAGAAGTTAGCAATCGTTTCATGATGCCTGCCATCATCGAGGGCAGAACCGATACTTTAATCAACCAAATCGCGGATCATGCAAAAACACACAATGCTGTTTTGCTTGATTGCTCTCTGTTAGAGCGTGTTGAATTTGGTGCCTCTGCGCAACTACTCAGCGGTCTGGTGCCAATAGCGGCAAAAAAAGGCATTACCATACAATTTCACGAGGTAAATTACTTAGTGACCTGCCTATTTAATGCGATGGGCCTGAAAAACGTTGCTGCAATTTTCCCACGCAAGCACTAGATCTCTACGATCTAAAGCCTTGTAATTTGGGATTCACATCCCCACCTCTAAAACCAGCAACAACTCCTTACTCGGACTGAGTGCGCCTCTTCGCGCCTCCTTTCGCTAGTACTGAGGAGATTTTCATATTGAGGAATTCATGGAACAATTTCATGGCACTACCATACTGACAGTAAGACGTGGCAATCTTGTGGCGCTAGGCGGCGATGGCCAAGTTACTTTGGGCAACATCGTCATGAAGGGCACTGCGCGTAAAGTGCGCAAGTTGTACCACAACAAGGTGTTGGCTGGTTTCGCTGGCGGTACCGCTGATGCGTTTACCTTAATCGAGCGGTTCGAAGCCAAACTTGAGAAACATCAAGGCAATCTGATGCGGGCCTCGGTAGAGCTGGCTAAAGATTGGCGCACAGATCGCATGTTACGTAGGTTAGAAGCCATGCTGCTGGTGGCCGACCGCGATACCACACTCATTATTACTGGTAATGGTGACGTCTTAGAGCCCAACGACGGCATAGGCGCGATAGGTTCAGGCGGTACATTTGCGCAATCAGCCGCAATTGCCTTATATGAAAATACCGACTTACCCGCCATCGATATCGTCAAAAAATCGCTAACCATTGCTGGACAGCTGTGTATTTATACTAACTTATCGCACACCATAGAAACGCTGGAATAAACTTAGTTAGAGCTTACGCAAAATTGTTCCAGCAAGGCTAGTACAACGACGCTGCAGCGGTTTTGCGCAAGTCCGATTAGGATTGCAGCAAGCCTAACGACCCCATAGAGATACGACAAGATGAATATGACACCCCAAGAAATCGTTTCCGAACTAGATAAACATGTAGTCGGCCAAGATAGAGCCAAGCGCGCGGTCGCTATTGCCTTACGCAACCGCTGGCGTCGTCAGCAGGTGGCCGAGCCATTACGCCAGGAAATTACGCCAAAAAACATCTTGATGATAGGACCAACCGGGGTAGGCAAGACCGAGATCGCACGTCGCCTGGCAAAACTCGCCGGCGCGCCCTTTATCAAAATAGAAGCCACCAAATTTACAGAAGTGGGCTATGTAGGGCGCGACGTTGACACCATCATCCGTGATCTGGTCGATATCGGCATCAAACAGACGCGCGAGGCGGCTACTCGCAAAGTACGTAGCCGTGCTGAAGACGCCGCTGAAGATAGAATTCTAGATATCTTGCTGCCGGTGGCACGCGATCTTACATTGAGCGCCAGGGCCGACACGACTAGCGGTACGGCCAACGAGAGCGAGCTTTCCGGCAATACCACGCGCCAGACTTTCCGCAAACGTCTGCGTGAAGGTCTGCTTGATGATAAAGAAATTGAAATCGATGTCGCTGAAGCTGGTCCGCAGATGGAAATCATGGCACCGCCCGGCATGGAAGAAATGACTGAGCAAATTAAGTCTATGTTTTCCGGCATAGGAAATGGTCGCAAAAAAGCGCGCAAGCTGAAAATCAAAGAGGCACTCAAGCTACTGATAGAAGAAGAAGCCGCCAAACTAGTGAATGAAGACGAACTTAAACAAGAAGCGATCAACAACGTTGAACAAAACGGTATCGTGTTTTTAGATGAGATCGACAAAATTGCCTCGCGCTCAGACAGCGGCGGTGCCGAAGTGTCGCGCGCCGGAGTGCAAAGAGATTTACTGCCTTTGGTTGAAGGCACCACGGTCAACACAAAATACGGCATGATCAAGACCGATCACATACTATTCATCGCCTCCGGTGCCTTTCACCTGGCAAAACCGTCTGATCTGATCCCTGAGCTACAGGGGCGCTTCCCGATACGGGTAGAACTAGATTCGCTCTCGATCGCTGACTTTGAACGCATATTGACTGGCACCGATGCTTGCTTAACCAAGCAATACCAAGCACTGTTAGCGACCGAAGACGTGACGATAGATTTTACGGATGAAGGGGTGCAGCGCCTGGCAGGGATCGCCTACTCGGTGAATGAAACCACAGAGAATATCGGTGCGCGTCGGCTGTACACCGTGATGGAAAAACTCTTGGAAGAAATCTCTTTCGACGCCCATCAAAACACCGGGAAAACCATCGTGATAGATGCTAGCTACGTCGATCAGCGATTACAGGCTTTGTCGGTAGACGAAGATTTATCGCGCTATGTGCTGTAATCAAACGAGTGAAGGCGGAAACTCAGTATGGCAAAAAAGACTTTAAGCACACGGCAAAAACTGGTGTTCCGTCTAACGCCGTCTCTTAGTAAGCCAAGGAATCTGGTGGCAATCACGGCGCAAAAGAGCGGTGCCGGTAGCCATCAGAAAAGCGTTTCATCGCTACGACAAGCGGGCAAACGTGCGCTCAAAAAAACCCCGATAGAGGTCGAACCAGATTAAACTCTAGTCATACATCTGGTTAACTCAAAGGGGCTACCGTGCCTGGTAACAGAAGCCGCAAGCGCAAATATCTAGAGAAATATCAGCATAGGACACAGCAACTATCCAGACGTGCCGATCAGATTACCCGCATGCTGGTGGATATAGGCGTGCACTATGCAAGTACTCTGGGTGCCAGTAAGGCAGCTTTGTTTTTACGCGTAAAAAATGTCTCTGAGAGCGTAATCGCCCGCGTCTTACATAGAGCGCAAAAACGCCGCAAACCTTGATAGCGGCATCTTGCTAATTTGAGTCGTTACGCAACTCTAGAGCTTAATGAATTTCTTGCCGCGCATCGCGTGCCAATAGGCGCTCTATCATTTGCGGCGCGGCTACACCATCAAATAAAACCCCGGCCACCGCATCTGTAATCGGCATCTCCACCCCCAACTTCAAGGCCAGAGCTTTAACCGCTTGTGCACAGCGCACCCCTTCAGCCACATGACCGAGTTCTTCCACGATGGTTGCCAGGGATTTGCCTTGCGCTAAACCCAGTCCTACTTTTCGGTTGCGCGACAGATCACCGGTACAGGTCAGTATCAAGTCGCCGACCCCGGTTAAACCCATTAAGGTTTCATTGCGCCCGCCGAGGGCAGAACTAAGCCGGCTAATTTCTGCCAGGCCGCGCGTCATTAGCGCGGCACGCGCATTCAAACCCAGACCCAAGCCATCGGCGACCCCGGTAGCGATGGCCAGGATATTTTTAACCGCACCACCGACTTCCACACCGACCACATCATTGCTCGAATACACGCGCATCGCATTACCGTGCAGTGCCGTCACCACTTGCTGACACAAGGCTGGTGAGGTCGATGCGATGGTCAGGGCGCAGGGTAAGCCGCGCGCCACTTCCTGCGCGAATGAAGGCCCGGACAGTGCACCCGCCATGACCTGATCACCCAGCACCTGGCGTACCACTTGATGCGGCAATAATTGACTGCCTTCTTCAAAGCCTTTGCACAACCACACAACCTGTTTGAGCTGGTAGGCTAGGCACTGTTGCAAAATAGGGCGTAGACCTGAAACCGAGGAAGCAATAATCACGAGATCTGCGGCCTTTACCGCTGCATCAAAATCAGCAGTCGCCTGTATCGCCGGAGGTAATTCAAAGCCTGGCAAATAGGTTTGATTATTCCGCGAGCTCTGCATTTCTTGCATCATCTGTGGATGACGACCCCACAAAATCACCTGATTTTTGCTTGCCAAAGTGAGTGCCAGAGCCGTGCCCCAGGCCCCCGCGCCGAGTATCGTAATATTCATATCAAAGCCTGAGTTGATCTTTAGCCGGTTTAGCCCACATGGGCAGATTGCAATAAAGCATACTCCATCCAGTATATTTAAGCATCGCGCACCAGTCTTGCGCAATCACCCGTATACACGCATATTTTTAGGGGAGTATATAAAAAAAGGACAGAAAACTGTCCTTTTATATTTTTCTAGCAGCCACTTAATGATGATTAGGAATTGCGCAAAATTGCTCCCGCGAAGGGTACCGCCGTAGACAGTGCTTTAGAACAGCAAGGCGGATACAACAACGATGGGGCGATTTTGCTTAAGTCCGATTATATGCCCCACACTTCGGATGCCTTGACATAGCCCAGCTGTCCGTCTTTATGCTTGACCTTGATCCAGGCACCGGCCACCGGCTCTGCCATTTCCAGCAAGATATTTTTATCTGCACTAAACACCATTGCCGCGTTCTCATCGGCAGCAACCCGCACCTTGGCATTGCTGACACGCACTATCACATTGCGTCTGGCCACTAAATCCTTGGACTCGACCCAACTCAAGTCACCCGCCATGTCGCGCACCTTACTCCAGGCACCATAAGTGAGTATTAACTCAACTGGCATACCACGTGGTGCAACATACACTTTGCCTCCTTTAAGCGAAGGCGCGTCGTACAAAATGACAGGATTGGCACCGACAGATTTAAATTCCAGTGCCTGCGCCAAGCCGCACAGCAAGCTAGTGCTCAGAGCCAAAAAAGATAAAAGACCACGTATCATGAGCTATCCGATTGTGAATAAAGACCGCTACTACCTCAAGGATAGCGCGATCTTTATCATTTGCTAGCTAATTTTAGCCAGGTGATTTTTAGTGCGTAGTTGCAGAACTGGCTTCAACACCTGCTTCTGCCTGCAATTTTGCCTGTTGCTCAGCAACATTTTGCAAACGCTGCTGATAGAAGGCTTCGAAATTAATTTCTGTCAAATGTATCGGTGGGAAACCAGCACGTGTAATTGCATCTGCAATATTCGAGCGCAGGTAAGGATACAAAATATTAGGGCAGCCAATACCTAGCAAAGGATCCAATTGATCCGCAGGAATATTACGCGCCTCGAAAATACCAGCTTGCTTGCCTTCAACCAGAAAAGCCACTTTATCTTTGATCTTTGCAGTGACGGTGACGGTGACGGTCGATTCAACCACGCCTTCGGCCAACTGTTCTGCGCCCACATCAAGAGAAACCTCGATGGTTGGGGCTTCTTGCTCCAGGAAAATCGCTGGAGAGTTCGGCTGTTCAAGCGACAAATCTTTCAGATAAACGCGTTGAATTTGAAATACGGGCTGCAGATTTTCGTCAGACATGTGAGACTTTCTAAATATTCTAAGAGATTAATAGTGGACAACGATAGAACAGCGATAGCACAGCAGATAGTTAAGATATGGCCGCTTCCGGCCATTTCAAGATCACAGCGCGCTATTTTACAAGTTGCTTACACTAACAGCAATCTAACAACTCAAGTTGATGCAACTCAAGCTCAGCAATTCAAGCTCAGCAATTCAAGCTCGGCAACTCAAGCTAAATTACGCAGACGCCAGCAAAGCATCCAACTTACCGGCTCTATCCAAAGCCGATAAATCATCAAAGCCGCCCACGTGGGTGTCACCGATGTAAATTTGCGGTACCGTACGGCGTCCCGTTTTTTGCATCATTGCTTCACGTACCTGAGGATCGAGATCAACGCGTATTTTCTCTATCTCATTGACGCCCTTAGACTTCAACAGCCGCTCCGCCATCGTGCAATAGGGGCAAACTGCAGTGCTATACATAACAACATGCACACTCATGATCTTCTCCTATTCACTTAACCGTAGGCAAACCTTGCGACTTCCAAGCCGCAACCCCACCCTCAAGGCTAAACACTTGAGTAAAGCCTTGTTTGCTCAATAAAGTAGCAGCACTGGCCGAGCGCACACCACGTTCACAAACAGTAATGACGTTGTTGCCCTTGGATTTTTCCAGTTCTTTCAGGCGTGTGCTTAATTCGTTTAAAGGAATATGTTTGGCATTTTGCAAGTGCCCGGTGGCAAATTCGGCTGCATCGCGCACATCCAGAACCAAGGTTTTACCTTGATTCATCATCTGAGTAGCTTGCAATTGAGACACTTTTGCACCGCGACGTTGCAAGCCAGGCAGCAGTAAAGCAGCGCCAGAAACCAAGGCAATGGCGATCAGCCAGATGTTGTCGATAATGAATTTCACGGTATTCCTGAAGTTAGTATGGTTATAAAGAAGCCTGTCATTATAAAATAGATGGCGCAACTACATTCGACTCACTTATTTTCTCGCTTATTGTCTCATTTGTTTCTCATTTATTTTTCTTTAGAATAGCTGCCCCACCATGTATAAAATCGTATTAATGCGCCACGGCGAATCCACCTGGAACCTCGATAATCGCTTCACCGGATGGACCGACGTCGATCTGACTACCAAAGGCGTGGCCGAAGCAGCCCAAGCCGGCAAGCTACTCAAAGAAGCCGGTTTTAGCTTTGATCTGGCCTACACCTCGGTACTCAAGCGTGCCATACGCACACTCTGGGGCACCTTAGACGAAATGGATTTAATGTGGCTGCCTGTGATCAATGACTGGCGTCTGAACGAACGTCATTACGGCGCCTTGCAGGGTCTGAATAAAGCCGAAACCGCCGCCCAATATGGCGACGAGCAAGTACTGGTATGGCGCCGCAGTTACGACACCCCACCGAATCCGCTGGCCGCAGACGACGTCCGTACTTCCTACAATGACCCACGCTATGCAGGTTTGAAACGCGAACAAATTCCCCTGACAGAATGCCTGAAAGATACGGTAGAACGCGTGCTCCCGGCCTGGAATGACTCGATTGCGCCCGCCATCCGCGCTGGCAAACGCATCATCATCTCAGCCCACGGCAACAGCCTGCGTGCTCTGATTAAAATGCTGGACGGCATTAGCGATGCCGATATCGTCAACCTGAACATCCCGAATGGCCAACCGCTGGTGTATGAACTAGACGCCGATTTAAAGCCAATCAAGCATTATTACCTGGGCGACCAGGCAGCGATCGCGGCGGCCTTGCACGCGGTAGCGAGCCAGGGAAAATCCAAATAATTACCTTGAGGCTTAGCTTGCAACAATTTAGGCGCACTCCATTTGCAGTGCGCCTGCTGTCGTCCCTGCTACTGGCAGGGACGTTCTCCTATGCGCAAGCGGCGACCACGCCACGCACCGCACAGAAAAAACAAATAGAAGCCGAACGCGCCGAATTACAGCAAAAACTAAAAGCGCTGAAAACCGATATCAATAAAACCGAATCGGCCAAAGACAAGGCTAGTGACGCTCTGGAAGATTCGGAGCAAGCCATTTCAGATGCCAATCGCTCCTTGCGCGATCTGCAATCAGAACAAACGCAAACCACAGAAAAACTTAGGCAGCTAAAAGAGCAACAAGCCCAACTGAGCCTGAAGGTAGAGAAACAGAAGACCCAATTATCCGAATTTTTACGCCGTCAATACATGCGCGGCGACAGCGACCGCATCAAACTCTTGCTCTCCGGTGATAACCCGAATCGTATCAACCGCGACTTGCAATACATGGGCTATGTCTCTCAGACCCAGGCCAAGATGATCGCCAGCCTAAAAGTGAGCCTGCTGGAAATCGAAAAAAATACCCAGCAAGCACAAGAAGCCAAGGATGATCTGGACGATATTGCCAAAGAAGAGCATGAACATAAAATTCTGCTAGAGAGCGAAAAAAAACGTAGGGCCAGCCTATTGACGCAACTGGCAGATAAACTGCATGCGCAAAAAAAGGAAGCGGATAATCTGCAGAAAAATGAACAAAGATTGAGCAGTCTGGTCTCACGCCTGAATCAAATCATGGAAGAGCAGGCCAAAGCAGACCTAGCCAGGGCTGCGCAGGCGGAAAAACTGCGGCTGGAAAAACAGGTGGCTGAAAAAATCCGCAAAGAACGCGAAAAACAAGCTGCACAACAAACCAAGCCCGGTAGCAAAACCGGCAAGATCACCTATCCTAATCCGATAGACGCCGATGAGCCACCCGCCAAAGTGGCCGTCAAGATAGAAGCGACACCGATCGCGAGTAACAACGACGGCAGCGAATTTAAGAGCCTCAAAGGCAGTTTGCGCTTGCCCGTCAGAGGCGAATTGATTGCAAAATTTGGCAGCAAACGCGGTGATGGTCCAAGCTGGAAAGGACTTTTCATCAAGGCCGCAGAGGGCGCTGAAATTAAAGCGATCGCGGCCGGAAAAGTGGTCTTTGCCGAATGGTTACGCGGTTTTGGGAATATGATCATCGTCGATCATGGCGGCCAATATTTAAGTCTGTACAGTAATAATCAAGCGGTACTCAAGCATGCTGGCGACAGCGTTAAGAGTGGCGACGTGATTGCCAGTGCAGGCAATAGCGGTGGGAATGAAGAATCAGGTTTATACTTTGAGCTTAGACATCAAGGTCGCGTATTTGACCCTTTGACGTGGACAGGCAAAAACCCATAGCTCTGGCAAACAAAACGAAATAAATTAATTCGTCACAAGATAGCAATACAGAAAACAGCGGGTACTTCCCGCAACAAAAAGGTGAGACATGGGTAGCAAATTTAAGAATTTCAGTTTAATCAGTTTGGGGATGGTGGCCGGTGTCGCTGCCAGTGTGCAGTTTTCTGCGATGGCAGAAAAAAATACCAGTGGCCCGCTACCTATCGAAGAACTCCGGCAATTGGCCGATGTGTTCGGCTTGATTAAATCAGATTATGTCGAACCGGTAGAAGACAATAAGCTGCTTACTGAAGCCATTACCGGCATGGTGGCCTCGCTCGATCCGCATTCTGCTTATCTGGACAAAAAAGCCTTTAAAGAATTACGCGAAGGCACGCAAGGTAAATTTGTCGGCCTGGGCATAGAAGTGGGCATGGAAGACGGCTACGTGAAAATCATTTCGCCGATAGAAGATTCCCCCGCCTATCGGGCCGGTCTGAAACCTGGCGATTTAATCACCCGTCTCGATTCTGTGCCCATCAAGGGACTATCGCTAGACGAAGCGGTGAAAAAAATGCGCGGCGACCCAGGCAGCAAGATCACCCTGACCATCGCCCGTAAAAACGAAGATAAACCTATCGTCGTCACCATCACGCGCGAACTGATCAAGCAGCAAAGCGTCAAGGGCAAGATGATAGAGCCCGGTTATGCCTGGCTGCGTATTTCGCAATTTCAGGAACCTACGGTAGAAGATATGGCGAAAAAGATTCAAGCGCTGTATGCGCAGGATCCCGCTATCAAAGGCTTGGTACTCGATTTACGCAATGATCCGGGCGGCGTCTTACCTGGTGCGATCGGGGTCTCGGCCGCCTTCTTGCCTAAGGATGTGGCGATCGTTTCGACTAATGGCCAATTGGCCGATTCTAAGGCCACGTTTTATGCCAAGCGTGAATTCTATGGCACCCGTGCGATCGGTGATCCGCTGGCTAAATTGCCAGAGGCAATCAAAAACGTGCCTATGGTGGTGCTGATCAATACCGGTTCGGCCTCGGCCTCTGAAATCGTGGCCGGTGCCCTGCAAGACTACAAGCGCGCCACCATTATCGGAACCCAGAGTTTCGGCAAGGGCTCAGTTCAGACCATACGCCAGATTTCTGCCGATACCGCCGTCAAACTGACGACTGCACGTTACTACACACCGAACGGTCGCTCGATTCAGGCCAAGGGCATCGTGCCCGACCTGAACGTAGAAGAAACAGCAGATGGCGATGGCTTTAACGGTTTGCGCACCCGTGAATCCGATCTGCAAAAACACTTGAGCAATGATAAGGAAGCAGAGCAAGCCAAACTGAAAGTCGATGAACTGGAAGAAGAACAGCGTCTGTTTGCACTGGCGAAAAAAAGCAAGCCGCTAGAATACGGCAGCAAGGACGATTTCCAGTTGGCGCAGGCGCTCAATCATCTGAAAGGTTTGCCAGTCAAAGTCACCAAACCGGATGAGGTCAAAGAATCTGCAGACAAAGACGACAAGTCCGAACCAAAATCTGATACTAAATCCGACACTAAATCCGACACTAAATCCGACACTAAGCCGGACGAAAAGAAAAAATAATCGATGAACAAAAAAGCCGCAGACCATGCGGCTTTTTTCTGTAGAAACCCGCAATGAACGATCAACAATTGCTGCGCTATTCCCGCCATATTCTGCTCGATCAGATAGGCATAGAAGGCCAGGAAAAAATCAACCAGGCGCATGCGCTAGTCATCGGCGCTGGTGGCTTAGGCTCACCCGCCGCATTTTATCTGGCCAGTGCCGGCGTCGGCAAGATCACTCTGGTGGATGACGATGAGGTCGACCTGACCAATTTACAGCGTCAGATATTGCACACCACAGAGCGCGTGGGCCAGCCCAAGGTTGTCTCTGCCAGGCAAACCCTGCAGCAAATTAATCCCGAGATCGCGATAGTCGCCTTGCAGGAAAGAGTCGCGGCAGAACGTCTTTCGCAACTAGTGGAAAGCGCCACGGTAGTCCTCGATTGCAGCGACAACTTCAGCACCCGGCATGCCATCAACGCGGCCTGTGTTCAGCACGGCGTGCCATTAATCTCAGGCGCGGCAATCTCGTTTGACGGACAGATCAGCGTGTTTGATACGCGCGATTCTGAATCCCCATGCTACGCCTGCCTGTTTCCGCCGACGGATCAATTTGAAGAAACGCTGTGTTCTACCATGGGCGTGTTCGCCCCACTGGTGGGCATCATCGGCAGCATGCAGGCGGCCGAGGCGCTCAAAGTCATTATGAGCATAGGCAAATCGCTGAGTGGACGCCTCTTACTACTGGATGCACTGAGCATGGAATGGAATACGATACGGGTGGCGCGCAATCCAGCCTGCCTGGTCTGCGGTCAGGCGCATGCTGTTTGACATCTGAATAGATTCTAAAAGCGAACTTCTAAAAGCTCTTGCGCAGTATCCATGCGCCTTCTGGCACGAAAAAGGGCTGGAAGGCGCATGGATATTGCGCACTACCAACGGGAAACTCTAAAAATAACCAACTTTCTCAGTGCCGAAGCACACCGCCAGCAAAGAACGCCCCTTCTCTTAGGCGAGCTCTGCAGTGTGGCCTTTTATTGGGAATAGCGAAAATATGGGGTACCGGAGTTTATAGAAATTCAAAAATCAAGCGGCGCTGCTAATGTGAGTCGCCGCATGCAGCTCCAGATTTTTTTCAGCGAAGGCTTCAAAACGTCCTGCAGGTAGTGGCTGACTAAACAAAAATCCCTGACCATATGTGCAGCCCAATTCGCGCAAGAAATGGGCTTGCTCCGGCGTCTCTATTCCTTCCGCGACCACCCGCATTCCCATATGATTGGACAGTGAAACGATCACTTGTGCGATTGCGGCATCGTCTTTATCGTGTGGCAAATCGGAAACAAAACTGCGGTCAATTTTGAGCTTATTGATAGGAAAGCGCTTCAGATACGCTAAAGAAGAATACCCGGTACCGAAATCATCAAGAGAAAGTTGAAAGCCTCGCCCCGACAAATCATTCAAGATCATCATCGTTTCAGTGGTCTGCGACATCAACATGGTTTCAGTCACTTCTAGTTCTAACACGTTAGGTGGACATCCGGTTTCTTTGACGATACGCTCTACGTTATCGGCAAAGCCAGGATCACGGAACTGTCTGGCCGAGACATTGACCGCAATAAATAGATGGCCAAAGCGCGACTGCCACAGTTTGGCCTGGCTACAGGCTTGCTGCAAGACCCATTCACCGATACTGACAATGAGCTTACTCTCTTCAGCGATAGGGATAAATTCTACTGGCGAAACAAAACCGAGTACCGGATGTTTCCAGCGCAGCAAAGCCTCCATGCCGGCAATACGCTCACTGGCCAGATGCATGATGGGCTGATAATAAACTTCCAACTCACCGTTCTCTATGGCATGGCGTAAGCCAGACTCGATGGTAAAGCGCTGTGCGGTGCGCTTAGACATTTCGGGAGTCCATACCTGCACATTGTTTTTACCCATGGCCTTGGCGGCATACATCGCCGCATCGGCACAACTGAGCAATTCATCAAAACGACTCGCATGTTCAGGCATTAAGGCTACGCCTATCGAGGCGCTGACTAGAAATTCATGATCTTCACAATTGAAAGGCAGACTCAAGACCGCCAGCATTTTATTCGCCAAACGCAGCGCTACCTCCAGATATTTAGGATCATCGAGCAACACCGAAAACTCATCGCCACCAAGACGCACCACCAGATCACGGGCCCTCAACGCAGATTGCAAACGTTCCGCCACGGCCACCAAAAGCAAGTCCCCTACCCTATGTCCAAAGGTATCGTTGACGTATTTGAAGTTATCCAGATCGATGAACAGTAGCGCAAAATTAACGCCAGAGCTCACCTGCTTCTGATCTAATTCCGTGGTGTGCCGGTTGAAAAAGTGCCGGTTTGGCAAACCGGTCACGCTGTCGTAGTGTGCGATGTGATCAAGTTGAATTTCAGCCCGTTTGCGCTCCACCAGCTCCTTACCAAGTGCAGTATCGCGGCGCTGGATTTGTTCCAGCATAAAATTAAATTTCTCGACTAATTCACCAATTTCATCATTACTCCTGATGCTCGCACGCTGAGTGTAATCATCGTTACTTGAGACATCGTGCATGGTAAGAACCAGCTCATTGATCGGATTTAAAATTCCGCGCAAGGAGCGCCTCAAGAGTCCCCACGCCAGTAACACGGCACCGAAGGCGCCCAGAAACACGATGACCACCAGATTAATAATGCGTTGATTGCTGGCCGCCAGGTCCACATACAGATACAAAGTGCCGACCGGATTTCCTTCCGCCAAAACTGGCGTCACCACTTCCAGATACTTTCTATAAAACTGGGCCTGCATGGTGCTGACTGAACGAGTTTGCCCGATTGCAGGGCCACTCCAGGCGGTATCAGAACTAGTTTTGCGACGGTAACTGGCAAACAGCTTCTGATTGCTCAGATACAGGTCGGCACCGCTGACGTTTTGATCTTGCGCCAGGGCCTTGATCACCTCATTGGCAGATTTATCGTCCATAAATAAAAATGCAGGCGCACTATTTTGCGAAATAACTTGCGCGGTAATCTCGGTATTACGTTGTAAATCAGCGCGCAAAGTGATGAAAAAATACACCACGATCAGCAGGCAGCCGAAGGTGGACGCCAGACTAAAAGCCGTCAAATTGACCAGTGTCAGTTTTTTTTCAAGAGTGTGCTTGATCAAACCGGACTCCATCTCCTTGCCACCTTTCTTGACGCTACTATGAGGTTTACCTGACACTGCGTGCCAGCCGCAGAAGTTTAGAACTGAAAGTGAGTCCTACTAATTTTGCCGCCGCCTGATTAATATCAAAAGTGTATCTCTCGCCCTCGGCCACCAGGCTAATCATGATCATAGGCCAGCGCTCGTCGACTTGTGTGGCGTCGGTAATGGTCAGTATCGCTTGCTGACTCAACGTGGAGGCGCCGCGCTGATAGTTTTCTTGTTCCCGAGCGGGAACGAACAAAAGGTGGCAACTTTTTACGTCATGCGAGCTGGCAATTCTATGAATTTGTATCGCCTTGCCTTGCAAGGTTTTTAAAGCCAGCGCATCGAATCGGGCACCAAACGGATCTTTCCCTAAGATACAAAAATTATATGTCGTTAATGGCACCACAGGCCATTCGGTGTACAAGGCAAAGTTGTACACAAAGGCCGCCTTGACCGCATATTCGTTGTTAGCCGTGTTTTCTTGCGCGCATAGGCTCATCGCTGGCAATAGCAAAGCGAGCGCGATCGTCAATCCAGCAAGCAGCCTAGAACCCATAACGGCATCCTAATTGCCATTGCCGACCATCGGCCGGCAAGCTGGCGACGCTGGTATCGGTCGACGCCGGATAAGTAAGCCTAGTGTTGAAAACATTCACCAGCCGCAACTGCAATTCCACACCTGGCAATAGACGGCTAGAACTGAGTGCCAGATTCATCTGAGTCTGGGTGGCTAATTCACGTTGCACATCCTGCCAAACTACTGACCTGGGAGCGATCACATTGAGCTCGGCTGCCAGCGTCAGCTTATCTTGCCACAATGGTTGAGTCAGTCTTAATTTAGCGATCCAGTCCGGGCTATTGCTTAAGCTTGCCCCGGAACTGTCGTGACTACGATTAAAGGCGATACTGCTCATCAGGTTTAGTCCATGATTACTGCGTAATTTGTAAAAAATTTCTACCCCGCGCGCGTACACGGCAGCCTGATTTTGGTACTGTAACTGGCCGCCACCAAGATCAACCTGACTGACCAGATCAGTAAGACGGTAGTCAAACACCGAGACCCCGAGCTCCTGCGCCCCGGCTAGCCTGTACTCTGCGACCGCCTCGACGGTGCGTATGGTTTCTGAAGATAAATTCGGATTGGCAATAAAAGTGGGGGCACGTGCATACCCAGCTTCATAAGCGTTCGGGGCACGATAGGCGCGTCCGGCCAACAACTTAATGGTGGCATGTTCAGTGGCACTCCAGATCAAACCAAAACGCGGGCTGACGCTGGTTTTTCGATTACTGTAATCATCGTTGCGCAGGCCTACATTGAGTCGCCAGTCAGGTAAAAAATTCCACTCATCCTGGACGAACACGCCATACCTGCGCTGTGGAGTAGTGACAGAAAACGGCGAACTTGCGGCATCGTTGAGGTTAAAATTTTTCTGTACTGTCTCGAAGTCATACTGAAAATCTATGCCGCTAATGATTTTATGCTTGTCCCAGCCGGAATAGTGCCACCTCGCCTCGCCCGACATCCAGTTACCGAGAGCCTGATCACGATTGACATTGGTGTTACCCGCATCATCGGTCGTTGGCACATCGGCGCTATAGGTTATGCGCTGGTAAGCCAGGCGAAAATTCATCGTATGCTGATCACTTAGCAGCATTTGATAACTACTGCTGACACCGTAACTACTATCAACTAGCCGCAAACGAGCATCGTTGAAATTACTACCAAACAATGCAGAGGATGGCTGGACATCGCGTCTGGCGGCCCAGGCAAAGATGGCCCAAGCATCCTGGCGAATCTCAAAAAAACTACGGGTCACCATCATTTGATCGAGATTGCGCGCCATCCCATCAAGTGAAGTACTCCCGTCAGCCGTCACCAAACCGATCGCATCCGGATACCGCAGATCACGCCCGGATTTATTCGCGCGACTTAAGCCGAACACCAGATTTGGCCCTCCACCCTGCAGCTTATGCGCACTCTGTAAATTCAATTCACGCCAGCCATCACCCTGTATCCGCGCGCCCAGCGTGACACTGGCTAATTTGTCCGCGCTGGCGGTAATGACGTTAATCACGCCAAACATCGCGTTCGAACCATAGATCGATGACCCAGGACCAGGAACGTACTCAATTCTGTCTATCAGCCCCATATCGAGCTGAAATTCATGTCCCAGATTCGGTTGTCCATACACATTGTCATTTAATGGCTGACCATTCAGCAGCAATAAAAAACGCATATTGTAGTCGCCCGGTATTTTGAAACCACGCGCACCAAGGAAGCCATACGCCCGATCACTGCTGGCGTACATACCAGGTAAACTATTGAGTGCTTCGGCCAAAGTGCGCCAGCCATACTGGCGTATCTCCTCCGAGCTGATGACTTGTACTGCAGAAGGCGCTTGGGCACTAGACTGTGGAAATTTGGAGGCACTTACCACTACCACCTTCATCAGATCCTCGAGCGAGAGATCAGTCAGATCCTCGCCAGAGGCATGCGCGGGCGATTCAAAAAGACTCAGAAATAGCAAAAAAAAAGCCTTGCGGACTAGCTCCGCAGTGTGACAGGAAGTACCGGAATCGTTGGAATTCATGAAGGCATCCTCGACGAGCTAGACACCTCATAGTAGTTCAAATAATAATGATTAATCAATCACTATTATCGATATATTTACATTCTCACAATGTGAGGATTTCCGCTCTGAGGGTTCCGCGCAAGGAATTACACAGAATAATCTGCTCCGCGGCATGCAGATCAGCCAGTGTTAATTGTTGCTCACGTGCCTGCATATTGGCATCATCGAGCAAAACTGCACGCATGACACCGGGCAAGACGCCATCACTCAGTGGTGGCGTCAGCCATTGCCCTTGCTTACAGATGAACAGATTGCTACGTCCACCTTCTGTCAAAAAGCCGGCCTGATTGCAAAACAACATATCAAAAGCACCATGTTTTTCGGCCTCTTGCCAGGCCTGGTCATATTCCTGCCGGACACTGGTTTTATGTCTTAAGAATACCGGTTCTGCATGGCTAGGTTTGGGCGATACCAACAACTTCACCAGTGCTGGTAACTCTTGCAATGCGCCGCTTTGCAGCGTCACTTGGCCGTCCGGCTGTAAAGCTAGACGCAGTCGATATGCGCCTTGTGGCGGCAAATCCTCGCAAAAGCCGCGCAGCGTCTGCGTAATCCTATTTTGATCGAAGGCAAAACCAAAATAGTGCGCCGAGTTTTGCAAACGTTGCAAATGCCGCGGCTGATGACGGCAGCCATTGTCTCTGCTGGCATGCATGGTTTCAAACAGCTCAAACTGAGGCGCTAAGCCAGTCAAAAACCTAGCCTTCAACTGACACTCGGCAAACTCTTCGCTCGCCACGCTGTCATACACGATGCCAGCACCAACCCCCATCTCGCCTTGGCGCAGGCCATCAGGAGCTGGCTTTTGCAGATGCAAGCTACGGATAGGCACAGAGAGGCAAAAGTCACCAACCTGCCTTCCCTCAGGCGGCGGATCAAACCAGCCTATGGCAGCGGTGTAGATACCGCGCGCCGCGTTTTCTAGCTCGCGGATGATCTGCATGGTGCGATGCTTCGGAGCACCAGTAATCGATCCGCAGGGGAATAGCGCAGCCATGATCTCGGCCAAACCTAAATCAGCTCGTAAGCTGGCCTCGATACTGGAAGTCATTTGCAAGACACTGGAAAAGCGTGTCACTTCAAACAAATGCGGTACCTTGACGCTGCCGGTGACGGCAATACGCCCCAAATCATTGCGCAATAAATCCACGATCATCAGATTCTCGGCGCGGTTTTTACTGTCATTGGCCAATAATTCAGCACGCCGGCTATCTTCTCCAGCATCACCACTGGCCGCCGCCGTGCCTTTCATGGGGCGTGCTGACAGACGCCCTTGCTGATGCCGTACAAAAAGCTCGGGCGATAAAGACAGCACTGCCTCGCCATCGGGCAGACAAATCAGGGCACCATAAGGAACCGGCTGGCGCTCCCGCAGACGCCGGTATAAAGCCACGGCAGAACCGTAGGCCTGGAAACGCAGGCGATAGGTGAAATTCACCTGATAAGTATCACCTGCCGCAATATAACTTTGGACGGCGGCCAGTCCGGCGCAAAATTCCTGTTGATCTACGCTCGCCTCTAAGGCCACGATACCAGCGATAGGATCACTGTGCAGCGACTGCTGCTCTAGCCAGGTATTAACTTGTTGCTTGTCGAGTAAATCACAATTGGCAAACAAGAATACCCGAGATGGCAAGGCGATTTCCTGGCGTGGGCTGATCGCTTGCAAGGCCGCCCCGGTCTCATAGGAAAACAGCGCTAAAGCATGCAGGCCTTGTGCGACTGCGGTCTGCGTGCGCGCTAAAAAATCTGGCCACAGAGCAGCATCAGAACACATCAGCGTGTCAACCAGATCCGTATATAGGCGCGAGATTGAGGGATCACCGTGGGCGTCGTCTAACAAAGCAAAACAAGGCTGGTAAGCGGTTAAAGAGCGAGCACTAGGGGAATGGGAGGGCAACACAATACAACTCATTAAACAGAATCCCCGCAGTTTACTCGCACCGCGCCATCCTTGCATCTTCCTTGACACTCACAATAAAAGGAAAAAGAAGATTAGCTCGATTTATTATGTGTAATTTACAACACTGATACCACAATTTGAGTGTTAGACTAATATTAACTTTCAACCATCTGCCTATCACATTGGAAAATTCATGCAATTCGCATTTCTCAAATTACCGATGGCAAGCAAGATATGGCGAGAAAATCTGAGCAGCATCGCCTTTGCCAGTCTCAGCATGGCCTTGTTATTCACCTTATTGAGTATCTATCTCGGTCAAAAAAATCTTCGTTTAAGCGCGCACTATCAGGCTGAAGTTTTGGCGGGGAAACTGGCCTACAAACTTAAGATGAATGACGTAAAAGGGCTGGAAACGAGCATACTCAAAGCCAGTGAGCATTCCGATTTTTTAAGTGTATTGGTCTACGACAAAAATGCGCAGGCGCTGGTGGCATGGAACGATCTCAAGCAGTTTGAAAAAAATAGCAGCGTTCCAGCATCAGAATTAATCGATCAAGCCCAAAGCAAGCTGCAAATAGCGATGTTAACGACCGACATTCCGGTGTTCTACGAAGATGAAATCATCGGCAAGATACAAATGAGTAGCAGCATACGCTGGCTATATCTGCAAGCACTGCTGAGCTTATTGTGCGCATTATTCACCGCGTGCGTCATCAGTCTTATCAGCGCTTTTTATCTGAGTAAGCGCCAACTACGCCGACTCGCGCCGCTGTCAGATCTCGATACCGTCAGCCATCAAGTTGCCACCCTGAACGACTATAGTTTGCGGGTCAGATTACATGAAGGCCATGAGCTAAATCACTTGCATCAGCAATTCAATCAAATCATGGATGGGATAGAATCCTGGGAAACCGATAGACAAAGTGAGATGCGCGAACGGCAAGAGGCAGAGCGCAGACTGGATATCTTGTCGAATCACGATAGCCTGACCAAATTACCGAATCGAAAATATTTTCAGCAATTGTTAGGTAGTTGCATCAAGGAGGCGTGCGAGTTGCAACAACTAGCGGCCTTGATGTTCATCGATCTGGATAATTTTAAAGCGCTCAACGAGCAATTTGGCTACGAAGCCGGAGATTTAATCTTAGCCACTATCGCCAATCGCCTCAGCGCCACGCTACGCAATACCGACTCTCTATGCCGTGTCGATGGCGACGAATTTGCCGCCATCTTGCCGCAAATCGAAAGTCCGGAAATGGCTCTGGCCTTAGCCGAGCGTCTAATTCATGCGATCAATCGTCCGATGAGCTTGCGCGGCAAAAAAATCGTCGTTAATGGCAACATAGGCATCGCCTGTTGCCCCCTGCATGCCAAGGAAGCCAGACTACTATTGAACAATACCGATCTGGCATTAAAAAATGCCAAGGCCAGCGGCAAAAATACCTACCTGCTGTTTTCCCACGCCAACGTTGTGCCGGTACGCCTAACGCAGCAACAAAGACAAGTGTAAGCTGGCTTGTTCGCCAGGCAAAATTTTGAAACCTGATTTGGCAAATCTATGCCAGCGGCCTACGATAAAACTACTCAGCAAGGTAGCGCGACTGGCCACTTCCGTTTCTGCAATCTGTCCCTGCGTGACGGCCAGGCGCAAAGACTGTTTGAAGGCCAACTCGATACGATCAATAAATTGATTCATGCGTAGTTGCAGTCGCTCATCCTCATTCATCAGCACGTCGCCAATCAAGACCTTACTCATACCGGGATTGCGTTCGGCAAAATTTAACAGCATCAAGGTCATCGCCTGCACTTGTGCCAAGCCATCTTCTTGCTGCTGACTGATCTGATTGATCAGGCCAAACACCGAGCTTTCGATGAACTCGATCAGGCCCTCAAACATCTGTGCCTTGCTAGCAAAATGGCGATACAGGGCGGCCTCAGACACCTCTATCTTTGCAGCCAGAGCAGCAGTAGTAATTTTTTCCCCTTTGGGATTCTCCAGCATCGCTGCCAGAGCTTGTAAAATTTGTAGCTTGCGCTCGCCAGGTTTAGTAGTGGCCATGTGTTAATTCTGCTTTACTAGAAAACGCTAAATCGGGTCATGCAAACTCACTCGATGAACGGCGAGTGGTCACTAGGGATCAGCGGTGGTACAGGCGCCGAGAATGTCGTGCCAAATGAAGTACGGATTTTACTGTGACATCCGCACAAGCGGCAAAATTTTTATGCGCGGCGCGCTGCGTGTAGCCAGTCACCCACGCAGTGCGCAAACCTAAGCGTTTGGCTACACGCAAATTGGCTAGTGTGTCTTCAACCAAAATACATTCACGCGCATCGACTTTTAACTGCGCGAGCAATTTACGTAAAAATTGAGGTGAAGGCTTGGGCTGTAATTTTCCATGCACCCGCATTTCTTCTATCGCGATATGCTGCGAAAAATGTCTATGCAAGCCTAAGTGCCGCACCACCTGATGCGAATACTGGCGCGGTCCATTGGTCAGTAAAATTTTACGTCCAGGCAGGCGAGCTAGCAGATGCGCCAAACCGCGCTGGGCACGGATCATAGAGGACAGGTCATCGAAACGATGTGCTTCCCGCAAAAAATCTTCCGCTTTCACGTCGTGGTGCTTTACCACTCCTAATAAAGTCGCCCCATAACGCGCCCAATACTGTTGACGCACTGCATTCACGGTTGCTTCATCGGCAGGTTGTAGACCGTCGCCTAATAAATCGGCCAGGTAACGATTCATATTGCCGGCGATGGCAGGGAAAATCGCGTGACCAGCATCGTGCAGGGTATTATCGAGATCAAATAGCCAGATCGGCGTGGCTCTGCTCATGCTTTAGTTTAGGTCCGGTGGGCGGTGCAGTTTCCGGCATCGCCCGTACAGGCGATGCCGGCTATCGATGTGACTAGTGGCTGCGTATCATGGTGCCGAAAGCCTGTTCAGTCAGCACTTCCAACAGCAATGAATGTTCGATACGGCCGTCGATGATATGCACAGTGTTCACGCCAGATTTAGCAGCATCCAGAGCAGAAGAAATTTTTGGCAACATGCCACCTGAAATGGTGCCATCAGCGAACATTTCATCAATCTCACGCGCCGACAGATCAGTCACCAGATTGCCTTGCTTATCCTGCACACCGGCGATATTGGTCATCATGATCAATTTTTCGGCTTTCAGAATTTCGGCAATTTTGCCCGCCACCACGTCGGCGTTGATATTGTAAGCCTGGCCGTCTTCACCAAAACCGATAGGCGAAATAATCGGGATAAAGGCATCATCTTGCAACGCTTTGACCACCGCTGGATTAATCGCGTCGATCTCACCGACAAAACCTATATCGAGGAATTGGCCGGGTGTTTCTCTATCTGGCATCAGCATTTTGCGGGCGCGTATCAGACCGCCATCTTTACCGGTCAAACCAACCGCCTGGCCGCCGTAATGATTGATCAGCATGACGATATCTTGTTGCACTTCGCCACCCAACACCCACTCGACCACTTCCATGGTTTCTTCATCGGTGATGCGCATGCCTTGAACAAAATTACCTTGTTTACCGATTTTTTTGAGTGCGGCATCGATTTGTGGGCCGCCGCCATGCACCACTACCGGATTCATCCCCACCAATTTGAGCAAAATAACATCGCGCGCAAAGCCGTGTTTGAGACGTTCTTCGGTCATCGCGTTACCGCCGTATTTCACCACGATGGTTTTGCCATGGAATTTACGGATATACGGCAGCGCCTCAGCCAGAATTTCCGCTTTAATTTCGGGAGCGACACCCGCTAATCTATTAATAGTTTCTGGCGCTATATTGGTCACATTAGTCATAATGGAGGTATCCTAGGGAGAATTGCTTAGAATTACTCAGTTTTGTTGAGCTTTCCTGAATTTTACAGGGAACTTGCCTAAGCATGATGCAGTTTTTTCTCCTAAATCCAGAATTATTCAGATCGCAATGACATCACTACCCGACCTTCACCAGCAACTTGAAAGCATGCGCCCGGCCTTATTTCGCTTCGCCATGCTGCAGCTTAGAAATGAAGCTCAGGCTGAAGATGCCGTACAGGAGGCCTTGCTGGCAATTATAGAAAAACCAGAAAGTTTCGCCGGACTATCATCATTACGCACCTATGTTACCGGCATACTTAAATATAAGATCATCGACTGTCTACGAGCGGCCGGCAAGGAAAAACAATTACCAATCGAAGATGAAGAATCAGAAGCGGATTTAATTGATAGCTTATTCAAAAAAAATGGTCACACCATAGAGAATGCGCATGCTTGGGGCGAGCCGGATGCGACGCTCTCACAGAAAGATTTTTTTCGCATATTAGAAATTTGCCTGGAAAAACTCCCCGCAAAAACTGCGCGTGTTTTCATGATGCGTGAGTGGCTAGAACTAGAAACCGAAGAAATCTGTAAGGAATTAGATCTCACTACGTCTAATCTTTGGGTACTACTCTATCGCGCGCGTTTGCGCCTACGCGAATGCCTGGATCTCAACTGGTTTGCGACTAGAGTCTAAGCATATTCTAAGCATACATATTTCTATTTCTCTTTTGTGAAACTTATGCATCTCATCTACAAATGTAAACAAGCGCAGCAAATGGTATCTGAAGGACTAGACCGCGAGTTGAGTTTTGCGGAGCGCGCACGTCTGAAACTCCACTTGAGTATATGTGACTCTTGCACCAACTTTAATACGCAAATGCAGACGCTCAGACTGGCCATGCGCAAATTACGCAGCGATTCTATCGATAGCAAAGAACAGACAAAATAACGAGCCCTTATTCACTTGCACGCTGTCTGGACGACTGAGCAACTGGCCTGGTAAAACAAGATCGCGCTGATTCAGTTACCATAGCACTTTTGCTGCATACGTGCACCTTAGACGGAACACCCTTCATGCCTACAGAATTAAAGCCAGTACAGATACCAATGTCGCAACGGATACGCGAACGCATCGTCAAGACCAAGACGCGCTATCACGCCAATGACAATATCGCGCAATTCATAGAACCGGGCGAACTCAATGAGTTACTCAGCGAAGTCGAAGGTAAATTGCGAGAAGTCTTAAAAAGTCTGGTAATTGACACGGAGAGCGACCATAACACCCAGGATACCGGGCGTCGGGTTGCCAAAATGTTCATCAACGAGGTCTTCAAGGGACGTTATGTCCCTATGCCCGCGGTGACTGAGTTCCCAAATGCCTCCCATTTAAACGAGCTGATGATCATAGGCCCGATCACGGTACGTAGCGCCTGCTCGCACCATCTGTGTCCTATTATGGGTAAGGTCTGGATAGGTGTAATGCCAAATGAGCATTCGAATTTAATCGGACTGTCGAAATACGCCAGGATCGCCGAATGGATCATGAGCCGCCCGCAAATTCAGGAAGAAGCAGTGGTGCAATTAGCCGACGCTTTGCAAGAAAAAATGCAACCAGACGGTTTGGCAGTGGTGATGGAAGCAGATCATTTTTGTATGCACTGGCGCGGCGTCAAGGATGTTGACGCCAAGATGATCAATAGCGTCATGCACGGATCATTTCTCAAAGACCCGAATCTGCGCCGTGAATTTTTATCCTTGATCAAACGCTGAATAGAGAAAGAAACTTATGCTAGTCCGCCTCCTTTACGCCAGCCGCGCTACCGACGACAAGTTATGCGAGATGCTACAAAGTATCATCCAGCAATCACGTGAGCATAACCCTCAGCATGGCATCACTGGCATCTTGTGCCACAGCGATCAAGTATTCATGCAGGTATTAGAAGGTGGGCGCGAGGCAATCAATACTCTGTATGGCAAGATCCTGCGCGATCCGCGCCACACTGACGTCGTATTATTGCATTACGAAGAAATTGCTGAGCGGCGCTACTCGGGCTGGACCATGGGGCAGGCCAACTTAAGCAAGATCAACCCATCGATTATGCTCAAGTATTCCGCCCTGCCTGAACTTAATCCGCACCGGATGTCGGGGAAAATGTCGCTGGCTCTGATAGAGGAATTGATGGTAACGGCGGCGATCGTCGGGCGCAGCTAATTCAGCCACGCAGCGAATACCGCCAGCTAGGCACTAGTGAATAGTATGAAAAAAGGGCTGAATCAGCCCTTTTTTATATTCTAGTTCACAGCATCCCAAGTTTATTTTACTTCTTGCGTTATTACTCCTGAATTTGCGGGAGTGACTTCAGCTGGATTCGCAGGTGCTTTCGCCGCTGCAGTTATGGCCGTCAATTCGCCCTCACTGATATAGTCAAACACTTTGACGACCTTGCGCACACCACTTACTCCGCGCGCCACTTCACCAGCCAGATTACCCTCGCGCTGCGTGACCCGCCCCATCAGATAGACGCTGCCGTCTTCAGTTACGACCTTAAAAGCACTTCCGTATAAATCCTTGGTATCGACAAACGAGGCTTTGACCTTGGTGGTGAGTAAAGAGTCATTCGAACGTGCGGTAAAGCTGGTAGCCGGCCCTACGGTCAATTCATTGGCGACATCCAATACGCCCTCGACGGCGCGCATCTCACGTTCGGCCGCAGCCTTGGTCGCTTCATCCGGCACTTCGCCGGTCAATAATGCGCGCCGGTTAAAGCTACTGACATTAATATGGGCAGCACTACCAGCTACACGTGCGACCCGGCTCTCACCTTTCAACACGATAGATTTATCTTCGGTTTGGGCGCCAAAGGTACGTCTATCCGTGGCGGCGAAGGTGCCCATTACGGCACTGCCCACCATGATCTCGACACAGCCTTGCAAACTGATCGCAGCAGCGCAGCATAGGCCTATGCTTGCCAGGGGCCGTGCTATTTTTTTAAACAAAATCTCAATCATCTGCATCTCCTCCAAATAGTGCGGTATCAATACCGTCACATAAACAGTGTATGGTTAATAAGTGAACTTCCTGAATTCTGGCAGTTCTATCATGCGGCACACAAATATGCACATCCGCATCGGTCAATACTTTCTTTAATTCGCCACCACCTTTACCGGTTAGGGCAATCACGCGCATATCACGCTCCAGTGCCATATTCACAGCATTTACCACGCTGGCAGAATTGCCGGAAGTAGACAAGGCCAGCAAGATATCACCAGCCTGGCCAAAGGCCTGCACCTGTTTGGCATACACCTCGTTAAAACTGTAATCATTCGACACCGCGGTCAGAATCGAGGTGTCGGTAGTCAATGCCAGAGCCGGCAACGGCAGGCGTTCGCGTTCAAAGCGCCCTACCAGTTCGGCCGCAAAATGCTGGCAATCAGCAGCCGAGCCGCCATTGCCGCAAGCCAGTATCTTGTTACCGTTGGACAGCGCCGTGAACAGAAGTTCAATCGCCTGCTCGATAGGCCGCGCCAAAACAGTGGCGCACTGGATTTTTAATTCGGCACTTTCATGGAAGTGCGAAAGGATGCGTTGATTTTTCATAGGGGTGATTATAAAGCAGCTAGCCTGGCGCACAGGTAATTGAGTGTAAGTAAGCTTGATCGCACAGCTATTCAAGCTATTCGGGCAAATCTGGTTGACACAAACAGCTTCAACCGGTTATCACATTTTTCAGCCATACAATTTCGCCGTCTTGTATCGCGACCACGTCAAAACGACAAGGCGGGGTAGTATGAATTTTTTGTAAGTAGACCTGCGCCGCGTGCACCATGCGTTTTTGCTTGGCCGGAGTGACGCTGGCCAGCGCGCCGCCAAATTGCGCACTGGCGCGCTTTCTGACTTCGACGAACACCAGACTGTCACCATCTTGCATGATCAGATCGATTTCGCCACCCTTGCAGAGAAAATTGCGCTGTACCAGGCGCAAGTGAGCTTGCTGCAAATGCTGCAAAGCCTGTTGCTCGCCCTCATCGCCGATGCGTTGACGTGGCGTGCGCAGACTGGCCAAACGTTTTCCTATCCAACTTTGTGCTGTCATTGTCGTACAATCCTGCTTTGATCAATCGAAGCGAACGCGCCATGAGCCAGCCAGATACAGCAATTTCCCCTTTGTCAGCGAACGCCGCCATCATGGAGGCGGTGTCCAGACAAAGTTATCCGGCTGCCACATTATATGTAGTTGCCACACCAATTGGTAACGTTTGCGACATCAGTCTACGAGCCCTGCACTTGCTGTCCATCGCCGATGCGGTGGCTTGCGAAGATACCCGCAATACCGCACAGCTAATGACGCGCTATGGTTTGCATAAGCCTTTGCTCGCTGCGCATATGCACAATGAACGCGAGGTAGCCGAGAAGATCATCGCGCGCTTGCAAGCCGGCGAACGTATCGCGCTGGTGTCGGACGCCGGCACCCCCGGCGTATCCGACCCGGGCGCCAAGATCGTCGATGCAGTCAAACGCGCGGGTTTGCAGGTGTCGCCCTTGCCGGGTGCTTCGGCCGCGATCAGTGCGCTGTCGGCCAGTGGCTTAATCCACGACCGTTTTTTCTTTGTGGGCTTTTTGCCTTCCAAAGCCGGGCAACGCGACACCCTACTGCAAAGCTTGACAGCCACTGCCGCCAGCCTGATTTTTTACGAAGCACCACATCGCATTATCGAATCTACCGCCGCCATGCTGGCCGCCTTTGGCCCAGAACGTCAGATTGTGTTTGCGCGCGAACTGACCAAGCTGTTTGAAGAAATTCATCGCTGCAGTTTAGGCGAAGCAGGTGCCTGGCTGAGTGCCGACAGTCATAGAGAAAAAGGCGAATTTGTCGTACTGATTGAAGCTGCGCCTGAGGCGGCGGCAGACGATAATCTGGAGGCCAAGCGCGTACTAAGGATTTTACTCAAGGAGTGCTCGGTCAAGCAGGCGGCTGCATTGGCAGCGCAACTCACAGGACAAAAGAAAAACGCCTTATATCAGTTGGCGCTGGAAATGAAGGGGGCAGATCAGGACCAGCCTGATTAAGCCAGCTATCGAGATAATTTAAAAATTGACCCTGCCACTGCGCATATCCCATGCGCCCTGCAGGCCAGATAGGCTGGAAACCCGCATAGAATATGTGCGCCAGCCCTATGCCTTTAAATAAGGCTAGCGCTGCACCACCACCGGTTTGCTGATGCCTAGATCGCTATTTTGTGCGATCGCCATCGTTGCCTCTGCGCGCGTGCTGAACGGTCCGCTGATCAGGCGATATAAACTGCCCTGCTGAACAATATCAAAATCTGGCAGACGGCTGGCCACCTTCGCCTTCAAACGTTCCATCGTGACTTCGGCGTTGGCACGTATTGCATAGGCACCTAATTGAATATAGAAACTAGGAATCGACGCCGCATTGTCCATCTTCTCAGGTGCTTTGTGTTCTGAACTTGCCAGAAGCTCGTCCATAGAAATGCTATCTGACTTAACAGGAGTGACGACTGTCGTAATTGCAGGGCTAACCAGCGCAATAGGCGTAGCCTTAGCTGCAGTGGCGAGTGAGGAAACAGGCATTGGGGTCAGAGTCTGATTCAGGAGCGGAGTCGGACTGAGATTCGCGGCAACGGCAGCCGGCTGGTTCTTGCGGTTTTCCGCCATTTTTTCTATATCGTCAGGCAATAATCGTTCAACCTCTAGCTGACTGCTGCCCTTGCCAAGATAGCCCAATTTCAGCGCCGCGGTATACGACAGATCGATGATGCGGCTGGAATGAAATGGGCCTCTATCATTGACGCGTACGATAATTTGTTTGCCATTATCGAGATTGGTGACCCGCGCATACGAAGGTATAGGCAAAGTAGGATGGGCAGCGGTGATCTTGTACATATCGTACAGTTCGCCCGATGAAGTTTTTTGACCGTGGAATTTTTTGCCATACCAACTGGCGATGCCACGTTGCTTAAATGGGGTGCTGATGTCGGTTAAGGGTGTATAGGTTTTACCAAAAACCACATAGGCCTTGTTCCCTGAACGCGAGTAAGCCTCGACTACCGGAATAGGATCGACGGTGGATTCCAGATCGGGAGGAGTGACATCACCAGGCCCATCATCCTTATAATAGGCACCGCGCCCGGAATTGGCCTTCGGCAGTACCGGCTGATGCGTGCTGGATGGTTTGGAACTGGCTGAGGTAGTGCTGGGTTTCGCACTATCCGTCGTAGTTTTCGGGGCGCTACCGCATGCCGACAAGAGCAAAGCCAACAACATCGGACTAGCATAAACGAGGCGCAGATAGGGCATCATGTCTGAACCAATTTACGATTACGTTGCACACTCATCAAGATTCCTGCTCCCATCCCCAGCGTCACCAAAGCAGTGCCGCCATAACTCATGAAGGGTAGCGGCACCCCTACTACCGGCACTATACCGCTGACCATCCCCATATTCACAAACGCATAGGTGAAAAAAATCATGGTAACAGCGCCGGCCATCAGACGCGCAAACAAGGTCGGCGCATTGGCCGCGATCATCAGGCCGCGCACCACCAGCAAAAAGTACAGTGCCACCAGAACGCAATTGCCGATAAAACCAAATTCTTCCGAAAAAACGGCAAAGATAAAATCGGTAGTGTGCTCAGGAATAAATTCCAGATGCGCCTGTGTGCCCTTGAGCCAACCTTTGCCGCTAAAGCCACCGGAGCCGACTGCAATTTGCGATTGTATGATGTGGAAGCCCTTCCCCAAAGGATCGGTACTCGGGTCCAACATCGTCATCACCCTATCACGCTGATAGCCATGCAACATGGGCCAGGCGATCGGTATGCTGGCAGCGACAAGGAGTACTAAAGTGAGCAAGACGCGCCAGGATAAGCCTGCCAGGAAAATCACAGAAAAACCGGCGGCCACCACCAATAAAGCAGTCCCCAGATCTGGTTGTTTGGCGATCAAGGCGACCGGTATCAGCAAGATCACGGCGGCGATAATAAAGTCATTCCAACGCAAAGCGGCGGCGCGTTTTTGAAAATACCAGGCGAGCATCAAGGGCGTCGCAATCTTCATCATTTCTGATGGTTGTATCGTGACGCCGACATTGATCCAGCGCCGCGCGCCTTTTTTAACCATGCCAAACATGGCCACCGCAATTAATAAAGCAATTCCAAAAGTGTAGATAGGGATAGCAAAGCGCATCAGGGTTTGAGGCGGAATATTCGCCACCACCCACATCACCACAAACGAGATCAGAATATTGCGTAACTGGTCTTCGACCCGCCCCGGAAAATTGATACCTGCGGAATACAAGGTGACGATACCGGTACAGATAATCAAAAAAATCAGTATCGCCAAAGGTGCGTCAAACACCATGATATGCGAACGGACCCGCTGCCAGTTAATACCCTTGTTTTGCATTTCTCACTCCTTCACTCCTTATTGCCCTGAGTTTCGCCGCCCGGTTTCGGGCCGCCCTCAGATTCAGCATCGGCCTGCGCTTCAGACTCGGCACGGGTTGCCAGCGCATCACTCTTCACCGTCGGGGTTGTATCTTTTTCCCGCGGGCGCTTGCCCAGCAAATAGTAATCCAAAGCCTTTCTGACGATAGGGGCGGCACCGGTAGAACCAAAACCGCCATTTTCTACGATGATGGCGATGGCGATACGCGGCTTGTCGGCGGGTGCAAAAGCGGTGTACCAAGAATGGTCATGCAGATTTTTTGCCAGTTTCTTGGCATCGTATTTTTCGTTCTTCTTGACGCTAAATAACTGTGCAGTACCGGTCTTACCACCGGATTCGTATTCGGCATTGGCAAAGGCACCTTTACCGGTCCCCTCTTTAGTGACTCCCACCATGGCGTGCTTGATGATATCGATATTTTCCTGCTTCAACGGGATGCGATAACTTTCCTTGGGTACCGTCAACGTCTTTTCACGTGAGGTCGGGTCTTCTGTCATCTTGACTAAATGCGGCTTCATCACCACCCCGTTATTGGCCAGAGTGGCTACCGCATGCGCCATTTGCAGGGGGGTAAAAGTGTTGTAACCCTGGCCAATACCAAGAGAAATCGTTTCACCGGCATACCATTTTTGTTGTGCCGCCTTGCGATACACACTGCGTTTCCAGGCGGTAGATGGCAACACGCCTTTGCGTTCGTGTTCCAGATCTATCCCCGTAATCTGACCAAAACCAAAAGGCTTCATGAAATTATGTATGGCGTCGACACCCAGATCATTGGCGAGCATGTAGTAATACGGATCGCAAGACTGGACGATGGATTTATACATATCGACCATGCCGTGACCGCCTTTAATATCATCATTGAAGCGGTGCCCGCCAAACATGAAGAAGCCCTGATCGGCGATGGTCTGGCTAGCGGTGCGTTTGCCAAGTTCCAGCGCTGCCAGCGCCATAAAGGGTTTATACGTAGAACCAGGCGGATAGGCACCAGTCAATGGCCGGTTTAACAGCGGCCGGTCTTCTGAGGTGTTTAATTCATTCCAGCTTTGCTGATCGATGCCCTCGACAAACAGATTCGGATCGTAGGTAGGTTTCGACACAAAAGCCAGCACATCGCCGGTGACAGGTTCAATTGCCACCAGTGCGCCTCGTCTGTCGCCAAAGGCTTCTTCTATGACTTTTTGCAGTTCTATGTCGATCGACAAGATCAGATTTTTTCCCGAACTAGGCGCACTGCGTGACAGCGTGCGCACCGCACGTCCGCCGGCCGAAACCTCGACCTCTTCAAAACCAGTAGTGCCGTGCAAGATACCCTCGTAACTTTTCTCCAGCCCTTCTTTGCCTATATAGTCGGTGCCATTGTAATTGGAGCCGTCTTCCATATCTTCTATCAGCTCTGCATCTTTCTGACTGATACGGCCGATGTAACCAACCACATGCGAGGCCACGTCGCCCAGCGGATACTGGCGAAACAACCTGGCCTGAATATCTACCCCGGGGAATCGAAAACGCTGCGCCGTAAAACGCGCCACTTCTTCATCAGTTAGACGGGTGCGTATCGGCAGACTTTCGAAGCTTTTCGACTCTTCTATCAACTTACGAAAGCGCTTGCGATGTTTAGGTTGTATATCCACCAGTGCAGACAATTCATCGATTAACACATCCAGATCTTGTTTGATTTTAGAAGGAGTAATCTCTAAGGTGTAGGCGGAAAAATTGCGTGCCAGAACCACACCGTTTCTATCCATGATCAAGCCACGATTCGGCACTACCGGTACGATAGAAATACGGTTTTCATCGGCTTGCAATGAATACACATCATGCTTAATAATTTGCAGCCAGACGAAACGCGTGATCAATAAAGAGAAACAAATGAAAGCAAACACACCGATGACAATCAGACGTGTTTTAAAGAGATAAATCTCGCGTTCAGCGTTCTTAAGTTCTGTCATGGGGAAAGTCTGCTCAACTTGGGCGCAGCATTGGATATGGCATTAGATATGGCATTAAATCGGACGCGTATTGTCTTTATCGACAGCACGACGCTGCGGTGCCAGCAAGACCCAGGTAACTACTGGCCACAACAGTGTCGTCACGATGCTCGCCGCAAAATACAACCAGCCTGGAAATTGCGCCGCTGGTGCCACAATCAGTCGCACGATTAACTGCACAGCTTGCACAAACATGAACAGGGGTAGCACATAAAACGATTGCGCCAGCGGTTTAAACCACAGCACGCGCCTATGAATAGTAATCGCCAGATACGACAGCAAAGTATAGGCCAGAGCATTTTCACCCAGATGCACGGCAGAATGCACGTCCATCAATAAGCCCATCACAAAAGCAACGCCGATACCGACCTTGCGCGGCTGATGTATGCTCCAGAACACCAGTGCCAACGCGACAAAATCAGGCATGCCTACCCAAGCTCCGGTTGGCAGAAAATTGAGAAAAAATGCGCAGATCAGACTGACAGTAATAAATAAAGAGCTGACCGGCAGCAAGATGTAATGAGGGCTGTTCATTTGGGTAAAACCTTGCTGGCTTCTTTGGCAGCGGACGCGCTACTCGAGGCTGGCACGACTGGCTTGATTTCTAATGCTTTCGCTATTGTAGGTGTTGCGGCGGTAGTCGCCACAGACGCGGTAGCAGCGGCTGGGACTGGTGCAGGCACTCTAGGCTCAACACCAGCATCGTTAGTCTTAGGTACTTCTTTGATCGCATCGCGAGTTACTTTGCGATTGATTTTTTCTTTTTTCGCCTTCACCTCTTCGGTATCAGGTGGCGGTAATTGATTTGTCTCGACCAGCAGTATCAATAATTGTCGATGTCTGTCTATGCCAGCAGCTGGGCTGCAAAGTACATTCTCAAACGTGGTCGATGCCTTGTTTTCTACTTTCACCACCTTGGCTACCGCCAAACCAGCGGGATACACGCCGTCGATGCCTGAGGTCACTAGCATGTCGCCATTTTGTACGTCGGCATTGGTGGTCATGCGCATATCGAGATAGCTCGATTGGCCGCGACCACTGACCACGCTGCGGATGCCGTTGCGCGCTATCTGTACCGGGATTGCCTGATTTTTATCGGTCAATAAAGTGACTTCGGCCGTCAAAGGGAAAACCCGCGTCACTTGCCCGACCACGCCCAGATTGTCAATCACAGGCTGACTTAAGGCGACGCCGTGCTGCAAGCCCTTATCAAGGATCACCTTACGGGTGAAAGGATCGCGTGCATCGTAGATAATTTCACCTAAAATCGACTTCACGGCCAAACGATCGCGAGCATCAAGCAATTGTCGCAAATGTGCGTTTTCCAGCGCCAACTGTGTGGTCTGCTGTAACACATCGGCATTCGTCATTTGCTGACGCTTTAATGTGGCATTTTCTTTTTCCAGACTAGAAGTCGAGACGAAGTAGTTCGCCGCACCCATCAAGACATCGCGCGGCACTACCGCCACCATTTGCACCGGATACAAAATGGTGCCAACCACCAGACGCACCCGCTCCAGAGACTTTAAACGGGAATCGACCACCAGCAGGAAGATAGAAAATATCGCAAAAAACACCACTTTGGCACGAGCCGACGCGCCTTGCTTGAAAAGTGGTGGAGGACTGTATTGCATAGGTTTATGCCAAAATCGTAGCGGATAACAGCCAGGTCAATAATGAATTAAATTGAATCACATCTACTAAGCTGCCTCTAAAAATTCAAGTAGCGGGATGCAGAGCAAGGCGCAAAACACAGCAATACATGAGTATTGCGAGGATCGCATTTTGCCAACCCGACGAAGCTATGCGCCCGCTACTTGGATTTTAAGAGGTAGCGATTATTCGTAGGAGAAAATCGAGCCTAATTTATCCATGCGCTCCAAAGCCATGCCAGAACCGCGCACCACGCAAGTCAAAGGATCTTCGGCGACGATCACCGGCAAACCGGTTTCTTCCATCAACAAGCGATCCAGATCGCGCAACAAGGCGCCGCCGCCAGTCAGCATCATGCCTTTTTCGGCGATATCGGCACCGAGTTCTGGCGGAGTCTGTTCCAACGCGTTTTTCACAGCAGAGACGATATTATTCAAAGGGTCGGTCAGGGCTTCTAGGATCTCATTGCTGGAGATAGTGAAAGAACGTGGAATACCTTCGGATAAATTGCGACCCTTGACTTCCATCTCGCGCACTTCAGAACCAGGGAAGGCCGAACCTATGCCTTTTTTGATCGCTTCTGCAGTTTGCTCACCGATCAGCATGCCGTAGTTGCGACGGATGTAGTTGACGATCGCTTCATCAAACTTATCGCCACCGACGCGTACCGAACCCTTGTAGACCATACCGCCCAGGGAGATGATGCCGACTTCGGTCGTACCACCACCGATATCAACCACCATGGAACCGGTCGCTTCTGACACTGGCAAACCGGCACCGATCGCTGCTGCCATCGGCTCTTCGATCAGATACACCTGAGACGCACCGGCCCCCAAGGCCGATTCGCGGATCGCACGGCGCTCTACCTGAGTCGAGCCGCAAGGTACGCAAATGATGATGCGTGGCGAAGGCTTGAAAAACTTCGTGTCATGCACCATGCGGATAAATTGCTTGAGCATTTGCTCGGTGACGGTAAAGTCGGCAATCACGCCGTCTTTCATAGGGCGGATCGCCTCTATATTACCGGGAACCTTGCCCAGCATTTGTTTGGCTTCCTTACCTACCGCTTGGATAGTTTTTTTACCGTTAGGGCCGCCTTCTTGGCGGATCGCGACTACCGAAGGTTCATCGAGAACAATGCCTTGGCCACGTAAGTAAATCAGAGTATTTGCCGTGCCAAGATCGATGGCGAGGTCGTTTGAGAAGTAGCTGCGAAAAAAACCGAACATGTAAAATCCTGTGTATTCTGTGTAGTGGTCATGCGCCGAAAACAGCGCGAAAAGTAGTGCCGCTCAACATCCAGCGAGGCTCTCAGAAATAGCGTGACCCGGTACAGCAGAGCTATCATAATAAAGACATCACCAGAAAAATTAA
Source organism: Undibacterium sp. Ren11W (assembly GCF_049340485.1). Taxonomy (NCBI): domain Bacteria; kingdom Pseudomonadati; phylum Pseudomonadota; class Betaproteobacteria; order Burkholderiales; family Oxalobacteraceae; genus Undibacterium; species Undibacterium sp. Ren11W. The sequence goes on from NZ_JBMPPB010000003.1 coordinate 244,199, forward strand.
GTGCAATTTAAATGGAAAAGAATGTTTTTAACTACAATTAAACGACAGCACCGTAATACGACCGAGTAGCACAAACCCTGGAAATTAATAAAATCTCGCTAGCGTATTTGCTTAAGCCTTAATATTCAAGGCATTAACCCTATATTCTACCTTATAATCTTGGGATTAATAGGCAATCTAGCATCTTGGTTTAAATCAGCTTTCTTTGCCATTTTCGGACGCCACACTGGCCTTTTCTATTTGTGGCATTGCGCTCGCTAGACTTGCTTTCTATTCACCATTTTTTTTGCACGCGTTTGCGCGTTAATAACCATGTCACTAGATCTATCAGATGTGAAACGCATCGCCAATCTGGCGCAACTTGAACTCTCAGAAACCCAAGCCAGCGATACCTTGGCAAAACTGAATGGGATTTTCTCTCTGGTTGAGCAGCTAAAAGCGGTCGATACCACAGGAATTGCGCCTCTCAGCCATCCGATAGCGGCCCTGATGCCTGAACTTTGCCTGCGCCTGCGTGACGACGTGGTCACCGAAATCAATCAGCGCGAGGCCTATCTTGAAGTCGCGCCGGCTACCCAGGACGGCCTGTATCTAGTTCCCCAAGTCATAGAATAAGAGTTCAGACATGCATAAGCACACCCTCAAACAACTCTCCGTTTTATTGCAGAGCAAACAATTGTCGGCCACCGAGTTGGCACAACATTATCTGACACGTATCGGCGCCAGTTCACTCAACGCCTTCACCCATGTTGAAGCTGGATTAACGCTGCAACAAGCGGCCGCGGCGGATCAACGTCTGGCCAGCGGCGACGCTGGTGCCCTGACCGGCATCCCGATCGCGCACAAAGATATCTTTGTAACGCGCGACTGGCGTGCTACAGCCGGCTCACGCATGCTGGAAAATTATGTTAGTCCGTTTGACGCCACCGTCGTTGAGCATTTCAAAACAGCCGGCATGGTCACGCTAGGCAAGCTCAATTGCGATGAATTCGCGATGGGTTCTAGCAATGAAAATTCGTATTTCGGCGCGGTAAAAAATCCCTGGGATCTGCGCGCGATACCGGGCGGCTCGTCTGGCGGATCGGCCGCAGCGATTGCGGCGCGCCTAAGCCCTGCCGTGACCGGCACGGATACCGGCGGCTCTATCCGTCAACCAGCCGCCTTTTGTGGCGTGACCGGCATCAAACCGACGTATGGCAGCGTGTCGCGTTACGGCATGATCGCGTTTGCCTCCTCGCTTGATCAAGGCGGCCCGATTGCACAAACGGCGGAAGATTGCGGCATGCTACTGAACGCCATGATCCGTTTTGATCCTAAAGATTCCACCAGTCTGGAACGCGCACCAGAAGACTTCAATCGCGATCTGAACAAAGATGTCAAAGGTCTGCGCATCGGTGTGCCGCGTGAATTTTTTGGTCCTGGTTTAGCGCCTGATGTCGAGCAAGCCGTGCGTGCAGCCTTGACTGAATACGAAAAACTCGGTGCCATTCTGGTTGATATTTCTCTGCCTAAGACAGAATTGTCTATCCCCGTGTATTACGTGATTGCACCAGCCGAAGCGTCGTCCAATCTAAGTCGTTTTGACGGCGTCCGTTATGGACACAGGGCGGCCGACTACAAAGACCTGAGCGACATGTACAAGAAGACCCGCGCCGAAGGTTTTGGTGAAGAGGTAAAGCGTCGCATCCTGGTGGGTTCGTATGTGCTGTCGCACGGTTACTACGATGCCTATTATTTGCAAGCGCAAAAAATTCGCCGTCTGATCGCGCAAGATTTCCAAGCTGCGTTCCAGCAATGCGATGTCATCATGGGGCCAGTGGCACCGACCGTGGCCTGGGATTTGGGCGACAAAGCGGACGATCCGGTTGCCAACTATCTGGCCGATATTTTCACACTATCGACCAGTCTGGCGGGCTTGCCTGGTATGTCTATCCCTTGCGGTTTCGGCCAAGGTGAAAAGAACGCGCAGCGTCCGGTAGGCTTGCAATTGATAGGCAATTATTTTGAGGAAGCCAAGCTGCTCAATATCGCCCATCAGTATCAGCTGGCGACGGATTGGCATCAAAAATCACCAGTCTGAGTTAGCCTGAATAAGCGATGAAACGCCTGTTACTATCCGGATCGGCTCTGCTCTTGTCTCTGCTCTTGTCTCTGCTCTTGGGCCAGTTTAACGGCAAGGTGCAAGCGCAGACCTTGACTGATCTGGAAGCGAAATTCTCTTGCAGCCAAACGCGACAAGAAGATGGCGAAGGCGAACGTCTGATCTATGCCGATCAGGCGCAGATCCAGATAAAGGGCGCGCAGATCCTGGCCTTGCAATGGGAATCTAGCTTGTTCAGAAGCAGTCATGGGCATGAATGCAGTATCGACAGTAGTGATGAGCCGCTAGCCGAAGTGACAGAAAAAGGCTGGCGCATTAGCCTTAAAGATGCGGTGGCGGCAAGGCAGCGGCGCGGCTATGATACCGAACGTGGCAGCCAATGCAGCATACGGCTAGAGCGCGATGGCGAACAATTGCGTATCAAACCAAGCTGCCCGACTTTATGCGGATCACGCAATAACTTTAGCGCATTGACGGTGAATCTGCAGACCGGCGTCTGTCACTATGATGAGTAGTAAGTTGCATAGAATATTGAAATGCCTTGCGCAGCATCCATGCGCCTCGCAGAGCGAAAATGGCTGAAAACCCGCATGGATATTGCGTAGAGCAATAAAAAATGAAATAAACACCGGTATTGAGCACGTTTGCCGTACCAGATTAAAAGGAAAAATTATGCAATGGGAAGTCGTGATCGGTTTTGAGACACATGCGCAACTCAAGACTCACTCTAAAATTTTTAGCGGTTCGTCCACCCAGTTCGGTGCAGCACCGAATACGCAAACCAGTCCGGTCGATCTGGCCTTGCCTGGTGTCTTGCCGGTGATGAACAAGGGCGCGGTCGAGAAAGCCATACAATTTGGTCTGGCCGTCGGCGCCACCATCGCGCCAGAATCGATCTTCGCGCGTAAAAATTATTTTTATCCAGATTCGCCTAAAGGCTATCAGATCAGCCAGTTTGAAATCCCGGTAGTGCAAGGCGGCTTCGTCACTTGCGTAGTTGAAAAAGATGGCAAATCCGAAGTCAAGGTGATAGAACTGACGCGTGCCCATCTGGAAGAAGATGCCGGCAAATCGCTGCATGAAGACTATCAAGGCATGACCGGCATCGATCTGAATCGCGCAGGCACACCCCTGCTAGAAATCGTCACCGAACCGGTCATGCGCAGCGCCGCCGAAGCGGTGGCCTACGCCAAAGCGCTGCATGCGCTGGTAGTCTGGCTCGATATTTGCGATGGCAATATGCAGGAAGGCTCGTTCCGTTGCGATGCCAACGTCTCGGTGCGTCCGGTCGGACAAAAAGAATTCGGCACCCGCTGCGAGATCAAGAATCTGAACTCGTTCCGCTTCCTGGAAGAAGCCATCAACATCGAAGTGCGGCGTCAGATCGAGCTGATCGAAGACGGCGGCACCGTAGTGCAGGAAACCCGTCTGTACGACCCGGATCGCAAAGAAACCCGCACCATGCGTAGCAAAGAAGACGCGATGGATTATCGCTACTTCCCGGATCCCGATTTACCGCCTTTGCGTATAGCTGCCGACTGGGTAGAGCGCGTGCGCGCCAGCATGCCAGAACTGCCAGCCGCCATGCGTCAGCGCTTCATCACCCAATTCGGCATTTCCGATTACGACGCCATGATCGTCACGCAATCGAAAGCCACCGCAGAATACTTTGAGGCCGCCATCAAGGCCAGCCCTGATGGGGATAAAGCCGCGCAAGCCAAGCAAGTGGCGAACTGGTTGATGGGCGATGTGGCATCGACCCTCAACCGCGAAGGCATAGAGATCAGCGCGATCCCAGTCAGCGCCGCCCAATTGGCCGTGCTATTGCAACGCATTGCCGACGGCACGATTTCCAACAAGATCGCCAAAGAAGTGTTTGCCGCCATGTGGGCCGCGCCATCGTTTGACGCCAATCTGGCTGACCAGGTCATCGATAGCAAAGGTCTCAAGCAAATCTCTGACGTTGGTGCTTTGGAAAAAATCATTGATAAAGTCATGGCTGCCAACCAGCAATCGGTCGATGAGTACCGCGCCGGTAAAGAGAAAGCCTTTAATTCGCTGGTAGGTCAAGCCATGAAAGCCACCAAGGGTAAGGGCAATCCGGCACAAGTGAATGAATTATTGAAGAAAAAACTGGCTGGCTGATACGCCACCTCACCAAAAAAATAACTTAGATCTGTGAGCATATTTTGAAAAATCTACGACAAGAATTCATACAATTTTCGGTCGAGGCTGGCGTCATTCGTTTTGGCGACTTCGTCACCAAGGCCGGCCGCAACTCGCCCTACTTCTTTAACGCTGGCTTGTTTAGCGACGGCGCTAATCTGGGCAAGCTGGCCGACTTTTACGCCCAAACCCTGATCGATTCCGGCGTCGAGTTCGACATGTTATTCGGTCCGGCCTACAAAGGCATCACCTTAGCCTCTGCCACCGCTGTGGCGCTGGCCGCCAAAGGCCGTAATGTGCCGTTTGCATATAACCGCAAAGAAGCCAAAGACCATGGCGAAGGCGGCACCATCGTCGGCGCTAAATTGCAGGGCAAGGTTGTCATCATTGACGACGTGATCTCAGCCGGTACTTCGGTGCGCGAATCGGTGGACATGATACGCGCTGCCGGCGCCACACCTTGCGCAGTCTTGATCGCGCTCGACCGTATGGAAAAATCAGGTAAAGACGATGCGTTGTCGGCCAACTCGGCGGTGCAAGAAATTAGCACCACCTATGCCATGCCGGTAGTTTCTATCGGCAATCTGAACGACTTGTTCGACTATCTGTCTGCCGCAGGTGCCGACACCGAACTGAGCGCGCATAAGACAGCGGTGGCGGCGTATCGCCAGCGTTACGGCATCAGCCTCAGCTAGCCTTACTTGCGGCAAAATTGCGGCAAAATTGTGGTAAAACCCAGATCAAAATGCTTTCTAGCGTGGGCCTGAAAACGCTTTGATCAAGGCTCTTAAAATACTCTCTTATTTGTAGAAAATAAGGGAGTATTTTTACATGCGCGTACCAGATATGCGCAAACGGTGCTATTTTTACTCATACTCCTACCCAGTAATTGCAGAAACAGATCAACCATGCTGGCGACCTTTAGCGAGTTGTCGCAGCAAACCCGGACGAGTGCCAGGTCTAGCGGTATCCATCGCAAGTTTTTGTTCAGTGCTTAAGCGCGTCGCTGTCAGCACCACCGTAGGGATAATTTGCCCGGCGGTATCGTAGGCGATTTTTTCATCGACCGTCATGCGCTTGGCGCTGATATGCACAGTAGGAATTTTTTCGTTCGAACTGGCGATAGCCATGTGCGCGCCAACCGCCACGCCCAACAAGGCAACTAAGATTGCGCTGACGACGCCTAATTTACCGTTATTGCTGTTACTCTGATTTCTACTCGAACTTAACGCGGTTTTCATGCTGCTTCTCCTGATGAGGCGCTGTGAGGCGCAAATGGATGATGGGGCGATGTCATCACTGTAGACAAGCGCTGCAAGTACTGCCATGCAGATGCGACAAACGGAGGATAGCGACATACAAAACTGCGAAAATGCAGGATAAAAGGAAATTTAGACAAGAGAAAGTTCTGGCAATGAGCGACCTAGCCTGCATTTTTTTGGAGCAAAAACGCGTAAAAAATTACCATAATGAAATTTTCTCAATTACCTGAGAAAACGCCTGTCAATTCCGATTTAATTGCTAGCAAAAACTATTGGCTTATCCTATCATCGTATTAAAACCACACACACTAAGCGGATATTCTCAATAATACAAAGCACGCTTAAGCCCAGTCCGGCAAGGCCATTTTTTTCGCACCCCTGCAATTGAATTCGCATCATCAGTAGTTTCTCAGTAAATACGTCCCACCACGTCATTCTTACTAGCAGATGAGGAATACATGAACATCAAGAATTTAAAAATTGGTCAGCGTCTTGGCCTGGGATTTGGCTTGCTGCTGCTACTGCTAGTTATCATCGCCAGTTTGGGCGTGATTAAAATGGCCAGTCTCAATGTCGACACCGATACTCTGGTCAAGGTGGACTGGGTGCAGTCTAAGTTGGCCAACAAAGCACTCGACAATACGCGCGGCAGTATCGCACGGGTATTCCAATCAGTGGCGGCCACCGAACCGGCAGAAATCGCCAAGTCACAAGAGAGGCTTTTGGCTAATACCGCTGCCTTTAATGAAGCTCTGGATAAACTGGAACCGATGTTTATTCATCCAGATGACAAAGCGCTGCTGGCTAAAGCCAAGCAAGCCCGCAACGCCTATGTCGCCTCATTTGGCAAAGTGGCGGCGCTATTAAAAGATGGCAATCGCGAAGAAGCCAGTAAGCTCGCTTATGGCGACACTTATAAGGAACTACATACATTTGCATCAAGCCTGCGCGACCTGAATGAAGCGCAAGAAAAAGAGTTTGATGAAACCGCCCTGAACAGCGCAGCCACTTACAAGTCTGGACGTACGCAATTGATCGTCTTAAGTCTGGCCGCATTATTCTTAGGCCTGGGCTTTGCCTGGTGGGTGGCACGCAGCATTACGGGTCCCATCCAGGCTGCAGTAGCGGTGGCACAAAGCATCGCTGGCGGTAATTTAGACGGGCAAATCGATGTCAACTCCAAAGACGAGACCGGGCAATTACTACTGGCCCTGAAAGAAATGAACGCCAGCCTGAACCAAGTCTGCAGCCAGGTCAGGGCCAGCACCGATTCCATCGCTACCGCGTCTAGCGAAATCGCCTCTGGCAATATGGATTTGTCCTCGCGCACCGAAGCACAAGCCAGCTCCCTGGAACAAACTGCCGCCTCGATGGAAGAAATTACTGGCACCGTCAAACAAAACGCCGACAACGCCCGACAAGCCAACCAACTAGCGGCCACCGCCTCGGAAGTGGCCAGCAAGGGCGGCGCAGTGGTAGCGCAAGTCGTGGAAACCATGGGCGCGATCAATACTTCGGCCAAGAAAATCACCGACATTATCAGCGTGATCGACGGCATCGCTTTCCAGACCAATATCCTGGCCTTGAATGCGGCAGTAGAAGCGGCGCGCGCCGGCGAACAGGGCCGTGGCTTTGCGGTGGTCGCCTCCGAGGTACGCAATCTGGCGCAACGCTCGGCAGCAGCGGCCAAAGAAATCAAAACCCTGATCGATGAATCGGTAGAAAACGTAGGGATAGGCACCAAATTAGTCGACCAAGCCGGTGCCACCATGAACGAGATCGTAGAAAGCGTACGCCGCGTGACCGATGTCATGAGTGAGATCAGCTCCGCCAGCCACGAACAAACCAGCGGCATCGATCAGATCAATCTGGCGATCACCCAAATGGATAGCGTGACTCAACAAAATGCCGCCCTGGTCGAACAAGCCGCGGCGGCGGCGGCCACTCTGCAAAATCAGGCCGCCAATCTGACACAGGTGGTGGCAATCTTCAAACTAGGTGGCGAATATCAAACCATGGCGGCACTGCCAGCCCCCGGCAAATCTGCCAAGCCTGCCGCGCGCGTAACGTCTAAAGCAGCACCCGCCGCCAAACGCCCCGCCTTGCAAGCCAGCACCTCTAGCAAAACGAGTGGTAAAGCGGCCAGCGCCAGCACCGCGGCCACCGATGATTGGGAAGAGTTCTAAGCCTTGCCCGGTATTCGCGTTGAAACAAGCCGCTCAGTCCTGGACCTGGCGGTTTTTTTAATCAACGCAGTGCTAACGCATGCCCTGCGCTGTGCCAGCGTACAATGGCGCTCTATTTGATCTTCTCGCAGCGCCATGACCATACTTTTGACCACCCTGAACGCCCGCTACGCCCATGCCTCACTGGGTTTGCGTTACCTACTTGCCAATATGGGCCCGTTGCAGGCGCAGACCCAGATGCAGGAATTTGTGATTGGCGCCAAAACCACCGATTTACTCGAAAAGCTGCTGGCATGTCAGAAACCGGGCGAAAAACTGATCGTAGGTTTTGGCGTCTACATCTGGAACGTAGAAGAAACCTGCAAACTGGTAGCCCTGCTCAAGCGGGTTGCGCCGGAGGTGGTGGTGATACTGGGCGGCCCTGAAGTCTCGCATGAGACGGCCGATCAAGAGATCATCAAACTGGCCGACTACGTCGTCACCGGTTGGGGCGAAATCACCTTCCCTGATTTGTGCAAGCAAATACTGAACGGCCCCCAGCCTTTAATGAAAGTGCATGCCGGAGTACAAGCCAAGCTCGATGACCTGGTCTTACCCTACAGTCTGTACACCGATGACGATATCAAAAACCGCACCCTGTACGTAGAAGCCTCGCGCGGTTGCCCTTTTAAATGCGAATTTTGCCTGTCGGCGCTGGATAAAACCGCGTGGCCATTTGAGATTGATCCGTTTTTACTAGAGATGGAAAAGCTCCATGCACGTGGCGCGCGCCTGTTTAAATTTGTCGATCGCACCTTTAATCTGAACATCAAGACCAGCTTAAAGATCATGCAGTTTTTTCTCGACAAACTAGAAGCCAATCCCGACGATCCTGTGTTTGCTCACTTTGAAGTGGTGCCGGATCATTTGCCGGATGCGCTGAAAGACGGCATCAAGAAATTCCCGGCCGGTAGCCTGCAGTTTGAGCTGGGCATACAAAGTTTTAATCCCGAAGTGCAGGCCCGCATCAGCCGCAAGCAAAACAATGATAAAGCGGCCGACAACATACGCTGGTTATGCGAACATTCGACAGCGCATTTACATGTCGATCTGATCGCCGGCTTGCCGGGCGAAACGGTAGAGAGTTTCGCGCTCGGTTTTAATCGTCTGTATGCCTTACAACCGCACGAGATCCAATTTGGCATCCTGAAACGCCTGCGTGGCACCCCTATCATCCGCCACACCGCAGAATACGGCCTGGTGTTTGATCCCTACCCGCCTTACACCATCCTGGCTAACAAGGACGTGCCGTTTGCCGCGATGCAAAGACTGATACGTTTTGCGCGCTATTGGGATCTGGTCGCCAACTCAGGACGTTTTACCCATACGCTGCCAGCGATTTTGGGCGAACGACCGTTCGAAAACTTCATGGACTTATCCGATTGGATTTATGCCAAGACCGACGCTACCCACAGAATCGCGCTAGACCGGCTGGCCAATCTGGTCAGCAAATGGCTACAAGAAGAACGCGGCATGAGCGTAGCCCAAGTGCTGGCTATCGTCTCTAGCGATTACGCGGGCGACGCCAAGCACAAGCAAGGCGCAGAAAAAGCCCTGGCCGCTAAGCTTGCAGAAGCCAGCAATGCCGCCAAAACCGCCGCAGCAAAAGCCACGCCGCAAAGACAAAGCCGCCATCTGGCGGCTTAATCTGTTGAACAACGCGGGCTGATTTTGGCCGATTTTGACCGAATTTGGCTAAACGTATTTATCCAAAAAAGTACTCAGATGTTTGGCGCTAGCGACTGCCTCTTCCACGCTAGTCGCTTTTTCAGCATGCGTCACCATAGAGCTGGTCAGCAAGGTCACGAAAGAGCGATCCAGCGCCTTACGTGCGGCCGACATTTGCTGCGCGATACCATCGCAATCGCCAGGCTCTGTGGCTTTTGCGATCAACTTTTGCACGCCGCGCAATTGCCCTTCTACACGCGCCAGGCGATGTAACAAATCCTTTTTTTGCTGCTCTGTGAGCGCTGTCCCTGAAACTATCTTGAGGGGGGGAGTATCTGACATGATGCGGCTCCTAGTCTTATTGAGTGTGCGTAAAGTATATCAAAAATCTTATACTGTACTGAGTATAGTACAAATTGCGGGCCCTGCAAGACGCTATTACATGGGCCGAGCCGGGATTCAAGCGTGGCATCTTTAAATCGGCCAGCGCGCAGACCGCTCTCCCTTGTCGTTTCGACTATTGAGTTTATTACCTAGGTAAGCTACGCTCAAGCTCTGCTATTTTGCTGCATCGTTGCGCCACTCGGGATCCAAGAATGAAATTTTTCAGCTTGATGTTCTTTGGAATACTCCTTACTACTCCGGCACTCAATTGTCGCGCCGCTGATCTGTCGCGTGCAGCTTGCGGCACCATACCACTTGCTTACTACGAAAACGGCGCACTGTATTACCGCAATGCCGATGGCAGCTATGCCGGTATCGACAAGGATGTGGTAGAAGAAGTAGCGCGTCGCACTGGCTGCCATTTCAATACGGTGCTAGAGTCGCGCATCCGTATCTGGACCCAACTCAACAACGGCACGCTGGCAATGTCGGTCTCTGGCATAGCCACTCCAGAGCGTGAAAAAGCTGCACGTTTCATCCCCTATTTCGCCACCAGAAACTATGCCTTACTGCATAAGGATGCGCCTCTATCAGCGCAGACTATGGAAGGTTTTTTGGCAGACCCAAAACTACAAATTGCGATCGTCAAGAGTTTCCGGCACGGCGACCTGTATGATGAATGGATCAGTAAGCTAAGGGCGCAAAATCGGGTGCATGAGGGGCCCGATTTTGAAAGTGTGATGCGCCTGTTCGCCATCCGCAGAGTAGATGCAGTACTGGCTTTGCCGACTGGCTGGCAGCCCTTGCTCAAGCGTGAAAATCTGCTGGGTAAAGTGCAAATCAAAGACTGGTCGCCACACGATAGAGTGGTGGCCTCGCTCATTCTTTCGCGCACCTTGGTCGATCAGGATCAATACCAATTAATCGAAAAAGCGATCATCTCCATGCGTGAAGATGGTAGCCTGGAACAAATTTTCAAGCGTCATGTGGGACCTGAAATCGCTAGAGAGTTACGTTATAGTGAGAAATAGCCCCTACGATTGCAACTCTTTGGGGTGGCTTTAAAAAATTTTCCAGACCTAATTTATTGCTTTTTTTAGCCAGCTGAACTGGCATAGAAAATATCTCATGCACAAGCTGGAAAACCCCAATTCAATAAGCAAATATCACTTAGCTAGATTAAGCTACCGCTCGCTATTGGTGCTACTAGGGTATGTCATCACTGGCTACTTCGCCCTGGCCCATCCCTATATAAAACCCAATGTCAGCCTGATCTGGTTACCCAGCGGAATAGCGCTAGCGGCTTTGGTGCGATGGGGGCCCAAGATGGGTGTGGGCATCTATCTGGCCGCCTTGCTAGTCAATCTAGCCAGCGGTTTGCCAATATTCGCCGCCGCTAGTATCGCGATAGGAAATACGCTTGCCCCCTATTTCTGTTATCTATTCCTAAAAAATAAGGGATTTTCATCGAAATTCGCCCGTCGCCAAGACGTCATCTGGTTCTGTCTTGCAGCCGTGATGGGCATGAGTATTTCGGCCAGCAGCGGCAGCTTGGTGCTGTGGCTAGAGGGTCTGATTGCACGACCAGATTTAGTCTGGCTTAGCTGGTGGGCCGGCGACGCGGTTGGCGTGCTATTGGCCGGTCCTTTATTACTCACGATCAGCTACTCCGGCATACGGAAATTAGCCGAGCGTCGCGCAGAAATGCTGACATTTATTCTGATCTTTGTAGTGGCGCACTGGCTGATCTTTTTTTCCGCCCAAAATACCATGCACCTGAGCTTTGTCGCCATGGCCGTGATGATTTGGGCCGCTTTGCGTTTTGCCATTACCTGGGCCTCGTTTACTGTACTGAGCTCAATCTGTATTGCGGGATGGGCTAGTTACCAGGGCCAAGGCCCGTTTTCATCCCCTGACATGCAAGGCAATTTATTTTTGCTGTGGCTGTATGCCTGTACCATGACGGTGTCCTCGCTGCTGATCGCAGCTCTGCAAGCAGAACGTCTTGCCGCCACCAGCGACTTGCAAGATTCGTTTGAACGCATCAACAAAGTGGCTTCGCGCCTGCCGGGTTTGGTTCTGCTATACCGGGTGAAAGCCGACCGTAGCGCCAGCGTCCCTTACGCCAGCGACGCCATACTCAGTATGCTGGAGTTTGATCAAGCCCAGTTAAAGGAAGACGCCAGCCCCTTACTTAAACGTATTGACCGCAGCGATCAAGAACGTGGCAAAGCAGCGCTAGCGCACGCCACCCGAGAATTTTCGACCTGGCAAAGTGAGTTTCGCTATCAGCGTCAAGACGGCAGTGTCCGTTGGCTGTACATAGACGGCTTGCCGGAAGCAGAAGGCAACGGCAGTATACTTTGGCATTGTTTTCTGACCGACATCACCGAACGCAAGCAAGCAGAGCAAGACCTGCGCATCGCCGCCACCACGTTTGAATCGCAAGAAGGTATTTTTGTCGCCGATGGCCATTGGAAAATGCTCAGAGTGAATCAAGCCTTTTGCCGCATCACTGGTTATGCGGCTGGAGAGTTGTTAGGCATTGCGGTGCAGCGTCTACATACCAAGCATCAAGATCAGGCCTTTTTTGATGCCATCGATGCCAGCCTGTTGGCGCAACAATTCTGGCAAGGCGAGCTGTGGAGTAGGCGGAAAAATGGAGAAATTTATCCGCAGATGATTACCCTGACGGCGATCACCGATAGCAAGGGCGAGGTCAGCAATTACATAGGATCCTTCACCGACATCAGTCTGCATAAGGGCTATGAGGAAGAAATCCGCAATCTGGCTTTTTACGATCCGCTCACCCAATTGCCGAACCGGCGCTTATTGATGGATAGATTGCAGCATCTGATCTCGGTCAGTCAACGCAATACCAGTCACAGCGCACTCTTGTTTCTGGATCTGGATAACTTTAAAACCTTGAATGACACGCGCGGTCATGATGCCGGCGATCTGCTGCTGATCGAAGCGGCAAGCCGCCTGCAAACCTGCGTGCGCGATAGCGATACGGTGGCGCGTTTGGGTGGTGATGAATTTGTGGTGGTACTGGAAGAATTGAGCGCAATACGCGATGAAGCCATCGCTCAGGCCGATAAGGTCGGTGAAAAAATACGCGAAATGCTCAGCTTGCCCTACCAGATCATGGACTTTGAACACCATGGCTCAGCCAGCGTAGGGATATGCCTGTTTCAGGGCGCTGACAATACGGTCAAGGATCTGTTTAAGCGCGCCGATACCGCGATGTACGAAGCCAAAACCTCGGGCCGTAATGCAGTACGCTTCTTTGATCCGGCCATGCAAGCGGTGCTGGTGGTACGCATGATGCTGGAATCGAATCTGCGCGTAGCCTTGGCGCTGGATCAGTTCCAGCTCTACTATCAAGTGCAGGTCAACGCCGACGGCCATTTAATCGGGGCCGAAGCGCTTTTGCGCTGGATACACCCGGATCGCGGCTTTATCTCGCCGGCAGAATTTATCCCACTAGCAGAAGAAACCGGTCTGATCGTGCCTATCGGTCTGTGGGTCATGGATACCGCCTGCGCCCAACTCAAACTATGGGAAGCTCAGGCTGATACCAGAGATCTGAGTCTGGCCGTGAATGTCAGTGCCAAGCAGTTTAAGCAAGCCGACTTTGTCGACACCATCAGCCATATCGTCCACAAACATCAGATCGATGCCAGTCGCTTAAAAATTGAATTAACTGAGAGCACCATCCTCGACAATGTCGATTCCACCACCGAAAAAATGCATCAACTGAAAAAATTAGGGATCGCTTTTTCTATGGATGATTTTGGTACCGGTTATTCTTCCCTCGCTTACTTGCAACGTTTACCGCTGAATCAGCTTAAGATAGACCAATCATTTGTGCGCGATATTAATCTCGATGAAAACGACGCCACCATCGTGCGCGCCATCATTGCACTAGGTATCAACCTGGGTCTCAACGTCATCGCTGAAGGAGTGGAGACGGCCGCGCAACGCAGTTTTTTGATAGAAAACCACTGCTATTCCTTCCAGGGTTATTTATTCTCAAAACCGATACCGGCAGAAGCCTTCCAGGCCTTGATCGCATTGCAAAAAACCTTGCCGATACTCAGCCCCAGCAAAGACTTGGCCAGCGAAATTAAAACTCTGGGCTAATCAAAGCTTGCCCGAGACGGCATTTTTTGCCGCTATCCATTGCGACATATAGTGGGTGCTTTTATGCAAATGATGACGCAGCATGGCACCGGTAAAATTGCGACTGCGGTTTTCTTCTTGTTGCTGCTTTGTCTGTAGCAAAGCTTGCACTAAATCCGCTGCTGACCGCTGACGATCAAAACACTCCCGCAAAATTGCATACCCCTGTTGCTGCGCCTGCTGCCAAGCGGACTGATCCTGATACAGCGTCACGGCGGCAGCCACGATGGTATCGACATCTTGCGCCACCGCCCCGCCCCAAGGCAAGTCACCGTCCATACCTTCACTGCCAATTTTTGTGGTGACGCTGGGGGTGCCGCAGGCCATGGCATCAGCCAGTTTGCCTTTGATGCCGGCACCAAAACGCAGCGGCGCCAGACAGACCCGCGCTTGCGACATCACCGCATGCGCATCGGGCACCCAACCGAGCACCTGAAAACCCTGTTGAGGACTGTGTAAAGCCGTTGCCTTGGGAGGCGGATAGGCGCCCACTACCTGTAATTGCGCCTGCGGTAACTGCTGACGGATGCGCGGCCAGATCGCATGTTTGAGCCACAGCACAGCATCCCAATTGGGCGCATGGCGGAAATTGCCTATGCTCAGAAAATGCTGACGCTGCGCAAAACTTGGCGCTTGCGTGTCGCTACGCAATAGCATCAGGTTGCAGTGATGCAGTAACAATGCCGGGATACCGAACTGCTGCTGCAGTAACGCCATCTCGGCCGGCGATATCATCAGCGTCAAATCGCAACGATAGATAGCGGCGATCTCACGCTGCGCCATATCGTCGCCCGCCATCACCTGATAGGCAGCCTCGAAATCCGTGTCCACTGCAGCCACTTGCTGCCGCTCGCTCTCGTTGACGCAGGCTTGTTGTGCTTGTTTTAGCATCGCATGGCGTGCGTACCGCAGGCTGTGCAGGTCGCTGGTATCGAGCACCCGCAAGGCGCTGGGCCAGGCTTGCTCTACCCGCCAGCCAAACTGCTCTTCGGTAAAGAAACGATCAAACAGCACCAAATCCGGCTGATAGTCGGCGATAAACTGATCGAAGCTATCGCAATTGAGAGCGATGCTTTTTTCTTCTATCTGTAGGGCAGATAGATCGGCGCGGTGCTCCGACAAAGCGGCGGCACTGGCAAACAGCACCTGCCAGCCTTGAGCCCGAAACAGGCTGAGTAATTCCATCATGCGGCTACCGGCAGCCGAAGAACCGGGCTCGGCCCAGACGTAACCTATGATCAGAATTTTTTGCATGCCAACCTTAAAAAACAGGGGAAATCGGCGCAGTGTAAGCGCCTGCCACTCAAATTAGCATATAAGCCAAATAGTGGGAGTATATTTTATATACGCAGGTAGTTATTGCGTAAAGACTGATGTTTTATATCATACCCCTACCTAGTATATAAAAAATTTAGGTCTAATTACAATTCTAACCACAGCCCGAACTACAGTCCTATCCTCGACAAATCCGGACGTCCCTCACACATAGGCGGACACCAGAAGTAAGCCCCGCTGAGCGGTTTGGTGAAACTAAATAAACCATCGACGATGCCATCTTCGGCACCACACATACGCCGCAACTGCGCCTCGAAAGCGTAAAACGAGGTGGCGAAGGCGACAAAATGAAAACCCGCCTTGTCTTGGGCAGACCAGGGCATAGAACGGCGCAAGACGAAGGCCTCAGGCGAAAAACTTTCTTGCGCGGTACGCTTCACATGGGCCGACGCTGGTGCTTCATCGAACTCTGCATTATCGCTTTTGTGGCGTCCAATCAGATCATCCTGCTGCGCGCCCGACAGCGCCTCCAGCCTGTCGAAATCATGTAGCCAGTTCTGCACCGCGACGTAGCTAGCACCATCCAAACCTGCGCCCTGCCCTTGCACCAAGGCAGCCGCCAAGGCCGCGTCAGCCTCAGGATTTTCGGTACCGTCTTCGTAACCCGACAGGTCGCGCCCGCTATCGTACTTAAAGGCATCGACCGCCTGCTGTAATTGAAACGCGCCAGCGGCAGCCTGAATTAAGCGGCGGATCTGGTGGGCCAGCTCGCCGCGCTCGCTCTCGCGACACCAGCACCACAAGGCGGCAGGTGTGGCTGGCAAGGGCACCAGACTGCCGGAGATACCGGCAAAATCATGCACGCCAGCGATCTGCTGACCCAACAATTGCAACAAACTTGAGCCTAAGGCTAGCACCACACGCTCACCGTCGACCAAGACACTGAGCGCCTTCAGGGCACTGATCGCGCTGGTCTGATCTGCAGCAGGTTTCAGAGTGAATGTTAAAAAACTGGCGTGTTGCGGTAATGCCTGCAAAATACCGGGTTGAAACGGGAGCATGGGTAATTCCTAAATTATTCTGGCCAAGCGGCCTGCACCACGGCTTCGACGTCATCCGTGTTGCCAAGTTTTTTACGTGCGACTTGCCATTCTTTGGGATCGGGCTTGGCTTTACTGGTATGTTTGGGCGTATCGATTGCCATCTTAATGCCGAACACCACGCTACCCTCAGCGACAAAAAACGGCGGCGTTTTCATGGCAGCTTGCAGTACCTCGTTCTCGTAATACTCATGCAAGGCTGGCTCCATATCGAGCCAGGCAGCGACCTGACCATCGGAACGGACCGCGAGCACGAGGTAGCCGTTAGCGACTGGCAGCTTGGCTTTTTTAAGGGCATTCCAGACATTCGATTGCAGCTTGCGCGAAAAGCGGGCGACTTCTTCAAATTTTACTTCTTTTTGCAACATCGCCTGCTCAGTCTGGAAAAATACCACCTGATCAAAACGCGGCTGCGCCGCTTGCGCCAGCGTCGCCCACAGCAGAAATAATAGAGAACAGAGTAGCCGTTTCATCGCCTTACCTCCAAGTCCGCAGATCAATTTAAAGGGTCGTCTCTACAGTCGCAAATACGCCGGCCACGCGATTTTTTTGTACATTATCCCAGGTAAACACCTGGCCATTCATCGCCACATACACGCCAGCTGGTAAGAGCTTGGCGACACCGCAGGCAAAACCCAGATTAAACATCG
The DNA here is from genome assembly GCF_049340485.1 of Undibacterium sp. Ren11W. NCBI lineage: Bacteria > Pseudomonadati > Pseudomonadota > Betaproteobacteria > Burkholderiales > Oxalobacteraceae > Undibacterium > Undibacterium sp. Ren11W. The sequence goes on from NZ_JBMPPB010000003.1 coordinate 261,215, forward strand.
CATCTGAATTGGCGATCTCGTAAGGAATCATCGCACCGGTAAAAATAATGGATTTATTCAAGTCTGCCGCACCCAGTACTTCGGCGGTTTCGCGCATGGTATCGGTGCCATGGATGATGACGATGGCTTGCTCGCTCGCTTGCTGGCAAGACTGCAAAATGCGCTGTCTGTCTTCATCTGTCATGTCCAGAGAATCCATCAGATGATCCGCCTCCAGCGCCACCGGCATAGTCAGACGGGCGCGCTTGAGCACTTCCGGCAAATGGCTATCACCAAACGCCAAGCGTCCGGCGATTTCATCATAATGTTTATCAAAAGTGCCGCCGGTAGCGATGATGCGTAAAGTCATGTTAAAGCTCTCTGAAGTAGGGACTGGGGATAGACTATTGTAGCGCGATTGTGTGATTTTGCTAAGGCTAGCTGTAGCGCAGACATACGCGCAGACACGAAACATCGCTAGCCGGTATCGGAATTTTCGAAAAAACTAAGCGAACAGACGCATACAGCGAGGCGATCAAACTGAAGCACACAGTGTAGGCTATAGTGATGTTTTGTCCTTGTTGTGCGCAAGCAGATCGCATCATGAAACCCATCGCTCCCGGAACCGTCATTTTTCATCGTCATCGCGGCTATGGCGTGCTGACTGCCGTCAATTTACTCACCGGTTGGGTGGCGGCGCGCTTTGGCGATGAAACGCGCACCCTGGATCTGGATTTATCGCATGATGAGTTGCAGCATGCCGATGGCGAACTAATCCTGTTCCGCCGCATGCCGCCAGAACGCATGCCGCATGCGCGCTTGATGTCTATGGTCAAGGAACTGCATAGCGCCGGATATCAAAGACTGTATTTGTACAGCTGGCCCAAACCCTCTGGCCTGCACTGGCGCTGGCAGCTATTTACCGGCCCGCGCCATTGGTTACAAAGACCGTGGCGCGAAGGCTGGTACGGTTCAGGTGCCGAATACAATTTCAATCCCGTAATGGGTTGGGGCGATGCGCCCGGTGCCAGCAGCACAGAATTGATCCATGCGCTGGCACAATTCGACCCGGTCGGCTTAGCGCACGCCCTTGGGCGCGATGAAGATCACAGCCTGTGGTTTGCCACTATCTGCGATGCCTTGCTACCCAACTATGCATATAGCTTAGCCATGGATCAGCCCAAATCGCCGCTGCCGGCGCATTTACCCATCATTTCAGTACGTCAACGTCTGCCCGATTACTCAGGATTACCTTTACCCTGGCCACCTGGATGGCAAGGAATCTGGAGTCCGGATGCGCTATCCGGCAAGCACGAGCCGCGCAGCATAGTAAGACATGACATCGTTCCTAACTCTATACGTTTACCGTTTGACTTTTGAGACCGCATAGCGCTTACGATAATGCGTTGAATTACGATACTCCCAACAAATCACAAATAAAACCCTTGTTTTCGCATATACGTAGTGCGTAAACTAAAAATACTGGGTGGGAGTATCGTTTTCACAGCGAATAGCATAGTTACTGAGCGGAAATTTAAATAGTATGTATACATCAACTAAACAGATAGTATTAAATGTAAATTAATTGTTATTTAAGTCATTTTTTAAGAAATCCCCCCTCAAGCTGAGGTATAATTTCGGGTTTTGCATTTGCGCCGAACATAGCTGTTGTGTTTTACCGACGCCAACATTGATATGCCAATAAAAATGATTTCGCCTTTTTATTGAAATGCGCAGATACTCTTTTGATCAATTCAAAGAGGAAATACCGATATTTTTTTAGGGAAATAAAATGATTTTAGTCACAGGCGGTGCAGGATTTATTGGTGCAAACTTTGTACTCGACTGGGTAGCGCAGTCTGACGAAACTATCATCAATCTAGATGCCTTGACTTACGCTGGCAATCGCGAAAACCTAGCCTCCTTAGAAGGCAACGAGCAACATATTTTTGTGCATGGCGATATCGCTGATACTGCGTTAGTGAGCGCCTTACTGGCACAACACCAACCACGCGCCATCATTAATTTCGCCGCAGAAAGCCATGTGGACAGATCGATCCATGGCCCGGAAGATTTTATCCAGACCAATATCGTCGGCACTTTTAAATTACTCGAAGCGACGCGCGCCTATTGGGGTAGCTTGCAAGACGATGCCAAGCAAGATTTCCGTTTCCTGCATGTCTCCACCGATGAAGTATATGGATCGCTGAGCAAGGATGAGCCCGCATTTACCGAAACCCATCAGTACGAGCCAAACAGCCCTTATTCAGCCAGCAAGGCGGCCAGCGATCATCTGGTTCGCGCGTACCACCACACTTATGGCATGCCGGTACTGACCACTAATTGTTCGAATAATTACGGCCCTTATCATTTCCCGGAAAAACTCATCCCTCTGATGATCGTCAATGCACTGGCGGGCAAAGCCCTACCAGTCTATGGCGACGGACAGCAAATCCGCGACTGGCTGTATGTCAAAGACCATTGCAGCGCGATACGCAGAGTACTAGCCGCAGGCTCGGTAGGTGAGGTGTATAACGTCGGCGGCTGGAACGAAAAACCAAATATGGAGATCGTCCACACTGTATGCGGCATACTCGATGAATTGCGCGGCCGAGCCGATGGCAAAAGCTATGCAGAACAGATTAGCTACGTGACAGACCGCCCAGGCCACGATCGCCGTTATGCGATCGATGCCAGCAAACTGGAACGCGAACTGGGCTGGAAACCGGCAGAAACTTTTGAGACTGGCATACGCAAGACAGTCTTATGGTATCTGGAAAACCAAGCTTGGGTTGGCAATGTCTTATCCGGCAATTACCGCGACTGGGTCGCCAAAAATTACGCGGAACGCCAGGCATGAAAATCCTTTTATTCGGCATGGATGGACAGGTAGGCTGGGAATTGCAACGTAGCCTCGCTCCTTTGGGCGAACTAATTGCACTAGACGCCCACAGCACGAATCTGTGCGGTGACTTTACCAATCTGGAAGGCATAGCGCAGACTATACGTAGCGTCATGCCAGACATCATTGTTAATGCAGCTGCGCATACCGCTGTCGACAAGGCAGAAAGCGAAGCTGAACTAGCGCGCACGATCAACGCATTGGCACCCGGCGTATTGGCGCAAGAAGCCAAACGCATCGGCGCCTGGCTGATCCACTACTCGACCGATTATGTATTTGACGGCAGTGGTGATCAGGCCTGGCTAGAGACCGATACGCCCGCGCCCTTAAGCGTCTACGGTAAAACCAAACTGGAAGGCGAAGCCGCGATACGTGCCTCAGAATGCAAGCACCTGATTTTTCGCACTAGCTGGGTCTATGCGGCACGCGGTGCTAATTTTGCCAAGACCATGCTCAAACTGGCACAAGAACGCGATACTTTAAACGTCATCAACGATCAGATCGGTGCCCCCACCGGTGCTGACCTGCTGGCCGACATCACCGCCCATGCGATACGCACAGTGACGCAAGACCCTGAGCCGGCAGCACGATACAGTGGCATATATCACTTGGTGGCTGCAGGCGCGACCACCTGGCACGGCTACGCCAATTTCGTGATTGAATTTGCCCGACAGGCAGGAATGAGTATCAAACTGCCCACCGCCGCGATCGAAGCAGTGCCGACTAGCGCATTTCCGCTGCCGGCACCACGCCCAAAAAATTCGCGCTTGGATACCAGTAAGCTATCAAGGATTTTCAATCTGCATCTGCCTCATTGGCAAACCGGCGTGAGCCGCATGCTGAACGAAATTCTCGACAGAAAAATTTAAGGACTAGCAATGACACAACGTAAAGGCATTATCCTCGCTGGCGGTTCTGGCACCCGTCTCTACCCGGTCACCAAAGTAGTCTCAAAACAGCTACTCCCGATTTACGATAAACCGATGATTTACTATCCGCTCAGCACCCTGATGCTGGCCGGGATCAAAGACATACTGATCATCTCTACGCCGCAGGATACGCCGCGCTTTGAGCAATTACTCGGCGACGGCAGCGCCTGGGGCCTCAATCTGCAATACGCGGTGCAGCCTAGCCCAGACGGCTTAGCGCAAGCTTTCATCATAGGCAAAGAATTTATCGGCGATGCCCCAAGTGCACTGGTTTTGGGCGACAATATTTTTTATGGCCATGATCTGCAAGGCCAGCTTCAGCAAGCTATGGAACGTGAGCAAGGTGCGACCGTATTCGCTTACCACGTCCAAGACCCAGAGCGTTATGGCGTAGTAGCCTTCGATGCGCAACAGCGCGCTACCAGTCTGGAAGAAAAACCGCTGGCGCCAAAGAGTAATTATGCCGTCACCGGCCTGTATTTTTACGATAATCAAGTGGTGAAAATGGCGGAAAATCTGAAGCCATCGGCGCGCGGCGAGCTAGAAATCACCGATCTGAATCGCATCTATTTAGAGCAAAATCAACTGAATGTTGAAATGATGGGCCGTGGCTATGCCTGGCTAGATACTGGCACCCATGAAAGTCTAATAGAAGCCAGTAATTTCATCCAGACCATAGAACATCGCCAGGGTTTGAAAGTGTGCTGTCCAGAAGAGATCGCCTACCGCCAGGGCTTCATCGACGCCGCGCAATTAGAAAAACTGGCGCAGCCGCTAGCTAAGAACGGCTACGGCCAATATCTATTGCGCCTATTAAAAGAAGGCGTACACCCGTGAACATCGTCAACACCGCGATTGCCGATGTACTCATCATAGAACCCAAGGTATTCGGTGATGAGCGCGGCTTCTTTTTTGAGAGCTTCAACCAGCGCCGCTTTAATGAGTTGACTGGGACAAACCTCCAGTTTGTGCAAGACAATCATTCGCGCTCAGCCAAAAACGTATTGCGTGGCCTGCACTACCAAATCCAGCAACCACAAGGCAAGCTCGTGCGCGTAGTGCAAGGATCTGTCTATGATGTGGCAGTAGATATACGTCGTAGCTCCGCCACTTTCGGCCAGCACGTGGGCGTAGAACTGTCAGCAGAAAACAAACGCATGCTATGGGTGCCGCCAGGTTTCGCACATGGCTTTGTCGTGCTATCCGACACTGCAGAATTTTTGTACAAAACCACCGACTATTGGGCCCCGGAATTCGAGCGCAGCATCGCCTGGAACGACCCGGCCATCAATATCCTGTGGCCGATACAAGGCGAGCCATCCCTGTCGGTTAAAGATCAACAAGGCAAACTACTAGCAGAAGCGGAACATTTTGAATAAAACATTTCGTCGCACAAATTTCCCATCGAGAAACAGGTATATCACGTCCTGGTAAGAAAAAAATCGATTCATCCGTTTAGGCGAACGCTGCCTGATAAAAAAAGCTCAATATAAAAGTGAGCTCTTTTTTTACGTAATTTACATTATCACTTGCCTTGCACAGCGCGTTTTAACTCTTCCAGTAAATCTGAATCAGTAACCGCCTTGCTTCCGCTTGGTATTAACGGCACAGAAGTATTTTTTTTATCCACAGACTTCTTACTTGTGCTATTTTTTTCCACTTCTGCCGACGGCGATATTTCGGATACTGACGGCTTACTCATAACGACATCAGAACCTAAGTCAGGCTCAGACTTTTCCGGTACCACTTCTTCGATCGCTGGTTGCGCCTGACCTATCTCATTTATGGCAGGTTGCGCTTGCTCTATCGTTTTCGTGCTAACGGCATCGGGTACCGTAAGCTTAGGCGCGGTCTTATTATCCACCGCCGAAATTGCCAGTACCGGCACCACACGTTTCAATCTATTCAGATCGGTGCGTTCTTTGAGATCTCTTGCCCAATCACCTAAGGAACTCTGGAAAGCATTAGTAATCGACTCTGCCTCGAAATCATCATTAATAATATAAGGCGTGATCAAAATAATCAGCTCGGTCTTGTTACGATTATCCGTTTGAGATTTAAATAAATTGCCCAAACCTGGAATATCCTTGAGCAAAGGTACGCCGCTATCGGAGGTATTATTATTATTAGAAATCAATCCAGCCAGCATTACCGTACTACCGTCCTTTAACGTGAGCTTGGTTTCGACTTTACGGATACCAATGGTGGGAGACGGAACGCCCCCTACGATTGCCGCCTGAACGTCACTAACCTCTTGTGAAATATCCAGATCAATCCGATTCCCCGAATTGATCACTGGCCGGACTTTCAAAATCATACCGGCAGTGCGGTATTGCACCGTATTGGTTGTGGTTGGATTAGTAATAATAGAACCGGGAGTGGTGGTGATACCGGTCAAAATTGGCACTTCCTGTGCAACCTGAATCGTCGCCGTTTCACCATTGCGGGCCATTAATTTGGGACTAGACAAAATCTGTGCATCTTTTTTAGTTGCCAGGGCATTGATATCCGCCCTTAACAACCCGGCAGAATTAAGAAAATTGAACGTCAAACCTTTAGAACCGGCATTACTCGTACCCACGCTACCAGGTATATAACCATCAGTTTTAGCGCGAAAATTCCAGTCAACGCCAAGCTGATCAGTTGTCCCAGCCGTCACCTCAGCCACCATCACGTCAATCAAGGCAGATTTAGTCGGTTTATCCAATTCAGCCAGCAAGGCCATCCATTGACGGTATTCATCGGGGCCACCGCCTTTAATGATTAAGCTATTAGTCGCATTGTTGACGACGATCTTGGAGGCTAGTTTACTGGTACTTGGCGCGACACCTGCGGCAGCGACCGGAGTCGTCGCACCACCGCCTATTAGTTCCGACAGGGTTTTTGCCAATGCCTGTGCATCTGCATTTTTCACCGGATAGGTAAAAAATGCCCCGCCAGCCTGGCTTTCGGACGGTTTGTCCAGCTCCTTCGCCCACTTCAGCGCGTGATTCAGAATCGTCTCAGAAGAAGAAAAAATAATTACACTATTTAATGGAGCAATTGGCAGGACAAGAATAGGTGTTCCTGCAGCAATATTAACGCTTGCAGCATACCCTTCAGCGGATAGGACTTCCACCAAACGTTTGCTGAATTCATCCGCTGTCCAGAACACCGGGCTAATACGTTTAGTACGTTGACCGCGCATCGTTGGCTGATCAAAAACCTGTATTACCTCCATAGCGGCACTAATATCATCTGACTGTCCGCTCAAAAGTATTGAATTTCTCCCCAGATCATCCTGCATCTGGATTTTCGTACCAAACATGGTACGCAGTAAACTACTGAAGTCACTGACCCGTATCGCTTCCAATTCTACATAGTGAAATACCGGGCGCAGGCTCATAGGAGTATCGGGCTGAGCGCGGCCACGGCGGATCTGCGGTGAATAACTACTGGAAGCGGAATCAGGCACGATACGAATCACGCCACCAAAGTCCTGTACCGCAATACCATAACTTTTTAGCAGCATACGCGCCAGATTTGCCATCTGGCTTGCCGTTTGAGGGCGCGGGGTATGGAAGGTAACCAAATCGGTACGTGCTGCGACCATGGCATCCATAGAATAGTTAGTCTTGATGACGCCACCATACACAGCCTGAATAAAGGTAGGCAAGGGCATCTGGTCAAATGACACAGATAACTCACTCTTTTCATTAAGTGCCTCGGCTGGTTTGCCACCATTTTTTTCGCCGCTACTACTTCGAACCGGTGGCATTTTAGGTGTATCAGATTCGCTATATTTACGCTGCAATTGCTCTTCACCGACGAGAGTAGCAGAAACTGCTTGTTGACTACGCTCAAAAGCAAGTTTTTGAGGAACAATCAGTGGGATTTTGGCGCAACCGGACAATAGGCTCATTGCACACACTGTCGACACTGGCAAGAGACGTGCCATCAAGGTTTTGCCGTTCAGGCGAAAGGAGAAATTTTTCATTGCTTACGTAGATTCAGTTTCATGAGTTGACCATTCAGGGAAATTTGCAAATGGTCTTGCGAAATTTGAACGATTTTTGCACCGCCAGGTAATTGATCGCCTATTTTTCGGGTTTCGGTGGCGGGCTGTTTGCCAAACAGGAGCAATACATTCTTTTCATTGCCGATCACAGTGACTCCAACGATACGCCAGACTGGCGGTGTCAATGGCTCTTTACGTGGAGACATAGGTTGACGCACTGCTGCCTCCCATACCCGCAATTGAGCAGGATCAGTGCCGAGTACTTCTTCTTCTGCCTCCGCCGTTCGCGGAGGCATAGGTGGAACCAAAAATGCAGGTTCAGGCTCCGCGGTTTTTGACGTTTTTTGCGGTGACATCGTTTTCACTGAGACTGACATACTAACGGCCCCCAAACCTGCACCTAATGCACCACAAACAAGTAAGCCCATTGCGGCAAACAGCTGCTGACGAGATAGTGATTTAAAATATACATTTACCATATGTCTAACTAAAGTCCATTCTTTACCGGCAACAAGACCGGCTTACCGGCATCAGCACTATGCCCAGGATCAAGCCGCCAATAACAACGGATGCCCAACTCCATCTGAGCACCTCTTACGGTCAATCGTTCTATCACCGAAAAGCGCTGAGCCTCTTCTTGCTTCTCTAATAATTTATAGAATGCCACTGGATCAAAGCGACCTGTCACAGTCAGCTTAATCATCTGCACTCCCTTTGGCAGTGGCTCCTCCTTCTTTTTTTCGCCGGCGAAACGCACCGCTGGCTGGGCTTTAGAACTTGTCTTGTCATCAGTCTTTTCGCCACCTTCCGCATCCGTTGCCGTCACCGTGAGATTAGTGATGCCGGCTTCCTTGGCAAAATTACGCACATCGCTCAACAGATGCGCTTTGGCAAAAGTCGGTGTTTTCTCTACCGGCAAATAGCTCGTCCACGCTTTACGCACTTTCTCCACCGAGTCTAAATTTTCAGTCCAATGGTTATCGCGCAATAATGCTTCTTGCCGGGACAACAATTGCTGCAAACTACCTAACTGAGCCTGTTTTGCATTGATCGCGTCGGAAAACTCTAGTAGACCGTAAATACTCAAGATGCCAAATACAAATCCTATTAATTGCCAAAATCGTTCTCCTGTTTTCATTTTATTCTCCCTTCTCGCGCTTACCGCTGCGCTCTACTGCAATCCCAGGGGTCTTGATCGTCTTGTCTATATCCTGTTTCTGGCCGAGTACCTTTATCTCATTCGGTTTACCCAAACGCACCATCTTGACCGAGAAACGCGTAAGCCTTCCGTCACTATCAGGTAACAAACGGATATTACTCAATTGAGGTAAAGCCTCAAGCTCTTGCGTCAACGTCACTAAGTTGAGTTCGGTGTTGATCGGTACCAACATCAGCCGCACTTCACCGTCAAGATATTCAAACTCACGAATCGCCGCCTCTTGCTCCTGCAATACAGGCTGTAAATTTGCCAATAACTCTTGCACATTATCCTGGCTACGTAAAGCGGTCAGCTTACTCACCCATTGCTGAGACTCCAGCGCCTTGCTGCGCGCCAGATTCAAAGGCTCAACTTTAGGTGAGAGCAGATCAATTTTCATTTCTACCAACTGCTGCCGCTCTTGCACAACCCACCACTGGGCAGCCAGATAACTACCCCAGGCGAGTATGCCGCCTGCAGCCAGCAAAAATAATTTATCGCTGCGTATCTCTTTCAGGACATGCCACCATTTTTTCCCAAGTAGGTTATAAGCCCAGGGCTCCGCCAAATTAGTCGATGACACGACATCACGTGGCGTTAGCTGGGGCAACATCGATGGCAAGGATTCCGGCCAGGACGCGAATGCAGCACGGGTACCGGAAGCGGCAGCGGCACTAGGTCGCCAGGCTTGCCATGTCGCAGCGGTTATCATCTCCGGCCACCATGCACTATCGAGCAATAAACCCTGATGCCAAAGCTGCGCCTCAACGCCCTGTAAACACTGGTGCAACACCGCAGCTTCTTTTTGCTTAGGAAAACAGACACTCTCAGGCGCCAGGTGCAAAGACTCAAAGTCTAGCGCATTGCTGGCACAAAACTCTCTGACCCGCTGATTTTCCCAGAACCACAAATGCACCCAATCACCGGAACGGCAGGCATAGACACCGCAATCGACAAAAGGCATTAAGCGAGCCAAATGTAATTTAACGAAAGCAGCTGTCTTATGCGAAGGGACACCTTTTGCCTGCATAGAGGTCGTCACACACCAGGCTCTAGGCAGTATCCATAAAGGTTTAATCCAAGCCGCATTGTTGCGCTGCTCATCTATCCTGTGCTTACTTGCATCATCCGCCTCCGCAGATGCATCAGAAAGGTAATATCGGTTGCGTAATGGCATTCTTATCAGTTTCAGAAATTTGATCAATTTTTGGCCAGTTTGCCCGACCAGCCGGCATCATAACCGATGCCAAAGGCAAACGGCGAGGAGATGAGATTTCCCAGGGTACACCTTCGATATCTGTCTTGAGTGCTAATTCGTAACGAAACACCCAGGGCATATCCGGCATGGCATGCGTGACCCGAAATCTATTGGCAGGGAATCGGCCGGCAGTCAAACCCATAAAACCCTGACCCTGAATCTGATTTTGCAGTGAATCAATGAGTACAGTTTCCCCCGTCTGACGCTCTTTCGCAATCAACTCTACCTGCTCGGCATTCATGCCATAGGCAAGCAGTACCGCTTGTGTCGCAGTACCCGGGTTAAAACGATTATCACCCGCCACGGTCACGCTTTCGGAGCACTGTTTTTCGTTCCAGCTTGACTCAATTTGCCTCCAGCCAAATACCTGCCAAATTTCCGGCTCAGCCAGTAAGGGAGCAAAGCGCGGTGGCTTCAACCCCGCGGTCGAGTACTCTAACGATTTCGCCCCATTTAGCCGTTTTAACTCCCCTTTTTCAGCATAATCTTCCAATGCATCAAGTAATGCGTCAGTCTGCGAAGGCGCGGCACCGCAATAGACCAAAAAACGCGCCAGCATATCCCGCTTCGGCCGGTTCAAACTCAACAGCCCGCGTACATCCTGTACGTAGATACTAGATTTCCCTGAAGCGGCATAACCACGACCATCGACCCTCAATAACTGGCTTGACCATCCAAACCCATCTTGCGTCGACCGGCTAGTAGAGAGCCAATACAGCGCTTCACTACGGCCGGACAAAAAATCCTGCTCGGCATCAGCCCTGAGCTTGAGCTGAGCCTGGCGCTGCGCCAGAATCTGATTCGACTGACTGATCATGGCGGCCAGTATGGTCAAACCCGCCAACAGCCACAATACTGCCGCCAAGGCAAAACCACTATTTTGGGTACGTACGCCACCACAGTAACTCATTTGATATCCAAACCAAATAATTTACCCATATCAGTTTTCGCATCCGGCTCAGGCTTGCGCGCTCCGGCATACGGGGCGATCATCTGTACCAATTGCTCACCCGAACTAGCTCGCACCACTACCCCGGCGGGCATCTCATTGACTACCTTGCCAAACGCCGGCCACATTGACTGGTTCGAACCGTCTGTCGCAAGATACTCCAGCTTCACCGGCACCGTCCAGGACGCGATCACCAACGGCTTTTCACTACCGCTAATTAAGATCAGATCAGTACCACCTTGCGGATTGCTCTCTAGCTTGGTTTGGAATTGCTGCACATGACCCCAGTCCGCTTGTGGCAAAGACAATGAATAACCGGAAAAACCTACCGAGTTCCCCTCAAACGGATGCTCGACATCCTGAATCACCAAGTTCCCCACCAGATCGGTCAAGGCATGCAGACGCACCCACTGCGGCTGAAACTGGCCGTTAACATTCTCGGCAATCCGTACCACCTGTGCCACCTGAAAAAAGGCACCCGACATAATGCTGACCACGAAACCGAGAATCACCAGGCTTACCAGTAATTCAATCAAGGTCATCCCCGATTGTCCATGCAATACCGGCACATCCATATAGCGCTGCCGTCTCATCAACGGATCAATAACAAATCTGTTTTCCATAAATTAAAACGGGGTTGCCTTAGAGGCTTGCCGCACTTGCGCATAACCAACCAGCTTCACCGGAAACTGAAACCATGCACTCCCTGAACGATCAAAGGTACTCACCTGCACCTGATACAGGCTTATACGATACAGACCTAGGCCTCCGGAGGGGGATATCGAATCACGTACTTCCGTGACGGGTTCACTCTTCCATTCCATGCTAAAGCCATCAAAACTCTGCTTGCCGTCAGCGGACATTGCCGGATTTTGGGTGGACAAAAAGTCGATCGCCTGCAAGCGCGCCAGCGAGGCTTTTTCCTGCAACTGAAAGCGCGTTAGTTGCGTAGTCGTTTGTCCTAACCAGCTAAACAATACCCCCGAGCCTATCGCCAATATGGTGAGGGCCGCGATCATTTCTATCAGGCTAAAACCGCGCTGCGGTGGTAATTTTTTGGTTTTCATTAGCGGATAATGCTCACCTCACAGGTCACGCTGGTGATCTGCAAGCGCAAGCGTCGCTGTTGTGGCCCGGACAACTCAAGCATACCCCCACCGCAGACGCCACTATGATAAAAAACCACCGTTTTTTCGCTCACCACCGACCACCCATCTGGCAATGCCAATGCCGCCTCGCCATCACCCAATTTATTGAACCAAGTCGTCTTGTCGATCGCAACCGTTTGTGACAGCAAGGCAGCGCGCGACGCCAGCCGCTGAAACTGTATCGATACCTCCGTCAGTTGCGCGCGCTCCGAGATCGAATCAAACCAGCGCTGCATAGCAGGGATTGCCACCCCTGCCATCAGCGCGGCCAGAGTCAGCACTGCCATCATTTCTATCAAGGTAAAGCCACACATCGTGCGCAAACGCAAAACCAGACAATGAGCGCATACAGCTTTCACAACTCGCCTACTTGCCAGCACTGCCTAAACCGATATCGGCATTTAAACCTTCGCCACCTTGCTTGCCGTCCGCGCCAAACGAATACACCGAGTAAGGCTTATTATCTACTCCTGGTGTCATGTATTGATAGGGATTGCTCCACGGATCCATAGGTATAGAACCCTCGATATAAGGCCCTTTCCACAATGGCTGCAAGGCAGGATCAAGCGGCGCCAACAACAGCCACTGCAAACCCTGTTCCGGCGGCGGGGTTTGTCCCACATCGAGTCGCATTATATTCAAAGCACTCTCGAGCATCTTTATTTGCGTCTGGGCAGTCTGCACCTTGGATGAATCGACCTTACCAAAAATTCGCGGCCCGACCAAACCAGCCAACAAACCAATAATGACCATGACAACCAGCATTTCAAGCAAGGTAAAACCAGAAACTTTTTTGACAGGAGACTGTTTAAATATTTGACGGCTCATAATAAGTTTTTTTCCTAAGCTAACTTCATTCAACAACATTCAATTACTAGTTACTATTACTTTGATTTCAAACGACGTCAGATGGGCAATTTTACCCAATAAGATAAAAAACTGCGCTCATCTTCATCAAGCACTAAATGACATTGGTCAGACTGGTAATGGCCAACATGACAGAAATCATAATACCGCCCAATACAACTGAGACCAGTAAAATGGTGACAGGTTCAAGCAATATCAAAAACTGGCGCATTTGTTGCTGACTATGCATGCGATGCATAGTCGCCAGAGATGCCGTGGTTTTCGCCAGAGCCCCCGAGCGTTCGCCGACACGTACCAGATTGACGCCTGTGGCATCGATAAACTGATGTAATTGCAAAGATTCTGCCAACGTCTTGCCACCTCTGACATCACTCAAGATTAATGCTGCTTTATGTCGCCACGCATCACCGCGCAAAGCATTTTGCGCATGCCCCAACGCTTCCAGAATAGAAACATGGTTTTGTAACAAGACACTGAACATAGAACTCCAGCGCGCCATCTCAGTATGCATGATCCAACTCCCAATGACAGGCAGGCCAGCAGCCCAATTCCATAAGTTTTGCTGAATTTTTTCCTGCCGAAGCAAGACATAACCAGACACCGCGGCACCAGCCAGAACCGCGCCCAATAAAAGTTTATTTTTCGACAGCCACATTCCCGCCCCCAGAACCCACAAAGATAAAGTGGGGATATCTGCCTTGGGGTTAGTCAGAATATTGGCAAATTTTGGTACCACAAACACAAATACCAGCAAAGTGGCGAGAAACCCACTGATCATCAGCACCATAGGGTAAATCAAGGCATTGCGCGCTTCTCTCTGGAAGTTTTGCTCCAATTCCAGCTGTTCAGCCGCCGAGCGCAGCGATCCGGCTAGCTTACCAGTTGATTCGCCGGCCTTGCAAAGCTCGATAACATAGTTGGGTAAGCGTAGATCAGCATCAATCAGCGCGCTGGAAAACGCCACACCACCGCGCAATTGCGCATAAATCTTACTAAAGGCAACTCCCAAAGGAGAGTCGGTATAGCCACGCGCGACATTCTCTACACCATCGGCCAGAGTGACGCCGGCATCGAGCAAAGTCGCCAACTCTTGCAATACGACCAGCAAGACATCGCGTCCGGCCCGCTTAGGCTTGGCCAGCCTTATCGAACCCGAGGGTGACGCAAGCCGCATGTCAAACACCATCAAACCACGTCGTTGCAATTGCGCCATTGCCTCGCTCTCGCTTTCAACAGTCAGCACCCCTTTAACAACAGTGCCCTGCGGATCAGTTGCTTGATAACGAAATTCAGGCATAAAAATTCACTTCAACAACAATGTATACACAATTGTAAATTTAAAAACATAAGCACGCGACAGTATCAATTAGTCAAGCATTACTCTATAGCGCCTTAGTATCTCATATATTGATCTATTCCTGTAGCCGTAATCATACGATCAGGGCAATTGTATGAAATGACGGACTGTTTAAAAGGACCTTATTTTGCAAACGAAAGTCACGAAAAGCACTAAAAAATACTAATGTGCCGGCTCCATCTTATGAGCCTATGCATTTTTCACTGACCCTGATCGCATTTTTCGCATTTTTTCTGTTTTTCATGTCTTTCGTGTTCCTAATAGAGCAAATTTTGCCTTCATGCAGTCACCTCGATCATGCAATCCGTCTTCCGACATCCGTATTGCAAGTACAGCGAAAACAGCGCACTACCAGAGCAAGCGCATAACTATGTCAACTGAACCAACATATAAATACATATACATAATTAGGCTGTATAACCAGCAAGCACAAAATGCGCGAGCATTAACCCAGATTGACTATAAAAACTAGCAATGCCGATTGCAGTCAGTGGACAATGACTCAATAAACCAACGCATCGGTTGGTGCCCATGACCCAACATTAACCCGACCTAATTATTCTATTAAATAATTAATTGATAATTGTCAAAAATAGGCAATATTCATGGCGGCAACCACAAATGCCCGCAAGGTAGCGAAACCAAGCTTAGGCGCATGCACTAAAAAGGTTGGCGGCTGTGGCCGCCAACACAAAAAAAACAAAGCTATAGAGTTCGGCAATCAAGACCGAAAACATCAACGCAGCCAAATAAAAATACAGTGCTAGATTGAACATTCTTAAATAAAAAACACTAGTAATTACACGAGCTATGAAATACGTCTCGGATAGACGACAAACAAACATTTAAAATGACAAAAATCAAAAACAATGTGAAAATATTCCGTAATTTCCGCCTTGAGTAGTTAATATAAAGTGTTGAATTAAAGTTAAATACTGATTTTTCGACAAAACCGTAACAAAATCATGAATTCCCAAGATATTTACACACAGTAACTTGCCCGAATTGTAAAAACGTGATTTAATCCTCATCGGCTAGTCATATGAGTACTCATGTGACAAGTACTTGTAATCAACATGTGTTGTAATATAAGTAATAATTAAATGTCTTTTCTAGAGAGGCTTTTCAAATGAAACAAAATAAATTAAACATCCTGGCAGCTAGTCTGATTGCCGCTTTCGCAGCAAATGTTGCATACGCAGGTAACGTTGCTTCGTCAAATCCACAGTTGGCACGCGAAGTTGTTACTAGCGATACGCAAGTTGTTCTGGCACCAGAAGCGTCTTACGCTTTCCAAGGTGACTTGAACACAGTGTCACAAATCCAGACTATCCAAGTTCAATTGACATTGACTGGTGGCGGTAAATGGAAGGACACAGCTACCGTTCTGAATTCGATCCAATTGTTCGAAGCAAACGGTACTACTTTGATCGCTCCAGTTGCAGCGGTTACGCCTACAGTAAGCGCCGATGGTAAGACTTTGTTTGCAACTTTGACATACGCTGTTGATGGTTTGGTTCATAAAACCCCGGTTCTGTCGTTCAACCGCGTTGGTGTTACTCAATCTAGCTTGACAGAATTGTTCACTGTTGTTGGTACTGTTGCTGAATGTGACACGGCTTCCAAACAATTGCCATTCACAGTCAAGCATTTCACTGGTGTGGCTCCAGGCAGCACAACATTGGCAGTGAACGGCATCAACGGTGCGTTTGAAGATGAAAGCGCACGTAACGGCGCCAACAACAACAACGTATTGATGACATTCCCAACTAATATCAATTTGGGCGTAGTCGCTTCTACCGGTGCAGCTAAAGTTAATCCTGCAAACCAGTTCCGTTTCAATGCTCCTCTTGCAGCAGATGCGACTACTCAATCTGTTACCTTGGCTAACCTTGGTTCAGTTTCTTTGAAGCAACAAGCCAATGGTTACGATAGTAACTTCGCTAACGTGTACAACGTCGGCACTACTTTAGTAGGCGCAGCAACTGCAACTACTAACGCTGGTCTGGTTGAAGCTACAGATGTTAAAGTAGTTGTTAACGCAACTCAAGGTTTCGCAGTTGGTTCAACAGTATTCTTGTCACTGCTTCCAAATTGCAGCACGACCTTACCTGGTACATCGGTAACTGTTACAGGAACAACTGGCAACACAGTTACTTTGCCTATCACTACCGCAAACTTGGCTGCTTTGTATGGTAAAGCAGCCGCTGTAGCTGCAGCACCGTTCCCAGCTTTTGCTGCTCAAACAGCACAAGTTTGCTACGATGTTACTGCTGCAACTACCGTTGTCACACCTTCTGTATTCTCCGGTGTAGCGACTCTGACAAAAGCTGCAGGTACGTTGCCATTCCCAGAGCAAAACAACTTCTGCAAAGGCCCATTGTTCGCATTGGCTAGCGGTGTTAAGATCGACGTTCGCAACTACGCAACAGCTGCGACTAACTCTGGTTGGTTGAGTGTTATTCGCCTGATCAACCCTAGCGAAACTAACACTGCAGTTGTTTATGGTCAATTGATCCACGCTGATGGTAAGTACGGTAACTGGGGTCAAATCGCTACTTTGGCACCACGCGCTGTAGTTAACATGAACTCTGCTGAAATCAACCCATTGTTGAATAAAGTTCCGACTACTGTTACTCCAGGTGCTGGTGGTCCAGTTGACAACGGTGGATCCAAAGCCGGTGATCGTCTGCGTGTTACTGCTGATGGCGTAGGTTCGTTGCGCGTACAAAACTATCTGTACAACCCAGCTAGCCAAAACTTCATCGAAGCTTCCAGCTCACAAGCTGTTGACTTTGACGGTACAGTTGATCGTGCACCAGTTAATGAAGGTCAATACCAATCTCAAGATGCACAAACTGGTTTGAAGAAGTAATATCTTTTAATTAGTTATGCGAATTAGATTAATTTTTTATTAATCTAATAAAAAAGGGGGCTAAGGCCCCCTTTTTTTATTCAAAGAATTATCCATCTATCTTCCAGACATCCTGAATAGCTAAGAATCAGGATGTTCTTAGCCCGTCTGAAGTACAATAAACGACTTGACAGGCCCTAGGTGTCCGCGACTGAATTCTTAATACGTTCATTATTTTCTTACTACCCAATAGGTACCTCATGTTTTCCCCATTAACTGCGTTGACGCGGCATATCCCACTGAGCCATCTGTTACTTTCTGTATGCCTATTGTCTAGCGCAAGCTTCAGTCACGCCCAAATTGATGCAAAGAAAAAAAGCGCTAACGCAATCGAAGAGATGCTCCCTGACATAATCAAGGCAGATACGCTCGATAAAGTGTTGACGCTGTTTAAGCCTGCCGTCAACAAGACACAAATAGTGCCTTCCGATTATCTGTTGCTCGACTCACCTCAAATCGCACCCGCCGGCATCCTGAGCGTACATCTGATGAGCGAGTTGCCCGGCACCGAATTGTTTTTACTGTTTAACAATACGCCGGCTAAAGACGAACCATCTTTTTTGGCTGCACAAGCCATACCCAATCTGGGCAAGCTCGACAAGCGGATTAAAATCAAACTAAAAAAAACGTCTGATCTGCTCTTCATCGTACGCGCTGGAGGTCGCTGGTATAGTGTCAGCAATGAAATAAAAATTGCCACCAAATAGTTTCCTTCACTGATGATACCGCACCGCTTACCACTTCTTTTGCAATGACTAACGCACTCACTTTTGACCAATATCTCGCCAGCAATGGCATCGTACCTAGCGCCACGCTAGACAACGCGCGCTTGCTACAGCGCGAACAATTTACTCCGCTACCGGCATTGTTGGTACGCTTAGGCGCCTTATCAGAAGAGGTCTTGTATCAACAAATGGCTTTGTACAGTGCCATGCCTGTGCTCACCGACGATGAATTGCATTTGGCACAAAGCGTGTTTCATGCAACTTTGGTGAAGTGGGGTTTATTACCGGCTTGGTGTCAATCACAAGGCTTGATACTTTGGCAGAACGAAGAAACTCCGGATACTGGCCCGGTAACACATTGCGCCTCGAAAGAAGCGCTGGCCGCCAATGTACAGGAAGTGTTGCGCCTTAAACTTCCTGTAGGAACACGGCTTGAATATGCGCTGGTCAGGCCATCGAGCTTCGATGCCTTTTACGCGGCCTTAGAACGACACGAACCAAAGACAGTGATGAGCGGCGATGTCATGCACCTGCGCGAATTGGCGGAGGAAGGCCCCATCATTGAGTTGGTCAATACCATGCTGTCACAGGCGGTCACCCGCCGTGCCTCAGACATCCATGTTGAACCAGGCGAGTACGAATTCGCGGTCAGACTACGGGTAGATGGCGTAATGCAAGAACTGAGCCACATGCCGCTAGATAAATTTGATGCTACCGTGTGCCGAATTAAAATCCTGTCGCAACTCGATATTGCCGAGCGCCGCCTGCCGCAAGATGGACGCATGACGGCACGTGTCAATAGCGAGGTATTTGACGTGCGGGTTTCTGTATTGCCCGGGGCAATGGGGGAATCCGTGGTTATGCGTTTATTACGCCAGGATCGTAAGCCCTACCATTTAGCTGACCTCGGTATGATGCCCGACCACGCCGAGCTATTTAACCGTTGGATTAAGATGCCGAACGGTATTGTGCTGGTCACCGGACCGACTGGATCGGGTAAAACCACCACGCTGTACACCGCATTGGATATAGGCAATGATGGCCTCAACAAAATCATCACAGTAGAAGATCCGGTCGAGTATCGCTTAAAAGACATCACACAAATTCAGGTGAATGCGGACATCGGGTTTACCTTTGCCGCGGCCTTACGCTCTATCCTACGACATGACCCGGATGTGGTGCTGATCGGAGAAATTCGGGATCAGGAAACCGCGGCGATTGCAGTGCAATCGGCCTTGACCGGTCATCTGGTGTTTTCCACCTTGCACACCAATAGCGCTGCCGGTGCCGTAACCCGTCTGATTGATATGGGCATAGAGCCGTTCTTGCTCGGCTCTAGCTTAAAAGGTGTGATGGCACAAAGGCTGGTACGCTGCCTGTGCCAGCATTGCGCCGAACCGGCAAACATCACGCAGGAAACCCAGCAGCTATTGCTAGACGGGGTCAGACAATGGTGTGACGCCCTCACCATTACCGCCACCCTAAAACGCCCGGTCGGCTGCCGCAGCTGCAATCAAACCGGATTTTCTGGCAGGGTTGCGATTTATGAGTTGTTTGAGGTCGATGCCACCTTGCAGCATCAGATCTTAACGCATGCCAGTGAAGCCGATATGCTGAAATATTTACGTAGCAGCAATATTCGCTCGCTGCGTGACGATGGCATGCTCAAAGTGTGGCAGGGCATTACAACCGTTGAGGAAGTATTAAGCCTGGCCGGATAGCCAATCCGCTATCGCTATGTAGACCGCAGGCATGAAGTCCGGCCTGTTTGCTTCCGGGAGAATTAGTGTAGCCTTAGCACGAGCGCTAGTTTGTATCGGCCACCCGCGCTAAGGCTAGGGCGGGTAGCACTATTTGCGGATCAGCGACAGCGCATCCCGTACTGTCATGGTAGGCAGTATACTTGCAAAGCCTAGCTGTTTTTGAACCGCTGGCGCAACGTAAGTTACCCGGCGACGTGCCTCTATCAGTGCACTGACTCTCTTATACTCATCATTACGCGCTTGATCTAAGGAGTTTCCGGTTGCAACAGTATTGCTGCCATCGGACTTAAAGTAATAATCACCGATGATTTTATCCAACGCAGAAAAATCAGACGGGTAAGCTGCACAAATTTTTAACAACAAATCGTAATCTTCTTCCCAACTCAGTGATGTGTCAAAACGCAGCGTAGTGGGGCCGATCTTCGACCTGTCAATCAAATACGAATGTATCGGGCAAAAATTGGCCCGGAACAAATCGCGCAAATCATGGCCGTGGAATGGCGCGACAGCCCGTTTTACCGAGCGGATAAACTGCGGAAAAATATCCACTTTCAGTAGTCGAACCGAGGCAAAGGAGATCGCAGCCTGGCTCGCTTGCATTCTGAGCGCCAAGATAGAATACGCTTCCGGATATAGCACATCGTCATAGTCAAGAAATGCGACATATTGCCCTGTCGCAGCAGCTAGACCTAAATTAAGTAACTCGGTTCTGGCATCACGCACCGAGGAATCGGTTAAATTTTCAATTTGCAGACTTGGTGCATTGGGCAAGTTCAGCATTGGCGCCAGCGAAGCCTTTACCGCAGCAAGCTGCTCTAGGGTGAACCTTTGAACTGCCAAAATAATATTTAATGGCCGATACGTTTGTCCCAGCAAGGAAAACACACAACGATTAAGTTCAGCCAGGCGACTGAAATCATGGAAACGCACGATACAATCAATTTGATGTTCAAGCATAGTAAAAATTCATAAAAATTTGTTTCTAACACGCCTAATGGCGTAAATATGTCCAGTTTTTATGTTCCATAGTCGCCCCGCGTGGACAAGGGGGACATGGAACATAGCCAAAGGTTTTTCCCTTACTTCGCTTACCAGCGCGGCAAGGAGAAACTGAATTGATGGGAAAAATCAGCATACCTACGCCACTCTTCGGGAACTTGCTCCGGAGAACCCTCCGGAATAGAAAATCCCTGCGCACTCAGATGACGTATGACATCTTGCTCAAACTCAACTGAACCCCACTTCCTGGCCAACAAAAGCGCCGATTCAAAGATCATTTTTAAGGTAGCCGGGCGCATCTCACGATTCGTCACTGCATGCAAAAACAGTGCGCGAGGACAAGTCTTGAGGGCATAACCTTTCGCACGGGCACGCCAAGACAAATCCACATCTTCACAATACATAAAAAAATTATCATCAAACCCGCCGAGATCTTCAAATGCTGCTTTCGGAATCACCAGACAAGCGCCAGAAACCCAAGGAGTATCAAGCGTATGCTCATCATAAGGCTTCGGATGCTCAGAAGGAAACTGCAGAGCCTCGATAATTGCCCTGCCCGAAGCGGCCTGCATCATTTGCATCAATGCTTTCACCGCATCTGGATGTAAAGCTCCGTCTGGGTTAATCGCAATATACGTGTCAAAACCCTCGGCAAATGCAGTTCGCATCAATTGATTATGTCCCGCTCCGAAACCTATGTTTCCCCGGGTCTCCTGACGCTGCACGAAGTCATTTGCAACTATACAAGAGCTGGTATCGGATCCGTTATCGAGCACAAACAATTTACCATTTGCGGCAAGGCCGGCGGTTTCAAGTGAGCACCTTGCCGCAGCGACCGCAAACCTTAATTCATGCTCCGGATTATTATAGGTCAGCAAGCCAATGGCGACGCGGGAGTTCGGATTGACAGGCAAATGAACTCCCAGCATCCGGTCACGCACATAATTAAACAAACTATCACTAGTCAGCGCCACCGGAGCGGGATGGGTTTGGCGTGGTTTCACCCCCTGTGGATGAAGTAACTTAAAACCATATTTCCCTGAGAATTCCTGCAACTCCTGCGCATTTTCCAGTTCAATAATGGCCGGTGTATGGTCAAAAATTTCTGGACGGGCAATTTTCATCCAGTCAAAGCCGGCATGCTCACAAATGTGGAAAAAAATGCGCTCGACAGCATGCGCAAGTGTTCCGTCGGTCTGCCCAGACTCTGCATCAAACTGCGTCAATTCTAGTTGTAAGTTCAGTAGTGGCTGCAATGCAGTCGATCGTACCCAGAACATTGAACCGGAAGGAAAATCCAGAGGATCATCTTGCTGTAGCAAAAAACCCATCTTGTTGGCCAGATCCTTGGCAAACTTAAAATTCCCACCCCAATTGGTCCAATGACGCATAGGTTCAAAATGTTGCGAAGAAATCAGCCCTAATTGTGGGTTCGTCTCAAAAGCGTATAAAACGCTCTGTACAACGGCTGGCGTGCCAATGAGACTTTCTAAAAGAAAATGCCGCCACGGCGATAAAACGCTTGCATGATGCGAGCGTTTCCCATGCAGGCAGAGCACATAGTCATAATTTTGATAAACATCCCTAAAAGTAATTATTTTGGGGGCAATATCACGCCCTCTATTTGCGACCACGCGAACCTCAACCGTGCCTTTGCTCCAGCTTTTAAAAGCCTTTGAAATAACCTCAGCCTTAAACTCATCAGTGGTTGAGATATAAATATCCATCGCAAGCGGACTATTCGACAGATACGAGTGAAACTCTGTGGCAAGATCTTCATAGAAAAGATGTATAACAGCAGCCAGTTTGATCTTGCCAGCATTTTCTATACTGTCATTCCCGACAAACTTAAAGGGAACAGAAGCGCTGTAATCGATCTCTATCACGCGAGCTGCCTCCGGTACAGCCGCAGCCTGTATCGTCCTTAACTTTTCGTCAATAAATGTGAGTGCTTTACCTGGTTTACCGAACCATGTCGCAGCGCTTCTGCGAATCAGACGACTAAGTTCGGGCCAGCCTTTAGACGGACCAAGCATGCACAATTTGGCCACGACATAAGAGCGAAACAAAAATGTCCGAATCACTTGTTTGAAGGTCAGCGGAACTCGCCGGGACACATAACGAAGCGGGGCAGTCACTCGCCAGCTACTGGTCTGCAAAATCGCATGCAAGGCATCTTGAGTACGGTGCAACTCCTCTTGCAAGTGTCGCTGTTCCTCACGCAAATGCTGTACCGTAAGTCCGTGAGACTCAATCACTTTATTCGCGGCAATTTCCTGCGCTGCAGTACGCTGGTTTAAATGTTCAATTTCGGCATTCAGACACTGCTGCAGAACCAAATTTTCCTCATTGCGCTGGCTCAATTGCGCAATTTCAGTATGGCTTTTATCACACTGAACTTCAAGCGCCTTTGCATGATCCTGAATCGTGACTATGCTACGCTTAGCAAATTCAAACTGACGCTGCGTTTCGCGCAAGGCATCTGATCTGCTATCATTCGTGAACTTGGAGGCACCCAAAACAAATTGAAATGCCATGGCATTAGGAATACGCTGAATTTGTTCACGTATCTCCTCCGGAATCTCTTTCCAATAATGGGCAAATTCAGGATGGTCCGTGCCTGCATCAACTGCATCAAAATGATCAATCGAAAAATCTTCCTGGACTAGGACTTCGCGCAAACTTCTTTCGGTAAAAAAATGTATGTGAGTCCGATCCAGCAAGCCGGTATCACGATATCGAAAATCTCCTTGCATCAAACTGGCAATCACTCCACCGTGCGCGATATTTGGAGTTGACACGACTAACATGCCGTCATCGCTCAGCAGGCGACGTAATTGTCCGATACAGGCACGGGGCTCACGCAAATGTTCCAAAACATCGGCAACAACAACGACATCGAATTTAGTCTGCTTATTTAAGATTTCCGGCCAATTCGCATCATCCAGATTGACCTCGTAAACCACCTCACAAAATTCCCGCGCTGCACCGGCAGCAATGGGATCCATCTCCAACCCGATAACCTGACAACCATGTGATCGAAAAACCTTAGACATGTGTCCCGACGAACAGCCTAACTCAAGTACCCGTTTATCGTATCCAACCAAACGCACTACACGTGCGGCAATACTCTCAGAATTGGCATCAAACTCGTAGTCATATCGACTCATTATTTCAAATCTTTCATTCGTTTTTCTGATTAAATATCATCAAATTTTTACGTCTTTGCCGCAGTTCCAGATCGCATTTGTTAGATTTATACACCTGCATCGCTAGCGGCGATCGAATAATTCAACTCATTACTAGATATTTTTTCCCCCGCCGTATAATTGGTTTCTCAATTAAGCAAGAAGACAAAAAAGCAAGGATAAAAGTGATCGCTGACCCAACCACTAAAATAGTTAAGTTGGTAAATTTCAGCGTAGTCATCAGTGCATATACGGGATAATGCCAAAGATAAAGGCCATAAGAAATACCGCCAATCCAAACAAATAATTTATTCGAAAGTATATTTTTCAAAAAACTATTTTCAACCAAACGTATATTCAGAATAATACTGCAAACGAGAATTTCAATGGCCGGCATACCCCAATAGTAGAACGACAACTCACGCCAGTCTGCCACTGCACTGATCCAGAGCAGCAACAACGCACTAACTGGTGCTATATATTTCAACACCAACGCGATTTTTTTTTGATAAAAAGTAACGAGGTTTGACCTTAAAAGCACTGCCAAAAGACTGCCGGATAACAGCATATCCATTCTGGTATCGAGTCCGTTATATAAGCGCTCAAACGAAGTGCCATTCAACGCAAGATAAATTCTGCTTCCCCACAGTCCCACGATCAAGCCTAGAAGCACCAGGTGGCATCTGGAGCGACTAGTTTTTAACACGCCGGCAAATACAAGGGGCCAAATAAAATAGAACTGTGCCTCCAGCGACAGCGACCAAGTGTGCCCAAGGTAAGTAGGTGGGTGTAAGGAAAATGCCCTAGCCCAGTTACTGACATTCAACAGGCTAATCAACACATCTATAAACTGATCCTTGCGATCAACACCACTTAGAAAAACAGAACTGAGAATAGCTACCGCACTTAATAATAACAACAACGCGGGAGCTAATCTTAAAAATCGCCGAAAATAAAATTCATTGAGCGTGATTGTATTATTTTCGTCGAATTCTTCTAACAAAAGTACGGTTATTAAGAAACCACTTAATACAAAAAAAATATCAACACCAATAAAACCGCCTTTGAGTATGGCAAGATTTGAGTGAAAAACCATCACCAACAGTATTGCGATTCCCCGCATCCCGTCGAGTTCAGGTATGCGCGTCGTTGACGCACCAAGGTAGGGAATACTATGAGTCATGCTTAAATAAATTGAGAAAAATGGTCAGATATCTGCCATGAATTCTATCTTCTGCATCGGCACCCCAACCAAACCGGTGACGACAGATGAGGACTCAGACTGCAAAATCATTGCATCATTAATCCAGTCGAGCGGGGTATGCTCTTGGTTGCTACCTGCAGCAACCGCAACGCAAACTGAATATTCCCCCTTAAGCAAAATTGGCATAATAAAGTGAAATTCAGCAGTCACATTCGTGTCCGCTTTAACATCTAAAGGGGCATCGTAATAGGTTAAATAAGTATTATCCCCGAACAATATTTGCCCTAAGCGATCTTTAATATAAAAACCGATGATTGGCGAAAAAATATTCTGATTAATATGTGCACGAACAACGAAGACCACAGGCTCTCCACCAATGATCCAATTCATCGAGGAACCTTCTTCACTAAAAAATTCTATTGATAAAATTTGCGCTTCTTTAGTGCCGAATCTGGACACACTCTGATCAAACTCAATGACTTTAATATCATTGCGCAAATTACTACGATTAATCCAATCAAGACGGGCATCTTTGCGTTCAAGATTTGAGGTGAATTTTGGGGCTTGCCGACGCATCTTGACTTCATGAGCCGGATTGGCACCCGCCGTGGTCTCGTAAAATGCCTGTAAGTAATTTTCTGAAACTTCTTTTGCTGTACCACATCCCTGCAAATTTCCCTTCTCCAACCATAGAGCACGCTGGCAAATGCTTTTAACCGCAGCGGTATCATGACTGACGAAAAGAATAGAGCCTTTTTCCATGAAGCTCCTCAAGAAACGCATGCATTTCTGAGTGAAAAATGCATCACCAACTGCAAGTGCTTCGTCGATCACTAAAATATCTGCATCAACATGCGCGATGACAGCAAAAGCGAGCCGTACAAACATTCCACTTGAATATGTTTTAACAGGCTGCTCTATAAATTCACCAATATCGGCAAATTCGATTATCGATTCCAGACGATCATCAACCTCCTGCTTGCTCAAGCCTAGCAACTGACCATTCATGTAGATATTTTCACGGCCTGAGTAGTCGATATTAAAACCAGAGCCTAATTCCAACAGTGCAGCAACACGTCCATTGACCTCAACTTCGCCAGTAGTCGGGTTCAAAATTCCGCATAATATCTGTAATAAAGTGCTTTTTCCAGAGCCGTTACGACCAATAATACCGATGGTTTCGCCTTTTCTTAATTCAAAACTAATCTGGTGCAAAGCCCAATACTGCTTGGCACACGCAATCGAGCGTTGTTGAAGAACGGAGCGCCATGTTTTCACGGGGCACAGACTTGCCGCCAAGCCAAACAATCCCTGCATCAACCTGTCATTTGGCTTTTCATAAATCTGAAAACATTTGCCAATATTTGTTGCTTTTATTGCGAACTCAGAGGACATCAGCAAATCCCCTACGTGTTTTTTGAAAACAAACAAATCCTAACCAGGCAATTAAGGCAGAGGTCATAGTATAGATACTCCACGCACTCCAGTCTGGAGAGAGACCCCATATTTGCACGTTACGCGCCTGCTCAATAGGAAACACCAGCGGGTTAAGCTTGGCCACGTCCTGCCAACGAACAGGGATAGCGGAAAGAGGAAAAAAAATAGGTGACAAAAACATTAATCCAGTAACAAAAAGCCCAATAGTTTGACCAACATCACGTAAAAATACGCCTATCGCAGATAAAATCCAGCAAAGTCCAAGAGAAAACAATACTAATGGAAATATCACAAGAGGCAAAAACACAATCGTCATTGGCACGTATCCAGTTATTAATAACTGGAAAACCAGCAACACGGACAAGCTAAGCATCATATGAAACAAGGACGATAAAATCGTCACACAAGCAAGTATCTCAAGAGGAAATACTATCTTCTTCACAAAATTAACGTTAACCAAGATGAGTGCCGGAGCACGCGTAACGTTTTCTGCGAAAAAGTTAAATACAATTAAGCCAGCAAATAATATAATCGCGAATTCTGTTTTTGAGGCACTCGCGGAATTCCAACGCGCCTGAAATATTTCACTAAATACAAATGTGTAAATTGTCAGCATAAATACTGGCGTCAGGACTGACCACAGGACACCAAGCTTCGATCCTTTGTACTTTCCCAATGCATCGCGCTTAGCAAGATCGGCAATCAACTGTCGATGTTGCCACAATGAGCGCAAGAGACGAACAGGTGAGAGAGAATATTTCGTCATCTTATCAATTTTCCATATCTAAAAAACAATTTTCTGCGTATTTAGTGCGCTGAATTATAACTCAAAAGTCGCATCATCATAAGGCTTGCGCTCTGGAACAGGAGTACCAAATTTAACCAACACATAAATTTAGTCTGCTAAAGGTTGGGTACAATTGCATTAGAGTGACGGTGCTTACACGCAAGAAAAAACGAAACATTCAACAAGCTTTTTCCTAGCACCAGATTAAGCAGTTTCATCGAAAAGCAAAACAATAGGCAGAAATTGCATGCCGCCAATGCATAGGGACGAGCGTCCAACGTGGTCACATCGTCTGCGCTATTTTTCATCAATGAGTTTGAGTGGCGAAGAAAAGCAAACCGGCGAAACGTTGCGCCCATAAAAGATGGACCGCTTGAGGAATTTTCACCGCAACAACTAAAAAATAGGCTGATCAATATACATGTTACATAAACCAGTGTTACTACAAAATAATGTATTTTTCGTATGTCGCGTGTAGGTTGGTATAATATAGCCAGAAAAAAATGCGTCAACTAATGCGCTTTGAAATATTTTATTATTGCGTCGACTTAGAGGTAATTTATACGGAGACTTTTTGAACGATCAGCAACAAAAATTAGTGTCAAAAGTCACAGTGGTGGTGGTTAACTGGAACGGTGAGCAGTTTCTGGAGCAATGCTTGAACGCTTTGCTTTATCAGACCTATACGCCTCACGAAATTATCCTTGTTGATAATGCTAGTACAGATCAATCCTTAGCGATAGCGCGTCGATTTCCATCTGTGCGTTTGCTTGCATTAGAGAGTAATACTGGGTTTGCTGTTGCCAATAATGTGGCGATAGCAGCGGCTTCTACCGATTCTGAATGGATAGCGCTGATTAATCCGGATGCCTTTGCGACACCACATTGGCTGGAAGAATTGATGGCCGCTACCATCGCCAATCCGCGTTTCGATGTATTTGGCAGTAAGTTAATCAATGCTAATCATCCTACCTTGCTCGATGGTGCGGGAGATGTCTACCATATGAGTGGCTTAGTGTGGCGCATGGGGCACGGCGCGGTATTGCCTACCGAAGTCGAAGCTGTACATGAAGTGTTCTCGCCTTGCGCCGGCGCCGCGCTATATCGACGCAGTGTTTTGCGTGAGACTGGTGGATTTGATGAAGATTATTTTTGCTATGTAGAAGACGTCGATCTTGGTTTCCGCCTACGTTTAGCCGGTTACCGCTGTCTATATGTGCCTGAGTCTGTGGCTCATCATATTGGGTCCGGTACTACCGGTGGTCAGCATAGCGCTTTCGCTCTATATCATGGTCATCGTAATCTAGTCTGGACTTTTGTAAAAAATATGCCAGGCATTTTGTTTTGGTTACTCTTGCCTCTGCATGTTGCTCTAAATTTAGTAAGTATTATTTTATTTTCTTTTAGAGGCCATGGAAAAATCATACTCCGGGCCAAGCGAGATGCTTGTCTGGGACTGCCTGAAATGTGGCGTAAACGACGTCACATACAAAAAAATAGAGTGGTTACAATTGGCGCGATATGGCGACAATTAGATAAGCGTTTACGCCCGAGTAAGTGCTCTCGCGTACAACATTAAGAATTGCTAGATACTGTTATTCGCGCAGCTAGTTCCAGTTATTATAAACCAGCAAATTTCCACTTTAAATCCCATGACAAAAATCATCTCCGCCAATCTTAATGGCATACGTTCCGCTGCTAAAAAAGGTTTCTTTGAGTGGTTTGAAAAAGAGTCTGCCGACTTTGTTTGTGTGCAGGAGTTGAAGGCACAAGAGGCAGATATGACTCCTGACTTTTTGACGCCACATGGGTATCACGGGCATTTTCATTATGCTGAAAAGAAGGGTTATTCGGGTGCCGGCGTGTATAGCCGTAGCAAGCCCGATGCCGTGCATATCGGTTTTGGCAGCCCTGAGTTTGATGCCGAGGGGCGCTATGTGCGCTGCGATTTTGGTAATTTGTCGGTGATCTCGGTGTATTGCCCGTCCGGCTCTTCGTCGCCAGAACGGCAAGAGGCGAAGTTCCGGTTTATGGAATTGTTCATGCCGCATCTGGCGGGCTTGATTGCCGAGGGGCGCGAGTTGGTGATTTGTGGCGACTGGAATATCGCACACAAAGAAATCGATTTAAAGAACTGGAAGAGTAATCAGAAAAACTCCGGCTTTTTGCCGGAAGAACGGGCCTGGATGACGGGCTTGTTTGATGATCTGGGCTGGGTCGATGTGTATCGCCAGCTGCATCCTGAGACTACCAGTGAGGCGTATACCTGGTGGAGCAATCGCGGCCAGGCCTGGGCGAATAATGTCGGTTGGCGCATCGATTACCATGTCGCCACTAAAGGCATCGCCGGCACCGCGCAATCTGCCTCTATCTACAAAGAGCAACGCTTTAGCGATCATGCGCCCTTGATTATCAAGTACGCTTAATTTCACTCAATTATAGATACTCCCCCTAGTAAATTTTGATTGCGCATATAGATAGTGCGCAAATGACATAGTTTTTTTTGAAAATAGGGGGAGTATCTGATTTTTCAGCCCCCCATCATCGCTTTAAGGGTTTAATCGAGGCGTTGCACTCTATCGGTTTTCAGTCCGGTTAAATCTGCGCCCTGCGCGTGCATGTAGTGCTCAAACGCTTCCAGGTCGCGCCCTAGCACTCTGCGCTCAGTACCTTGTCTGAAGACCGTAAAACCATCGCCACCGTCCGCCAGAAAGCTATTTACCACCACCGTATATTGTTTCTGAATATCCAAGGGTTGGCCATGCAGGCGCACATCTTGCAGCATGTTTGCCGGCTCGGCGCCGAATTTCCAACGATAGCTAAAACCATCCGAGACAAACAGTTTTTTCGGAGCGGCCTTGCTGCCGCCCTGCCATTGTTGCTGCAGTAAGGCGAGGATTTGTTCGCCATTCAATCGCATACTGATCAGCGTATTTCCAAATGGCTGTACCGCGTAAATGTCGCCGTAGTTAATCTCCGCTGGCTGACCTTGCTTGCCTAAGGCCAGATCGCTACGTATGCCGCCCGCGTTCATCATGGCAAAATCGGCATTGCCTACGCTTTTTGCAAATTTCAGTTGGGCATCGGCGATCACATTGCCCAGGCTGCTGTCAAATTGGCCTGGTTCACTGGCGCGTGTCAGTGCTGCGCTCAGACGCGTGACCGGACGGGTGCGCACCATTGCGGTCAGGCTAGCGACCTGAGTCAACAATTGCTGAGCCTCAGGGTCGGCGCTGAGCTTGCTTTGCTCTATCAGATGATTACTCGCCACTGCCTTGATCACTTGCTGGCTGCTGCGGTCTATAGTTAAGGTGGTCTCGGTCAGGTAAGCACCATAGCTGCGCGCCTGCACCAGCAGACGGCCATCGATCTTGCAGGTGTAGCCTTGATGGGTATGGCCGGAGACCACCAGACTGATCGCCTTGTCGAGTTTTTTACTGATGGCGATAATAGGCCCCTGCAAACCCTCACAGGCATAACTAGCGTCATTCGCAGCGCCCTGATAACTAGCACCTTCATGTATCAAGAGCACGATGGCCGCCACACCCTGGCGCTGGATCTCGGGCACATAGCGGTTGATGGTGTTCGCCTCTTCTTCAAATTGCAAATCCTTGACCCCATCACCGGCCACCAGATTCGGGGTATCCGAGGTGAGCGCGCCGATAAATGCGACTTTAAATTCACCCACCTGGCGTATCACATAAGGTTTCACCCATGTCTGCCCATCCGATTTATTGATGACATTAGCGGCGATGTAGTCGTACTTG
The DNA here is from genome assembly GCF_049340485.1 of Undibacterium sp. Ren11W. Lineage (NCBI taxonomy): Bacteria > Pseudomonadati > Pseudomonadota > Betaproteobacteria > Burkholderiales > Oxalobacteraceae > Undibacterium > Undibacterium sp. Ren11W. The sequence continues at coordinate 292,583 of NZ_JBMPPB010000003.1, forward strand.
GCACCGCTAAAACCAGGGAAGGCACAGCCGTTGGCCGGGCAGACTCCGGCCAGTTTGGCTTGCAAGGCAGCGCCACCAGCGTCGAACTCGTGATTGCCCAGCGCGGTGACCGACAAACCGAGTTGATTCAAGGCGGCGATCACAGGTTCGTCACGCAACATGGCCGAGGCGATAGGTGAAGCCCCCATCAAATCACCAGCGCCGACCAGAATGCTAGGCCCCACCGCGGCACGACGTTGCTTAAGCATGCTAGCGAAATACGCATAGCCGCCCGCAGCTGTAGGTGCGCCTGCATGTCCGTGTGCATCGTGCACGGGAGCCATGTAAGGCACTGGCTGCTCGGCTTGTAGATTGCCATGAAAATCATTAAAGCTGAAGATGGTAATGTCGGCGCTGCCTTGTTGCTTAGTCGCAGACGCGCAAGAAAACAATAAACTTAGGACGGACAGCAAACTGAAAATTTTTATCGATGACATCATAAATTGCGATCCAAGAGCAGATTAAAAAGGAAAATAAAAAAGCGGCTAGTGTAAACACTAGCCGCTTTTTTAGTAACAACAACTATTAAAATTCATAACGAAGTGTTGCTTGAATCGCCCACTGAGACTCGCCTTTTACTTGTCGAACCTCGGTTGACTCAACCGAACTCTTTACATTGTAGATGTAACGTCCAGAAGAATCGATACCGACATAATCGACAAAGCTGCGTGCCGCTCCACCATTACTGCGGAACAATACTTCATTAATGCGACCCCATTTTTTATTAATCAAGTTACCAACATTAAACAGATCCAGAATAAATGCGCCTTTATTTTTGCCAAAAAATCCCGGCAATTCCTGACTCAAACGCAAGTCAAAACTATTGGTCCAAGGCGAGAAGCTATCATTTCGCTTAGTAACGCCACCAGCCGACTTCGCCAACTCAGGCGAAGAATTTACAATATCCCAAAAACGCTGTTCGTTAGCGTGATTAGTCGCAGTATCACCCAAAAACACGACTTGATTCGACCCCATTGCTGATGGAATATACATTAAATCATTTCCACCAACGCCGTCACCATTCAAATCGTTCTTGATCGTCCAGCTGTAGGGTTTACCGGAACGACCTTCATAAAACATACCAAAAGTCGTTTTAAAATTACTAATTAGATTTTTCTGCCAAGTCAGAGTCAAATTAATACGATCCTTAACCAAAGCGGCCGAATTTGCAGCAACCTGTTCATTAGGATTGAATGATGAGCGTGCTGCCCAATTGGAATTTGAGACAGAAGACGTTAGCGGACTTACCTCAGTCGCATCGGTGTAGGTATAGGCCATAGACCAACCCAGACCAGATTTTTGCGGGCTACTCAAAGACACTGTTCCCAAATTGCCGCCACCCTCATCAGTTTTAGCAGCGACCAGCACGTTATTGAACTTTGGATTGCTGAGGGCTTTCGCACGGAAACCGGAACAAACTCCACTCGACAAACTACTTCCTGTGGTAGTCCAACAAGCAGGGTTATATCCTTGCGAGGTGTAAAACAAATCGCGACCATCTGTCCCTTGTTTAGTTGGAGCACCCAAATTCATATGTTCATAATAAATACCGACTTTATTTTTTGTGTACAAATACTCGGCCCCTAATACCAATCCAAACCAAGGCAACTCGTGCTCAAAAGCCAAGTTAGCTTTCCAGACCGCTGGTTGCCCTAAGCCAGGTTGTAAAAAATCGACGTTCGCTGCTGGCGTAGCACCGATAAAATTCGTCGGTTGCTTGCTTGGATCTGGGTTAAACGTACCATCGGTTCCTGGGCAAGCCGAGAACCCTGAGGTACCGCAGCCGATAATACGAGTTGCAACACCAGTATTTGAGAATGGGTTAGATAACCATACATTCGCTGCCGCACCTTGGAATAAGCCAACGCCCCCGCGGAGTTGAGTGGCTCGCTCGGCATCAAAAGTATAGTTGAAACCAATACGAGGCTGATAGAGATCTTCACCGTCAACCGTTTGTGTATTATCCATGCCAAAACCACCCGATTGACGAGTATTGGTTGCGGCATTACCGGCCACCATAGGTGCCGCTGCAGCAGCATTGGCTAAAGGTTTGTCATCCATACGCGGGGCGTCGAGTCGTACGCCATACATCAGGGTCAAATTTTTATTGACTTTCCAAGTATCTTGCAGAAATGCACCGTAATTTTTCAGACTAAATTCCGCGATCGCGTTCGAAAATGTGCCGCCTGCGACTGGTACTTGAACCTGAAAACTATTTGGACGACCACGACTAAAGTTCTCTAGCATCGCAGCTTCAACTTGCGCTGCGCTTGCCTTCGCACAGTCAATCGCGCCAAAACTATAAGTCAAGGTCGTTGTACTGTTACTACATCCGAAGGTGTAATTTCCATTTACATTTTGCAAGAATGCATTGTAAACATCATTTTTGCTGTAATCGCCGCCAAATTTAAGTTCATGCGAACCCAATATTAAATTGGCCCCGAAATACGCATCGATAGTCTTGGTTTCAAGAATATTATTCTGGCGACTTTGTTCTGTTCCAAAATTCAAGAAACGTGTCCCACTAGGTATCGTGCTTGGTGCTCCGGCTGGTAAAGCTCCGGCAACCGCGAAACTCATCGCCGGCAGATTAGAATTATTGCTCGGAACGCTATTGTAATTACGCGAAGAAACCTTCAATTCCGTCGATAAAATTGATGACCAGTCAGCAAACCATTGCGCCACAGTGGTTTCTATCGTCTTAGCCTGGGTATACCATTGCGAATTCAAAGACAAACCAGTTGAATTAATGTTCGGGAATTGTGGCTCAGTCTGCTCGGTTTTAGAATAACGAACACTAGCACGATGATCATCGTTAATGTTCCAATCGACTTTTAGCAGTGCATCCTTGACCACAAGCTTAGTTCCGTCAGGAACATCAGAACTACCAATATCCATTGCATATTTCGTCTTCGCAATGGTTTGCGAACCGGTGATCAAAGAGGGCGTAATACCCACATTGGTCTGCATACTTCCAATTGGTCCGAAAGAAGGTGCAGCACGGGTGCTATTCAATTCCTCTAAACTTGCAAAGAAAAATAGTTTATCTTTAATTAGCGGCCCACCAGCAGTAACGCCTTTAACATTTTCCTGGAAGGTTGGTGCATCGTAATAAGTATCAGTTGTTGCGTTATATCGCTGCCCTACCAATTTATCATTGCGAAAAACGTAATAGACGCTGCCTTTGAATTCATTCGTTCCTGACTTGGTTACCGCATTGATATTCGCGCCGGTATACCCTTTTTGTGTCACGTCATAATTAGACACATTCACTTGTACGGACTGAATCGCATCGATAGAAATCGGCTGCTTGGCCGTCGGCAATCCATTTGATTCCAGACCAAAAGTATCGTTAATAGCAACGCCATCGATCGTAATCGAGTTGAAGCGAGAGTTTTGACCGCCAGCAGAAATCTCACCACGTTCTTTATCCGTTTGAGAAATACGCGGATCGGTACGGGCGTAATCAGCCAGATTGCGTTGTATCGAGCCTAAAGCGGCAAGTTCTCTTGATCCGATATTGGTACCGGCACCCATATTACTTTTGTTAAACTTATCTGACCGTCCAGTTGAACCGGTAACCTCAACTACCTGAACTGCAACCTCACCTATCTTCGCGTCAACGTTCGCCGTTTCAGCCAGTTGCACATAGACGCCCTCCCGTTTTTCGCTCACACCATCACGCGTAATCGTAATGGTATACGGCCCCCCCACCCTCAGACCTCTCGCGGTGTAGCGACCTTGTGCGTCGGTTAAGGTGTTATTTACGGAGCCAGACTCGGTATGAACGATAGTGACTTTAGCACCATTGACTGGCATCCCGTCATTACCTGTAATGAGTCCACTAATGCCCGAAGTCGTATTTTGGGATAAGGCTGAGGCTGATGAAAGTGCGAGAGCCAGACTCAAAGTGAGTTTAGTTAGTCGAAATTGTCTGTGCTTAATCAAGGTAGTGACTCCAAAAAAAGGTGGGGCTGTAGTTAAAATCAAAATTAAAGAATACTTACTATCAATTACTAATCTATATTTACAGACGAACTAATGATTACTATTTATAAATTTTCCGGCGGTTGCTATTTTTTAAAAAAATCACAATGTAACCATTATGATAATTAAAATAGAAAATTGCTCTCGCTTATACCGCTCATAAAAAATCTCACTAACAATTTCAAATCGTTGCATATATACAACAAAATGAACGAGCGTGAGATATTTTCAAGCACTTAAAATATGAAATTATGTTTCCGCAAACGATTGCTAGTTACTTCAAAAAAATAGTTTTATTTGCGCAAACGATTGCTATTGAAACTCAAAAAAATAGGCGCCTCTATGACAACACCTATATTTATACGAATTTTTCTGAATTTTTACTGACTAGCGATCTGTCTTGCCTTACCAGCTATATGACAAATGTAACACAGTGTAAAACTTAGTTCAGCACAGAAAATTCAATTGCCCGAAGTTTGCCAGCGAATTATGAAAACTTGATGACACGTCAGAACAACGGATGAATTGCTCAGACCAGGTCAAAATTTTTATGACAAGGATTTGGCACTATCTCATCACTGCTAGGATCAATGACACGCAGAGAGACTGCGTACTGAACATTTTCAGCAAACTATGCTGCAATGCAATATCGAATTAATCGACAGCAGCAATGCCTTTTACATTGGTTTTATAGGGCGTTATCGCGTTGCTATCCAAGCCTTTGGCATGCGCGTAAAGCGGCATGACTTCTGGCAGATGACGCTGTATTTCGGCGATCCTGTCGCTACCCGCGGGATGGGTGGAGAGCCATTGCGGTGGAGCGCCCTTGCTCGCCATCCCCATTTTTTGCCAGAGCGCGACACCAGCACGCGGATCGTAACCGGCGCGCGCCGCGATATCGAGACCAACCACGTCAGCCTCGGTTTCATCGTCGCGCGAGAATTTCAACATACCGACTTTGGCGACGCCGCCGCCAACTGCACCCGCCAGTGACGGGTCATAGCCCTTGACACTGGCAAATAATTCCAGCGCCTTGACCCCAAGAGTAGCGGCCATGTTTTTACCGGCACGCTCGGCACCGTGTTCCCGCAAGGCGTGCGCGATTTCGTGACCCATGACGATGGCGACTTCATCATCGGTAAGTTTCAGGGTTTCTAAGATGCCGGTATAAAAGGCAATTTTCCCGCCTGGCATGCAGTAGGCATTAATTTGCTTAGAGCCTAACAGATTGACTTGCCACTTCCAATCCAGCGCACGCTCATTCCAGCGCAATGCAAACGGGATCAACTTAGCGGCGATCGCGCGCAGCCGTATCACTTGCGGATTATTCGACGGCGCTAGGGCGTGTTGTTCCTGCGCCTGTTGCATGGTTTGCACATATTGCTGGGCGGCCTGCCCTTCTAATTGACCGGTACCGGCGAGTTTACGGAAAATCGACATTTCTCCGACCTTGACGCCATCTTGCGGCGCGTTATTTTGCGCCATAACGGCACCACTCACGACAAACAGACTGCCGATAGCCAGGTGGATAAGCGGGTGTTTCATGGCAATGCTCCTGCGAATTTCAATTAATTGGTATAGACCAAGATGGTAGCACTGGCCGTAAACTAAAGTGCGGCAAGCACTTTATGCCGATTTTTTTTCATTCCAGGGAGCGACTTTAAAGAGTAATAACATGCCGGGGATAGCCAGAGCAAAGCAGATCAGGAAGAAGTGAAACCAGCCGGTTTCTGCCACGATGAAACCGATCAGTGAGGTAGTAAAGGTACGCGGCACCGCAGCCAGACTGGTAAATAAAGCAAATTGCGTCGCGGTATAGCGCGGATCGGTCGATCTGGCGATAAAGGCGATAAAGGCTGAAGTACCGAGGCCGACACCAAAGGCTTCCGATGCCAGAACCACGCCTAGCAGTATCAAGTTAGGGCCGGAATGCGCCAGCAGCGCAAAGCCCAGAATACTCAAAGCTTGCGCCACGCCAAAGATCCACAGCGCGCGATTAATGCCAAGTTTAATCATCCAGATGCCACCAACCACGCCACCGGCTATGCTGCCCCAGAATAGCGTCAGTTTTGCCACGGCACCGATTTGCGTCAGCTGAAAACCCAGATCCAGAAAAAACTTGGTCGCCAAGGTCGCGGCCATGCTATCACCGAGGCGATACAGAAAAATAAAACTAAGTATCCAGAGCGCGTTGAGCCAGCCATCACGCGTGACAAACTCCTGAAACGGCAAGACCACCGCTTCCCTGATGTTCTTGGGTGGCTCGCCATACGAAGGCGGCTCTTTGACCAGCAGCGTACAGATCAGACCGGGCAAGATAAAAGCCGCAGTGATCCAGAACACCCAACTCCAGGCGATATGATCAGCCAAAATCAGCGACAAGGCACCCGGTACCAGACCGGCAATCTTGTAGGCATTGACCTTGACGGCAGCCCCCAGGCCCTGCTCGTTATCGTCCAAAATTTCGCGGGTATAGGCATCAATCACGATGTCTTGACTGGCCGACAAAAAGGCGACCATGATGGCGCAACCTATGATGACGGAAAGTTGGGTCTGGGGATTGAGCATGCCCATGCTACCAATCGCAAAGAACAGACCGGCCTGCGTCAAGGCCATCCAGCCACGCCGCCGTCCCAGACTACCGAAGCTAAAGCGGTCCATCAAAGGTGACCATAAAAATTTCCACGGATACGGGAACATCACCAGCGTAAACAGTCCTATCGCCTTAACGTCCAGGCCTGCCTTAGACAGCCAGGCTTGCACCAGATTAATCAGAATGAACAAGGGCAAACCTGAACTAAAACCGAGAAACACCAGGGTCAACATGCGGCGATTGAGGTAACTACGCCAGCCTGGTGCAACAGGCGGAATAATCTGGGAGCTGCTTATATTTGTCATAGCTTGAACTTTAATCGCTTATTTTTTTCTGAGACGGAACACCGCCAGGCTACCACGCAGATTCGGCAACCATTTGATCGGCTGCCCTTCATGTAAGGCCATGCATTCCAACACGTCCAGACCGACATCGTCGGCCAGATCGGCAAAATCATAGATAGTGGCGCAACGCACGTTGGGGGTGTCATACCATTCGTAAGGCAGAGCCTTGGAGACTGGCATTTTGCCGCGCAGCAGCGCCGTGCGATGTGGCCAGTAACCAAAGTTGGGGAAGGAGACGATCGCCTCTTTACCGACGCGGGCGATGTCGCGCAATAAGGGCTCCACGTGTTTCATCATCTGTAAGGAAGACAGGCACAGCACGGTATCGAAGGCATTCTCGGCAAACATGCCCAAACCGTTTTCCATATCTTGCTGGATCACGTTGACGCCGCGCTGCGCGCAGGCCAGCACCCTGTCATCGGCAATCTCTACGCCATAGCCTGTGCATTGCTTATCGCTCTGCAGATAGTCAAGCATCACACCATCGCCACAGCCGACGTCGAGCACATGCGAATTGGGCTTAATCCAATGCGCAATAAAAGCGAGGTCGGGCCTTAAGGTATTGAGTTCGGTAAAGTTCATGCCAGCTCCTTGGCGATGCGCGCATAGTAAGCCGCGACTAAATTGAGGTAACGCTCATCCTCGAGCAAGAAGGCATCGTGCCCATGAGGGGCGTCGATTTCGGCATAGCTGACCGTACGTTTGTTCTCGACCAGGGCTTGCACGATCTCACGGCTGCGCTCAGGCGAAAAACGCCAGTCGGTAGAAAACGAGGCCAGAAAAAATTTAGCTTTGGTATTGGCCAGCGCCTTACTCAGATCACCGCCAAAGGCACGCGCCGGATCAAAATAATCGAGCGCTTTGGTGATCAATAAATAGGTGTTCGCGTCAAAATAATCCGAGAATTTATCGCCTTGATAACGCAGGTAAGACTCGATCTCAAAATCGACGCCGAAGCCAAATTGGTATTCACCGGTTTTCAGTTCACGACCGAATTTTTCTGCCATGTCGTCGTTCGACAAATAGGTGATATGGCCTATCATACGCGCCACCCGCAAGCCATTGCGCGGCACCACCTGGTGCGCGTAAAAATCGCCACCATGAAAATCTGGGTCAGTCAAAATCGCCTGCCGCGCCACATCGTTAAAAGCAATATTTTGTGCCGAGAGTTTTGGGGTGGAGGCGATCACTACGCAATGCCGTAAGCGGTCCGGATACATGATGCTCCAGGCCAGAGCCTGCATACCGCCGAGCGATCCGCCCATGACGGCCGCGAACTGCTGTATCCCCATTACATCGGCCAGACGTGCCTGCGCATTGACCCAATCTTCTACCGTGACCACCGGGAAATCGGCACCGTAGGGCTTGCCGGTCGCTGGATTGGTGTGCATGGGGCCGGTAGAACCAAAACACGAGCCCAGATTATTCACGCCTATGACGAAAAATTTATTCGTGTCCAGCGATTTACCTGGCCCCACCATATTATCCCACCAGCCTATATTTTTTGGCTGATCAGCGTAATAACCTGCCACATGGTGCGAGGCATTGAGTGCATGGCAAACCAGCACCGCATTCGATTTATCGGCGTTGAGCGTGCCGTAGGTTTCCACCATCAGTGTGTAATCAAAGATGCTGGCACCGCTCTGCAAAGGCAGAGCTTCGGTGAAACGATACGCTTGTGGCGTGACGATTCCTATGGATGGCATACATTATTCCCGTGAGATAGACGATCTCTGGTAACGCGTTCAAGGGGACTAAAGGCTGAATGGAGGGAGAACTGCGGCATTCAAGCTCGCTTTAGCCGTATTTATTTGTCTCGACATCGCCAAAACTGCGCCCGCAAGCTGATTTCAAATCGGCGCTTAAGGGTAGAAGGATAGCGAACTCTATCGAGTACGTCAAACCACGGGCACAAACGCTGACTCCTTAGAGCCTGAAGTTCAAAATCCCAAGACTCTCCTCAAGGAAATTTTGCTAAACATGACTTGACTTGAAGACCGGATTACTAGACTCTGCATCCCCTTTGGCAGACCTGCCATTGTTAACCGCATTACTTGCAGCGCTTTACCTCCTTCTTTTCATGATCAAACAATTCTTAGTTTCTAGCTTATTTTTCCTCTTTTCAACTAACTCCCTCGCCGTACAAGAATTCTCTGAGTGCCGCCACTTGTTCGTCAACGGTAGCGCTCCGGTAATGCCAGCTGCGCCCGATTTACAGCTGCGCGCCCTGTGTTTCTCCTCCTTTGCGGTACTGCATTCTGGCAAAAGCCGCACTCCCGTGTATGTGGCCGAGCGTCTGAATAAGGAAACCCTGATCGAAGCCAAAGAAAATAAACGCAGTAATCACTTCTTTTCCGATGCCCGCTTACCCCGCTCAGAACGGGCCGAACTGGAGGATTTCAAAGGCTCAGGTTACGATCGCGGCCACATGGCACCAGCGGCCGACATGGCCACCAGCGTCGCCATGTCGCAAAGTTTTTCGCTCGCCAATATGGTGCCGCAGGCACCAGAGAATAATCGCAAGGCTTGGGCCAGCATAGAGAAAGCCACCCGCAAATACGTGATGCGTGCCAGCGGCGATGTGTATGTAATTACCGGTCCTGTGTTCGATAAACACCCGGAAAGCATAGGCCCGCACAAGGTCTGGGTACCCACGCATCTGTTCAAGATGGTGTACGATCCAGGCACCCAAAAATCCTGGGCCTACTGGCTAGAAAATACCGATGAAGCCAGACCCGGCAAGCCGATCAGCTATGCCGAATTAGTCGAGCGTACCGGCATCAATTTTATGCCTGGCCAATCTAGACAGACCCAGTAGCTTTGAATCAAAAATGAAAGCTATGCAAGCCCAGTGCGAAGTATCCATGCGGGTTTGCGAGCATATAGGCTGGACAGGCGCATGGAATATGCGCGCTGGCCTTACCTAACATTCTGGTTTAATGGAGCGTGCTACCGACACTGGCTAACTGCTGCAAGCTCTCTTGTATCACGACCGGGTCGTAGCAACGCAGAATTTTTTTTATGTGCACTTGCAGACTCTCGATATTGCTGGTGAGTATCGCTTGCTTCACTTCCGGCAGCAAGGCGGCGGGCATCGACAGCTCGCGAAAACCCATACCTATCAGCAGCCGGGTCAAACGAACATCGCCCGCCATACCGCCGCAGATCGCCACCGGTATTTCGGCCTTATCGGCCGCACTTACGGTCATGTGCAGCAATTGCAAAATAGCCGGATGAGTGTCGCTATACAGATGTGCCACTTCATGGTCGGCCCTATCGATGGCCAGCGTGTACTGGATCAAATCGTTGGTACCTATCGACAGAAAGTCGAGTTTTTTAACGAACATAGGCAGACTCAGCGCTGCCGCCGGCACCTCTATCATGGCACCGATCTTGATCTTGCGATCAAACCCTATACCTGCCAGCGCCAGCTCAGACTTAGCTTGCTCTATCATCGTCAGCGACTGATCGATTTCAAACGAGTGGGCGATCATGGGCAGCAAAATATGCACCTCACCAAAAGCCGAGGCACGCAAAATAGCCTTAAGCTGCGTCAGAAAAATCTGCGGCTCTTGCAGGCAATAGCGTATCGCCCGCAAACCCAGCGCGGGATTGAGAATATTGTGTTCGCTGCTATCCATAGGCTTATCGGCCCCGACGTCTAGCGTGCGTATCGTCACGGGACGGCCTTTCATCGCCACCACCGCATCGCGGTAGGCGACGAATTGCTCTTCTTCACTAGGGAGTTTGTGCTCGTGCCCGGTGCGCCCCATGAATAAGAATTCAGAACGAAACAGGCCGACGCCGTTGGCACCGGCTTCCAGTGCAGCATGCGCATCTTGCGGCAATTCGATATTCGCCAGCAGGCTGATAGAGATGCCATCGAGTGTCACCGCCTGGGTTTTTTTCAGACGATTGAGTTTTTTGCGCGCCTTTAACAACACCGCCTGGCGATCTCGATATTGGCTGATGACGAGTGCCGATGGCGCCACGATCACCACTCCGGCATCGCTATCGATGATCAGCCAATCGTCTTGCAGAATCAGGCGTGAGGCATTCCCCATACCGACCACGGCAGGGATCCCGAGACTGCGCGAAACAATCGCGGTATGCGAGTTTTGGCCGCCTTCATCGGTAACAAAACCGGTAAAGGCAACGTTACGGAACTGCATCATGTCGGCCGGTGAAATATCTCTGGCCACCACGATCATATTGGCATTACTTTCATCGACTCCAACTGCGCGCGGTAAGTCATGCGCACTGCCAGTCAACACCTTCAAGACGCGATCGGCGACCTGTTGAATATCGGCTTTGCGTTCACGCAGGTACTCGTCTTCGATCTCATCAAACTGCGCCGACAGCACATCGATTTGCGTCACCAGCGCCCATTCGGCGTTGTAGTGGCGACTGCGTATGATGTCCAGCGGCTCTTCGCAGATCATCGGGTCGGATAAAATCAGGGCATGCACATCGAGGAAGGCGCCTAATTCGGTAGGCGCGTCTGGCGGTAAATCGGACCAGATGGCTTGCAAGTCTTTATGTACCTTGGCGATCGCGTCTTTGAGTCGCTGCACTTCGGCTTCGACTTGTTCTTGTGCGATCAGATAATGCTGCACGTCTAATGCAGCAGGATGCAGCAGATGGGCGCGGCCTATGGTGATGCCACGTGAGATGGGAATACCTTGCAGTGTGAATGAAGCCATGCTGTGTCCCTATTGTATGTAGGGCTTACGCAGAACTGCCCCGGCGGCCTGGCACTCGCCTAACTGGAACAATTTTTCGTCAGTCCTCTATTTTTAGCTAGCAAAACCACGATCGCGTCTAAGACGGCAATCTTAATGCCGTTTTTACCCTATGTACGACTGTATGACTGTATGACTGTATGACTACTTTCAATTCCTTGATCCTAAGCTATGCCGGCAGGTTGCGCAGCCAGCTAGCCGGGTTTATTCGCCTTCGCCAAAGCGGTCATTGATCAAGGCGAGAATCGCGTCGAAGCATTCTTGCTCGTCGACGCCATTGGTCTCAAGCAACACCTTACTGCCCTTACCTGCCGCCAGCATCATCACACCCATAATGGATTTGCCGTTGACGCGGCGACTATTGCGTGTCAGCCAGACTTCGCATTTAAACTTGCCGCCTAATTGTGTGAGTTTGGCCGAGGCACGCGCGTGCAAGCCGAGTTTGTTAATGATTTCTATGTCTTGCTGGATCATGCTAAGTTCACTTTTTTATCAAATTTATTCATGTAGCGAGTTATGTGGCGAGAGCTGGCCTCAAGAGGCAACGCGTACCCGGTTATCGACACGCATGGCACCATTCTGACCGCCCGCCAGCGCCATTTCGACCACCACATCCAAAGTATCCTGTCGATAGGTAATGGCTCTTAGCAACATCGGCAAACTAATGCCGGCAATCACCGCCACTTGATCAGGCTCGCCTAACTGACGGCAGCAATTGGACGGCGTGCCCCCCATCACATCAGTAATCACCAGCACACCCGAGCCCTGATTGAGGCGCGCAACAGCGGCGCGTGCCAGTCTATGCACCTCGTCGATATTTTGATCGGCGACGACATCGATGGCTTCAAAATGCTCAGGCATGCCACGAAATACATGCGCCGCCGCTTGCAGAAAAGCCGCTCCCAAGGGCGCATGTGTCATCAATAATATGCCTACCATATGTTCATTTCCTAGGGAGTATAGGTAAATATACTAGTGTTTGCGCAATAAACACGTGCGCACAATAAAATACCCTACCCCAGTATCACAAAATAATCTTAGGCAGCTTCGAGCGCATCGATAAACATTGCGGCGACATCAAAGCCCTTTTGCTGCGTAATCTCTTGGAAACAAGTCGGACTAGTCACATTCACTTCCGTCAAACAATTCCCAATTACATCTAATCCTACCAGCAACAGGCCGCGCTGGTGCAAGATGGGAGCCAAAGTCTGTGCAATCTCAAGATCTCTTGTTGTTAATTCTTGCGCTACACCAACACCGCCAGCGGCCAGATTGCCGCGTACTTCGCCGTTTTGCGGTATCCGTGCCAAAGCAAATGGCACGACCTTGCCTGCGATCAGCAAGATACGCTTATCACCATGCACGATCTCAGGAATATAGCGTTGCACCATGATGGTACGCGTCCCGTTCAGGGTCAGAGTCTCAATTACGGAACCGAGATTCATACCATCCTCACGAATCCGGAAAATCCCTGCGCCGCCCATGCCGTCCAGCGGTTTCAGGATAATGTCCTGATGCTCTTCATGAAAGCCGCGTATGCGCTGTTCGTCACGCGTCACCAGGGTAGGCGTGGTGAATTGGCTAAACTGCGCAATGCTGAGTTTTTCATTGTGGTTGCGGATCGCCGCCGGTTTATTATAGACCCGTGCACCTTGCTGCTCCGCCAGTTCCAGCAGATAGGTAGCGTAGATGTATTCCATGTCAAACGGCGGATCTTTGCGCTGCAGCACTGCATCAAAATCGCTCAGACGCACCGAGCTGGCTGGCTCCAGCCGAAACCATGCCTCACTGTCGCCAGTCAGTATTACCTGGCTGATCTGCGCTACCACCACACCCGACTCCAAAGCCAGGTGTTCGGGACCGAAAGCATAGATACTGTGACCGCGCCTGGCGGCCTCGCGCATCATGGCATAGGTGGTGTCTTTGTAAATCTTGAACTGCGACAAGGGGTCGGTCAGAAAGGCGATTTTCATGATGGAGACTATCTAAAGTAAGCGAAAATTTGTAGCGGCATAAGGCCAGCAACGCCTGGCAGATTCCACTATCTTAATAAATTTCTGGATCCGGATCGGTTTTTTCCAACTCCAGCGAAGCAGCTAGTAAAGCCAGACGCGCCACCACGCCGTACAAATAAAAACGATTCGGTGCCGCAGTACCTGGCTTAGCGCGCATGTCCGGCACCGCGTGCTGATGCGCGAACGCCAGCGGCACAAAATGCATGCCGGGCGAATTCAAATTCTCGTCCACACGTCGACCTTCATGTACACGGTAAAAACCACCGACCACATAGCGGTCTATCATATACACCACCGGTTCCGCCACCGCATCATTGATTTGCTCGAAAGTGTAGACGCCTTCCTGCACGATCACGTCGCGGATCGCCTTGCCGTCTTTGGTGACAGCCATCTTATCGCGTTGTTCTTCAGTCAGATTGCGCACTTCTTTAGAATCACGCACCGTGAGTATCCCCATGCCATAGGTGCCGGCATCGGCTTTGACGATCACGAAGGGCTTATCTTTAATGCCGTATTCTTTATATTTCTTACGTATTTTGGCCAACAGCGTATCGATGGTGGCCACCAGAGTATCTTCGCCAGTGCGCTCATGAAAATTCACGCCGCTGCATTTGGCAAAAAAAGGATTTAGCAACCAGGGATCGATATCGACCATCTTAGAAAACTTTTTGACCACGTCGTCGTAAGACGAAAAGTGATTGCTCTTGCGGCGCATGGCCCAACCCGCATGTAAAGGCGGCAATAGGGTTTGCTCGTTCAGATTTTCTAAGATCGCCGGTATCCCCGCCGATAAATCGTTGTTAAGCAAGATCGTGCAAGGATCAAAATTTTTCAGGCCCAGACGACGACCATTGGCCGAGCGCAGCAGCGGCTCCAGGGTCAACTGGGTGCCGTCCGGCAAATTGATATTGGTAGGCTCCTTGATGCTTGCATCGAGAGTGCCAAGACGCACGTTCAGACCGGTCTGGCGGAAAATTTGCATCTGTCTTGCGATGTTTTGCAGATAGAAGGCGTTGCGCGTTTGCACCTCGGGTATCAGCAAGAGGTTTTTAGCATCGGGACAATATTTTTCTATAGCGGCCATCGCCGCCTGCACTGCCAAAGGCAGCATTTCTGGCGCAAGATTATTAAAACCACCGGGAAACAGATTGGTATCGACCGGTGCCAGCTTAAATCCGGCATTGCGTAAATCGACCGAGCAATAGAAAGGCGGCGTATGTTCTTGCCATTCGAGGCGGAACCAGCGCTCAATTGCTGGCGTTGCTTCCAATATTTTTTTTTCAAGATCAAGTAGCGGCCCGTTGAGGGCGGTAACCAGATGCGGAACCATAGTAGCCTTTGTTGTTGTGCATGCACGTGAGCGCAGAACAGGCGGAGTATCAGGCTGGCCACGCTAACGGACGTTTAGACCCACTTAATTTGGGATGAAACGGCAAACTTCAAGCCAGTATCTGCCCCTTACCCAAGCGACAATTAGAGCGACTTACCCAGCAGCGTAAAATGCTCGACTAGCGGAGGCGAGGCAAAGTAGGAGCCAACTATGGCACGCCATTCCAAAAATGCTGGCGACTCGCGAAAATCTATCGTATGGTTTTCCAGCGTTTCCCAAAAAATCATTAGGACATAGCGCTCTGGCGACTCCATCCCTTTATTGATTTTATAGCCACAAAAACCGTTCGCCTTGGAGATTACATCGTCTAAGCCGCGTTGAATAGCAATGTCAAACTCTGCCTGTTGACCTGCATGTATGCGTATATCCGCGAGTTCAAGTATCATGTTTTTCTAAAATAAAGAT
Source organism: Undibacterium sp. Ren11W (assembly GCF_049340485.1). Classification (NCBI taxonomy): domain Bacteria; kingdom Pseudomonadati; phylum Pseudomonadota; class Betaproteobacteria; order Burkholderiales; family Oxalobacteraceae; genus Undibacterium; species Undibacterium sp. Ren11W. The sequence continues at coordinate 308,098 of NZ_JBMPPB010000003.1, forward strand.
GTCAATATTGGGGGATAAGAGATTATGCCATCTTTTAGACTAAATCCCGATCACTAAGCTCTTTCTTTATATAGGCGTAGAACACAGGCGCGGCAGCTACGCCTGCCAGCCCGAATAAGGCCTCCATGACTAGGATCGCGGTGAGCAATTCCCATGCTTTGGCATTGATCTGAGAGCCTATGATGCGTGCATTCAGAAAATATTCGAGTTTATGGATAATCACCATATACGCCAGCGAGATCCCCGCCATCTGAGGCGAATGCGACAGGCTGACAATCACAATCACTGTATTGGAAATGATATTACCGGCCACTGGGATCAAGCCAGCCAAAAAGGTGATCGCAATCATGCTCTTGGTCAGTGGCAAATGGACCCCGGCCAATGGCAGTACTATCGCCAGATAAATCCCGGTAAACACGGTGTTAATCAAAGAAATACGTACTTGCGCAAAAACCACTTTTTGAAACATCTCAGCCAGGATCGCCAGCCTTTGATGCAAGGCCGCGGCGAATACGCGATAGTGCTTATTGCTACTGACATCCTGCAGCGCCACCATACTGCCGATAATCATGCCTAACAAAAGATGCACGATCAGGTGTCCGGCCTCTTGACTGAGTAACTTCGCTTCGCCGGCATGTTCGCGTAGCCAGTTAGAGAGTACACCTTTCAAGGGATCAACCCCCTCCGGCAAGTAAGAACTTAATAAACTGGGCAACTGACTGCGCGAAGCCTCGATAATGCCAGCCATTTTTTGCAGCATGCTCTGCATACTGCCAGCATCGCTACGAAAAAACACCAGACAAGCCCAAATACTCACGCTGATACCAGTAACAATTAAGCTAGATAAAAGTATCACCGCAATCATGCGAGCTTGCTTATTATTGAACTTTTTCTCTATGGTTGGAGTCAATAAATGTACTAGGGAATACACCAGTAAGCCGGAATACAAGGCCACTAATAAGCCTGCTTTCAGCACAACGAATAAGGCCAGAGCGGCCAGTACATAGGAGGCGAGAACAGGGATACTGATCTTGTTGGAGGTATTCATTGAATTTTCCACCAGATCTTAACGGAATAAACCAACTACGGCGCCGAGTAACAGCGTGATCGAGGCGAATGTTGCAATACTAAATCCAGCAGCACGTTTGGCGGCTTCCCGGTAATAGCTTAAGGCATACCAGATACGGCCGATTATCCATACCACACCGACTAAAGCTGCAAATTTATCATTTAAGCAATAAGCACATAACCATAAGGCAGGAAAAAAGAAAATCAGTTGCTCTACAGTATTCATTTGCACACGTAAGCTGCGTAAAAACTCAGGCGGGCCATCAACCGAAGGTGCGAGCACCTGATATTTTATTCTGGCCCTGCCAACGTTGACGATAATCCAGAAATACATGCATAAAGTTGCGACTGTGACCCAAGATGTCCATAGTAATTGCATATTTTGTCCCCAGATATTCTTCTAAAATACAGATATGGTCTTGAAAGCCCAACTATCAAGAATTATTTGCAACAATACTTTACAAAAGGTCTGTAGACCTTTTGCCCGTCAGGCGCGTTAAGCACTAAATATGTCACTTACATCAGAAAATCGAGGTTTAATATGATTAAAAAAACAGCTCTTACTGTCGCGGTATTAGCATCAGTATTCAGTCTCAATGGCCTCACTCAGCAGGCGTATGCGGCAGATTTTGAAGATTACGCGCGTGTCACCAATGTCAGCCCGCAAGTGGAACAGATAAACGTACCACGGCAAGACTGCCGCACAGAATATGAGAACACCACACGTTATCCGACGCGTGAGCCAGAACGTAGCGCCGGAGGTGCAATTATTGGCGGTATCGCCGGCGGTTTATTAGGTAGCCAAGTCGGCGGCGGTAACGGCAAAATTGCGGCAGCAGCAGTTGGCGCGCTGACTGGTGCGATCGTCGGCGATCGTGTGGACAATAATAATAACGGCAATAATTACAACAACCAAGCCACCACTGAAAGCCGTCCGGTGCGTATCTGTCGCAATATCGATAACTGGGAAACCCGTACCACCGGTTATGCCGTCACTTACGAATACCATAATCGCAGCTACACCAGTATCATGCCGTATGATCCAGGCTCACGCCTGAAATTACATGTATCCCTGACGCCACGTCCTTAAGGTTTTAGAGTTTACGAGTAGGAAAAAAATGCCGCGATTTGCGGCATTTTTTTCATGCAAATCCGCATTTTTCAGAGGCTAGCCCTACAGAAATTGACGGGAAATACCCTGCTTTTATAGTATGATCGTGCCTCAATAAGATTAACATGCTGAAAGCTTAAGCTTCACGCCCAACTTCCTTCCCAGGGTCCATGCGAAAATTTTTAAGACAATACAGTCTGTTAATCTGGCTTACTTTTATCCTGACTACAGGATTTTTAGCCATTTTAGTTACCAGTTATATCGTCTCAAAAGATTCCATACAGCAAGGCATAGCAGAAAAAAGTTTACCGATTACCGGTGACAGCGTTTATTCCGAAATTCAAAAAGACATATTACGTCCCGTATTTATCTCGGCCCAAATGGCACAAGATACTTTTGTCCGTGATTGGATCATCAACGGGGAAGAAGAATCTACGCTGATAAGCAAATATCTAAAAGAAATTAAAACCAAGAACAATGCAGTCTCCAGTTTCTTGGTCTCCGATGTGAGTCATCAGTATTACCATCCGGATGGCACACTAAAAACGGTAAAAGAAACCGAGCCACGTGATGCATGGTACTTCAGGGTGCGCAAATTGAAAGCCGCATATGAAACCAATGTCGATGCCGACATGGCGAATCACGACAATATGACGATCTTCATCAATCATAAAATACTCGATTACAATGGAAAATTCATAGGCGTTACCGGCATAGGCCTGACCCTTGATAGCATGAAGCGCGTGATAGACAGTTATCAAACACGTTTTCACCGCAACATCTATTTCGTCGACGCCAAGGGCAATCTGGTACTCGCTGGCAGCGCCGCCAAACGTCTCGGTTCTAGCATCGTTAAAGCCACCGGCATCAGTACTATCGCAACTCAGATACTGGCGAATACCAAGAACGAGTCCCAGCATTTAGAGTACAGCATTGACGATGAAAAAATCTTGCTCAATGCACGCTATATTCCTGAATTGGGCTGGCATTTAATAGTCGAACAAGAAATGAACGAGCAACTCAAACCATTACAGGACGTCCTGCTAATGGGAGCTGGTATCAGTGCCTTAATTACGCTGATCGTCTTAAGTTTGGTCTTGATCACCGTGCGTCGCTACCAAAATCGTATAGAAAAAACGGCGGCGACTGATCAGCTCACCTCTTTGCCAAATCGTCAGGCTTTCGATTTTGTGTTTGAAAACGCCTTGTTAGACAGCGAACGCTCGCGCCAACCACTGTGCGTGGCTATCATAGACATCGACTTTTTCAAGAAAGTAAATGATAAGCATGGCCATCTGGTCGGTGACCATGTGCTTAAAGAAATTGCCATGATCGCCAAACGCTCTTTGCGCGAGAGCGATGTGATTTGCCGCTGGGGCGGTGAAGAATTCGTCATCCTGCTAAAAAATTGCACCCTGGAAAAAGCCACGGCGATCGCAGAAAATCTGCGTCTGACCATCGCCAATAATGATTTTTCCCGCACCACCGATCTTGCCAGAACACGTCTGACCATCACTGTCAGCATGGGTGTAGCGCTGTGCAAAGATAAAGAGGATGAAGACAGCGTGTTTGAGCGCGCCGATGTGGCGCTGTATCAAGCCAAAGAAAACGGCCGTAACAGCGTGTATTTTTCAGAATAAGCCTTACAACTTTTTTTTTCGTGCTGCCAATTCTATTGTTGGCGGTAAGAAAGCCTGATATAAATCTCCGGCCGCTTTATCCCAGTGTTCTACCACTTGCTGTTGCAAGCCCACCGTCTGCATATCCCCGCGTGCGATTGGCCCGGTCAGAGCCGCCGCAGTACCTAGCTTGAACACGTTTTCCAGGCTTAGCGTAGCCAGAGGTTGTGCCATCGCCAAGGCCGTCTCGCGCGGGATGCCTGCCGCCTGATAGGCCTGCAAGGCGGTCTCGATCAATGTCACCAGATAATTACTGGCAAACACCGAGCCCGCGTGATACAGCAATTTATTCTCCGCTTGTATTTCGACCACCTTGGCGTCGATAGCGGCCAGCGCGGTACTGAGGATTACGAGAGCAGCAGCATCGCCTTCGATACTGCAAATACTGCCAGAAAAATTGGCCGCCAGTACTGCCGGATCGGCAAAACTTCGCACCGGATGCAGGCTGGCAATATGCACGCCCAGAACGCTGGCGGCGGCCAATTCTGTCGAGGCTTTTGCACCACTACAATGAAAAAGCACACTACCGGGCAACAGCAAACCACGCTCTAATAAGGCGGTACAACTGACCTGTATCTGATCATCCGGCACCGTCAGCATGGTGATATCAGCGGGCTGCAATTGCGCCATATCGTTGACCGCCGCACCGGCACCCATGAAGTCCACCGCTTGTTGCGCCGATAGCAGGCTGCGATTGCATACCTGCCCTAGCGTAAACACCTGATGCTGAGCAAATTGCCGTCCCAGGACGCGCCCGACTTTACCGGCACCAATAATCGTCAAACTCTTAGTCAAATTCTTAGTCAAACTCTTCATCGCAATAGTAGGTTCACATTTAATCAGGAAACTGGCTGGAAAAACTGCGCAAGCCGGGCAGATCGAGAATGGTGATGCCACCGTAATCGACCGACAAAAGTTTTTTCTTTTCCAGTAACTGCAAGGCTTGATTGGCGCGCTGGCGCGAGACGCTGGAGATATAGCCAATTTCTTCCTGCGAGATTTGCAACTGCAAGCCGCCACCCGGATTCAGATACGGATTAAACATGGCGGCGATGCAGCGCGCCACACGCGTGTCGGTATCTAACATGCGGTCAAATTCAACCAGAGAAATAAACAGGCCGAGACGCTCATTGAGTTGCTGTAATAAAAACCGGTTAAATGGGATGCTGTTATCGAGCAGATAGTTGAAGGTAGTGCGCGGCATATACGCAACCCGGGTATCGCGCAAGGCCACCACATCGTATTTACGATTTTCGGTTTTAAGCATAGAGCCTTCACCAAACCAGCCGCCCGCTAACATGCAACTGAAAGTGATGGTTTTACCCTCGGGTGAAATGCTGCTCATCTTCAGGAAACCGTCTATCACCCCCATCCAATGATCGACGCTATCGCCTTTGCGGCAGGCATAGGCACCAGCCGGTACAAAACGTTCTACAACTTCGCTCTCTACCCTTTGCAGATGTTCCGGTGCCAGCATACTGGCCCACATGCTTTTGGCAAAACGGTCCTGCGGGCAGCTGCTTTGCTGCGGTTTGCCATTCATTGCGTGTTCAATCATATTGTGCAGCGCACCACCGATAGTTGATAAATACAGATAGATTGTCAGTTAAATGACAGCACACGAAATAACGAGCCTCTACTATCATTCCAACAAAAAATATAAATTGATACCGAGACATTGTAAGCCACTATGTACGACTGCTAGTACAAGTGATCGGCTCTACGATGCTTTTCATCAATCGCAGATAAAAGACAACAGCACAGTAACAGATACGAGCAGATTCACCGGTGCGTAAGTATCCCGTAAGCCTAGCTGCAGAGACTGGTGTCAAAAAAGAACCTTGGTGGAGACCATGAACCAAAACGATCTAGCGAACACGACTTTCCCCAAGCTCTTGCTGCAGCATGCGCAAGTGCGCGCGCAACACCCGGCCTTTCGCGAAAAGCACCTGGGCATATGGCAAACCTGGAGCTGGCAACAAGTCAACGCAGAAGTGCGGGCACTGGCGTGCGGATTAGCGGCGCAGGGCTTTCAGCGCGGCATGAACCTGGCCATCATCGGCGACAATCGTCCTCGTCTTTACTGGGCCATGGCGGCGGCCCAATGTCTGGGCGGCATCGCGGTCCCCTTATATCAGGATGCCCCCGCCGCCGATATGATTTTCGTGTTGGAGAACGCCGAGATCAGCTTTGCCGTGGTGGAAGATCAAGAGCAGGTGGATAAATTACTCGCCATCAAACAAGACTATCCGGCCTTGGCCAACATCACCTACGATGACCACAAGGGCATGCGTCACTATCATCAGTCTGGTCTAGTGTCTTACCAAAAATTGCAAGATCTGGGGCGAGAATATGATGCCGCCCATCCTGAGTTTTTCATGCAGCAAGTCAATCTGGGCCAGCCTGACGATACCGCTGTCATGCTATACACCTCGGGCACCACAGGCAAACCTAAGGGCGTGTGCCAGACCCATAGAGCCTTCATGAGTGCGGCCATAGGTGGCATCAGTTTCGACAAATTGAGCGCGCACGAGAATATTTTGTCTTATCTGCCTATGGCCTGGGTCGGTGATCATCTATTCTCTTATGCGCAGGCCATGGTCGCGGGTTTTACCGTGAATTGTCCGGAGTCCGGTGACACCGTGCTAAGCGATTTACGCGAAGTCGGGCCTAGCTATTATTTTGCACCGCCACGGGTGTTTGAAAACATGCTGACCACGGTCATGATACGCATGGAAGACGCCAGCGCCATCAAGCGCGCTCTATTTCATCACTACATGGAAGTGGCGCGCGGTGTCGGCGCCGATATCCTTGATGGCAAGCCTGTCACGCTATTGGACAAGCTGCGCTATGCAATCGGCAATGTGCTGGTGTACGGCCCCTTGAAAAATGTATTAGGCCTGAGCCGTGTCAAGGTCGCCTACACCGCCGGTGCGGCGATCGGCCCGGATCTGTTTCGCTTTTACCGTTCTATCGGCATCAATCTCAAGCAGCTTTACGGTGCAACCGAAACCTGTGCCTATGTCTGCCTGCAACCGGATGGCAATATCAAGTTCGACAGCGTTGGTCTGGCCGCGCCCGGGGTAGAAGTGAAGCTGGCCGAGAACGGCGAAGTGTTGGTGAAATCTTGCGCTATGCTCAAGGAATACTATAAACGCCCCGACGCCACCGCCGAGGTGATCGATGCCGACGGCTATTTCCATACCGGTGACGCCGGCCTGTTTGACCATGAAGGTCATCTGAAAATCATCGACCGCGCTGCCGATGTGGGCAAGATGAGCCATGGCGATATGTTTGCGCCCAACTACATAGAAAACAAGCTGAAATTTTTTCCGTTTATCAAAGAAGCGGTGGCCTTCGGCCAGGACCGCAACATGGTCTGTGCGTTTATCAATATCGATATGGAAGCGGTCGGCAACTGGTCGGAGCGGCGCGGCATCGCGTATTCCGGCTACACCGATCTGGCAGCCAAAAAAGAGACTTACGATCTAATCGCCGAATGCCTGCAAAAAGTGAATGCCGATCTGGCCAGCGAAGAGCTGATGAGCGGCACCCAGATCCATCGTTTCCTGATACTGCACAAAGAACTCGATCCTGACGATGACGAGCTGACCCGCACCCGCAAAGTCAGACGGCGCTTCGTGGCAGAAAAATACCGGGTTCTGATAGACGCACTTTACAGTGGCCGGCAATCCCAATACATAGAAACTCTGGTCAAGTTTGAAGATGGACGACAAGGCACCGTGGCTGCGGATTTGCGCATCGTCGATGTCAAAACTTTCGATCCAGCCCAGCAAGCAGCGTAAAGACAGCGATGACACAGACTAGAAAAATTGGTGAGGTAATACTCGATTTGCAGGGGATTTCCCTGTCATTTGGCGGCGTTAAGGCGCTCACGAATATCTCCTTCAACGTCAAGGAACATGAAATCCGCGCCATCATTGGCCCTAACGGTGCCGGTAAAAGCTCGATGCTGAACGTTATCAATGGCGTGTATCGACCACAACTAGGCGAGATCACGTATCGCGGCGTGCACCGTAAGGATATGAACACCTACGCCGCGGCCAAGAGCGGCATCGCGCGTACCTTCCAGAACATCGCCCTATTTAAAGGGATGAGCGTGCTCGATAACATCATGACCGGGCGCAATCTGAAGATGAAGAGTAATTTTTTGATGCAGGCGCTGTACTGGGGCCCGGCGCAAAAAGAAGAAATAGCGCATCGCGAAAAAGTCGAAGAGATCATCGACTTTTTAGAGATACAGCACATCCGTAAAACGCCGGTAGGCCGACTCTCGTACGGCTTGCAAAAACGGGTAGAACTGGGGCGTGCCCTGGCTGCCGAGCCAGAGATACTCTTGCTCGATGAACCTATGGCTGGTATGAACGTCGAAGAAAAACAAGACATGAGCCGTTTCATCCTGGACGTCAATGATCAGCTCGGCACCACCATCGTCTTGATCGAGCATGATATGGGAGTGGTGATGGATATTTCCGACCGGGTGGTGGTACTCGATTACGGCAAAAAAATCGGCGACGGCACACCCGACGAGGTCCTGGCGAATCAGGAAGTCATCAATGCCTATCTCGGCGTAGCCCATTAAAAGAAAAGCACACATATGAACATTAATTTCTTTTTTGAAGTCCTGATCGGTGGCCTGCTATCTGGTGTGATGTATGCGCTAGTGGCACTGGGTTTCGTGCTGATATACAAGGCCTCGGGCGTCTTCAATTTTGCTCAGGGTGCCATGGTATTTTTCGCGGCCTTGACTTGCGTCGGTCTGACCGAAGAATTTGGTCTGTCCTTGTGGCTGGCGATCCCCTTGACCATGTTAGTCATGGTGGCGCTCGGGCTGGCAATAGAACGCATCGTCTTGCGGCCCCTGGTCAATCAGCCTGAGATCACTTTATTCATGGCCACCATAGGCCTGACGTTTTTCATCGAAGGTCTGGCGCAATTGCTGTGGGGCTCGCAACCGCATCAGCTAAAACTGCCGATAGAAGACGTGCCTATCGAATGGCTGCTGGAAAAGTACAACATCATCGTTTCACAATTTGATGTGATCGCCGCCCTGATCTGCGCCTTGCTGGTGACAGGATTGGCGCTACTGTTTTCTAAAACAAAAATCGGGCGCGCTTTACGCGCAGTGGCCGACGATCATCAGGCGGCGCTGGCGGTGGGGATTCCCTTGCAACAGATCTGGGGCATAGTCTGGGCAGTGGCCGGCTTTGTCGCGCTGGTGGCGGGCTTGCTGTGGGGCGCGCGCAATGGGGTGCAATTTGCACTCACCTTTGTCGCCCTGAAAGCCCTGCCAGTCTTGATCTTAGGTGGATTTACCTCGGTCCCCGGTGCGATCGTCGGCGGCCTGATCATAGGTGCATCCGAAAAACTGGCGGAAGTGTATATCGGCCCCTTAGTAGGCGGCGGCATAGAAGGTTGGTTCCCGTATGTATTGGCCTTACTGTTTTTGCTAGTACGTCCGGAAGGTCTGTTTGGCGAAAAAATCATACGCAGAATTTGAAAATACAGCTTTTAAGTACGCAATAGGCATGCGCCTTGCAGGGCATAAATGGCTGGAAACCCGCATGTTTATTGCGCAATCGAAATTGAAATAGAGGAATTCCATGTTCTACCGTGAAGCAGGTCAATTTAAATCTAGCTACGCCGAAGACAATCAGATCTTCCCTATCCGGCAGGACAGGATAGCGATGGCTGTGCTACTGGCGCTGGCGTTTCTGGTGGTGCCACTGATCGCCTCACCGTATACTTTTTCGGCGATTTTGATTCCCTTCCTGATTTTTTCGCTGGCCGCGCTGGGTTTGAATATTCTCACTGGCTACGCTGGTCAACTGTCGCTAGGCTCGGCCGCGTTTATGGCAGTCGGTGCCTTTGCCTCGTATAACTTTATCTTGCGCATCCCCGGCATACCGCTGTTACTCGGTTTTGTGTTGGGCGGTTTATCGGCCGCCATGGTGGGGATAGCCTTTGGTCTGCCATCGCTGCGGATACGTGGTTTTTATCTGGCCGCCGCTACTCTGGCCACCCAATTTTTTGTAGTCTGGTGCCTGACCAAGATACAGTGGTTCACCAATTACAGCTCGTCCGGCGTGATTACCGCTCAAGAAATGCTGATCTGGGGTTACAGCATCAACACTCCGGTAAAAAAATATTTACTCACCTTAAGCATCGTTTGCGTGATGGCAGTGCTGGCTAAAAACATGGTGCGCTCGAATGTCGGCCGCTCCTGGATGGCGGTGCGCGATATGGACGTGGCGGCCGAAGTGATAGGCTTTCGGCTAATGCGCACCAAGCTGCTGGCCTTTGCGGTTTCCTCATTTTATTGTGGCATTGCCGGTGCGCTGTACGCCTACGCCTACCTCGGCACGGTCGAGCCTGAGGCCTACAATCTCGATCTGTCGTTTCGCATCCTGTTCATGATCATCATAGGCGGAGTCGGTTCTATTCTCGGTTCCTTCCTGGGTTCGGCCTTCATCATCTTGCTGCCTATTGGCCTCAATTTGCTGGCACACGCGCTGTCCTTACCAACCAATGTGGCTTCGAATTTAGAGTTGATGGTGTTTGGCGCATTGATCATTTTTTTCCTGATCGTCGAACCCCACGGTCTGGCGCGTCTGTGGCAAATCACCAAAGAGAAACTGCGGCTCTGGCCTTTCCCGCATTAAATTTTTTTCGTCGTTCTACGCATTTTATAAAAAGGCGCAATGGGAATTTTAGCCATCAAGCGCCAGGTACTACCAACCCGCTGTTAACAACACCAGGAGACACCATGAAACTGATTAAATCCGTCATTTTAAGCACTGCGATACTAGGCGCTTTCGGCTCCGTACCACTAGCGCAAGCTCAGACCTCAGAACAATACATCCCTATCCTGTCTTACCGCGTTGGCCCGTATGCGGCTGGTGGTTCCGGTTTTTACGGCGGCGCCATCGATTACTTCAATCTGATCAACGCCAAAGGCGGTCTGAATGGCGTCAAAATTTCCTGGGAAGAATGTGAGACCGAATACAACCCTTCACGCGGCGTCGAGTGTTACGAGCGCCTCAAGAAAAATAATGGTGGTGCCTCACTAGTCGAGCCGCTCTCTACCGGCATCGCCTACGGTATTTTGGATAGGGTGGCAGAAGACAAGATCCCTATGACCACACTGGGTTATGGCCGCTCTGACGCCGCCAACGGCAAGGTTTTTCCTTACATTTTCCCTTTGATTACCAGTTACTGGAATCAAGCCGCGGCCATGACTAAATATCTGGGTGACAAATCCGGTGGTATGGAGAAACTCAAGGGTAAAAAAATCGTCCATCTGTATCACGATTCCGCCTTCGGCAAAGAACCTCTGCCAGTCCTGGAAGCACAAGCTAAGCAATATGGTTTTGAGCTGATCAAGATCCCGGTGGCGCACCCGGGTAATGAACAGCAATCGCAATGGCTGCAAATCCGCCAGGCCAATCCTGATTACGTGATTTTATGGGGTTGGGGCGTGATGAATGCGGTGGCGCTTAAAACTGCCCAGCGTAATGGCTTTTCACGCGACAAGATACTGGGCGTCTGGTGGGCCGGCTCAGAAGAAGACACGGTACCGGCTGGCGATGCCGCCAAAGGTTACACCACCATGACCTTCAACACGCCAGGCAACTATGCGGTACTCGATGAGATCCGTACCAAGGTGTATGCCGCTGGCAAAGGTAATTTAAGCGATAAATCACGGGTAGGCTCGGTCTACCACATGCGCGGTGTGACCGCTGCTATCTTGTGGACGGAAGCGATACTGAAAGCGCAAGAAAAATTTGGCAAAGGCAAGCTGATGACTAGTGAGCAAATACGTTGGGGTTTTGAGAATCTCGACGTGAATGAAGCGCGTCAAAAAACCTTGGGGGCGCTCGGCATGTTCCCACCGGTTAAAACGTCTTGCGACGATCACGAAGGTTCCGGCGCAGTCAAGGTTCAGCAATGGACCGGCGACAAATGGAAAGCCATCACGCCTAACTGGGTAGTCGGCGACAAGGCATTGACGCGTGCTCTGCTAGAAGAGTCTTCGGCCAAATATGCGGCTGAGAAAAAGATTACTCCAGGCTGTATGAAATAGTTTTAATTAGTTTTTAATAGGTTTTCCAGTGGGTTTTCCTCACCTCCGCAGCGGATTTTATTTGTTCATCCGCGTGGAAGTGGGGGTTTTTGAGCTTGCAAAAACTAGCCATAAGTAAGCGCGAAAACCCGCTAATGAAATATTGAAGACCCGTCTTTGAAGATAGATGAGAACACCATGACCAGCCCCATCGTAGCGAATGTTAGCAATGCCAGCCCGCCAGCCCCGGCCGCCCCGGCTTACTTGAGCGTGAATAATATCGAAGTAATTTACGACCATGTGATACTGGTGTTAAAAGGTATTTCGCTACAAGTACCGCAAGGAAAAATCGTCGCCTTATTAGGTGCAAATGGTGCCGGTAAATCGACCACACTCAAGGCAATTTCTACGCTACTGCGCAATGAACGCGGCGACATCACCAAGGGCGACATCAGTTTTAAAGGCCAGCGCGTTGATCATCTGACCCCGAATGAACTGGTCAAGCGCGGCCTCTCGCAGGTAATGGAAGGCCGCCATTGCTTCGCCCATCTGAGCATAGAAGAAAATCTACTGACAGGCGCCTACACGCGCCAGATTTCACGTGCAGAACTGAAAGAATCGCTGGAGATGGTGTATCACTATTTTCCGCGCTTACGCCAGCGCCGCAGTTCGCTGGCCGGCTACACCTCGGGTGGCGAACAACAGATGTGTGCGATCGGGCGCGCCCTGATGGCTAAACCTTCCATGATCTTGCTGGATGAACCGTCTATGGGTATCGCACCGCAACTAGTGGAAGAAATTTTTGAAATCGTCAAGAGTCTCAACGTCAAAGAAAACGTCTCGTTTTTGCTGGCCGAGCAAAATACCAATACCGCTTTGCGCTATGCCGACTTTGGCTACATTCTGGAAAACGGCCGGGTCGTGATGGAAGGCGATGCCAAAGATTTGGCCGCCAATGAAGACGTTAAAGAGTTTTATCTGGGTGTCTCCAGCGCCGGTCGCAAGAGTTTTCGTGAAATGAAATTTTATCGTCGCCGTAAGCGCTGGCTGGCTTAAGACGGGAGAGCGCGCATGGACTTCAATTTAGCACGTGATTTTTGCAGCAGGCTTCCGGGGGCTGTAGTCGAGACCAAGTGGGGTTCGGATCTGGTGTTTTCGGTCGGAAAAAAAATGTTTGCGGTGAGTTGGTTAAGAGACGATGTCTTACGCAATTTCAGTTTCAAGGTAGAAGACCAGCGTTTTTTGGAGTTTACCGACAGGCAGCACATCATTCCGGCACCGTATATGGCACGCGCCAAATGGATACAAGTGGTCGATGCCACGGCGATGAGCGACGCTGAAGCAGAAGAACTATTGCAGCATTCTTACCAACTCATTTTTTCAAAATTAACCAAAAAACTGCAACGAGAGATAGCACATGAGTGAATATCTGGATGCCCTGGAGACTCGCAATCCGCACAGCCGCGAGCAAGCCTTGATGACACGCCTGCCGCAGCTGATAACGCAAGCGCAAAGCGCCGCCGGTTGGGCTAGCATATTGCAAGGCGTGAACGCCGCCGACATTCGTAGCCGTAGCGCGTTAGCGCAACTGCCGGTCACGCGCAAATCAGATCTGCAAGCCTTACAGCGCCAGCAGCGTCCGTTTGGCGGACTCAACAGCACTGCGCCGCAGCAGTTAAAACGCATCTTCATGTCGCCCGGCCCTATCTTTGATCCGGAAGGCCGCGCACAAGATTGGTGGCGCTTCGCCCGGCCCATGTACGCCGCCGGATTGCGTAGCGGTCACCTGATACAAAACTGTTTCTCGTATCATTTCACACCGGCTGCGTATATGGCAGAAGGTGGCGCCGCCAAACTCGGTTGCGTGATTATTCCGGCAGGTAGCGGGCAAACCGAAATGCAGGTGCAAGCCATCACAGAGTTGCGTCCGGATGCGTATATAGGCACGCCTAGCTTCTTAAAAATTATCATAGAAAAAGCACTGGAACTGGGTGCAGACATTTCTAGCTTGCAGCGCGCCGTGGTCGGTGCCGAAGCGCTGCCGCCTTCCTTGCGCACGTGGTTGCAGCAGCATGGAGTGCCGCTGGTATTGCAAATGTATGCCTCGGCCGACATCGGCAATATCGCCTATGAAACCACGACCGATGGCCAGATCAATCCCGGCATGGTATTGGACGAGGATCTGATCATAGAAATCGTCAGACCAGGTACTGGCGACCTGGTGGCAGAGGGCGAAGTCGGCGAGGTCGTGATCAGCTCGTTTAATCTGGATTATCCCTTGCTGCGTTTCGGCACCGGCGACATGTCTGCGATCCTGCCCGGCATCTCGCCCTGCGGCCGCAGCAATACCCGCATCAAGGGCTGGATGGGGCGCGCCGACCAGACCACCAAGGTCAAAGGTATGTTCGTCCACCCTTCACAAGTGGCCGACATCATCAAGCGCCATCCTGAAATCGGCAAGGCTAGACTGGTGGTGACAGGTGAAATGGCGAACGACGCTATGACCCTGCAGTGCGAGCTAGTGAACCAGAGCGTAGCCGAAAACGAGAGCCTGCAAGCGAAGCTGGTGGCGAGCATACGTGAGGTCACCAAGCTCCGCGGCGAGGTAAGCTTTGTCGCCGCAGGCAGCCTGGCCAATGACGGCAAGGTGATAGATGATGTACGCAAGTATGAATAGCGGGTGGGGTGTGGCGACTCTCCAATCAACAACACATGCCACTGTCTTGATTGTAAATCGGAAATATTCGGCCTATGATGAAATTTCCTTTCCTCGCTTTTAAGGTTCCAATGAAAAACTATCTATGTACTCTGGCATTCCTTTTTAGCAGCATTTTGTCTATGCAGACTATCGCAGCTAATGAGCGCGGCAATGCCGAAGATGCGGTGGCACTCGTCAAAAAAGGCATGGCCGCGATCAAAGCAAATGGAGCGGAAGCAGCCTACGCCGCCATCAGCGATAGCAAGGGGCAGTTTGTCGACCGGGATCTGTATCTATTTGTCTTTGATGCCACTGGAAAAACCCTGGCGCACGGTGCCAATTCAAAACTTATCGGTAAAAGCCTGTTAGAGCTGAAAGACGCCGATGGCAAATACTTTATCAAGGATTTTTTATCCCTAGCCGACAAAAAAGGCAAAGGCTGGGTCGATTACAAATGGCCACACCCCATCAGTAAAGACATAGAACACAAATCC
The DNA here is from genome assembly GCF_049340485.1 of Undibacterium sp. Ren11W. Lineage (NCBI taxonomy): Bacteria > Pseudomonadati > Pseudomonadota > Betaproteobacteria > Burkholderiales > Oxalobacteraceae > Undibacterium > Undibacterium sp. Ren11W. Next base: position 323,231 of record NZ_JBMPPB010000003.1, read on the forward strand.
ACCTACATAGAAAAGCTGGAAAACGGCACTATCATAGGCTGCGGAATTTACAAATAGGCAGTTAGCGCTAGCACCCGCTGCAACGAAAAAACGGCAACTCGTTCATGAGTTGCCGTTTTTTTTCGACCTGCAACACTAGATTGCTTAAACCATCCTCAGCAGCTAATGCCCAGCGCGGATTGCTTAGCCAGCCTAATTCGATTCCTTAATCAAACGCCCCGAAGTTTTTTGTATCGGCCTGGCGTTCATAGGATACAGACGGCTGAAGATCGCCAGTTGTTCTGGCGAGATCTCTATGTTTTCTTTCATCACTAGCCACAGCACACCTTCGCTGCAAGGCGGCGTGGTGAGTGAACCCATGTAGGTATAGTAATCACGCTTGGTTGGCAATAGCTGATTCAGATCCATGGTACTGAGTGCCTGTACCGATTCGTTTTTTTCTAATGGTAGATTATTCCAGACGCTTTGCACCAGAGCTTGCGCCTTGCCGCGCTCTATCAAGACCGCCACTACTGCCAGTTTGCCGTCGCCGCCTTTGTGCACCAGATGCACCACCATCTCAAAACCCTTGCCGTTGATACGCTCTTCAGATGGTTTATGGAAATGAAATTGCAAAAGCTCGTAGTTTTTACCCGAGACATTGATGTAATTGCCTGCGCCCATATTCACTTGTACGGTGTGACCATTGTCGATCACGCTAAAACGCGAGGGTTTGTAATCAAAAGTGAGCGGATCGAGATCGACATGGATGCCGTCGCGGATGTCTATCGGTGACTGGCGCTCGCCACTGTCACAAGTGGCATAGGACGGGTTGAGTTTGCCCCAGCTTAAAGGGCCGCCTTCGCCTTCATAACTCCAGTGGATGGCGCTATGCGCGCTGGCACCGGCCAGAGCTGCGGCGTTGGCAGCATGTCCTTCGGCTGCAGCTTTAGGTTTTACTTCAGCATGCTCAGTACGCTTGACTGGCGGTGCATAGCTTCTGACTACCGGGCGCGGGGCCATTTTGGCGGCATCGTCTTTTTCTTTGCGCAGTATCGACAATCTTTCAGCTATCTTCACCGCCAGCTCATCGGCCGCCAGCGCCTCTTTAGCGCGCGCAGCTTCGGCCGATTTTGCTTCTTTGTCTTTGCTCGCTTTACTCGATTTACCTTCTTTGCTGTCTTTGCTACTGGACTTGCTTTCCTCTTTATCAGGCATGTCTTCCTTGGAGGAAGCTTGTTTGATGGGCTTAGCAGGCGGATCGTTGGCGAGGGCCGATCCACAGATCAGCAGTGATACCAACACGGCAGATAGACGGCGCATAAAATGGTCAATCAAAAAAGAGGAGATGGTCTGGTTACGGCTCCCTAGTCAAAAACTTGAATTCTTCGGAGCAATATTTTTTGAGGCATCTCGCTGCGCACGCTCACAAAAAAATAATGGCATCACCTGGATGCCATTATTTGCCACACTTAGTCTGCGATTAGCTGGACAGCACGCGCGCCTTGGCGGCTTCGAATTCTTCCTTAAGGCGACTGACAATTTCGGCTACCGATGGTGCATCGTGCATCAAGCCTACACCCTGACCTGCGCCCCAGATATCGCGCCAGGCTTTGGCGCTACCTGAGCCGGAACCGAAGTTCATCTTGGTTTTGTCTGCGACTGGCAAGTCATCCGGATCGAGGCCGGCGGCGATGATGGATTTTTTCAGGTAATTGCCATGCACACCGGTAAATAAATTCGTGTAGACGATGTCGACGGCAGCGGATTCTATGATGGCATCGCGATAAGCCTGATCGACGTTGGCTTCTTCGGTAGCGAGCCAGCGCGAACCTATGTAGGCAAAATCGGCGCCCATGGCCAAAGCTGCCAACACCGCGTCACCAGTGGCGATAGAGCCGGACAAGGCGATCGGGCCTTTGAAGAATTTACGCACTTCACCCACCAGCGCGAACGGCGACAAACCACCGGCATGGCCGCCGGCACCGGCCGCTACCAGGATCAAGCCATCGACGCCCGCTTCTAAGGCTTTTTGCGCATGACGGATAGAGATCACGTCATGCAAAACAATACCGCCGTAACTGTGGATCGCATCCATCATCTCTTTTGGCGGTGCGCGCAGTGACGAGATTATGATAGGCACCTGATGTTTAACGCACATGGCGACGTCGGCCGCCAGTCTGTCATTCGATTGATGGACGATCTGATTCACCGCAATCGGGCCAACCTTGGCATCCGGATTGGCAGCCTGAAATTCTGCCAGTTCGGCTTTTAGGTCAGTCAGCCAAGTATCCAATAATTCGGCCGGACGCGCATTTAAGGCAGGGAAAGAGCCGACGATACCGGCCTTGCATTGCGCCGCCACCAGCTTAGGACCACTAGCGATAAACATCGGTGAAGCGATCACCGGCATACTCAAATTTTGTAGTGCTTTTGGCAAATGCGAAGTACTGCTCATAATCAATTTCCTGTCTGGTGGCGCGGTTAAGTTGGTAATTTTAATTGTTGCTGATATGATGTTATCAGAAAAAACGTTGTTTTTCACTTTGAATATGAGATGGTTTTTTTATGAGTAAAATAAAAGTCGTCGATTTCCGCCAGGCTCAGGACGAGCTACGCATCTCGCTGCGTCAGGGTATGTTAGACGCCGCCTCACGCTTGCTGGTAGAAGAAGGTGCCGCCGCACTGACAGTGCGCAAGGTGGCAGACGCGGTCAATTGCTCGACCACACTGTTGTATTCCATCTTCGGCGGCAAGGATGGCTTGTCTAATGCCCTATATCTGGAAGGCTTCGCCCGCTTCAAGCAAGATTTTGCCGAGTTTCAAAATAATCTCAGCGCCAGCAATCTCAGTACAAAAAATCTCGACGCCAACCAGTCAGGCCTAAGCCTCAGCAGCACCGCCACTCAGGGCATAGACCGGCTATGGTTGTACGCGGCCAGCTATCACGATTACGCGCGCCGCAATCCCAGCTACTACATGGTAATGTTTGGCGATGCCATTGCGGGCTTCGTGCCGCCGCTGGAATCGCGCACCGCGGCCTGGGAATCCTTCACGCCGCTGATCGCCGAATTTGAGCAATGCATGCAAGATGGTAGCCTGCCCGCCTCCAACCCCGGCATGGCGGCGCGCCTGCTGTGGTCGGCCATGCACGGCGTGATCAGCCTGGAACTAAAAGGCTATTACCTGAAAAAAGAACATTCGGACGAGCTGTATCGCGCCGCAGTGCGCGCCGTCCTGTATTCACTCGTCCATCCAGAAAACTAATCCTAATTAATCCTAACAACCACCAGGAGCCGCCATGACTTACCAATGTTTTGAGTTCAACATCAGCAACAAGATCGCCCACCTGCAATTGAACCGCCCAGACAGCATGAACACCATGCAACCGGTATTTTTCCGCGAACTGGTCAGCATCTTGCAAGGCTTGCAGCGCGACGCCAGTGCCCGCGCTCTGGTGATCTCGTCCACCGGCAAGCATTTCACCGCCGGTATGGCGCTGGACGTCTTTGCCGGCGGCGGCATGACACTGGACGATACCAGCGCCATCGGCCGTGCGAATATCTCCTTGGTGCTGCAAGACATGCACCAATCGTTTAACCTGATCGAGCAACTGCGCATGCCAGTGATTGCCGCCATCCACGGTGGCTGCATAGGCGGCGGGGTCGATCTGATCTGTGCTACCGATATCCGTCTGGCCAGCAAAGATGCCTTCTTCTGCATACAGGAAATCAATATCGGCATGACCGCCGATCTGGGCACGCTGCAACGCTTACCTAAGCTGATTCCGGAAGGCATAGTCCACGAAATGGCCTATACCGGCCGCCGCCTGCCTGCCGCACGTGCACTGGCCGTGGGTCTGGTCAATGAAGTCTTCGAAACTCAGGAAGCAATGCTGGAAGCGGCCATGCTGATGGCGGCAGAAATCGCACAAAAACCACCGGTAGCCATCTGGGGCAGCAAACAGGCGATCCACTACGCCCGTGACCATTCCACCCACGACGCGCTGCAACAAATGGGCTGGCTGCAATCGGGCATCTGGCAAAGCGCCAACCTGATGGAAGCCTTCATGGCCAAACAGCAGGGACGCCCGACCAACTACCCCGACCTGCCTGCCACCAGCTCGTTCGCCGATGCACCGTATCAATTGAAGTAAAGCGACCAAAAAATATCCGCGCAGGCCCGATTAAGCACAGCGAAATCGGGCCCATGCAATCCGCATACTACGCATATTCCATGCGCTTCTTCAAGCCATATTGGCTGGTAAGCCGCGTGGAATATGCGTGTGAGTCAACGACTATTTAGTTTTTGCCGCCAGCCGGCGCGCCTCCCCCCAAGCCCCCACAAATTTATTCACACTATTGCCACTCCCAAGTAAAATTGGGCCGCAAGCTTGCGCCTTTGCGATTTGCTGGTTGCAAAGCTGTGCCCACTTATCCATCAACATAGTTACGTAAACAAGGAGACAAATCATGGCTGGAAATACGATACATCTGCACCGCGTCCTACGCGCACCACCAGAACGCGTGTATCGCGCCTTCCTCAATGCCGAGGCGATGAGCAAGTGGTTACCGCCGAATGGCTATACGGCTAGCGTGCATCACATGGATGCTCAGGTGGGCGGCAGCTTCAGGATGTCCTTCATTAACTTCGCGACCCAGCACAGCCAGTCTTTTAGCGGTGAATATCTGGAGCTGATTCCCAACCAGTTACTACGCTACACCGACCAGTTTGACGACCCCAATCTCCCTGGCACAATACAAGTGACCATCACCCTGAAAGCGGTTTCCTGCGGCACCGATCTGAGCATCGTGCAGGAAGGCATCCCGGAAGTCATACCGGTAGAAATGTGCTATCTGGGCTGGCAGGATTCACTGCTGTCGCTAGCCAAACTGGTAGAAGCCGAGGTTCAATAAGCAGCCTAGCGTGCCTACGCCGTAGGGTGCGCCATGCGCACCATGTGACCTGATATTCACCGAAAATTACCCGCGCCTGATTTTGCATCCGTGGTGCGCATGGCGCACCCTAGCTTTGATCTGAAATGCACACCACGCCACTACGCATATCCCATGCGCTTCTTCTGGCACACTGGCTGCTAAGCCGCATGGAATATGCGTGTTAGCAGAGGTGGCATTTTGATTTTCATTGACACTGTCTGATGTAGAAAGCGCAGTATCCTAGCCAGGAAATGCGCAGTATCTGACTAGAATTAAATCGCAGAGTCGGAATACGCTAGGCTGTTGCTAGCTATTTCGCGAAATTATTTAAAATATGGCGACCCCGCCCAATCAAATAAATCCAGCCATGAGCCTCACTTCAAACAAAAAATCTGCAGAAATTTTATCCATGAGCGGCAGTCCTATTTATCAACACGGTGAAGCTACGCCCTGGTCTGCGCCCGCTGGGGAAGAGTTTATTGCAGAGATTGCGGCACATATAGAAAAGCACCTCGGCCCTGTCGATTTCGTCTTTCATGAGATTGTCTCGGACACCGTTCACATCGATATTCACGTCGTCAAACCAACGCTAGATTTCCCCTATACCAGACTAGTTACTTCAGGTATGAGCGACCTGCCCATGAGCACCCCGGAAGGTATTGATGTCCCTAGATTTGCAGAGTTGCTGATCACGCTACCCGCCAATTGGAAAACCGATCAAGCCTCGTTTGCAGACGAAGCCTGGTATTGGCCGATACGTCTACTCAAGGGTTTGGCGCGACTGCCGCATAAACATGCGACGTGGCTGGGATTTGCGCACACCGTTCCAAACGGCGATCCAGCAGAAGCTTATGCACCGAACACTGAGTTGTGCGGCGCCATCCTATTACCCCCGGCCTGCACAGACTTTCAGGTGCTTGACATTGCTGGCGTAAAATCAATTAACTTCTATGCGGTACTACCGCTGTATGCCAGCGAAATGGATTTCAAATTGCGCTCGGGCAGCAACAAACTATTGGAGCGCTTAGATCGTAAGGGTATCAGTGAGATCGTCGATATTGCCCGCCCTGATGTAACAAGCAAGCGATTTTGGCTATGGTAATGGTTGCTGTTCATCCCGCTATACAAAGCCCTTCTCCCGCCTGCGGGAGAAGGGTTGGGATGAGGGTGGTCCAAATTGAGCGCAATGTTTGATTTTTCATGGTGTTAAGCGCATCAGCTATTTGGAAGCAAACCTTGCTCAAGCACCCTCACCCCTGCCCTCTCCCGCTAGCGGGCGAGGGAGTTTTCCTAGCGGGCTGAACAGTAACTGGTAATAAAGAACAATTCACACCCCGCCACTACGCATATCCCATGCGCTTCTTCAAGCATGTTGGTCTGCGAGCCGCATGGAATATACGTCTCTGGCTTGCCCTTGTTCAGGTTTTTTTAGAAATAGCCACACACATCCAGAGTGAGCCCGCTTTTCTAGCTTAAAATGCGCTCCATAGAAACGCTGGCTGAATCTCTCTTATCCATGCGCATACCATGCGCAGCGGGTGTACTGCCGCTTTCTCATGAAAACCCTTCATCGACTACCTACAGGAGTATGGCATGAGCAGTACTGCAAGCGCACCGCAACGCGAGGTGGCAATACCGGAATTTAAGCAAATTTTGGGGCATCCGGCGCCCCTGTGGATGTTATTCATGGCCGAATTCTGGGAGCGCTTTGCCTTCTACGGAATACGCTGGGCGCTGGTGCTGTACATCGTCAGCCAGTTTTACAGCGGCGATTCCAGCGGCCAGGCGGTCGCCAATCTGACTTACGGATCTTACCTGGCGCTGGTGTATGCCGGCGCTCTTTTTGGCGGCTATATCGCGGATCGCTACCTCGGCTATCAACGCTCGATTTTACTCGGCGCGGTGTTCATGGCCTGCGGCTTGTTCGCGATTTCCTTCCCCGATCCCGATGTGTTTAAGCTAGGTCTGGCCACCATCATCGTCGGCAATGGCATGTTCAAACCGAATATCTCTACCATGGTCGGCAAGCTGTATAGCCTGAACGACACACGGCGCGATTCCGGCTTCACGATTTTTTACATGGGCATTAATGTCGGTGCCTTCTTCGCCCCTATCCTGACCCAATTACTGGCGCAAAAAGTCTTCAATACCGGCGACACACCTGCTTACAAAATCGTCTTCATCGCGGCCGGGATCGGCATGTTGATCAGCCTGATCTGGTTTGCGCTAGGACGCAAGATGCTCAAAGGCATAGGCGCACCACCGGCTGGCGCGCAAAGCCTGGCGCGGGTCGCGTATGTGGCGCTCGGCGCGCTGTGCGTGATACCGCTGATGTATTTTTTACTCGCCGTCGGTGCCCAAAAATTACAAATGCTGCTCACCGTTTTATTCGTCGGTTTGTCGGTAATGCTGTTGCTGGAAGGGATACGCGACGGCAAAGTGGCGCGCGACAAGGCGATTGCGATGCTGATCATCTTCGCCTTCAATATCTTGTTCTGGGTATTTTTAGAGCAAGCCGGTAGCTCGTTTACCTTCCTGGCCGAACATATCGTCAACCGTGATCTGGGTGGCTTCATCTATCCTACCGCATGGTTTCAGAGCGTCAATTCTATCGCCGTGATCGCTCTGGCACCGGTGATCGCCACCATCTGGGTGATGCTGGGGCGGCGCAATGCCAACCCATCGATACCACGTAAATTCGGCCTCGGCCTGATCTTTAACGCGATGGCGTTTGCGCTGCTGATGTTTGCCCTCTCGTCGCTGGTAGACGCCAACAACAAGATCCCGTTCTGGACCCTGATCATGGTCTACGTGATCCAATCGGTAGGCGAACTTTGTCTGTCGCCGATAGGCTTGTCGATGGTCACCAAGCTGGCCCCAAGCCGTCTGGTCGGGCTAGGCATGGGCGGCTGGTTTCTCTCTACCGGCATCGGCAACAACCTCTCAGGCATCTTCGCCAGCCACGTTAGCGGCGACTCTGGCCTGTCAGTACAATCGGCACTAGCCGGCTACACGCTGGGCTTTTATTCTCTGCTAGGCGCAGGCGTATTACTGCTATTGATCGCACCACTGGTGCAGAAGTTAATGCATGGCGTGAAGTAGGCGCATACGTTTGAAAACAAAAAAGCGACCTGCGGGTCGCTTTTTTTATGTTCAGATGCTGCGGCGGGTGTGTGATTCCCCTATACCAATCGCAATTGACGCCGAATTGAAATGCGCGCACGAAAATCAGCAGAATCTGACATTACACTTATTTGCGCGCCATTTTCGAATGTCATGTTAACTGTTTTTTGTTTTTGCATTATCTCTTTTCCACTCATGAATACTATTTTTTCGCGCTGATAAATATTCAATGTACTTCTGATTTTTCTTAACATCGGGATCCGATAGTAAATATTCTATGTCCCTTTCGACTCGCCAACCATGACCTTGCGATGTTGCATTAACAAACGTCTTATAGAATTCATCCAAAAGACTAGTGTTTGTTTTTATTATGTGAACCACGTCGACGCAGCACCATTTACTTATTGGATCCATCTCATGACTAATCTGAGAGATACACCCCTGTAAAAAAACAGTCACAAGATCCATGAAATTATGTCTTAAAGCTGCCTCTAACGGAAAACATCCAACTGAAACCCTTCTATTTTCGTCATGGCATTCCATAGCGCTTTTAAAAGACTCTTCCAAAATAGAATGAGTAGTTGAAGGGGGTGAGTGATCAGCAACTTGTGCTAATGCTTGACATCTGTACCAGGGATGTTTAATGGATTTCGCTAACGTATAAGCGTGCTCAATATCACTCTTTACTTCCAGGTGAACTTGTCCCCTGAGCTTAACGCCAAGCATTATTTCAGCATTGGATGATGAATCGAAGCTACGCATAATTGTTGTGACAGTTAACGAATAGCGTTTATCCGCCGCACCGGAACGCAAAAATAAGATCCGCGGACTACTTGCGACGGATAAACCTTGTTGGACTAAACCGCCTCCGCGGCGGTCACACTGGAGATTGTAAGCGATGCATTGCCGTATTGCGAGTAAGCCTAGCCTGGGTAAATCAGTGAGACCTATTTGGCTTCATCTAATACTCCGTATGAAATTCCAAATATCTGCAGCGCCACTGCGCATATTCTATGCGCTTCTTCAAGCACATAGGCCTACGAGTCGCATGGAATATGCGTGATGGCCGAGGTCGGTTTTAGATATTCTAGGGAGCAAAGATAAGTGGGCGATTACGCGTAGCTAATCGCCCCTACCGCTCTAGCGTTGCGGGTTTCACCCGCACTACCGGGTTCTGGCAAATGTTACGCTAATCGTACCTACGTTTGTTCACCGTCTGGGTCCCTTGGTTAAACCAGGTTTATCAAACACAAATCCCTCTGGAAATTTTGTATTGTCGTTGTAAAACGCGGCTCCAAATATAACCCCTGTCAAATTGGCGTTGGTGAAATCTACATCACAAAGATTCACAGCCCCACCCATGTTATCTTCCAAGAATGACGCACCAGTCAAGTCCGCACCGACGAAACTGGTATCGTTAAAACTCCCCCCGGAAAATTTGGCGTTACGTAAAATTGCACCTTCAAAATTTCCAAAATATGAATGAACTAAATAAAAGTCGCCTCCCGACAAATCTGCTTTAGAAAAATCGGCGTCATCAAAGCCAGTAGCTTCAAAAGAAGCATGCCGCATTATTGCACCACGCAATTCACAGCCATTAAAATTACAACCTTGAAAATAGGTATTCGATTCCACGCTCACTCCCGGCTAACAGTCACAACAATAAATATAAATAGACCTCAATTCAGGGCTGTGGGAATCGCCGCCATCTCAGAAACACATTCGTCTAATTGCCCACTCTCAATGCCCAATGAGTGAACAAACCCTAAGTCCTCGGTTTCTAGAAATTTTCCTACTCGCTTAATTGGCATTGATGTGTTGTGGCTAAGGTTGAATTGAAAGACGCACGCACCGATCAGTGTTCTTTGGAGTTACGTTTATTTGCGTATCATTTTCGAATGATATGTTAAAGGCCATCGCCGACAGATGGCGTGTCGTCAAATACTTCAAGCTCTTCCTTTTTCTTGACTAATGAACGTATTTTTTTAACCGTTCTATTTTTATGTTCGATCCAAAGAATTTCCGCGCCATCCTTTAATTCATCGTGAATCGCTAACAAACTTGTAAGGCCTTCAAATACCCAAGATCTCTTTCTACCATGCCGAGTCCCATCTTCAAACTCAGAAGAAATCTGCGTCGCCAAAGAAACTGCTTTTTCATAAGCGGCCTCACGATCTGGTGCCTGCAAAATGATGGTGTTTTCCCAAGCGAGGCAGCGGCTATTCGGCGCAGGATTCGGCTCATCATCCCAAGCTGCACGTTCAATATACGAGGCGATCCACCAGCCGTAAGGCGTATGGTTGCGATGTGGTATGCCATTCTTCATAGATTTCTAACTCCTTATACCCTTCACCGTGACGGGCGAATCGGACATTTGTCGCGGAACATTCCGAAAAAATACTCCCGAACCTTTTTGCAGCGCCGCTTTGCCGACGCCAGTCGGCTCGATAGATTGGTTAGCTTGCATGCGACTCACCGCGCCCCGTAGAAATGTAGGCCAAGCATGGCGACGATTAAGACGCCAATTAACAGACCGCCCCCGCGAACAACCCAGCCCACAATGACCGCGTATTTTGGCGTGGATTTACCGTCTGGATTGTTAAAACCGCCAGGCAAGTCATCTTCAAGTGCGGCGAACAAGCCATTGGCAAGTATGATAAAAGCGACGATGCCGAAGACCCACCAAAAGCGCCACCCTGCAGCGGCGGAGATGCCTGCGGCAACTGCCGCGACGACAAGCAACCAGATGGCAGGACGCAGTACGTATCTCATGCTAGTTAACGCGTTGGGCACGGTAATGCGCACAACGCGTCGAAGCTGGAGAGTGAGCCCTTGAAAAATTGGCGCGCATAGATATACCTAAATACGCTATGTTAGGCCTCTTCATATTGGATCCAGGTCATTTGGAAATTTGCTTGCGAGCGTCCATTCTTTTTCAGAAAACTCACGATTCAGATCGCGTCGATGCCAAACACGATTTAAATGAGAAAAAACATGTCCCAACTGAATTCTTAAGTCAGTCTCGTCGAATTCCGGATTTTTTTCAATATCGACTATTAACGCAGCTAAATGCTCGCGGGCGTCTTCCAGTTCGTACATTAACCCCGCCCATTCAACAGGATTGGCTTCCTTGTTTATCATGACCCCTTATTCCTTATTGATGTTTGACGCTGAGTTGATCGGCAGTCTATTGTGTCGGTATCGAAAAGAAAATCCCATCTCATTGGATAGCACGCTACTAACCATCGCTTGATGCATAGCGCCAAAATTAAGCCGCACCGCGAAACGGTAACAACATGAATGAATTGTTACCCTCAATGCTGCAACGCCAAACAAAGTGAAGCACAATTGCACCCACCAAGCCGTGCAATCCAAACATTAAAACACCTTCAATGTAGTTGAGCCAGCCGTAGGTAGTTGTGACGCCATCGACTACAAAATGGACATACCGTCCGTGCCAATTGCCACCGGAGGAATAGCCGCTGTAAGTAAAGCCGGGCCACCCCAATAGCGCGACAGCGGCTGATGAAACAACAAAACCAATTACAGCGAAAATGAAGCTGGATAATCGATTTAAGCGGCGCAGGATAAGCAAAGAAGGAATACCCACCAGAATAACAAACGGAGTGGCGATAACGGAGGCAAACAAAGACATGCGGAGTACGTCCATGCTCAGAATATCGGCACCGTTGAAAAGCGTAGGAACAAAAAACACCACCAAGAAGCACAGCGGCTGGACAAAAATGGCGGCGATAGACGCAAGAACGATTGCTTTCATGGCCTCAACATTGAATTGAAAGGCGCACGCACCGATCAGTGTTTTTTGGAGTTACGTCGATTTGCGCCTCATTTTCGAATGTCATGTTAACTTTCTTCATCCTCATTGCTGCAGCCGTAATGTGAAACTTCTAAGCCTATACCTGCACTCGCGGCAAGCTGAATCAGCTTTGGAGGCAAATAAGAAAATTGGGTATAGTGTCCTTGATAAATCGATACACCAAAATCAAGATCAGCATCTTGTACACCCGAGAACGAACTCATTTGGGCGATCGATGATGCATGAATATTTAAAAATTCAATTGCATCTGCGACCTGTCGAGAAAAATCATCAAAATCAGCATCACTGACCAAAAAACAGGCTCCAGAATCACAATGGAATTTCCCTTTAATAATACGAGGTTCGCCTTTTTTCCAAATGCGATAGGCAGGTAGCGGATACTGCGATAGCAGCTCGTCTACCTCCAATGCCTCACCGGAAATTCGTAAAATACTGCTCATTGATGGAGCCTCTCTTGACTGCGAACAAATAGCGTGTATCGGCCCCACCGCAACGAAAAAAAATCTGCCAGCTTCACACTTATAGGAATGAACTGCCTCCGTGGCGGTCACACTGGGGATTGTAAACGATGCGTTTGCGGTATTGCTAGTAATTTAACAATCGACTTTGTAAGGCGTAATTTGCTTCATCTATTCCGCCGTATAAAATTCCAAATACAGGCAGCGCCAGCACGCATATCCAATGCGGCTCGCAGGCCAGCATGCTTGAAGAAGCGCATGGAATATGCGCGTTGGCAAGGTCGTTTTCTAAAACCGCTACGGCGCAGCTACATACGTGCGATTACGCGTTGCTAATCGCACCTACCGCTCTAGCCTTGCGGGTTGCACCCGCCCTATTTTTATAAAATTTATCCCATCGATACAAGTACTTACCATTAAGTTGGCAATAAGTTACCTATCTATGGTAATTTCTCGCTTCTATTACCATACGCGATTTCTATGATCTCGCCTACAATTCGGTCAGCTAGCAGCATAGGCTGGCATAAAACATCGAATAATATTTTTATCGGGAGCAAACAATGCAAGGTGCAGGCGGAACAGAAGGCGGCGTAGGCAAATTTTTTATTGGCCTGTTCATGATGTGCGGCGGCTTTTATATGCTGTTTAATGCAGTCATGGTGCAATCGAGTTTTGGCATGGGTTATGGCATGTACGGGGTGCAAGCCTTCGGTGGCAGCATCAGCATTACCAGCGGCATGATCATGATTCCCTTCATACTCGGCATCGCCATGGTGTTTTACAACGTCAAGAGTTTGCTCGGCTGGGTGTTAGCACTAGGCTCGCTGGGGGCTTTGTTGTTTGGCGTGATCGCCTCGCTGCACTTTAATTTACGCAATATGTCGCTATTTGAATTGCTGGTGATTTTGATTTTAGCTTTTGGCGGTCTGGCCTTGTTTTTAAGCTCTATGCGCAGCCAGGGCAAAGCCGGTGTGAACTAAACAGCTAGTCCTGACTCAAAAACAGCCTGATCTACCGCAATGAATCTTGCCAACGCATTGGAAACGCCATGACGCAATTACGTACTATCCTGAGCTTATTGAGCTTAAGCCTGGCGCTGGCGATGCCAGCTGCCAGCGTGGCCGAGGCCAAGAGCAGCAGCTCGGGCAAATCTAGCAGCTCGTCTTCTTTCAAGGGCGGCTTCTCGTCGCAGCGCAGCAGCTCTGGCAGTAGCGCGGGTAAATCATCGAGCACAAGCTCTGATAGCAGTGGCAGTAAAAATACCTCGTTTGGTTCGTTTGGTAAACGTAGCGACAGCGCTAGCTCTGGCAGTGGCAGCGATCAAAAATCTGGTTCGGCATTGAATAAGGATCTGGATCGCAACTCGGCCAACGCGAATGCGCTGAAAACCATGGATGCCAGAAATGCCGCCAATGCCAGCAACGCAGCCAACGCCAATCGCGGTTACGACAATGCGGGCAGCGGCGGTCGCGGCAACGACACGCAGTTTGGACGTTCGGCTAACGGCGGCCAGTATTCACCGCCGGTTGCGCCTCCGATAGCGCAACAGCCCATCATCATCAATAACAATAGCGGCGGCTCTAGCAATGGCTGGATGTGGTTTTTGTTAGGCCAATCCATGCATAGCCGGGCTCCGGCACCGAGCAACAACACTAGCCACAACGGCGGGCTGGAGCCGATCGACAATCGCAATGCAAATGCCGGCAGCGATGGTAGCGACGTGATTGCGTATGATAAATCCGATGTCAATGCGGCCGCGGGCGCAGCGCGACTGCCGGCCAGCGTCAAGCAAGATGAACCATCCGGTTTTATGCATATGCTGCGCATTTTATTTTGGACTGCGGTGTTGGGTGGCTTGGGCTGGGGCCTGTATCGCTTTTTAAATCGCGGCAAGAGTATGAAAAAATCCCCCAATTATTCACTAGGAAAGGTCTGACATGGCTTGGAACGATGCCTACAAATACGTACGTGGGATAGCGGCACGACACGGTATCGCCGAAGGCGAAAAACGCGAAGACCAGAGCCTGCCTCTGGGCGCGCGCATAGGCGGCATACTGAGTATGCAAATGACACCGTTTATTCACGCCAACACCAGTGGCTCGCTGATGCAGATACCGGCATTGGCAGACAATTTGATCAAGGCCGTGAGCCGCGTCGATCTGGATATGAAGGGCATGCTGTATCGCTATTACCTGTCCACCGGTGACGATGACAGCGCTGCGGATCAGGCGCAGGAAAAGTTTTTGCAGCTGTACCAGGATAGCGAAGGCAAGGTTAGCGAACTGATGTACTGCACCCGCTTAACCCGGATGATCCCGGAAAGCGCCGAAGATCAGGAGGCCTTCATGGGAAGCGCCGGCTATGGTCTGGGCGATAAAACCTATACGCTGTGGCGCGAACAACTAGCCGGGCTGGGTTGGGATGAGGCCGATCTGGGCGCGGTGTTTGGCGATGCCGATAGCCTCACTTACCAGCGCGATGCTGGCAACCCGGCGGCTGAATTTGTGCCGCCGTTTAAAGGCACGGAAACCCGTATCGATGATGCGGCTGGCGAACATGGCTTGAAGCAGCAAATCATCTTCATGCCATATAGCCGCGATGTGGCCGGCACGCCGGAATATTTATTGATCAGCACCGAGATTGTGGCGGATCAGGATGGCGATGCGACACGCCGTGGTATCCATGTCGACTTCATGATAGGCCTGCCTTTAGCGCAAGACCGTGTCGTGATTCAATAGTAAAAAGCAGCAGCACGAGCAGTAAGCAGGTAAAAATTTTTGCACCGATAAATGTAGTAGCTGGATAATTTTCTAATTCTTGAGGAAGTAAAAATGAGTAATTTAAATGGTTGGGGCCTGACAGCGCGTTTGATTTCTAAACATTTCGGTGTTTTGGGCGACAAAATTTCTGAAGCCATCGCCAATTTTGATCCGGAAACTGCGACCGAAGCAGATAGAGACCGTTTGGCCGATACGCTGCGCCAAACCGCGCAAAAGCTGGCGGCCGCGCGTGCCTCTTTCGACAAAGAACACGAGGATGTGGTCAAGCTGCGTAATCTGATCGCCACCGATGAAAAAGCGCTGGAAGTATTGGCCGATCGCCTCGCCACCGGCAAAATTTCGGAAGCGACTGTCACCATGTTCTGCGACGAACTGGAAGCGAATAAATCACGCTTGCCGGTAGAACTGCAAGAAGAGCAGGATGCGCAAGACTACATGAACGAACTGCAAAAAATCGTCGATGCGTTCTCCAAGCAATTGGCTGATTTTGATGCAGCGGCCAAAAAAGCCTTGCAGACTCTGGCCTCAGCGAATGCCCAAAAAGATTTGCAAGCGCTGCGTGCAGAACGCCAGAGCCAGTTGGCCGGGCTGTCCGGTTTGCAAGGCCATTCCAGCGCCTTGAATGCCTTAACCAAGCGCGCCCAAACTGTCAGCAATGAAGCAGCCGGCATGAAGATCGTGGCCGACATCGGCCAGAAGCCACTAGACCAGGCCGCAGAGATTGATGCCATCAGAAAATCTGTGGCACTGGGCGACACCAGCGGCGAAAGCACCATGGACAGACTGCGCCGTTTATCGGCAAAACCGGCTGACATTAGCGCAGCCTAAGCAGGCAATAGTTTCAGGCATTTTTTTAAGTATCAGCAAAAGCCGGGATCCGTCCCGGCTTTTTTGCGTATGATGACGCTAATTCACAGACTCAGGCGCTCTTTAGCGTAATCAGCATGCGTATAGCCGTCATAGGTTTGGGCGACATTGCCCAAAAAGCCTACCTCCCGATACTCACTAGTCTGGATAATGTACAGCTGGTTTTGTGTACCCGCAATGCTGAGCAGTTGCAGCAACTGGCACAAAAATACCGCATCGCTGCCACCGAGACCGACTACAGAAAACTGGCAGAACAAGGCGTACAAGCGGCCTTTGTCCATACCGCCACCGCTTCCCACCGTGAGATCGTGGCCTATCTGTTACAGCAAGGGATAGACGTGTATGTCGACAAGCCTATCGCCGACAATGCCGCCGACACCGAACAATTACTGGCCTTAGCCCAGGCCTGTGGACGCCTGCTAATGACAGGTTTTAATCGTCGTTATGCGCCCATGTATCAGGCGCTAGCCAGCCAGCCGCAACGGCAAGTAATCTTGATGCAAAAGAACCGTAGGTTTCAGCCTGCGCCTTTGCGCCAATTTGTGTTCGACGATTTCATCCATGTGGTCGATACCCTGTTGTTTCTGGCACCTGCCGCGGTAAGTGAAATGCAAGTGAGCGCCAACATCGTGGACGGATTAACGCGTCATATCGTCTTACATTTAAGCGGCGAAAATTTCAGTGCCAGCGGCATCATGCATAGAGATAGCGGGATCACAGAAGAAGTGCTGGAAGTGCTGAGCCCGGGGCAAAAATGGCGCGTCACGGGGATGCAAAACACCAGCCATTATGCGCAAGGCTTAGAGACTCAACAGGCATTAAAAGACTGGGATAGCGCGCTGTATAGGCGCGGTTTTCCGCAAATCATTCAGCATTTTTTAAGCCGCGTCAGCGCGCGCACGACACCAGCAACGCTCACAAGCGAGACCGCCGATAGCGATCTGGCCACTCACTTGATGTGTGAGCGCATCGTCAAGGCATTGGAGTAGACATCGCAAGTGCAGAGACGTCTACCGCAATCCAGGCTACTCGGATATTCACTAGCACCTACCCGCTCACGCATATCCCATGCGGGTTTGCCGGCACCTAGGCTGGAGACCCGCATAGAATATGCGTGTTGGCCTATACCTTAAAATTCTTCCCAATCATCCTTGGACTCGCTCGATGGCTTAACTGGTGCGGATTTGGCGGGAGTAGGTTTGCGCGCAGCGGCGCTATGCCCTAGTTGCGCTCTGCCGCTCGCGACGGCAGGTCGCGCAGCGCTAGTATGACGTTGCGCAGCCGGCTTGGCGGTCTGCACCGTTGTTGCGCTATCTAGCTTAAACACACCGACCACTTTGGCCAGATGATCCGCCTGATCTTGCATAGACTGAGCGGCGGCGGCGGCTTGCTCTACCAGAGCGGCATTTTTTTGCGTGGTATCGTCCATCTCGGTGACGGCTTGATTCACCTGATCGATGCTTTCGCTCTGTTCGTGGCTGGCGGCAGCGATCTCACTCATGATATCGGCCACCTGCTTGACCGAAGTGACGATCTTGTCCATGGTAGAGCCAGCTTCATCGACCAGCTTGCTACCGATCTCGACTTTATCGACAGAATCGCCGATCAGATCCTTGATTTCTTTGGCCGCACCGGCCGAACGTTGTGCGAGATTACGCACCTCACTGGCAACCACGGCAAAGCCGCGTCCCTGCTCCCCGGCACGCGCCGCCTCCACCGCCGCATTCAGGGCCAGGATATTCGTTTGAAAAGCGATGCCGTCGATGACGCTAATGATATCGACGATCTTACGCGAGCTGTCCTTGATCGAGCCCATGGTCAAGATCACTTGCCCGACCACGTCGCCGCCTTTGGTGGCGGCGTCCGAAGCGCTCACCACCAGTTGATTGGCCTGTCTGGCGTTATCGGCATTTTGCTTGACGGTAGCGGTCAATTCTTCCATGGTGGCGGCGGTTTGTTCCAGATTCGAGGCCTGGGTCTCGGTGCGTGAGGACAGATCAAGATTACCGGCTGCGATCTCGCTAGAGGCCAGCGCGATGGTATCAGTACTGACGCGAATTTCACCTACCGTCTTGTTGAGTGAGGCGACAAAACGATTAAAGGAATTGGCCAGTGCGCCTATCTCATCCTGCGATTCGACCGGCATGCTGCGACTCAGATCGCCGTCACCATCCGCGATCTCGCCCAGCATGTGGGCGGCGCGTGCTACCGGCGCGGCGATCGCACGGCTAACCAGCAATATCAGCAACAGGCCGACACCGCCGCCGACTAAAGCGGCCACCAGCGCGGCGATCGTGGTGCTGCGCATCACATTGCCCAGCACTTCGGCCTCCGGTACCTCGGCAATCACATACAGATTGAGTTCAGGCACAAAAGAAGAGGCGACGATTTGCTTGCCACCTAAGCCGGCGTAACTGGAACTGACAAACTTTTCGCCGCTCAGCAATTTATTGCTTAATTCCTGATTGAAGCCGGGCAGATCCTTAAGAAAATGTTTACCGTCAACCAGGGCGGGATCTTTATGGATCAGCAAAGTGCCGTTGGCGCGCACCAGATACACAAAACCGGAACTGCCTACGTGATAAGAACGTACGGTATTGGCTAAAGCATCGACCGACAGCCCCAGACCGGCCGCGCCCAATTTACCTTGCGCATCGAAGCGCGTATTGATGAATAACATGTAGGCACTGGAGCCAGCATCTTTGTCTATATCCAGCGTGTAGGGTTTGCCGCTAGTCAGAAAATCATAGAACCAGCGGTCGCCGGCACTCGCTTTGCTGAGCGTGCGATTGAGGCCGGCATCGGTATAATATTTACCGGTCTCGCCGGACACCCAAAACACCGTGGCGGCTTTGAATTTTGTTTTGATCTGGGTCGCATAACGCTGCCAGTTGGCGGCACCGGCGTCGGCTAATCCTTCGCTTTCCCAATCGAGCAAGTAACTGTTATTCGCGATACTCAGCGAGGTGGCCAGCGGTTCGCCGATTTGGCGCAAAATATCATTGCGAATCTCGCCCACCACGGCCGGTAATTCCTGGCTAACGACACGTTCGCGTATGCCCTGGCCGGTCATCATGATACTTAAGCTGGAAGAAATCGCCACAAACAACAACAGGCACAGTGTCATGCTGAGCATGAGCTTTTTTTGTATGGAAAAGCGACGCAAAAGGTTCACAAGAATCTCCTGGATATGGTGGACGACACGAGGGTCGCAAATTGACTAGAGATGACGCATTTTCTGAGAAATAGAAGTTTAAAAAAATAGGCTACAGCGAATACTGTAGCCCATCTTTAGGCTTTTGCCTTGTTTTACTTAAAACAGGCGTATCTTGCGTCGCCGATACTCACCGAGCCGGCTGGTTCTTTCCCAGCTTGCGCTCCGGATTGCTTCATTCACGATGCAATCCGGATCTAAGCCTTTAGCCGGCGCCCAGATAGATAAATTTAAACAGGAATACCGCAGCAATCACCCAGACTATCAACTTCACTTCCCTGGCGCGCCCGGTAAACAGTTTGAGCGCAGCGTAAGAAATAAAACCGAAAGCGACACCTTGTGCGATTGAGTAAGTGAAAGGCATGAACAGGGCGGTGATCGCGGCTGGCACGCTTTCTGTGGTATCGCTCCAGTCTATATGACTAAGTTCGCTGAGCATCAGGCAAGCCACATAAAATAAGGCTGGCGCGGTTGCGTACGCAGGCACGACACCGGCCAAAGGAGCAATAAACAGGCAGGCCAGAAACAAGATCGCCACCGCCACTGCAGTCAGACCAGTACGGCCACCGGCTTGCACACCGGCCGCGCTTTCTATATACGCAGTAGTGCTGGAAGTACCGAGGAAAGCGCCGGCCACGATCGCGGTACTGTCGGCCAGCAAGGCCTTGTTCAGGCGTTCCATCTTACCGTTGACCAACAGGCCGGCGCGGCTGGCGACACCCATCAGGGTACCGGTAGCATCAAACAATTCCACCAGAAAAAATACCAGGACCACGTTCAGGATACCAACTGACAAGGCACCCATGATATCGAGTTTGAACAGAGTAGGTTCTAGCGAAGGCGGCATAGACACGATGCCATGGAAAGTATTGCCACCGAAATAGAAACTTAAGACAGTGACGGCCAAAATACCGATCAAAATTGCGCCCTTAATCTTCAATCTATCAAGCGTCACGATCAAAAAGAAGCCGATGGCAGCCAGGATCACGGGAGCCTGATGCAGATCGCCGATACCGACCATGGTGGCAGGATTAGCGACCACGATACCGGCACTTTTCAGCGAAATCAGGCCTAGAAATAGGCCGATACCGACCGTAATGGCGGTGCGTATCGATTGCGGGATGCCGTTGACGATGATCTCACGCAATTTAAATACGCTGACCGCGACAAACAGGCAACCGGAAATAAACACTGCTCCCAAAGCCGCTTGCCAGGGTATTCCCATGCCCTTAACCACTGCATACGTAAAGTAAGCATTCAAACCCATACCCGGTGCCAGCGCCATAGGATAATTGGCATACAAACCCATGATCAGGGTGCCGATCGCGGCGGCCAGACAGGTCGCGACAAAGACCGAGTCCTTAGGCATGCCTGCATCGCCGAGGATGGATGGATTGACGAAGATGATATACGCCATCGTCAAAAATGTGGTGAGACCGGCCAGCAATTCGGTACGCACATTGGTACCGTTTTCTTTCAGTTTAAAAAATTTATCCAGCAGCGACACCTTACTCTCCTCAGTACCTGTTGCTACACCCTGTTGTATTGATTTTGATTCTTCAGCGACCAACATTTCTATCTCCTCGTTTTATGCTTGGTTCTGCATCGAAACGTCGATACAGACTTTCTTTGTTATTTGTCAGCGTTCAGACAATAGCCTAAAAACTTCGCATAAAAGTCTGCGCTATTTCAATACGTGATATCTGATATTGCTTATGACGTCCGATATTTGACGAAAAAAATCTAGCGTCATTTAGTCTGCACGCTGGCCTTAAAAATAATACGAATAATAGAGCGGGATTTAAGACTGTAAACCATAAAACAACAAGATCGCTTTCGCATTCTGACAACAGCGACAGAAAATTTCTGTTCAAGGCAGGCAACATCTGACCGCGCTAGCGAGCCGCCAGACGAGGTTTCATTTTTTCAACCAATAACCGGATTGTGTATAGATCAATTTTAGTGCATCGATAAAGAATCGGGTCTTGGCCGGTAAATGGCGCTGCTGCGGATATACCGCCACAATGTCATAGTCAGGCAAGGCGTAGTCGTCGAGTACCGTGATCAACTCGCCCGAGATCAGTTGCGCCTGGATTTCCCACGATGAGCGCCACGCCAGCCCCAGCCCTTCACAGGCCCATCGATGCAGCAATTCACCATCATTGCAATCGAGATTGCCGCTCACCTTGATAGTTAAGGGTTTGCCTTGATTCTGAAAATACCAGCCGCGCTGTTGCCCGCCCTGCAAATTAAAGGCCAGACAATTGTGTTGCGTCAGGTCGTCCAGCGTACGCGGGATACCGTGACGTTCAAAATAGTCTGGCGTGCCGCACACCACACGCCGGTTGCTGGCCAGCTTAACCGCCACAAAATTGGGATCGATAGCACCGCCTATGCGTATGCTCAAATCGTAACCCTCACGCACCAGGTCAACCACCCGGTCAGTCAAGTTAAAAGAAATCTGCACCGCCGGATTGGCCTTGACGAAGGCCGGCGCATGCGGTGCCACGTGCATACGGCCAAATGCCGCCGGGGCCGAGACAATCAGGTGGCCAGTGGCCTTGTGGCGACCTTCCGAAACGATCTGCTCGGCATACCCGAGGTCGCTCAACAGCTTGCGGCAATGATCCAGATACACCATCCCTTGCTCAGTCAGGGTCAGATGCCGGGTAGTTCTGTGCATGAGCTTGACGCCCAGGCGTTTTTCCAGTGCATCGATGCGCCGCCCCAACATCACCGGCGTGATGTTTTGCCCGAGTGCGGCACGCGCCAGACTGCCTTTTTCGACTGCATCAACAAAGGCTTCAATTTGCGTGAGTTTATCCATAAGGTCGATTATTCCATACTCTGAGTACCGAATGCAACGAGGTTTTGTCTTCTTATCAGAGCCCGGCTTTAACGCTAGCATGTCTGTCATCCACTCAGAACACTCACCAATCAGCTATACGGAGAACCCATGGCAAAGATGACAGCAGCACAGGCAGCCGCCTATGTATTGGAAAAAGAAGGCGTCACACAAGTATTCGGCGTACCGGGTGCCGCGATCAATCCGTTTTATTCAGCCTTGAAAAAACAGGGCAGCATCCAGCATATCCTGGCGCGCCATGTAGAAGGCGCTTCGCATATGGCAGAAGGCTACACCCGCGCGATTGCCGGCAATATCGGCGTCTGCATAGGCACCTCCGGCCCAGCCGGCACCGACATGATCACTGGCCTGTATTCGGCCCAGGCCGATTCCATCCCAATTCTTTGCATCACCGGCCAGGCCCCGCGCGCGCGCCTGTACAAGGAAGATTTTCAGGCTGTCGATATCGAGTCAATTGCCAAGCCGGTCACCAAATGGGCGGTCACCGTGCGCGAGCCGGCTCTGGTGCCTATGGTGTTCCAGCAAGCTTTTCACATCATGCGCTCGGGTCGCCCCGGCCCGGTGCTGATCGATTTGCCGTTTGACGTACAGATGGCAGAAATCGAGTTCGATCCCGACACTTACCAGCCACTCGAAGTCTACAAGCCCAAAGCCACCCGCGCCCAGATAGAAAAAGCCTTCGCTATGCTGAACCAAGCCGAGCGCCCTTTGATTACCGCTGGCGGCGGCGTGGTGAATGCCGATGCCGCCGCCTTGCTGGTGGAATTTGCCGAACTGACCGGCGTGCCGGTGATCCCTACCCTGATGGCATGGGGCGCAATTGCCGATGACCACCCTTTGATGGTCGGTATGGTCGGGCTGCAAACCAGCCACCGGTATGGCAATGCCACCATGCTGGCGTCGGATTTTGCACTCGGTATAGGTAACCGCTGGGCCAATCGACACACCGGCTCTATCGACGTATTTACCAAAGACCGCAAGTTCGTCCACGTCGATATTGAAGCTACCCAGATCGGCCGCGTGTTCGGCCCGGATTTCGGTATCGTCTCTGACGCCGGCGCGGCGCTGAAACTGTTCATCGAAGTGGCCAAGGAATGGAAAGCCGCCGGCAAGCTGAAAGACCGCTCGGCCTGGGTGGCAGAATGCCAGCAACGCAAACGCACTATGTTACGTCGCACCCATTTTGAAGAAATACCGGTCAAGCCGCAGCGCGTCTATGAAGAGATGAACAAGGCTTTCGGCCGCGAGACTTGCTACGTCAGCACCATAGGCCTGTCGCAGATTGCCGCCGCCCAGTTCCTACACGTGTACTACCCGCGCCACTGGATTAATTGCGGTCAGGCCGGCCCGCTGGGTTGGACTATCTCCGCTGCACTGGGGGTCTGTGCGGCAGATCCCAAACGCAAGGTGGTGGCGATTTCCGGCGATTACGATTTCCAGTTCATGATAGAAGAGCTGGCGGTCGGTGCCCAGTTCCATATCCCTTATCTGCACGTGGTGGTGAATAACTCTTACCTCGGCCTGATACGCCAATCGCAGCGCGGTTTCGAGATGGATTATTGCGTGCAGCTGGCATTTGAAAACATCAACGCGCCGGAACTTGAGGGCTACGGCGTCGATCACGTGGCGGTAGTTGAAGGCCTGGGTTGCAAGGCGATCCGCGTGCGCGATCCTGAGCAAATCCAGGCAGCATTTAAGCAGGCGCAAGCCTGGATGGAAGAATTCCACGTGCCGGTGGTGGTTGAGATTATTCTGGAGCGCATCACGAATATCTCCATGGGAACGGAAATTACCAGCATCAATGAGTTTGAAGAACTGGCGACCGAAGCCGGCCATGCGCCGACCGCAATTG
Source organism: Undibacterium sp. Ren11W (assembly GCF_049340485.1). NCBI lineage: Bacteria > Pseudomonadati > Pseudomonadota > Betaproteobacteria > Burkholderiales > Oxalobacteraceae > Undibacterium > Undibacterium sp. Ren11W. The sequence continues at coordinate 347,145 of NZ_JBMPPB010000003.1, forward strand.
CAGTGTCCATGTTGGATTGATAGCGCCACCTTATGTTTAGGACTTACGCAAAATTGTTCCAGCTAGGCGTAAAACCATTGGTGCTCGGGAAGCATCCCAGATAGGGGATGCTCGTTACGTCGGCAGACAATATATTGTCTGAATTCCCGACTACACCGTACCGCCGAAGGCAGTACTTTAGTACGACGAGGCGGATACAACGACGTTGGGGCGGTTTTGCGTAAGTTCTATGTTTAGGAAACAGGTCTCCCCGCCTGTCTCCGCCTTGCTCTCCCGGTTGTTTCCGGATAGGGAGAGGCAAGGATTATTTGAACAAAATTATCAATTTTCAAGAATTTTAAGGAATGACCATGACTAAACTAGCCGCCAATTTAAGCATGCTGTTTACCGAGCATGCGTTTATGGATAGGTTCGAAGCTGCCGCGCGCGCCGGCTTTCGCGGGGTGGAATTTTTATTCCCCTACGCCTTTCATGCCGATCAGATTGCCGACAAGCTCAATTTGTATCAACTCGATCTGGTATTGCACAATTTACCGGCGGGTAATTGGGAAGCCGGTGAACGCGGTATTGCCTGTCACCCGGATCGCATTGCCGAATTTAAAGAAGGCGTGGACGAAGCGATACGCTACGCCAAAGTACTGGGCGTTAAGCAGCTCAACTGCCTGGTCGGTATAACTCCCAAGGATGTCAGCCAACAAGCGGCGCAAGAAACCGTGATCGGCAACCTGAAATATGCCGCCGATAAATTGAAACTGGAAGGCATACGTCTGCTGATCGAGTCTATCAATACCTTTGATATACCCGGTTTTTTCCTCTCGCATACTCAGCAGGCAGTCGAGCTGATCGCGGCCACTGGCTCGGATAATCTGTTCGTCCAGTATGACATCTACCATATGCAACGCATGGAAGGCGAACTGATTAACACCATCAAGGCCAATCTGGCGCTGATCAAGCATGTGCAGCTGGCCGATAACCCTGGCCGCTTTGAACCTGGCACCGGTGAAATCAATTACCGCAACATCTTTACCCAACTCGATGCTATGGGCTACGAAGGCTGGATAGGTTGCGAATACAAACCCAAAGCCGGCACCTTAGATGGCTTAGGCTGGCGCGCTGCACACGGCGTTTGAGCAAGCTCAAAACATAAAACTTCTATCCACAAAAAATTCAGTACTTATTAACGGAGAAACATCATGGCAAAAATTGGATTTATAGGTTTAGGTATCATGGGTACGCCTATGGCAAACCACTTGCAGGCAGGCGGACATAAGCTGTATCTGCACGACCTCAAAAACCCGCCTTTCGAATTGATAGAGGGCGGAGCCACGGTCTGCACTTCCGGCGAAGAAGTCGCGAAACGGGCCGATATTATCATCATCATGGTGCCCGATACGCCGCATGTAGAAGCTGCGCTATTTGGTGAAAACGGCGTTGCTGCCGGTTTAAGTCCCGGCAAGATCGTGGTTGACATGAGTTCAATCTCGCCGATTGCGACCAAGGGTTTTGCCAAGAAAATCAATGCTTTCAATTGTGAATATCTGGATGCGCCGGTCTCGGGCGGTGAAGTCGGTGCCAAGGCGGCCTCGCTGACCATTATGGTTGGCGGCTCTGAGGAAGCCTTTGCGAACGTCAAACCGGTATTTGAACTGATGGGTAAAAACATCAGCTTAGTCGGCGGCAATGGCGATGGCCAGACCACCAAGGTCGCCAATCAGATCATCGTCGCCCTGAATATTCAGGCCGTGGCGGAAGCGCTGTTGTTCGCCTCCAAGGCAGGTGCCGATCCGGCCAAAGTAAGACAGGCCTTGATGGGTGGATTCGCCGCTTCACGGATACTCGAAGTGCATGGCGAACGCATGGTAAAACGCACCTTTAACCCAGGCTTCCGTATAGAGCTGCACCAGAAAGATCTGAACCTGGCCTTGCAAGGCGCGAAAGCGCTTGGTGTCTCCTTACCGAACACCGCGATGGTGCAGGAGTTGATGAATTCCTGCTCCGCCAACGGCCTGAGCGGTCTAGATCACTCGGCGCTGTGCCGCGCCATCGAACTGATGTCGAATCATGAGATTGCCCAAGCTTAAATAATTTTTGAGCCCAAGCCCGAACCTCGCGAACCACAGGGAAAAATTTCACTCATATGTTTTGCGGTTCGGGGGTAAATTGTAGGGTGCGCCTGGCGCACCTCACAAGACTAGATTTTCGTCCACGAAAAGCACGAAAGACACGAAAATTGAAAAAATGAGATTTGCTTGCTTTCGTGATTTTCGTGTCTTTCGTGGACAGCTCTTTGTATAGCCTGATTACCGTTTTTTGAAAGTTCTCCAGCATGACTACCCTAGCTCCCCGCCAGTTTTTACTCGATCTGTATGCCAGTGCCGTGAATGCGGTCAGTGCCGCCAAATGTCTGCCGGCGTTTTTGCCGGAGCCGCCGGCGCGCGGGCGAACGATCATCATCGGTGCCGGCAAAGGCGCGGCGGCGATGGCAAAAGCGGTAGAAGATCACTGGCCCGGTCCACTTTCTGGTTTGGTAGTGACGCGCTATGGACACGGTGCCGATTGCCGCCGCATAGAAGTGGTGGAGGCGGCGCATCCAGTACCGGATGAGGCCAGTCGGCGCGCCGCCGGCCGTATCATGGAAATGGTGCAGGGTTTGAGCCAGGACGATCTGGTGCTGTGCCTGATTTCTGGCGGCGGCTCGGCCTTGCTGGCCTTGCCGGCCGACGGCATCACGCTGGAACAAAAACAGGCCATCAACAAGGCCCTGTTAAGAAGCGGCGCGGCGATTTCTGAAATGAATTGCGTCCGCAAGCACCTATCAAATATCAAGGGCGGCCGGCTGGCACTGGCCTGCGCACCGGCACGCGTGGTGACCCTGATGATTTCCGATGTGCCGGGCGACGACCCAGGCATCATCGCCAGCGGCCCGACCTTGCCAGACGCCAGCACTAGCGCCCAAGCGCTGGCGATTTTGCATAAATACCAGATCGAGGTTCCGTCCGCGATACTGACGCATTTGCAATCCGGTGCAGGCGAAACCCCGAAGCCAGGTGATGCGCGTTTTGCGCGCAATAGTCAGCACGTGATCGCCACTGCGCAAGAGGCTTTGGTAGCGGCCGCTGCCAGCGCACGCGCCGCCGGCATTACGCCGTATATCTTATCGGACGGTATAGAAGGCGAAGCGCGCGATGTCGCCATCGTGCATGCCGCCATCGCCCGACAAGTGGCGAAACACGGTCAGCCTTTCCAGAAACCCTGTGTCTTGATTTCTGGTGGCGAAACCACCGTCACGGTGCGCGGTAAAGGCCGGGGCGGACGCAACGCCGAATTTTTACTCAGTCTGGCGGTGGCGCTAGACGGCCACCCGGATATTTATGCGCTCGCCTGCGATACCGATGGCATAGACGGCTCGGAAGACAATGCCGGCGCCTTGCTCGCGCCCGATTCAATCAAGCACGCCGAAGCGCTACAACTAAGCGCCAAGCTCATGCTGGAAAACAATGATGGTTATGGATTTTTCAGCGCCCTTGATGATCTGGTGGTGAGCGGACCTACCCGTACCAATGTTAATGATTTCAGGGCCATCCTGATACTTTAAATTTCTCGCCCCGCGCGCTAACTAGGGGCAATTTCCACTTATGCTTTTAGGCCAGCATGGCCTGGGGCTGAGTGCGTTCACAACTTTAATCAAGGACCATCATGCGACGTTTACGTAAAGCCAAAATAGTAGCCACCCTAGGCCCGGCCAGCAGCACAAAAGAAGCCATACAGGCGCTGTTTGAGGCCGGTGCCGACGTGTTCCGCTTTAACTTCAGCCATGGCAGCCATCAGGATCATCAAGCCCGTTGCGATTTCGTGCGCCAGATCGAACGTAGTAGCGGCCGCCCTATCGCCATCCTGGCCGACTTACAAGGCCCCAAACTGCGCGTCGGCCAATTTGCCGAAGGCAAAATCACGCTGGCTGACGGCGCGCCCTTTGTGCTGGACCGCGACCCTACTCCGGGCGATATACAGCGCGTGTGCCTGCCGCATCCCGAACTGTTTGAAGTCATCACGGCCGGCCAGTCGCTGTTGCTCGATGATGGCAAGCTGCGACTCGAAGTGTTGAGCAGCGACGGCAATAGTATCCGCACCCGCGTCATCAATGGCGGCGTCTTGTCCGACCGCAAAGGCGTGAATGTGCCGGACGTGGTATTGCCGATCCCGGCCCTGACCGAAAAAGACAGGCGCGATCTCAGCTTTGCGCTGGAGATGGGCGCTGATTGGATCGCGCTGTCGTTTGTGCAGCGCCCGGAGGACGTACTGGAAGCGCGTGCTCTGGTCGCCGGGCGCGCCTGCATCCTGGCCAAGCTGGAAAAACCGGCGGCGCTGGATCGCTTGGAAGAAATCGTCGCGGTCTCCGACGCCATCATGGTGGCGCGCGGCGACCTCGGAGTAGAGCTGCCACCGGAGCGCGTACCCGGCGTGCAAAAACGCATACTGCGGGTCTGCCGCCAGCACGGTAAGCCTATCGTGATCGCTACCCAAATGCTGGAATCGATGATCACTGCACCGGTGCCGACCCGGGCCGAAGCCTCGGACGTGGCCAGCGCAATTTACGACGGTGCCGATGCCGTGATGCTGTCAGCCGAATCGGCCAGCGGCGCCTATCCTCTACAGGCGGTCCAGATCATGGATAGAATCATCAGTGAAGTCGAGCGCGATCCCTTGTTCCGCTCCATGATCGATGCCCAGCATCAGGTCGCCTTACCGAACAAGGGCGACGCCATTTGCGCCGCCTTGCGTGAAGTGACCCAGATCGTCGGTGCGGTGGCCACCGTGACTTACACCAGCTCAGGCCACACCAGCCTGCGCGCCGCACGCGAACGGCCGATCGCCCCTATCCTGAGCATCACACCCAAACTGGCTACCGCGCGCCAGCTGGCGCTAGTCTGGGGCGTGCATTCTACGGTCAGCGCCGAGGTGCATGATGTCGATACCATGGTGGCAGCCGCTTGCCACACCGCCCTTAGCGAAGGCTTTGCCAAGGTCGGTGAACAGATCGCGATTACTGCCGGCATGCCTTTCGGCCAACCCGGCAGCACTAATCTGCTGCGCATCGCCGAGATCTGGCCGCGCTAACGCTGCACCTAGACAACACGCGTGCCGGGTTTGCCACCATTGCTGCCACAGTTGCTGCGCCATTTTCTGCACAGCGTCTTGACCAGTCTGGGGCAGATCTATTTCCAGAGTGCGCCATTGGCCGGCCTGGTGCTGTTGCTTTGCCTGTATCTGAGCAGCCCTTATATGGCGCTATGCGCTTTGCTGGCTGCCACGGTGGCGACGCTGAGCGCCTATGCGCCAGGTTTTTCGCCACGGCTGCGACGTCAGGGACTGTACGGCTTTAATGCGGCGCTAAGCGCGATCGGGCTATGCAGCCTATATCGCTACACGCCGGCACTACTGGGCTGGATCACGCTGGCCGGCATATCGAGCACCTTGCTGAGTCACGCTTTTTTGCGCTGGAGCACACTGCCGGTGCTGAGTTTGCCATTCGTCCTCGTCATGTGGCTAGCCGCCTACGCTGGCCCAACCACCGGCTTGCAGGCGCTCAACGCAGACGCCGCTAGCTCGGCCTGCAGCAGCGCAGTGCTTACCTACCCATTTTGCATAAGCGCAAAAATCGCATTCATGGAATCACCCGCGCTGGGCTTGCTAATACTGAGCACGGTGACGTGGCGGCGCTGGCAACTCGGTGCCTGGGTCGTACTCGGGGCCATGTTGGCCTGGTATGCATGGATACTCGGCGACAGCCTGTGGCCGCAAGCCATCAGCGCCACGCTAGCCACCGGCATCGGTGTCAATTGCATGCTGGTGACGCTGGCTTTAAGCGTATATCAGCGCGCCTGGATCTGGCGCATTCTGGCTTGCGGCTGGTGCATCTTGCTGTGCCTGATATTGGCGAAACTGGGCGTCAGCTATTTCACGCTGCCATTTGTATTGGCCAGCTGGAGCGCACTGGCACTGTCGGCACCGGTGGCGGCCCAAGACGGAAAAACCCAGCAAGCCGCAGCCGCATAATCAATATACTCCCCTATATTTTTATAGAAATCAGGTAATTGCGCAATAAATACGTGCGCTTTGAAAATATACTGGCGGCAGTATATTTTATAGGGCGATTTACCTGTAATTTCAGTGCGCCTTGTTTATCGCTATCAGCTATGCCGATACAGCACGAGAACGTAATAGGTAGGATTAGTGCAAGGTAATCGTCATTATGAATTTTAGTACAAATTACAACAACGAACATGCGTGCGATTACGCGACGCTAATCACACGCATGTTAATAAAATTTTAGCCCGACCTGCTAGCAAAACTAACGCGCCGCCTCGGCCAAGGCAAACGCCAACTGGTTGTGCCGCTCCATGATGACTGGCAGATCGAGCGTCGCCAGTTGGCCATTGCGTACCACTACGCGGCCATTGATGACGCTATAGGCGACATTCGACGGGGTGCAAAACACCAGCGCCGCCACCGGATCATGCCAGGCACCGGCAAAGCCGATCTGATCCAGGTTGAACATGACGATGTCGGCCGCCATGCCGGGTTTGAGGGCGCCGATGTCATCGCGATTGAGAACTTTGGCACCGCCCAGCGTGGCGACTTCCAGTGCCTGGCGCGCCGTCATCGCATCCGGACCGAAGCCTACCCTTTGCAATAGCATGGCCTGACGCACTTCACCCAACATATGACCAGAATCATTCGAGGCGCAACCGTCCACCCCGAGACCGACCGCTACGCCGGCATCGAGCATTTTACGGATAGGTGCGATGCCGGAGGCGAGCCGCATATTCGAGCAGGGGCAATGCGCGATACCGGTGCCGGTACGGGCGAACATATTGATGCCGTCGCCATCGAGTTGTACGCAATGCGCATGCCAGACATCGTGCCCGACCCAGCCGCAATCTTCGGCGTATTCGGCCGGTGTCATATTGAATTTTTCGCGGCTGTAGGCGATATCGTTGGCGTTTTCTGCTAGATGGGTATGCAAAGAGACACCGTAATGGCGCGCCAGCACCGCCGATTCGCGCATCAGATCGCGCGACACCGAAAACGGCGAACAAGGCGCGACCACGATGCGTTGCATCGCGTAGCGATTGGCATCGTGATAAGTTTCTATCAGGCGCCGGGTATCCTTGAGTATTGCCGCTTCATCCTCGACCACGCGATCCGGCGGCAGGCCGCCCTTGGATTGCCCTACGCTCATGGAGCCGCGCGCGGCGTGAAAGCGCATGCCGATTTTTTGCGCCGCTTGTATGCTGTCATCGAGCTTGCAGCCATTCGGGTAAATATAGAGATGATCGCTGCTAGTGGTGCAGCCGGACAGCATCAGTTCCGCCATCGCGGCCTGAGTAGACACATGGATCATTTCCGGCGTCAGATTGGCCCAGATCGGGTACAGGTTGGTCAGCCAGTTAAACAGTTCGCCATTTTGCGCCGCCGGGATCACGCGCGTCAGACTTTGGTACATATGGTGATGGGTATTGATCAGGCCGGGCATCACAACATGATTGCTGGCATCGATGATTTCATCGGCCGTCTGCGGCAAGTCGCTACTATTGCCGACTTGTTCAATCACGTTATCGCGGATAAAAATGGCACCGCCGGCAATTTCGCGGCGCTCGGCATCCATAGTCACTACTACGCGGGCGTTTTTAATTAATAAAGTTTTTGTCATGATAGGAGAGACACCCTATTTCTAGAATGTCGTCACGGTAAAGTAAGGAGTAAAAAAGCTTAATGATCGGAGCTGTGTGCCGCTGCCATCGCATAGTTCCTAATGTCTTCGACGCTGCCCTGGCCGTTGAAAAATAAATTGAGCATGACGGCACTAATGGTGGCCAGCAAGATGCCACTGTCGACTACGGTAGCGAGCCAATGCGGCATTTGCTGAAAAAATTGCGGCGCGACCAGAGGGATCATGCCAGCCCCAAAACTGATGGCGACAATGAACAGGTTATGCCGATTGTGATTCAGATCCGCATTGCCCAAAATCTTGACGCCGGTGGCGGCCACCATGCCAAACATCACAATACCGGCACCGCCCAGCACAAACACCGGTATCGATGCCGCCACATGCGCCATTTTAGGAAACAAGCCGAAAGCGGCCAGGATCAGGCCGGCGGCCACGCAGACATAGCGGCTGCGCACCCCAGTCACACCAACCAGACCGATATTTTGTGAAAACGAGGTGTAAGGAAAGGTATTGAAGACGCCGCCGATCACGGTCCCGATACTGTCGGCCCGCAAGCCATTGGCCAGCTCTTCATTGCTGATTTTCTTTTCTGTCAGGTCCGACAAGGCCAAAAACATCCCGGTCGACTCCACCATAGTCACTATCATCACCAGACACATGCCGATAATGGCACCCAGATCGAAAGTCGGCATACCGTAGTGAAACGGCGTCACCAGGGCAAACCAGCTAGCCTCGCCCAAGCCGTCAAAACTGACTTTACCCATGATCAACGACAACACAAAACCGAAGATCATCCCCAACAAGACCGAAATATTACCTAAAAATCCTTTTAGATATTTCGTCATCAACATAATCGAGACCAGTACGGCGAGGGCAACCGCCAGATTTTCCGGCGCGCCATAGTCAGGGTTGGGTATCATAGATTTAGTCACCATATCGAACATCGTCGGCTGGCCGCCGGCCGCCCAATTGATCCCCACCCGCATCAGCGTAATGCCGATCACGCTGATGATGGTACCGGTCACCACAGGCGGAAAAAACCTGACCGCACGGCTCATGAAGGGGGTAATGATCAGGCCAAAGATACCCGAGGCAATCACTGCACCGTAAATACTGAGTATGCCAAGGCTAGGGTTGTTTGCCATGGCCACCATAGGGCCAACCGCAGCGAAGGTGACGCCCATCATGACCGGCATGCGGATGCCGAATTTCCATATGCCAAGGGCCTGTATCAGAGTCACCAGGCCACAGCAAAACAGATCGGCGCTGATCAGATAAGCGATTTGGTCTTTGGGTAAATGCAGTGCGCCGCCGATGATCAGCGGTACCGCGATAGCACCGGCATACATCACCAGCACATGCTGCATTCCTAATGCGAATAGTTTTCCTGCGGGTAGTTTCTGGTCTACCGGGTGGGTTTTGGCTTGCATAGTCTCGTCCTTGGATTGTGGGTACACTGTTTCAAATTTGCTGCGATCATTCTCTTGTGGAATGTATCTGGCATAAAATCATATCTGTCTTAATAAATATTTTTGACAAGAATAGGTACTGCTACTTCATGTATCGCATGTGATCTCCTTGATGCTTCTTGTGTGCATTGCCATCGCCATAAACGATGCTGCGCAAGAAGCGGCCTAAACATTCAGTCACCGCTTGAGCGATACTGAGCCTGCACTGCAATCCGACAAAAAGTTCCACTTTGTCCTGCGCAGATACCGCAGGACTTATGTTTGAAACCAGTATTGTCGGGATAGATCCGCGTCGTAAAAAAATATCGCTAACGATATATTTTTGCGTCGCCTCTCACCGCCATCGCTGGCAGTAGCAGGCTCAAGCTCAGTCTTTTTATGACTGAAAGTGGCGCAAGAATTCCCTCATGATAAAAACCGCGATTTCTCTGCAGTGTTCATGAATTCCAAAGTCTTGTGGCAAGACGTCTTTTGCCACAACGGACAAGCTATTTGTGTTTCCTCCCTTTATTTTTCTCTCGTTGTGAGCCGAGTGTTCGCTGATTTTTAGTTGGGTTTAACTTGAAAATGACGCAAAAAATCCAGCAAGATCTGCGCCGAAATGTCGGCGTCGTCGGCAGTCATGGTTTCCAGCGGATTATGGCTGATACCACCATTGCCGCAACGCGTAAATAGCATGGCGACATCAGTTATTTTGGCCAAGGCCATGGCATCGTGGCCGGCGCCCGAGGGCAATTCAAATACCGGCACGCCGGCTCTGGCGGCGGCGGCGGCCAGTTGCTGCATCAGCCATGGCGCGCAGGGTGCGGCCGGTGCCGACATCGTCTTATTCAGATTCACTGCTATCTGACGGCGCTGACAAATCGCGTTGATCTGCTGCACGATATCGGCCACCGCCGCGTCGCGCGTGGCGTCGTCGGCAGCGCGGATATCGAGCGACAATTTACAGTTACCCGGGATTACATTCACCGAACCATTTGGTACTTGCAACTGGCCGACCGTACCGACCAGCGAGGGCACCTGTGCGCAACGTTGCTCGACATACAGGATGATCTCGGCCGCCGCCGCGGCCGCATCTTTACGCATATCCATAGGCGTGGTGCCGGCGTGGCTGGCGACGCCCGTCAATTCGACCAGATAACGGCAACTGCCGGCAATCGAGGTGACGATACCGACTGGCAGATCGCGCCCCAGCAAGACTGGGCCCTGCTCGATATGGACTTCGACAAAACCTAAAATATCGGCCGGATTGCGCGCGATGGCAGGGATAGTGGCAACATCGTGGCCGGCCGCGCTTAAGGCATCGAGCATCGTCACGCCATCGGCATCGGTTTTCTCTAGCAAGGCCAGGTCAAACTGGCCGATGATGGCATTGCTGCCGAGGAAGGTGCTCTTGAAACGCACCCCTTCTTCTTCCGAGAAAGCGATGATTTCAAAATGAAACGGTAGTTTCTCGCCGCGCTCATGCAAGTATTTAACGACGGCAATCGGTAGCAAGATCCCTTCGCGTCCATCGTATTTTCCGCCATTGCAGACGGTGTCGTAATGCGAGCCGGTCAGCAAGGTTTTAGCGTCTGGCTTATCCGACAGATAACGGCCCACAACGTTGCCGACCGCATCGATCGTTACTTGCATGCCGGCCTGTTTCATCCAGAGCGCCAGCTGATTAGCGGTTTTGCGATGCGCATCTGTCATGTAGGCGCAGGTCAGGGCATTTTCTTCGTCGCTCCAGGCGGCGATGGTTTCCGACCAGGCCATGATGCTGCGACCAAATTCCAGTCTGTAATCGAGCAAATCATTCAGACGCAGCTCGGCAATCCGGCTGATCTGGCGCAGGCATTCGGCCAGCTCATCGGCGCGCTGGTTTTTGCTGCGACGCGTGAAAGTGTTGATGATGGTCTGGCGCGTAAAACCCAGGCCGTCCGGCCCCTTCACCGCGATGATGAAAGGGAAACCGAATTTTTCTTTGTAATCGCGATTCAGTTGATGCAGGCGAGAAAATTCTTCGGCACTGCAATGGGTTAAGCCCGCCTGCGCTTGTTCGCCGGTCGATTCCTTGGTCAATTCACCGGCAATCGCGGCCTTGCCTGCTAATTCAGGATGAGCCAGGATCAGGGCAAGTTGTTGCTCTTCGCCAGCGTTGTTGACGACGGTTTGCATGGCTAGCTTCAACGCGGCCAGCGAGGCAAACGGGCGCTGCGCTGCGGCGCGTTGCGGTATCCACGGCGAGTGTTCGTAAATGCCATGCAAAATTTCAACGAATTCGCTTGCGCTTGCTTGGTTCAGGTAGTCCAGTGTAGTTGTCATGGGTTTGTATACTTGCCGTCAATTTTACTTAATGGGTACTGTTAGAAATTTAATTATCGGGATGCAGAGCAAGGCGCACAGCGGAGCAATACGTCGGTATTGCGAGCATCGCATTTTGCAAAACCGACGCAGCTATGCGCCCGAGAATTATATTTATATCAGTGCCTTCGTGTAGGGATGTGTGTTGTGCCAATGCTCGGCAATATCGATGCGGCGCGTGATCCAGACCTTGTCATGCGACTGCACGTAATCAAGAAAACGTGCCAGCGCGGCAACGCGGCCGGGTCGCCCTATCAGGCGACAATGCAGGCCTACCGACAGCATCTTCGGCTGATTCAAGCCTTGCGGATCGCCCTCTGCGTACAGCACATCGAAAGCGTCTTTCAGGTAGCTAAAAAACTGTTCGCCAGAGTTAAAACCCTGCATGGCGGCAAAACGCATGTCGTTTGTGTCTAAGGTATATGGCACCACCAGATGCGGCACCACGCTGTCTTTGCCATCACGCTTAATCGCCACTTCTTGCCAGAATGGCAGATCGTCACCGTAATAGTCGGCGTCATAGCGAAAGCCGCCATGCTCGACCACCAGCTTGCGGGTATTCGGCGAATCGCGCCCGGTGTACCAGCCGACGGGGGCGGCACCGGTCAAGTCTTTGATGATCTGCACCGCTTCGACCATGTGGGCGCGTTCTGTCGCTTCGTCCATATGCTGGTAGCTGATCCAGCGCAGCGCGTGGCAGGCGATTTCGTGGCCAAGCTGCTGGAATGCGGCCACCGCTTCCGGATTGCGTCGCAGCCCCATAGCGACGCCGAACACGGTGAGTGGCAGTTTGCGTTGTTCAAACAGGCGCAACAGGCGCCACAGGCCAGCGCGTGAGCCATATTCGTAAATCGATTCCATGCTCATGTGACGCATCTCGAAGGCTTGCGCACCGATAATCTCGGACAAAAACGTCTCGGAAGCCTTGTCACCGTGCAAGACGCAATTTTCGCTGCCTTCTTCGTAATTGAGGACAAATTGCAGCGCGACTCTGGCGCCATTCGGCCATTGCGCATGCGGTGGCGTGCGGCCGTAGCCTATCAAGTCCCGCGGGTAATTTTGGTAAGTATCGTTCACGCTAGGCCTGAAATTGAGGGGTTAGTCGATGTTGGCTATGATGACCAAGATCGCAGCGTTCAGGCGCTTGCCGGCGACATGGTTTGTATATGCTCGATAATATATGGATCGCTTGTTGGCGGTATATGATTTGATTGATACACATTTTCGACATGGCGATATAGGAGAACACTATGGGTAAGCTCAGCACACACGTATTGGATATCACAAAAGGACAAGCTGGAGTCGGTGTCCAGGTAGAGTTGTATGCAGTCGAGGCCGGTGGCAAGCGGTTATTAAAAACCGAGCACACCAACCACGATGGGCGCTGCAATGCGCCTCTGCTGGAAGGCGCCGACCTGAAGGCAGGCCTGTATGAACTGGTGTTTGCGGCGGGAGATTATTTTGATGCGCAGGGCCTGGATTTGCCCAGCCCTAAATTTATTGACCGCGTCACGCTGGCATTCGGAATTGCCGACGTAACGCAAAACTACCACGTGCCGCTAGTCGTTTCACCTTGGGCGTATTCGACTTATCGCGGCAGTTAATTTGTTTATTTTCCGATCAAGGCCTTGGCCGCAGCCATGATTTGCTCGCGCAACCATTTGTGCTCGGGTGCGTGGTGTACGCGCTCGTGCCAGAGCTGATAAAAACGCAAGGGCGGGAATTTAATTGGTACCGTAAAAGTTTTGAGCTGCAGACTTTTTTCATAATAGCGCATGTATTGTTTACCTGTGGTCAGCACCAGATCGGTATTGGTCAGCATGTAAGGCATCAGGCCGAAATAGGCAGACTCGACCACGACATTGCGGCGCAAATGCTGACGCTCCAGATGCGCGTCTATCACCCCATGATAGCCCGACAGCATCTGCGATGGCGCCACATGCGGCAGGCTCAAGTAATCCTCCAGCGTCATGGCATCAAAAGCGGTGCGCTTGGCGTAGGGGCTGTCGGCGCGCATGGCGCAGATGATAGGGTCCTCAAACAACTTGGATAAATGCAGATGCTGTGGTGGCTCATCCCAGTTGGCGATCACCAGATCAAGGTCGCCGTCGGACAGTTGACGAATGTAATCAACCTCGGCCCCCAGACCGTGGATCACGATGCGGCTTTTCGGCGATTCACGTCGAAAACGCTCTACCACATTCGGTAAAAACTGGATGTCGAGCGAATCCGGAGCGGCGATATGAAAGGTGCGACTCTCCTGTTGCGAGGCAAAGGGTAGTTTACGCTCGAACAATAATTCTGTTTCGTCGAGTATCCGTTTGGCCGGCTTCATCAGGCTTTCGCCATGCGGCGTCGGTACCATGCCACGACCGCCGCGCACCAGCAACTGATCGCCGGTGAGGTCGCGCAATTTGCGCAGCGAAGCCGAAATCGATGGCTGCGGCTGATTCAACTTTAGCGCAACGCGCGAGACGTTTCTTTCACTCAATAACAAGTAAAGTATGCGTATCAAATGCAAGTCTAGGTGGTTGGGTAAATTAGCCATGGACGTAACCATATATTGAAAAATGTATTTTTAATATACGCCAATTTCAATGAAAAAAGCTAGGATTAGCTTTATCTTGTTTAGACTTCGCAGAAATCCGTGCCTGCCTCAAAAACACCGCGGATTTCACTAATACCAAGACAACAGAGGCAGACCTGCGGTTATTGTGTATAGGAAGTTTTTCGGTCGCAGCGGAGCTTTTTACTTTCATAAAAAAGTTCGCGACTATTATGGGACAAGATCCCTCTCGTCTGGAGAGCCCGCGGTGGCAGACGAGCTTCAAACATGAGAGAAAAACATGGAAGCTTTTTTGTCGGAATTTTTACTTGCTTATGGCACTGAATGGCTCAACTTAATCGTGCGATGGCTGCATCTGATCACCGGCATCGCCTGGATCGGCGCCTCGTTTTATTTTGTGTGGTTAGACAACAACATCCGGCCACCGAAACCCGGTTCCGAACTGGCAAAAAAAGGTGTCTCCGGCGAACTCTGGGCCGTGCATGGTGGCGGCTTTTACAATCCACAAAAATACCTGGTAGCACCGCAAGAATTGCCGGAAGAACTGCACTGGTTTAAATGGGAAGCTTACTGGACCTGGATCTCCGGCTTCTCGCTGCTGTTCATCGTCTATTACTTCAATGCTTCGGCCATGATGATCGATAAATCGGTAGCGGATTTAACTAGCTGGCAGGCGATAGGCATAGGCCTGGGCACGCTGATTGCAGGCTGGACCTTCTACGATTTATTGTGCCGTTCACCGCTAGGCAAACGCGAAGGCTGGATGGGTATCATCATGTTCGGCTTCATCGTGGCAGTCGCATTTATCTTGTCAAAATGGCTCAGCGGGCGCGCTGCCTACATCCACGTCGGTGCCATGATAGGCACCATGATGGTAGGCAATGTCTTAATGCTGATCATCCCTGGCCAACGCAAGCTGGTGGAAGCGATGCAAGCAGGTAAATCACCTGATCCTATTCACGGCCAAAAAGCCAAGCAGCGTAGCGTGCACAATAATTACTTCACTTTGCCGGTGCTGTTCATCATGATCAGCAACCATTATGCAATGACGTATAGCAATACCTACAACTGGCTGGTATTGGCCGGCATTATTGCCGCCGGCGTACTGATACGGCATTTTTTCAACTTGCGCCACAAGGGCATCACTAACTGGGCCTACCCGACCGCCGGCGTCGTCCTGTTGCTGACAGTCGCCATTGCGATTGCCCCTAAGCCACCAGTGAAAATGCTCGCAGTTGAAGGCGCTACGGTAGCCGATTTTGCCAAAGTACAGGCGGTGATCAATCAACGCTGTATCAGCTGTCACTCGGCACAACCTAGCCAGCCTGGATTTGCCGCAGCGCCGGCCGGCATCATGTTGCACACGCCGGAACTGATACACCAAAATGCCGCCAAAATGTATCAGCAGTCAGTGGTACTGAAGGCCATGCCTATCGCCAACCTGACCCAGATCACCGACGACGAGCGCGCCCTGATCGGCGCCTGGTATGAAGCCGGTGCGAAATAATTCAACACTTTTATTGAGAACAATATGAATAATTACGAACAAACCGACGCCTGGATAGACGCCCACTTTGACGAACAAGTGCGGTTTTTGCAGGAACTGATACGTGTGCCTACCGACACACCACCTGGCAATAATACGCCGCACGCTGAGCGCACCGCAGAACTGTTGCAAGGCTTTGGGCTAGAAGTCGAAAAATACGCGGTACCGGAAGTTGAAGTGCGCGCCGCTGGTCTGGAAACCATCACCAATCTGGTGGTGCGCCGCAAATACGGCCCGGGCAAAACGGTACTCCTGAATGCGCACGGCGACGTGGTGCCGCCGGGCGATGGCTGGACTAAACAACCGTATGGCGGCGAGATAGAAAACGGCCAGATTTATGGCCGCGCTGCCGCCGTCAGTAAATGCGATTTTTCTACCTTTACCTTCGCGCTGCGGGCGCTGGAAGCGGTCGCCAAACCGCAAGCGGGCAGCGTTGAATTGCTGTTCACGTACGATGAAGAATTTGGCGGCGAAGTCGGCCCGGCCTGGCTGCTGAAAAAAAATATCATCAAGCCCGACCTGATGATTGCGGCCGGATTTTCTTATCAGGTCGTCACCGCACACAATGGCTGTCTGCAAATGGAAGTGACAGTACACGGCAAGATGGCGCATGCGGCAATCCCCGAATCAGGCGTCGATGCACTGCAAGGCGCGACCCTGATTATGAATGCTCTGTATGCGCAAAATATCCTGTACAAGAATATAAGCTCAGAAGTCGAGGGCATTAACCACCCGTATTTGAATATAGGGACGATAGAAGGCGGTACCAATACCAACGTGATCCCGGGTCGCGTCACCTTCAAACTGGATAGACGCATGATCCCGGAAGAAAATCCGGCCGCCGTCGAGGCCACGTTGCGCCAGGTGATTGCCGACGCGGCCGCCAGCATGCCTGGCATCAGTGTCGAGATCAAGCGTATCTTGCTGGCGAATGCCTTGCGCCCGCTGCCCGGCAACGCACCACTGGTGAAAGCGATACAGAAACACGGTGAACAAGTATTCGGCGAAAAAATCCCGGCGCTCGGTACCCCGCTATACACCGACGTGCGGCTGTTTTGCGAAGCTGGCATTCCCGGCGTGATTTACGGCGCTGGCCCGCGCACGGTACTGGAATCGCATGCCAAGCGCGCTGACGAACGTTTGAATCTAGAAGATCTGCGCCGCGCCACCAAGGTGATCGCCCGTAGTTTGCAGGATTTACTGGTGGCCTAACTAGCAATTGGCATGATCCGGGTGTATAAATTTGTATACTCGGGCCTTTTGCAATAGCGGCCTAAACATGGAGAAAACACTATGCCATTCATACGCACCGCAGTAAAAAAGGGCATCAGCCCTTTACAGAAAAAGCGCATCGCAGACGGTATCCATCAAGCCCTGGTGGAGAGCATCAATATGCCCGAGGATGAATTTTTCAATTTAATCTCAGAGTACGAGCCGGATAATTTTTTTTATAATCGTTCATTTAACGGTGTCGCACGCTCCGAAAATTTGGTCGTGGTAGAAATCACCATGCGTCGTGGCCGTAGCGATGCCATGAAAAAAATGTTGTACCAAAAAATTGCAAAAAATCTGGAAATGCAGGCCGAAGTGTCACCCAAAGATGTATTCATTTTTACCCACGAAAATGACTACTCCGATTGGTCGGTTGGCAATGGCCAGTTTGCCATGGCGCTAGTTCAGCAACGCGGCACCGATACCTGATTTGCGATCTGGTTGACGCCCTTATCTGAATAAAAAATCCCCGCTCAGTTTGCGGGGATTTTTTCTTTCTACCACCGGGTCTTGATGTACAAAACGGATAGCCAGCAGCATACGAACACCGGCTTAGCTATCTTCCCAGCGCTATACCTTGTATTCGCGTCACAAGGTCCAGGTCTTGTTACTTTGCGCCAAGATAAACGCTAGACATGGGGCGAACTGGCCGCGCACGTAAATATATAAAAATAGGAGACGATGATGATGATGTTATTTAGTGGTGCTGCACAGCGCTTAACGCGCCTTTGCTGTGGCGTTGCTGGCTTGCAGATTGTTCTGCAATTTTTCTTATGTTTTCTGCCAGCCGCCCCCGCGGCAGCCAGCGAAAATGGCAAAATCATTTACGTCAGACCGGTGCCGCAAAACGATGATCCCTATTTGCAGCAAGGCAGTAATGGCATCAAGCAGGCGGCGATCATGTACCAACTACAAGCCAGCACGCTGGAAAGCCAGGCTAACCGCGCAGGCCGCCAGCAACAGCTCGATAACGCCGTCAAGCAAGGTGCCAAGATAGTGGTGATGATAGGCTATGAATTTAAAGAACTGCTCGAGACCAGCGCCCGCGCCGCACCGCAGGTACATTTTATAATTCTGGAGCAATGCATCCCTAATCCTCCGGCCAACCTGACTTGCATCACATTCCGGGATGCGGAAGTCAACTATCTGGCCGGCATGGAAGCGGCCATGATCTCGGCCAATGCCCACATAGGCATCATAGGCGCCGTGAAAACGCCTTTAAAACAAAAGAGCAGCGAGGCATTTTATGCCGGTGCGCGTGCCGTCAATCCGGCCATCACATTACACAATATCGTCTGGATAGAAGGCAGCCAGCCGTTTAACGATGCGGCTCGCGCCGAGACTTTGGCAAAAAACATGCTGGCCGACGGTGTCGATGTTATCTATACGGCCGCCGGCGGCAGCAATAACGGCGTCTTCAAGGCCTTGTCTGGCCAGACCAAGGCGCGCGCGATCGGCAACTATGTCAATCAATGCCCACTGGCACCGGGGCGGATACTCGACAATATCCAAATCCATGGCGATACCGCGATCTTTCTGGCCGTCGGTGCGATACTCAAAGGTTCCGCTGCGACCAAGATAGATTACGGGTTGAAAGAAGGCGCCGTATCGCTGACCGGCATAGGCACCGATGCTGCCTTTTCTGAATGCGAGATCCTGCGCCAGCGCCCGGTCTTGCAAAAATTACGCGAGGCCAGCAACGCCATTATCCGTGGCAAGTTGAAAATAGAATGAGGCGAGCTCTGGGGAAAAAAAAGCACGTGGGAAATTTGATTTAAAATCCGGCATACTAGTCTGAGGTTTGATCAGCAAAAAATCCCCGTCACCGGCCCTGGCTGGCAAGGTTGGCGACACCCTGATGCGGAAATGGATAAAAATGATACTCTACCCACAAGCATTAGCGGTAAGGCCGGCGAACTGGATATGCCTCTCGCTATTATCCTTGCTCAGTTTCAGCAAGCCACTCCTGGCCGACAATGAGACCTTGGTCTTCGCCGCACTGACGGCACAAAATCCCCCGATTGCCATATTTTCAGGCGAGAAACTGACTGCCGGTATCGTCAAAGATCTGGGTGAAGCAATTGCCCTGCGCCTGCAGCGCAAGGCGGTTTTCCTGCCGTTGTCGCGCAACCGTTTGGTGACGGCATTAAAAAGCGGTCAGGTAGACGGAATCTGCTATTCACGCCCGGAATGGCTGGGCCTGCCCTTGCACTGGACAGCAGGCATCATTCCCAATTCCGAGCTCTTGCTGAGGCACGGAAAAAGTGTCGCCCCATTCAAAATTAGCGACGCCGCCGGCGCTACCATAGGCACCGTATTGAGCTTTCGTTATCCGGAACTCGACACCGGCGTGGCCGGAAACTATACGCGTGACGATGCCCCTAGCATGGGGGCGAATATCCGAAAATTCATTGCTGGCAGATTTCAGTATGCGATGATCGACCGTTTAAGCTTGAACTATGCGGCACGACTCCATCCCGAACTCAATCAGGCGGCAAGCCTGAGTCTGTCGACATTTGTCGGCGCTTGCGGTTTCTCATTGAAAAGCACGATACCGTTTAATGAAGTGGAGCGGGCGGTGAAATCCTTGCTGGACGATGGCACCGTCAAGAAAATTCTTGCGCACTATGAGCAAGATTAAAGGCGGAACAATGCTAAGTTTCCGGCTCACTCCAGAGCTTACCGCCAGTCGCCCAATTTTCGCGTTTCAATTCGTGAATGATGATATCGACCGATTCCGGCGTCGCGTCTAGCGTCTGGCAGGTGACTTCGGTGAGCGCTTTGACAAAGGCGCGCTTTTGTTCTGCGCTGCGCCCTTCAAACAATTGCACGTTAATGGTAGGCATAGTTCGTTCCGATTAAATTAGCTACAGAATTAGTTGGTATAGGTCGCGTTGATGTGATCTAGCTGGCGTAGCAGCGCCGGCCATTCCAGCTCACCCTCAGGGGCAGCGTTACCGATCAGTTGCAGATAGGTCTGGCGGCAAATTTCTGGCGTGGGAACAGTCAGCGGGCCACCGCCCGCCTGGGCTTTTAGCTGTATCTCGCAGGCTTTATCCAGCGTATCCATCAGCACATAGGCTTCGGCAACGCTGCGTCCGCACACCAGCGTGCCGTGATTGCGCAGCAGCATGGCAGGCTGTGTACCCAGCGCGGCAAGCAGGTGTGACTGCTCTTCTGGCGCTAAGGCCACGCCGGCGTAATCGTGATACGCCAGCTGCTCAAAAAAACGTAAGGCGTGCTGTGAAATGGGCAGCAGACCTTGCTGCTGGATGCCAACCGCCACCCCGTTGGTATTGTGCAGGTGCATGACGCAGACCGCATCTGGTCTTGCGCCATGCACTGCCGCATGAATTGCAAAGCCGGTGAGGTTGATCCTATATTGTCGGTGACCGATGATGTTGCCAGCCAGATCGACCTTCACCAGATTCGAGGCGCAAATCTCATCGAAGCGATAGCCGAAGGGATTTATGAGGAAATGCCCGGGCTGGCCCGGGACTGCGGCCGAAATATGGGTATAGATCAAGTCGTCCCAGCCCTTCAGGGCGCACAAACGATAACAGGCAGCCAGGTCCACCCGCACCTGCCATTCGGCGTCGCTCATGCTGCCGGACGCGGCGATTGTGGCACCGCCATGCGTGAAGATATTCTTTGGCATAGTCATGGTAAAAATCCTTGCGTGAAGAAATGTATCAGGGTGTTTAAGAATTCAAAAGGGAACTTCTAAAAAACCTTTAATCGGGATGCAGCGCAAGGCGCAAACCGGAGCAATACGTCGGTATTGCGAGGATTTGCAACGCCGCGATGCGCCCGAGTATGGGGTTTTTAGAAGTTCCAAAAGATGCTAGGCGCAATATCCATGCGCATCTCCAGACCTTATTGGCTGGAAACCCGCATGGATATTGCGCAAATATTTTTAAAATTCTTAAAATACCGGTCTATGACTAGCGTCAGGTGCATGGCGCTGATGGACTAGCTTACCGGCCGCGTAGGTGGCCGCCACGCTGCGGTCGTCACCCAGCAAGGCCAGGGCAAACAGCAATTCTTCCAGGCTCTCGGTGCGTGCCGTGCGTCGTGCCAGCAAGGGCGTGGCCTGCAGATCGAGCACGATGAAATCGGCTTCAGCGCCGGCGACAAAATTACCTATCGTGCCTTCCAGCTGCATGCTGCGTGCGCCGCCTAAAGTCGCCATGTAAAACATACGCAAGGCGGGTAAAAAACTGCCGCCAAGACGTGCCACCTTATACGCTTCATTCATGGTTTGCAGCATCGAGAACGAGGTACCACCGCCGACATCGGTAGCCAGCGATAGTGGTACTTGCAAGGCATCGGCACGCTCAAAATCAAACAAGCCGCTGCCCAAGAACAGGTTCGAGGTCGGGCAAAACGATACCGCCGATTGGGTCTCTGCCATGCGCCTGCGGTCGGCATCGTCGAGCCAGATGCAGTGGGCGTACATGGCACGCGGCCGCAACATGCCGTAGTGATCGTACACATCCATATAGCTGCGCGCCTTTGGGAACAGCGATTTGACCCAGGCCACTTCATCGGTATTTTCGGCCACGTGCGTTTGCAGGTAAGTGTCGGGATAGGCGCGCGCCAATTCACCGGCGAGTTGTATTTGCGCCTCGCTCGAGGTTGGGGCAAAACGCGGCGTAATCGCATACAGCTGGCGGCCGCGCTGATGCCACTTTTTGATCAGCTGTTCGCTTTCCAGGATACCGCTCTCGGCCGTGTCGCGTAAAAATTCGGGGCAATTTCTATCCATCAAGACTTTACCGGCCACCATGCGCAGATTGCGCGCCTCGCTTTCAGTGAAGAAAGCTTCGACCGATTCCGGATGCACGGTGCAATACACCATAGCGGTAGTGGTGCCACAGCGCAGCAATTCATCCAGAAAAAAACTGGCCACTTCTTGCGCATGCGCAGAGTCGGAAAATTTGCGCTCGGTAGGGAAAGTGTAAGTCTCCAGCCACGGCAACAGGCCAGGTGCCGGCGAGGCGATCATGTCGGTTTGCGGATAATGAATGTGGGTATCGATGAAGCCGGGCATGATGATTTTGCCGCGATAATCGTGCACATCCAGACCTTCTGGCAAGCTGTTTTTCAATTGGGCATAATCGCCAGCGGCCACGACCTTGCCGTCCTGGATGATCAGCAAGCCGTCTTCATGCCAGGCATGCGCGTTTTGGTGAAACGCCGGATCATTCGTGAAGTGCAGCAGACTGGCGCGGTAGACTCCACTGTTGTTGGAATTGGTGAGGGCCATGTGGCGCTTCCTTAAATACAAATAATATTGATGGCTAGGGCGGGTGAAACCCGCGCTGATGTAGGGCAAAGCAGCGCGGCTTGCACCCGCTCTACGATATGCAATCCAGGTGCTACGGCGCATCTGCATTGCGCGCCGTAGCCAGCTAGTGGCATTCGTCTAGGACATCCTGCCGGCTGACTGCTCGACTCATCTGCGCTAGCGCGTCACCAAGTTCTTGCTGTCTTTCCTGCTCTATCGCTTCCCACACTTGCAGCAACTGTGCGGCGACTGCGACCGCGATAACCGCCGGTTGCTTGCCGCGGATGCCGGGCAGGCCTATCGGGCAAACCATATCGTCCAGACGCGGGGCCGGGATGCCGCGTTCGCGCAAGCGCCGTTCAAACTGCACGCGCTTGGTTTGCGAGCCTATCAGGCCGAACCAGCTAAAATCGCTGCGGCGCAAAATATGTTCCGACAGTGTTTGATCGAGTGCATGGCTATGCGTCAACACCAGAAACGATACTCCGGCGGGCGCAGTGGCGATCAGCGCTTCCGGCGTGTCGGTCGCTTCTATCCTAACATTGGCCGGCAATAGCGCCGGGAACATGTCTTCTCTTTCATCGATCCAGGTAACTTGGCACGGCAACTCAGCCAGCGCCCGCACGATGGCGGCACCGACATGGCCAGCACCAAACAGCATCAGATGCGGTTTATAGGCCAGACAGTCGTCCACCAGCCAGCGCTGCCCGGCATGATCTTGTATCACCTGACAAGCGGGCCTGTGCTTCACTAGCGATGTTAGCTGTGCCGGCAAATCCGGCCCGAGTAAACGCGTGCTGGCAGTATCGCATAGCGTCGCCGCGCTAACCTGATCGAGACAGACAAAGCGCCGGCTGTCTTGCCCTAGCCGCCAGCGCTGATGCAAGCAGCTCAAATATGCCAGCGCATCCTGTTCTATCCGTTCAAACGCCAGATGCACAACGCCGCCGCAGCATTGGCCCAGGCTAGGCCCGAGCGGAAAACGCTCCAGCCTGCGCTCAGCCGCCAGTGCGCCGGCCGGCAGCACCAGCATCTGACGCGCGATTTCGATGGCGCGCATTTCCAGATGGCCGCCGCCTATCGTGTCGAAACTCTGACTAGCCGTCACCAGCATTTTTGCACCCGGCTCACGCGGGCCGGAGCCAAGCACCTGCGCTACCGTCACCAGTATCTTGGGGCCGGTTTGTGCCGCCAGTGCAGTGAGCCAGTGATTCATCGCGTCCTCACTCTATCAAGCGGCGTTAGCCATAGCGCTGACCGCATCCACAGCACGCAAAATCGTTTCGCTGGTGGCAGGCGCATTTAGCGGCGGATTAAACTGGTAGCTGGCTACACTGGCCACGGCATCGCGGATCGCAAAAAACACCGAGAACGGCAACAGCAAAGGTGGCTCACCGACCGCTTTCGAGCGATGGATGCTGTCCTGCACATTGCGGTTGGTAAATAACTTAACGCGAAAGTCTTCCGGGCAATCTGAGATCGCCGGGATCTTGTAGGTGGAGGGCGCGTGCGTCATCAGCTTGCCGCCCGGATTCCACCACAGTTCTTCGGTGGTCAGCCAGCCCATGCCTTGTATGAAAGCGCCTTCGACCTGGCCGATATCGATGGCCGGATTCAGTGACTGGCCGGCATCGTACAGGGCATCGGCGCGCAGCAGTTTCCACTCGCCGGTCAGGGTATCGACGATCACTTCCGAGACCGAGGCGCCGTAGGCAAAATACGAGAAAGGATTGCCGCTCATGGTCTTCGGGTCCCAGTGCAGGCCGGGCGTAGCGTAGAAGCCATCCGACCACAGCTGTACACGCGACAGGTAGGCTTTGTTCACCATTTTTTCGAAGGCAATCGCATGGTTATTCACATGAATCAGGCCATCGGCAAAGATGACTGATGCGACATCGCCGCCGTAAGTCTTGACGGCAAACTCGGCCAGGCGTTGGCGTATTGTATGTGCGGCATCCTGTGCGGCCTTGCCATTTAAGTCGGCACCGGTAGAAGCGGCGGTGGCCGAGGTGTTGGCAACCTTGCTGGTATCGGTCGCGGTGGCGCGCACCATTTTTAAAGGGATGCCAAGTTCATGCGCAACCACCTGACACACCTTGGTATTGATACCCTGGCCCATTTCGGTGCCGCCATGATTCACCAGTACCGAACCGTCGGTGTAAACATGCACCAGCGCGCCGGCCTGATTGAAATGGGTGACATTAAACGCAATACCGAATTTAAGCGGGGTCAGCGCCAGGCCTTTTTTCAGGACCGGACTGCTCGCGTTAAACGCTATAGCTGCAGCGCGCCTTGCACGATATTCACTGCTGGCTTCTAACTCCGCCACCAGTTCATGGATCACGTTATCCACGACTTTCTGGCCATATTGGGTGACGTTGCGACCTTCGGCCTCGTTGCGTCCGTAGAAATTGATCTTGCGGATATCCAGTGCATCTTGCCCCAGATTTCGCGCGATCTCGTCGATGATGTATTCAATCGCGATCGCGCCTTGCGGCCCGCCGAAACCGCGGAAAGCCGTATTCGACTGGGTATTGGTCTTGCCGCACATGGCGATGATGTCGACATCGGCCAGATAATAGGTATTGTCGAAATGACAGACCGCACGGGTCGCCACTGGTGCCGATAGGTCTGCCGAAAAACCGGCGCGCGTGACCATCTCAACCTTGGCGGCGACGATGAGGCCGGTATCGTCATAACCGCATTCATATTCGTAATGGAAACAATGGCGCTTGCCGGTGACCAGCATGTCATCGTCACGGTCGGCGCGCAGTTTCACCGGACGCTTGAGGTGCGAAGCGGAAATTGCCGCCAGTGCCGCCCATAACGCCGATTGCGATTCCTTGCCGCCGAAACCGCCGCCCATGCGCCGACATTCGACTACGATATTATGCGAATGGACATTTAATGCATGCGCGACAACGTGTTGCATTTCGGTCGGATGCTGGGTCGAGCAATACACCAGCATGCCATTGTCTTCTTTCGGGATGGCGTAAGAAATCTGGCCTTCCAGATAGAACTGCTCTTGTCCGCCTACATACAGTTCACCCTTGACGCGGTGCGCTGATTTTTCAAAAGCCTGTTGCGCGTCGCCGCGTTGCAGGCGCATAGGCGGGATCACGAAAGACTGGGCTTTCTTAGCTTCTTGCGGCGTCAAAATCGCCGGCAGTTCTTGGTAACTGATATCGGCCTTACGGGCGGCGCGACGCGCGTTGTCGTGGCTGTCGGCCACCACCACAAAAATCGGCTGGCCGACATATTCGACCAGACCTTCCGACAAAATCGGGTCGTCGTGAACAATGGGGCCGCAATCATTGGTACCGGGGATGTCTTTGGCGGTATACACGGCGACCACGCCGCGCGAACTTTTGACCGCATCCAGATTCATGGCCAGGATATGTGCGTGCGCCTTGGACGATAAGCCCAACGCGGCGTGCAGCGTGCCCTGTACTTCTGGGATATCGTCGGTATACGTCGCTTCGCCCAGCACGTGCAATACGGCTGATTCGTGCGGCCGCGCTAGTCCGACTTCAGTCCAGCTCGAAGGCGCAACCGGCAGTTCTGCCATAAAGGTTTCAGTTTGTTTATTCATAGATTGGTCTCCGTCCTTAAGCGTTGGCGTATGCACTGACGGATTGCAGCGATAACGGGGCATCGGTACGGGTTTCCAGCCAAAAACGACGTAATAGATTTTGCGCCGTTTTCATGCGATATTCGCTTGATGCGCGCATGTCGCTCAGGGGGCTGTAATCTTGTGCCAACATCGCCATCGCGTTTTGTAAATTTGTCTCATTCCAGAGCTGGCCATTTAAGGCGGCCTCGGCTTGCGGCGCTCGTTTTGAGGTCGCTGCCATACCGCCATACGCGATGTGCGCATCGCGCACGATATCGCCAGCCAGCGTAATCGCATAAGCGGCGCACACTGCCGAAATATCCTGATCGTAACGTTTCGCCAGCTTATAGGTGCGAAAATGGACATTCGCGCGTGGCAGCGGTATCCGCACTGCCGCTACGAATTCGCCGGGCTGCATGTCCTTCTTCATGTAATCGAGATAGAAATCTTCCAGCAAGAGTACACGCTGGCCATTGACACCGCACAAGACGATTTCGGCACCTAAGGCGATCATCCAGGGTGCCGAATCGCCGATAGGCGAGCCGTTGGCGACACTGCCGCCGAGCGTGCCGGTATTCCTGATAGGCTGCGAGGCGAAGCGCTGCCACATTTCGGTCAATTCATCCGGGTATTGGCGGCAAACGGCGGCATAGGCGTCGTTCAGATTTACGCCGGCACCGATTTCCAGCATGCCATTCGTTTCCGTGATGGTTTTGAGTTCCGCCACTTCGCGTACATAAATAATGTCGCCCAGATCGCGCATCTGCTTGGTGACCCACAGTCCTACGTCAGTAGAACCGGACAGGATGCAAGCGGTCGGCTTGGCGGCGCGGATAGCCACCAATTGCTCTAAGGTACGCGGGGCATAAAAAGTTTGTTCACCGTGCTGATACACGAACATCTCGCTGCGCTGCAAGGCTTGTAAGGAGCTCGTCAGCGCGGCCTGGTCAAATTTCACTTCAGGCAATTCGCCCATGCGTTTGGCGGCATCGATAATCGGACGGTAACCGGTGCAGCGGCACAGATTGCCGGACAGGGTTTCGTCGATTTCCTTGCGACAGGGCGCCGCACTTTCTCCATCTTTTTTAAGATACAGACTCCACAGCGACATGGCAAAACCGGGCGTGCAAAAACCGCATTGCGAACCATGACATTCGACCAGCGCTTGCTGCACCGGATGCATGGCACCGTCGGGTTGTTTCAGGTCTTCGACGGTAAATAAGGCCTTGCCGTCCAGCGTAGGCATGAACTGGATGCAGGAATTCACCGATTTCATCTCGACCTTGCCATCCTTCATCTCGGCGATGACGACGGTACAGGCACCGCAGTCGCCCTCGGCGCACCCTTCTTTGGTGCCGGTGCAATGACGGTCTTCGCGCAAATGTTGCAATATGGTTTGCGTCGTTGCGATATCATCGACCGTCTGGACCTGGCCTTGAAAATAAAAACGTATGGGGTTTGACATAGGTGCTCCGCTGTAAATTTCTTGTGTACCGAGATTAGCATTCGCGGCCCTCACTACTATATTCAGAATATGATGTTTATTATCTGCGAAATCAAATAAAATAAAGCATTGCTTGCCAGCGTACTGAACTTGCACCGTCGTTTGATGACGCAGCTCTATTCCACAGTTCAGCTTACAGCCCATGCTATCAGTATAGGTAGTTTTAAAAAAAAGCGCCCATCTTGCAAAGATGAACGCTTTTTTACGCCAAGGCCAGCACAGGCCAGTATTTAGAAATGTGCTTCGAGTTGCAGGAAGGGTGCAGAAACATGGCCGGCTTTATTCCCCGCGCTTAAAGATTCATCATTACCGAATTTATTGTTCCAGTAGCGGTATCCCACGCCCGCATAAAAAGTATCTTTTTTACCGCCCAAGCTACCGACATCGAACATCACCAGCGCATCGAGCAAAGTCTCGGTCGTGGTTTCCATCCCGGCAGCTTTGCCGTTACCTTTAGGACCGGTGACAACCAGCAAGCCCTTAAAATTGGCAGGGATACCCGCGTGAAACGGCACGCCCCAAACCACATTGAGCTGCGCGGCCATATCGAAATCTTGTTTGCCACCGTCAAATTTGCTGTTGTTAGTCTCTTTGTACGCTTGCAGACCGACGTTCAGAAAACCGGCAGGTAGTGCGAATTGCAGAGTAGGCCCAAACACAAACGCCAGCGGCTGAGCGGCATTTGCATTATTTTTTGCCCCTGCATTAAATCCGGCAGTCAAAGCGATCTCCTTGATAGGGCCAAATTTCATGCTACTGCCAGTCACTGCGCCGAGGTTTAGGTTGTGGCGGTAAATAGCAAATACTTCCTGGGCACCTGCAGTACTGCCGTTCGCCGGGTCATTACTATCCGATTTCAGGATGTCAACGTTGAAGTAATTGCTGCCGTACTTATAGCCGCTGATATGTTCCAGCGAGACGATATTCTTGGCGACGTCTACCTTATTACCTGCCGCATCCGTAATGAAGCCGCTTTCTTTCGCGATGTAGCGATAGTTAATAGAAGTGTCGCTCCAGTCAGAAGCCTGGGCGGCGCTGCCGCTAATCATGGCGATGGCCAGACAAAGGTGTTTTACAGCACTGATATTTTGGGACAAATTTCGGGACATTAAGTGACTCCTTGTGGTTGATTTTTTATGACTAATAGTCTGCTGAAGTATGTTAACAATCACGCTTCTGGCCTGCGATATTGAGGAATACTCGCTATATGTGCAAACGTATAATTTTGACCGGAATAGCGTTTCAATTAAGGCTCTTCAGCCAATTTTATAGACACGAATTTGTTACCGAAAATTTAGAGAGAAAAATATTCTGACTTTTTTGTCATCAGCTTGTCATACATATTTTCTATACTTCGCCGCATGCCAGCATAACATTGCGTGTTGGCAACTTATTTTTAAATGGTGCTGCTGCACTCTGTTGTCAACTACCTTGGAAAAATCGAAACATGTCAGATCATCCTCAAATCGGCCGTCGCCAAGCGCTTAAATTTCTCGCTGGTGCTCCCTTGCTTCCACTAGGCTCACTGTCCATGGCCTCGATGTTGTCCGCTTGCGGCGGAGGAAGTACTGCGGCGGAAGTCGCTCCTGCAGTCAGCTTTGTGTCGGCATCATTTAGCTCTATGGCGGCACCGTCATTGGCGAATGCAGCAGCAATGGCAACCACCACGGTAGGCTCGACGCTGAGCGTGACTATGAGTGACAAGAGCGTGAAAGATTACAAGCTGGCATATCAACCTTTTTTCATCACCGGTGACATGGTGGCCGACGGTGCTGGCGGTAAAGTACTGGCTGGCGCTTACTACGACATCAATAACAAAGCCATCATGGACAATTCCGTGGTCGGCAAAGAACGTCAGATTTTTTCTGATTCGCCTGATGGTACGTCCCTGTTGTCAGTCGCTAATCCTACCGTCGCTGGCATCAAAGGCAAAGCAGTATTCGCCGTCGTGCAATTTGAATACACTACTCGTAATCTGTCGGGCGCCGACATGTACGGTCAACTGCCTTCGCCTATCGCGGTCCTGACCCTGGATCAAGATCAGACGACTGGTAAGCTCAGCCTGGTCAAATACCATAATGTCGACACCTCTAAAGTGCATGGCCTGTGGATTACTTGCGGTTCTAGCTTATCACCATGGGGCACCCATTTGTCGTCCGAGGAATACGAACCGGATGCACCATTTGCCAGTACCGATGCGCAATTCAAGGCGTATAGCAAAAACACTTTTGGCAGTGAGACTGCGGCCAATCCTTACCACTATGGTCATCTGCCAGAAGTGACGGTCAATCCTGACGGCACCGGTAGCATCAAGAAGCATTACTGCATGGGCCGCATCTCGCATGAACTAGTGCAAGTGATGCCGGACAACCGCACCGTACTGATGGGCGATGACGCCACCAACAGTGGTTTGTTTATGTTTGTTGCCGATACCGAAAAAGATCTGTCGGCAGGTACCTTGTACGTGGCAAAAATCGGTGCTGGTTTCTCCATCGATCCTGCGGCTGCCGGTGCCAAATTAACATGGATCAATCTCGGCCACGCGACCAGCGCCGAAATTGAAAACATGGCAAATACTTTGAAACCATCAGACATCATGGCGGTCTCTAAAACTGACCCGCTCGATGCTAGCTATACCAAAATATTTACTGGCGGCAAAGCCAACTGGATCAAGGTCATGCCGGGTATGGAAAAAGCCGCCGCCTTCCTGGAAACTCATCGCTATGCCTATCTGGCTGGCGGCAGCATGGGCTTCACCAAAATGGAAGGCACTACCGTCAATATCAAAGATAAAGTCGCTTACTCCGCCTTGCAAAACATGGTTGATTCCATGGTCAAAGGCAATGCCAAAGGCTGGAACGAGCAAAGCGGCATCGCTCTCGACAAGGCGCTGGTAGCTGGTGGCGTCATGGCACATAGTCTGGGTGGCGCACAAAGCGACACCAAAGGTGCTGCGATCAAGAGTGAATGGGTACCGATGCAAACTAAGGCCTTGCTGGTCGGTGAAGATATCGCGGCGGATGCACTAGGCAATCTGGCCAATCCAGACAAGATAGGCAATCCAGACAATCTGAAGTTTTCGGAAAAATTGCGCACCCTGTTTATCGGCGAAGACAGCGGTTACCACGTGAATAATTTCTTGTGGGCTTACAATATCGACACGAAAGTTTTGTCACGTCTGATGTCTATGCCATCCGGTGGCGAAGCGACCGGTTTGCATGTCGTCGATGACCTCAACGGCTGGACTTACATCATGAGTAATTTCCAACATCCTGGCGACTGGAGTTCTTCATTGCACAGTAAAGTACAAGCGACTTTGGATCCTTTGGTGCGAGCCAATTACAAGGACAGATTCGGTGCCGCAGTCGGTTACCTGACCGCAGACGCAACTAGTCTGAAACTGAGCAAGGGCTAAGCAAAATTAAGCTGGGATTTAACTACCCAGCTTTTCTGTGACGGTATAAAAAGGAGGATCCGGGCACGCGCCCCGATCCTCCTTTTTTTTGTTTATGCGCCGATCGCAGAATAGATCGCCAGATAATGATAGGGCTTGCCCTGAGTATCGAGTAAGGGAACGATGCTGCAGTCCAGAGGGCCTGTACTGCCGTCTTTCAGTCTTGCCTGCAGTTCGCCGTGCCAGGTCTGCCCTTGCTGCAAAATTCGCCATATATCGTGCAGGAAGACTTGCCTTTGCGCTTCAATCAATAAATCTAAATAGTCCATTCCGATCAACTCCTGCCGCGTGTAATGCGAGCAAGTACAGAACTTATCGTTCACATAGACTAATTTTCCGTGCTCATCGGCGATCGATATAGGTGCATGCCTATCCAGACCTGCGCGCAGTTCTTTGATTTTTGCCATTGCCAGTTGTAATGCAAAATGGCTTTGCGTGGCATTCTGTAGGCTGTCGTAAGCGCGCAAAGAAGAAATTACCGTGGTAAACAGTTTTTGCGTGGTCAAATCACTCTTAGTACGGTAATCATTAATGTCGTAATCAACGATCACGCTTTGCTCCAGCGCCAGGCCGGATTGGCCGGTACGTAACACTATCCGCACCAACTGATTGTTCAGTTCGCCGCGAATCTGGCGCGCCAATAACAGACCGGCGTTCTCAGTCTCCATTACAACATCTAACAGCACCAAGGCCACCTCCGGCGTATCGCGCAGAATATGTAAACCTTCTTTAGCACTGTAGGCATGTAAAAAATTCAGAGGACGATTTTTAAAAGTTGCATTGCGCAGAGAAAACTTGGTCACTACATGGACATCGACGTCATCATCGACGATCAGCACGCGCCAGGGCAGCATTTCCGGTGATTGTTCAGCACTATGCTCTGGCACATCGTCATCGATTAACCATTCATCTTGAGTGGCATCAATCTGAGGATCAGAATTCATGTTTACTCCTGATAGGGGGGACTTAAGACCGCATACAGCGAGACGATTTTTTAAAAATCATATTGACAACTTCAGCTACTGCCGTACCGCCTGAGTCTGAGTCCAAGGAATTTTTTTTAGTATACGCCATACTCAAGCGGTCTACCTAAAGACTATCGTGACAGACAATTTACGTATCCGAAGTAAGAAAAATAGTCCGCAAGAAAAAGCCCCGCCATCGGACGATGGAGGGGCTTTTTTTCAGCACAACAATGCTGTCAGCTTAATCGCAAATGTTTACTTCACAGTTGCGGCAGCGGCGGTGTAATCTTGAACTTGATCAAAATTAAGGTATTGATAAATCTTGTCACTAGCACCGGTCAACACCTGCATGTCACTCATGTACTCCGCTTTAGTCGGGATACGACCCAATTTGGAGCAAATTGCCGCCAGTTCAGCACTACCGAGGTAAACATTGCTGTTTTTACCCAGACGGTTAGGGAAGTTGCGGGTCGAGGTGGAGAACACAGTTGCACCCTCTTTCACTTGTGCCTGGTTACCCATGCACAGGCTACAACCCGGCATTTCCATACGCGCGCCAGCCGAACCCAAGACACCGTAATGGCCTTCCTCGGTCAACTGCTTCGCGTCCATCTTGGTTGGCGGTGCCATCCACAATTTGACCGGGATATCGCGCTTGTTTTCGAGCAACTTAGAGGCTGCGCGGAAGTGACCGATATTGGTCATGCAGGAACCGATAAACACTTCATCAATCGCGGCACCCGCCACGTCGGACAAAGTCTTGACGTCATCAGGATCATTAGGGCAGGCCACGATAGGCTCGTGAATATCGGCCAGATCGATTTCGATCACGGCGGCGTATTCGGCATCTGCATCACCCTTAAGCAATTGCGGATTGGCCAGCCATGCTTCCATCGCAGCAATACGACGTTTGATGGTACGCACATCAGAGTAACCCTCAGCGATCATCCATTTCAACATAGTGATGTTGCTGTTGATGTATTCGATGATAGGTTCTTTGTTCAGATGCACGGTGCAACCACCAGCGCTACGCTCAGCAGAAGCATCAGAAAGTTCAAACGCTTGCTCTACCTTCAGATCTGGCAAACCTTCGATTTCCAGAATCCGACCGGAGAAAATGTTTTTCTTACCTTGCTTGGCAACAGTCAGCAAACCAGCCTTGATCGCGTACAAAGGGATCGCATTCACCAGGTCACGCAGAGTCACGCCAGCTTGCAGCTTGCCTTTGAAACGTACCAAGACGCTTTCCGGCATATCCAGAGGCATTACGCCAGTGGCGGCACCGAAAGCAACCAGACCAGAACCGGCCGGGAAGCTGATACCGATAGGGAAACGGGTGTGGCTATCGCCGCCAGTACCGACGGTATCCGGCAACAACATACGATTGAGCCAGCTATGGATAATGCCATCGCCCGGACGCAAAGGAATACCACCGCGGGTGCTCATAAAATCTGGCAACTCGTGGTGCATTTTGACGTCGACTGGTTTTGGATACGCTGCGGTGTGGCAGAACGATTGCATCACCAGATCGGCACTGAAACCTAAGCAAGCCAGATCTTTCAGCTCGTCACGGGTCATCGGGCCGGTAGTATCTTGCGAACCGACACTGGTCATCTTTGGTTCGCAATAAGTGCCTGGACGTACGCCCTGACCTTCAGGCAAGCCGCAAGCGCGACCTACCATTTTTTGCGCCAGCGTAAAGCCTTTTTTGGTATCCAAAGGATTTTGCGGCAAGCGGAACAGGGTGGAAACTGGCAGACCCAACGCTTCACGTGCTTTAGCAGTTAAGCCACGGCCGATGATCAAAGGAATACGGCCACCGGCACGTACTTCATCAAACAAGACTTCGCTCTTCACCTTGAATTCAGCGATAACTTTACCGTCTTTCAATGCCTGGCCGTCAAACGGACGCAGTTCGATGACGTCGCCCATGTTCATTTGGCTAACATCGAGTTCGATCGGCAAGGCACCGGAATCTTCCATGGTATTGTAGAAAATCGGAGCGATCTTGCTGCCCAGACAAACACCACCAAAACGCTTGTTTGGCACGAAAGGAATGTCTTCACCAGTAAACCACAGCACCGAATTGGTTGCTGATTTACGCGAAGAACCAGTACCGACGACGTCACCGACGTAAGCAACCAGGTTGCCCTTAGATTTGAGTTCGTCAAAAAACTTGACCGGACCGCGCTTGCCGTCTTCTTCAGGCACGATGCCAGGGCGTCCGTTTTTATGCATCGCCAAAGCGTGCATAGGGATATCAGGGCGGCTGAAAGCGTCTGGTGCAGGAGACAGGTCATCGGTGTTGATTTCGCCTTCGCATTTGAAGACGGTCAACATGATAGATTTTGCCACTTCAGGACGTGAAGTAAACCATTCGGCATCAGCCCAGCTTTGCAACACGGCTTTGGCCTGTGCATTACCTTGCTTGGCTTTTTCTTGTACGTCATGGAATTGATCAAACATCAGCAAGGTCTTTTTCAGACCTTCAGCCGCAGCACTTGCTACAGCGGTATCGTCGTTCAACAAATCGACCAGCGGGCTGATGTTGTAGCCGCCCAGCATGGTGCCGAGTAATTCTGTGGCTTTTTCGCGTGAGATCAGCGCGCATTTTTCGGTGCCATGAGCAACCGCGGCCAGATAGCTGGCCTTCACTTTGGCCGCATCATCGACACCAGCCGGGACGCGATGGGTGATCAGATAGAGCAGGGTATCTTCTTCGCCCAGCGGTGGGTTTTTGAGTAATTCAATTACTTCAGCAGTCTGTTTGGCAGACAGGGGCAAAGGTGGAATACCGAGGGC
The DNA here is from genome assembly GCF_049340485.1 of Undibacterium sp. Ren11W. Taxonomy (NCBI): domain Bacteria; kingdom Pseudomonadati; phylum Pseudomonadota; class Betaproteobacteria; order Burkholderiales; family Oxalobacteraceae; genus Undibacterium; species Undibacterium sp. Ren11W. Next base: position 381,704 of record NZ_JBMPPB010000003.1, read on the forward strand.
GGCGCGTTCGGCGACGTGGGCACGATAGGCTTGCAACATAATCAACTCCCTTTCAATGAACAAAAAATTTCTCTCCATCCTAAGCAAAATTTAAGGATGGACGTGCAAATCAGCATGCAAATTTACATGAGGTAACAAGACTTTTTGCCAGAAAAACTGACGGCGAATAAGGTTTACCTGCGGTTTAGGCATCGTCCCGATCCCATTAGTTTCAAAAAGACGAGGTATTTAACATGCTGGCTGACGGTAAGACCGACATTATCTCGTAATTACGCCCGTTTTTTAGGCAATTTCGAAAGAAAATTTTGCATCTCTGTTGTTTTGCCATGGCTAGCAACTAATCGGAGTGAAAATTTAGCGCTTAATCACAGATTAATCACAAATTTATCAGCGGCTAAACACCGATAAAACACCTCGCTTTGCAATGCTTAGCAAGGCGAAAAAACTTAAAACGCGCGGTAACTGATTCGCTACCTAGCTATTTTTTCAATCGCCATCCCTGTCGAACAGCCTGAGCGAGTGGCGAAACTGGGCGAATAACTATGTGCGTTATCGTACGGAAGTACCCTTTTTTATAATTGTACACTTGCAGCAAATGGAGCCAGGAATAATGAAATTTTCACTCTACAGTATCAATAACGCAAGTGCAGCATTAATGATCCAGCGGCAGTTACCGGGACGGCCGCGCGTATTCACTGCGAGTACCTTATGTTAAAAGCCATGAGCCGTCTTTGGTTGCGTAGTTTAGCCCGCGCAGGGCGGGCACAGCAGATCCAAGCCAGCAAATTACTCAAGAGCTTATTGACTAAGCCCAAAGCAAAAGCACAGGCCAAACCCAAGACCAAAATCAAAGCCAAGCCAAAATCCTCCGCAATACTGCGCAAACGCCCGAAAATCGCCAAGTCAGCGAGAGCAACGGCAGCTCTTCGCAATCTAGACGCGGATGCAATTTCAAGCTTGCCGTCGGGCATATGGCTCACGTCTTTTTATTCATCCTTAGCCGATAGCGCCATATTGCCGGTGCGGCGCATGACTTACTGCCTGTATCTTCCTGATCAATATTCCGCTCATGCTGCACGGCTTAACCAGAACAATCATGAGAATAAAACGCTGAGACCTTTAATCGTGATGTTACACGGCTGCGAACAATCGGCTACCGAGTTTGCGCTAGGCTCACGCATGAATCAGCTCGCCGGGAAAAAAGGAGTCGCGGTACTTTATCCGCAACAAGCTTTGCGTGCGCATCCGAACCGATGCTGGAAATGGTATGACGCGGCCACTCAGGAAGGCGGTGGTGACGTCCAGATGATCATAGGGATGATCAAAAAAATTACTCAAAAATACCCTATCGACACGACACGCATTTATCTCTGCGGTATCTCGGCGGGGGCTGCGATGGCCGATATTGTGGCGCTGAATCATCCTGATCTGTTTGCCGCGATAGGCTTGCATTCGGGACCGATGTTTGGTGCCGGGCATAGTAAGATCGGTGCTTACGGCGTCATGCAGCATGGAGCGAGCCACCGCGTGGGCGCTGCCATCACCGAAGTCTTGCACCGGACACCGGCGTTTCCGTCCATGCCGACGCTGCTGATCCAAGGAATGAGCGACACCATCGTGCGGCCTATCAACCAGAGCCAATTGATCCAACAAACTTTTTTACTAAATCGACTGACGGCCGATAGCGCCAGAGCCGTCGCCCGCCAGCCAGCCAGTGCCGCAGGCAGCCTTAAAGCGGCCAATGCCTACGAAGTTCATGATTTTTACCTGGGTAAGAAACTTCTACTAAGAAGCACCCAAATTGCCAGCCTGGGGCATGCGTGGAGCGGCGGCAACGCCAGCTTGCCGTTTAATTCGGCAAGCGGACCCGATGCCAGCAAAATGATGTTGGATTTTTTCTCCCTGCATAGTCGAATAAATACCTTGAATACTTAAGACCGCAAGCCAATAACAGTTACGCCGGTCTTCGCACGCTCAGGCGTGGAATCGCCGACACCACAAGCAGTTGCCTGAGCGTCGAAAAGAATGGGGAATTCCTATACTCCCCCAATTTTTTATGCAAACACCCGATTTTCGCATATCCTATATGCGTAAATAAAAAATACTAGAGTGGGGTATATGAATTTAATCATGACATCTAGTAGACGCCAGAAGCGAACAGATCCGGGTCCGACCACATCAGGATATGCATCAACATTTGATATAGGTCATTTCCGACCAGCACAATTCCGCTTAAAATCTCATTCTAAGAATTCGTCCGCACGCCCTCCCCGCCTCCATCAATGAAGCATGACGCTTGCATATATCACAGTCATGCGAAGTAAACAGTTGTCGCTGTCAAAGATCGTCCGCGAAAATGCGAAGGCGAGCATAACAACGCAGGGGAGTTTTGCGTCAGCCCTATCAATATAGAAAGTCTAGATTCACCATGAACCTGAATTTCTTCGGCTGGCGTTGGCTCAAGACACGCCTCACCTTATTTACCTTACTGATTTTTTTAATCAGTATCTGGGTACTGGAAATTTTTGCCAGCCATATGCTGCGTCAGGATATGCAAGCGCTGCTGGGTCAGCAGCAATTTTCTACTGTCTCCGTAATCGCCGACGAAATTAATCGTGAACTCGATGGCCGCATCAAGGCATTGGAATTTATCGCCAGCGGCGTAACGCCAGCCATGCTCAGCGATACTGCCGCGTTACAAAAATCGATAGAAGAACGTGTCATCTTGCAGCGTATGTTCAACGCAGGCGTACTTATTGTGCGTGCCGATGGCAGCACGCTGGCAGAGATTCCGCTCACAGCAGCACGGATAGGCCGCAATGATACCGAGATCGACAGCATCGCCAGCGTCTTCAAGCTGGCCAAACCAATTATCGGGCGCCCCGTCGTAGACCGGATACTCGCGGCTCCGGTATTTAGCATCGCAGCTCCCATACTCAATGCGCAAGGCAGCGTGATTGCTGCCATCGTCGGCGTGACCAATCTAAGCAAAACCAATTTCCTCGATCAGATTTCGGAAAACCGCTACGGTAAGACCGGTGGTTTTTTGCTGATCGCTCCGCAATACCAGCTGTTTGTCACTGCCACAGAAAAAAACCGCATCCTGCAGCCTGTGCCAGCGCCCGGTATCAATCTGATGCACGATAAATACATGCAGGGTTATCAGGGCTACGGCATTGCCTACGATTCGCGTGGGACGGAAGAATTAACTGCGGCCAAACAGATACCGCTGGCAGGCTGGTTCATCGTCAGCAACCTGCCTGCCAAAGAGGCCTTCGCGCCGATACGCAGCATGCAGCAAAGGATGCTGCTGGCGACCTTGATCTTGACTTTGCTGGCCGGCAGCCTGATCTGGTGGCTGGTCTCGAAGGTCATCAAAGCACAGCTATCCCCGGTGCTAAGCGCCGCCAAGACCCTGGCAGCATTGTCGGAGCGGCAGCAGCCACCACACCCACTTTCGATAGAAAGAGAGGACGAGATTGGTGAACTGATAGGCAGCTTCAACCGGCTCTTGGAATCGTCTGCGGCGCGCGAAATTTTACTGCAGCAGATACTTGATGCCTCCAGTGTGGCGATCTTCGTGATCGACCGCGAAGGCCGTATCACCAAGGCCAACCAGCGTATGGCTGAGATGTTCGGCAGAGCGGTCGCTGATCTGGAAGGAGAAAAATATTTGTCTCTGGTGCATCCGTCTAATCGAGCAATAGTAGAAAAAAAGTTCAGCGAATTATTCGCCAGCGACATTAGCTCGATAGACCTGGACCGGCTCTACTGGCGCGCCGATCAGAGCTCCTTCTGGGGTCGCCTGATCGGACGGCGTAGCTCTGGCAAACAAGATGCGACGATGGTGGGCGTGATTGCCGACATCAGTACGCGTAAGCAAAGCGAGCTATACGAGCGTTTTCGCAACCAGATTTTGGAATCCCTGGCCGGCAGCGACACGCTCACGATTATTCTCGAAGGCATCGTTCTTGGTGTTGAACAAATCAATCAGGACATGTTGTGCAGCATCTTGCTGCTGGATAAAAAAAACCAGCAACTGCACACTGCCGCAGCACCGAGTCTGCCAGATTTTTATAATCAGGCGCTCAATGGACTGACAATTGGCCAGGGCGTAGGCTGTTGCGGCACAGCTGCTTACACGGGCCAGCGCGTGATCGTCCAAGACATCGCGACTCACCCTGACTGGATTCATTATAGAGAGCTAGCGGCCAGGGCAAACTTGGGGGCCTGCTGGTCGCAGCCGATTTTAGCTTCCTCTGGCGAGGTGCTGGGAAGCTTTGCAATCTATCATCACGAGGCGCATGCCCCGAGCGAATTTGACTTAGCGCTGATAGAACAATCGGCGCGCCTTGCCAGCCTGGCGATAGAGCGCAAACAGGCAGAGGAAAAACTGCAACTGGCCGCCAGCGTGTTCACCCATGCGCGTGAAGGCATCATGATTACCAGTGTGGACGGCAGCATCATCGACGTCAACGATGCCTTTAGCGAAATCACCGGTTATAGCCGTGCCGAAGTGCAAGGGGAAAATCCGCGCTTGCTCAGCTCGGGTCGCCAGTCCAAGGAGTTTTACCGCACTATGTGGGCCAACTTAAACGCGCATGGGCACTGTTATGGCGAAGTCTGGAACCGCCGCAAAAACGGCGAAGTGTATGCCGAGATGCAAACTATCAGCGCGGTGCGCGATGCGCAAGGCAATACTACGCAATACGTTGCCCTATTTTCCGACATTACCGCCTTTAAGGAGCAGCAAAACAGGCTAGAGCATATCGCCCATTACGACGCCCTGACCAATCTTCCCAACCGGGTACTGCTGGCGGATCGTCTGCGTCAGGGCATGACACAGGCACAAAGACGCAATGACTTGCTGGCCGTGGTGTTTGTCGATCTAGATGGATTTAAAGCAATTAATGACGGTCACGGACATACCGCTGGCGACCAGTTACTGGTCAGCATCGCGGCGCGCATGAAACACGCGCTAAGGGACGGCGATACGCTGGCGCGGCTGGGGGGCGATGAGTTTGTCGCGGTCTTGGTCGATTTGCCAGATGCCGCAGCGAGCGCCGCTATACTTAGCCGTTTGCTGGCGGCCGCCGCCCAGCCCGTTAACTTTGGCGACGCTGTGCTACAAGTTTCTGCCAGTATCGGTGTCACTCTGTATCCGCAAGCGACCGAGGTCGATGCCGACCAGCTAATGCGCCAGGCCGACCAGGCCATGTATCAGGCCAAGCTATCTGGCAAGAATCGCTATCATTTATTTGACGCTGCGCAGGACAGCCAACTACGCGATCATCATGAGCGACTCGAACGTATTCAGTCGGCCCTGACAGAAAATCAATTCGTGCTGTATTACCAGCCCAAAGTAAATATGCGTAGTGCTGCGGTGATCGGTGCCGAAGCCCTGATCCGCTGGCAACATCCGCAATTGGGCCTGTTGGCTCCCGCTGAATTTTTGCCGACAATAGAAGTTCATCCGCTCGCCATTCGGGTCGGCGAATGGGTGATAGAGACGGCCCTGTGTCAGATAGAATTGTGGCAGGCCCAGGGTCTGGCAATACCGGTCAGCGTTAACATCGGGGCCTATCAATTACAACAAACTAACTTCGTGGCGCGCTTGCGCGCGATCTTGGCGGCGCATCCGCAGGTAAGTCCATCCTCACTCAAAATAGAAGTATTGGAGACTAGCGCGCTGGAAGACGTGAGCGGCGTTTCTCAGGTGATCCAAGCGTGCCGTGCGATGGGCGTGATGTTTGCACTGGATGACTTCGGTACCGGCTACTCTTCTCTCACTTATCTAAAAAATCTGCCAGTAAGCGAATTAAAAATAGACCAAAGTTTTGTGCGCGACATGCTCGACGATCCGGATGATCTGGCGATACTAGAAGGTGTCATTGGACTAGCCAGCGCATTTCGCCGTGAAGTGATTGCCGAAGGCGTTGAGACGGTAGAACACGGTGCCATGTTGCTGCAACTGGGCTGCGATCTGGCGCAAGGCTACGGCATCGCCCGCCCTATGCCAGCCGCGCAATTTCCGGCTTGGGCGGCCAACTGGCAGCCAGACGCCAGCTGGAATAATCTACCGGCACTGAGTCGCGAAGACCTACCGCTAATGTTTGCGCGGGTCGAGCACACTGCGTGGATCAGACAACTGGGACTCTACCTCAAGGGTGAGCAGGATAAAGCGCCCGAGCCAGATCATAGACATTGTCATTTTGGACGATGGCTGGCCGCTGATGGCAAAGCTAGACATGGCAAGCAAGCGCACTATTTGCTACTCGATACCGTACACAAGCAAATCCACAAATTGGGTGCAGAATTATGTAAGCTGCACCAGGACGGCAATACGCAGCAAGCTCTGGCTAGACTGGATGAGCTCCATGCACTGCGCGACAGTTTGCTCAAACAACTGCAAAACCTGATACACGACAACGATTAGTGCTCATCAGCCTGCAGCAAACGCAGACCAATGGTAACTGGCTGAGTTCGCGCGCGATCCAGGCGGAACGCCCTGAAACACTGAAATATTGAAACCTACGATACCTGAAGAAAACTGCAAGCTCTCTGCCAAAATTTCTTCTTCTGCATATACTCCCGTCAATTTTAATAAAAATACCCAATTTGCGCATATCCCGTATGCGCAATTTATAAATACTAGGGTGGAGTATATAAATTAGCCACAGCGTAGGAAAAACATTTCCTAGATTTTTTGCAAGTTAAGCAAGCAATTTATTAGCGAAAAGACTAGAATTAATTCTCAGCTTCCACTGTAAAATTATCTCAACCTGCCGTACTCACCCGGGCTTTCATCATGTTGCCAGCTATTCTTGTGCGCCGTCGTCGGTTCTCTTTAATGCTCTTGATGGCGGCGCTACCGCTACCGGTGCGCGCCGCTACCACCAAGAGTGCGACTAGTGCGCCCGCCTTGCTGTTGGCACAGAATTACTCAGCACAGTTTGACCCCAGCCTGTATTTGCTCAGTGAAAAACTCGACGGGGTGCGCGCCTATTGGGATGGCAGTAATTTGCGTTTTCGCAGCGGTCGGCTGATCTATGCGCCGGCCTGGTTCACCGCTGCCTTACCGACGCAGGCTTTAGACGGCGAATTGTGGATGGGCCGCCAGACTTTTGAGCGACTCTCGGCCGCCGTGCGCAGACAGCAGCCACGCGATGAGGAGTGGCGTGCAATTAGCTATCAACTGTATGAATTACCTGAGGGCACGGGCGACTTCCGTCAGCGTCTGGCCAGCTTGCAGGTGCTGGTGACGCAGGCCGCGCAGCCCTGGCTACAGATGGTCGTGCAAGAAGCAGTGCAAGACCATGCAGCGCTACAGGCGCGCTTAACGCAAATCGTACAAGCCGGTGGCGAGGGGTTGATGTTGCATCGTGCCGATGCGCCCTGGCAGAGCGGGCGTAGCGCAGTCTTACTCAAACTGAAACCACAATTCGATGCCGAAGCCATCGTGCTCGCGCATGAGGCTGGCAAGGGAAAATATCAGGGCATGCTCGGTGCCTTGCTGGTACAGACAGAAAATGGCCAGCGCTTGCGCTTAGGAACCGGCTTCTCGGATGCGCAGCGGCGCGATCCACCAGCAATAGGCAGTACCATCAGCTACCGTTATCGTGATTTCAGCGCCAGCGGCCTGCCAAAATTTGCCAGCTATTTGCGCTTGCAGCAGCCAGAATAAGTTCAAAAAAATTGCATCCTATGCCTTTAGATTCTGCATTCACTGGTTTTCAACAGCAGTTGTCAAAGCTGGCGCAGCCGCAAAAAGCGCCAGCGATGGCGGCGTATATGCAGCATCATTTTGCGTTTTTAGGGATTGCAGCACCAGCCCGACGCCAGGCTTGCAAGCCACTCATCAAAGAGCTTAAAGGCTGTACGGCAGCACAACTATTGTCGCTGGCAGAGCAACTCTGGGCGCTGCCAGAACGCGAATATCAGTATCTGGCCATCGACCTATTGGCGCAGCATTACCAGCAACTTAGCATGCAAGATATCCCGCAGATGTTGCAGCTGGTACTGAATAAATCCTGGTGGGATAGCGTCGATGCCCTATCCAGTGTCATCGGCGATGTCTTATTTGCGCAGCGCGGTATGCAAATGAGTGCACAAACCGACTGTCAAAGCTGCATGGACGCAGCCCTGCAGCATCCGAATTTTTGGCTCAGGCGGGTGGCTTTACTGCATCAGTTGGGCTGGCGCGAGGCTACCGATGTGGCACGGCTGTTTGGGTATGCCAAGTCTCTTGCGTCCGAAAAAGAATTTTTTATTCGCAAAGCAATAGGCTGGGCGCTACGCGATTATGCCAGGCACAACCCTGAGGCGGTGCGCTCATTTTTAGAGGCAGAACGCGCGCATTTATCCGGTCTGAGTTATCGCGAAGCCAGCAAACATTTACCCAACATGGGGATCAGCACACGTCCCAGACTGAATGTCTGCTCAGCATAGTCGCGGCTATTTCAGCCCAGTAAAACACACTTGCAGCATGTGGCGTACGATGTCATCAGGCTTCATTTTGCTAAATCTTTGCAGATACTCCACCGCAGGATCACAAGTTCGCGCGTAATAGCTATACAAGATCACATCGCTAGGCAGATCAGGATTGAGGTCGCCCGCCTTTTGCGCTTGCTGTACCAGTTTCTCTAACTGAGAGTTGAGCTTGATGACTTTGCCTACATACTTCAAGTTACGCATCAGCATTTCGCGCACATGCGCACTGGTAGCGGGTAAAAATGGCAAGCCGCCCTCCAGCCGCACCCGCAGCGCCCATTCCAGTAAAGCCGACAGTTTCTGCTGCGCACTCAAACTAGCAGGCAACTGCTCTAGTTGCAGCATCGCCGCATCGAGCAAGCGCAACATCGTGCTACCAACCAAATCTTCCTTGGATTTGAAGTGTTTATACAGACTAGGCTTGGAGATGCCGATCAAATTGGCAACGTCGTCCATGGTCATCAAATCAAAACCCTTAGTCGCCAAAATGCCGGTAGTGGCATCCAGAATAGAATCTTCGCGCAATTTAAACGCCTGATCTTTGAAACTTAATTTGCCAAATATACTCATTAGTAATTATTGCTACTAATCAGTAGCATTTATTTTAGAACGGTATTAATATTAGCAGCAAAGTAGAACCCACTCAATCAAAACACGCCAAATACCTCTTACCAAGACCGTTGTGGCGATGAATAAGCAGAGCAAACAATGACAAATCAAGCACAGCGTCAGCGCATCGCAGTAATTGGCTCAGGGATTTCCGGGCTAGCCAGCGCTTACTTTCTCAATCAGAAGCATGAAGTGGTCTTGTTTGAAGCCGGCGCTTATCTGGGTGGGCACACCAATACGGTTGATATCCAATTAGAAGGTAAATCAGAAGCAGTCGATACCGGCTTTTTGGTCTTCAATGATCACACCTACCCCAATCTGATCAAACTTTTGGAAGAGCTCAAGGTTGCCAGTTACCCGTCTGATATGTCTTTCGGCGTCTCGCTGGAAGATGGAAAACTGGAATGGGCAGGCACCAATCTCGATACCGTGTTTGCGCAGCGCAGTAATCTGCTCTCTCCGTCCTTTTATAGGATGCTGCGCGACATCTTGAAATTTAATGCCGCCGCAGAACAGAATTTAGAGCGCTGCCTGATCAGTGAAGTCACTTTGGGTGAACTTTTACTGGCCGATCATTACAGCACAGAATTTCGCAATGCCTATTTATTACCGATGGCGGCCGCTATTTGGTCCAGTTCGCCTGAAGATATTTTAGATTTCCCGGCCAGCACCTTCCTGCAATTTTGCATCAACCATGCCTTGCTACAAGTAAATAATCGCCCCAAGTGGCGCACGGTGTCTGGTGGTGCCCGCGAATACGTACGCAAAATTGCCGCCGTTTTGCCCGATGTCAGACTGTATACCCCGGTGTTGTCGGTACGTAGAAATGCAGCAGGAGTGGAGCTGATCACTAGCCATGCCAGCGAGCAGTTTGATGCCGTGGTTTTCGCCACGCATGCGCCCGACACTTTGCGCCTGCTAAAAGACGCCAGCAGTGCCGAGCAAGAACTACTCTCGGCGATACGCTACCAGGCAAATACCGCTGTTTTGCACACCGACGTCAACTTACTGCCCAAGAGAAAAAAGGTGTGGTCGGCCTGGAACTACCTGGGCGCGGCACCATCGAACAATAGTGCCCAGCAGTTGCTAGCACAAAGCCGACCTGTATGCGTCAGCTATCTATTGAATCAGCTGCAAAATCTCAGCATCAAGCAGCCTGTGGTGGTGACACTCAATCCTTTTTGTGCGCCAGCTAGTAACAGTATTTTGGCCAAATTTGAGTACCAACATCCGATATTTTACAGCGCGGCAATCCGTGCTCAGCGCCGCTTGCCTGAGATACAAGGAAAAAACAAAATCTGGTTTGCCGGTGCCTGGACTGGTTATGGTTTTCATGAAGACGGCTTGAAATCGGCATTAAGGGTGGCGCGCGATTTTGCAGTGGCACCGGATTGGGCAAGTCTTTAATATGCACTCCCAATCTAACCTCCTCGTCGCACAGGTGATGCACCAACGTTTACGTCCGGTGTTGCACCGATTTACCTACCCGGTATTTTTTGTACGCATCAATCTGGCACACACGCACTTACTCAACAGTGTCATTTTCGGGATCAATCGCTGGCGTCCGCTCTCACTGTTTTTTAAAGATTACGGGCCCCGTGACGGCTCCAATCTTTTGTTATGGGTACAAGATTTGCTCCGTAGCCAGGACGTTGAGCTCGATGGACATGTATTTCTACAGACTTTTCCACGCATCTTTGGCTACGCGTTTAATCCCATCAATCTCTGGTATTGCCACAATCGTCAAGGCGAATTGGTCGCGGTACTGGCGGAGGTGAACAACACTTTCGGTGAGCACCATCTGTACATTTTGCGCAACGAAAGTGGAAATGCGATTAATCAGGACAGCACGCTTTTCAGCACAAAAATGATGCATGTATCGCCTTTTTGTGAAGTCAAGGGCAGCTATCGCTTTAGCTTCGCTGACAGCGCGGAAAAATGCCAGGTCAATATTGATTATGACAATACCGAAGGGGTACTGATCAATACCGCAATTAGCGCGCGCAAGCAGGCGCTAAGCCCCACCAATTTATTCCTGGCCCTGCTGCGCCAGCCCTTACTCAGCTTGGGAGTGGTCTGGCGTATCCACTGGCAAGCCTTATTGCTTTGGCGAAAACGGGTGCCGTTTTTCCATCAACCAGCAGCACCTGCATCGAACATGACTGTCAGCCATACGGAACCAAAGGAAAAAATCAAGTGAACAACTCAAGCCCCCAACCGCAACTGACAGTACTGAATGCGATCAAAAGCGCACAAAAAATACCTGCCTCGGCGCGAATTTTTCTAAAAATGCTGAGTAATCTGAAGCAAGGACATCTGTGCCTTATCACGCCCGATGAAAAGCAGCTGCTATTCGGCGACTTTCATCAAGCGCCAAGTGCGGTGTTGCGGATTTATGATTGGCGAGCTTGCCAGCGCATACTGCGCGCCGGTGATATAGGCTTTGCGGAAAGTTACGAAGCCGGTTGGCTAGCTAGCCCCGATTTGGTGGTCTTACTGCGTTTGGCAATTCGCAACGAAAACAGCTTAGAACCGGCGCTGTTCGGCGGCAAACTGAGCACACTTTGGTACCGCATTAAGCACTGGCTACGTCCGAATACCCGCAGTGGCAGTAGCCGCAACATCCACGCCCATTATGACCTTGGCAATGATTTTTACCGTCTATGGTTAGATCCTAGCTGGACTTATTCTAGCGCAATTTTCAACGGCGATTATCAGATCAGCTTACAACAAGCCCAGCATCAAAAATATCAGCGCATTATCGACGTGCTGCAACTCAAGGCGGGTGACCAGGTCTTAGAAATAGGCTGCGGTTGGGGCGGTTTTGCCGAGCACGCAGCCAAGTTGGGCATCGCTGTGCACGGGGTAACAATTTCTCCTTCGCAGCTAGCAATCGCGCAACAGCGCATCGAACAGGCAAAACTGCAAGACTTAGTGCGTTTGGAATTATGTGATTACCGCGACCTGCATGGCAGTTACGATGCCATCGTCTCCATAGAAATGTTTGAAGCAGTCGGTGAAAAATATTGGGCGGGTTATTTTTCTACTGTACATCAACGTTTGAAGATGGGCGGCAAAGCTTTAATCCAAAGCATCACGATACAAGAATCACGTTTTGAGCGCTACCGCAGCGGTACCGATTTCATTCAGCAATATATCTTCCCCGGTGGCATGCTGCCTAGCCCTGAACGTTTCTGCCAGCAAGCACAAAAGCAGGGGCTGCAAGTGAGGCATGAATATGCATTTGGCCGCGATTACGCCGAGACTTTGCGGCGCTGGAACCACGTTTTTAACGAACAGCTCGCCAACATCGAAGCACAAGGCTTCGGCCCGGCGTTTCAACGGATCTGGTACATGTATTTTGCCTATTGCGAAGCCGGTTTCGACGAAGGCAGCACTGATGTCTACCAATTTCTATTGGAAAAAAATGCTTAAGCTCAACATCAGTGCTCGTCTACTGATGCTCAGCATCTTGCTGATAAGTACCATCAGTAGTCAGGCTTTTGCAGTCGAGTGGCGTCAGGATCTGCCGCAAGCTAAGCTCTTAGGTAGCGGAGATTTACGCTGGTTCGGCCTGCACATCTACAATGCAAAACTGTGGTCAGCGGCCAGCAACTTTGATGCTAAATCCCCTTTCGCGTTGGAGCTAACTTACCAGCGCGCGATCAGCCGTGAGCGCTTCGTCGATACTAGCATTGATGAAATCAAGCGTCTGCAAGGGAGCAGTGTCAGCCCTGAACTACTGCAACGCTGGCGCAAGTATATGGAAACGGCGTTCACCGATGTCAAACATGGCGAGCAATTGATCGGTGTCAACCTGCCCAAGATCGGTTGCAAATTTTATAGTCGTGACAAATTACTGGCCGAGATTAATGATCCTCAATTTGCCGATGCTTTTTTTGCCATCTGGTTTGACCCGCGTAGCAAAGACAGCAATTTACGCCAGCAGTTAATTGGGGCCCAGCCATGAAATCACCGACACTGATGGCGCTGGCCTACGGCTTGTTAGGAATGCCATTGGCGATGTCGGCCTTACCGGTATATGTGCAAATTCCGGCCTACTACACCACACAATTGGGCTTGCCACTGGCGAGTACCGGTCTGGTCTTGTTTTTTGCCCGCTTGTTAGACACAGTACAAGACCCATTACTGGGACGCATGATAGACCGCCATCAGCACCACATTGCGCTCTGGCTAGTCGCTGCTGCGGCCTTATTGGCAGCCGCGTTTTTTGGCCTGTGGTTACCTCCGGTTTTTGCCGTCGGCAGTGGCTTGCTGATGTGGCTCGGCCTCATGCTGGTGCTCGCCTACAGCGCCCACAGTTTGCTCAATATTGCCTATCTTTCGTGGGGTGCCAGACTCAGTCAGAGCGGCCATTCTGACACCGGCCAAACCAGCTTACTAGGCGCTGCGGCCTGGCGCGAAGGCCTGAGTCTGACCGGTCTGATACTCGCCAGCCTGATACCGAGTTTCATCCTGCAACAAAAAACCAGTCAAGTGAACCTAGCTCTGAACAATTACGCAATTGGCTTTGCAGTTTTGTTGGCGCTCTCACTTGCCAGTCTATTGCTGTATGCCCCCAAATGGAGAGCGCAAGCAAGCAGCACTAGTCCCAACTTGCGCGTGGTATTGAGTAACCCGCTGTTTCGGCGTCTGTTGCCCATCTATTTCATCAATTCACTGTCGGTTTCTATTCCCGCCACGCTGGCGCTGTTTTTCATCAACGACAGAATTCAAGCCCCCCAATTGAGCGGCTATTTTCTGGCGCTGTATTTCATCACCGGAGCAATCGGCCTACCTTTGTGGATCAAGCTTGCCAAGCGCTACGGCTGCGTCGCGGCATGGAAACTCGGCATGCTGCTGGCCATACTAAGTTTCGTCGGTTGCAGTTTTCTCTCCAGTGGCGACGTTGGCGCTTATTTCCTGATTTGTGCGGCGGCTGGCCTGGCATTAGGCGCGGATCTGGCATTGCCGCCAGTATTACTGGCTGAAATCATTCCAGCCGAACAGCCCGCTGCCAGTTATTACGGCTTCTGGACACTGCTGGGAAAACTAGCGCTGGCCATCTCTGGCTTAGGCCTGCCGCTATTGGCTCTCCTTCAATATCAACCCGGCCAGGCTAGCCATAGTGCCAGTCTGGTTTTGCTGTACGCCGCTGTACCTTGCGTCTTAAAACTGATCGCGCTCCGCTTACTCCACCGGTATCCATCATGAAAACATTTTTCCGCACTTGCTACATCCTCTTTATCAGCGTTCTGCTCAGCTCATGCGCCATGAATGACGTGAATCACTACAAAGACCAGAAACCAAATTTCGATCTGGAAAAATACTTTATTGGCACCAGCGATGCCTGGGGCATGTTTCAACAACGAGACGGCAGCGTGGTAAAACGTTTTAAAGTCACGATAGAGGGCAAAAAAATCAATGAGCAGTTGGTGCTTGATGAAAAATTTGAGTACGACGATGGCAGCAGCCAACAAAGAATCTGGCGCCTGAGCAAACAGACTGACGGCACTTGGCAAGGCCGTGCGGATGACGTCAAGGGTATCGCGCTCGGCCAGATTGCAGGCAATGCGCTGCATTGGCAATACACATTATTGCTTCCGGTATCGGGTAGCATCTATGAAATGCAGATGGACGATTGGATGTATTTGATGGATCAAGATACCTTAATCAATCGCACCAGCATGCGCAAATTTGGCGTCGAACTCGGACAAGTCACTTTATTTTTCCGCAGGAGACAAGGATGAGCAAAATCGACGACAGCAGCTGGTGCCCCACCCTGCTAACACCATTGAACACTCGTATCAATGAATGGCAAGGAAAACGTATCTGGCTGATCGGCGCCTCTAGCGGTATCGGTGCGGCCTTGGCCGCCGCCTTCCTGCATCTGGGTGCCCAAGTCGTATTATCTGCCAGGCGCGCACCGCAACTTGAGCGTATCGCCGCCCCCCACACCAATGCCTTGATACTGCCGTTTGACGTGCAGGATGAACAGGCCTGGGCTAGCTCACACCAACAAATTCAGAACCGCTTGGGCGGACTAGATCTGATCATGTTCTGCGCCGCCAAATATCAACCGGAACGTAGTTGGGATGTGCGTGGCAGCGATGCCGCCGACACCTTACAAATCAATCTGCAAAGCGTGTATCAAGGCTTAGCCAACATCTTGCCTGACATGATGCAGCAAGGTAGCGGCGGCATCGCCATCATCGCCAGTGTGGCAGGGTATGTGGGTCTTCCCAATGCCAGTGTGTATGGCCCGAGCAAAGCGGCCTTGATTAATTTGTCTGAGTTACTGTATCTTGATCTGCATCCTAAAAATATCAATGTTTATCTGGTCAATCCTGGCTTCGTCAAAACCGAATTAACCGCAAAAAACACGTTTTTTATGCCAGCACTACAGAGCCCGGAACAAGCTGCCATTGCCATCATCAAAGGCATGCAACAGGGTCAGTTTGAAATTCACTTTCCGCGTCGCTTTACCCGTCTCCTTAAATTTTTGCAAATACTGCCCTACCGCTGGCGTTTTGCATTATTCGATCGCGTATTTAATCAACCAGGACAGGCATGAGCCCTTTAGAAAAAATCATAGCGTGGTATTCCACGCTCAGCCCAGCAAACCTACCCGAGATTCACGCGCTATACGCGGCGCTTGCCACATTCAAAGATCCGTTTAACGAGGTCACCGGCGTGGCGGCGATACAGCAGATTTTTCTGCACATGTTTGCCACTACCGAAAACCCCAGATTTGTCGTGGTTGACGCATTTGAGCAAGGTCAGCAAGCTTTTTTGAGCTGGCAGTTTCTGTTTGGATTAAACGGAAAAACCTACACCGTGAATGGTGGCACCCATCTGCGCTTGAACCAACTGGGGCAGATTATCGAGCACCGCGATTACTGGGATCCGGCGGAAGAATTGTGGCAAAAACTCCCACTGATCGGTGCCCCGGTACGTTGGTTGCGCAAAAAATTTAGCGCAACTAAATAATTGGAGACATGGCTTTAAACGAAAACCTAGCCTAGCTAAGGCTATCGTGCAAAGAGCAAGCCAGCACTTTGGCACCAAAAAAATCGGCCTGCAAATGGAAGGCTTTCAGAATGCGCTGACGTCCGGCCTCATCTTCCGGCAGGGCCAACTGAACTTGCAAATACTGTCCGGAATTCTGAACTGCGGATGGCGTAAGTATGGCCGCTGGCGGCGGCGTGAGGCTGGCCGCAATGGGGCCAGCCATCGCCCGCATTTCTTGTAAAATTTCGGCCTCAGTGACACGGACGCAATCGTGCGGGCCCGGCCATTTTTTGCTATTCCCCGCCATCACCAACATGCCGCCGGTGATCTCAAATTCGCTCTCAGAAATACGCTCATAATGAAACGCCTCCCACCCGGCGACTGCATGGCGGCGTTGCGCGATGGCAGCCATGGCGTCGGCGGCCAAGCCGCCATTGGCCAGCATACCGACCGGTAACATCTCGGCCAGGCTGTCGGGGATGGCGTTTGGCTTACTAGTGCTGTTGTCGTTCATAGAAATTCTTGTCTAGATGGCTGAATAAGTCTGGATTCGTTGCAGGTGCACAGCATACAGCATGCGCCACATAAACCAGATAGCCGACAGAATTGGCTATTCTTCCATTTTAAAAAAGCACCCTTGCCAGCGCGCATATTCCATGCGCCACACAGGCCGGCATGGCTGCAAACCCGCATGGAATATGCGCGCTGGGGCAGGCACTGGAGAATTGATGCTTGCGCGCATAAAAAAAAGCACCTACAAGAGGTGCTTATAAAAGCTAGCCCTGCGCTCTGAGCAGGGCTAGCGGATACCAGCTATGGTAAAAATTTTCGCTTACGTTTTTTTAAGAATGATAAGCAGATTCGCCGTGGCTAGTGATGTCCAGACCTTCACGCTCTTCATCTTCGGGAACGCGCAGACCAACCACCAGATCAACCAGTTTGAAGGCAACGATAGAGACCACCGCCGACCACAAGATGGTAGTACCGATTGCTGTTGCTTGTACCGTAACTTGATCGATGATGGAGTAAGGATCAGCCGACATTTTGTTGGTCACGTAATCCATGATCCCTTGACCACCCAATTTTGGCGACGCAAATACGCCAGTCAACAAGGCACCTAAAATACCACCGACGCCATGCACACCGAACACATCCAGAGAATCATCGGCGCCGAGTAAGCGCTTCAAACCATTCACACCCCACAGGCATACGATACCAGCCAGCAAACCGATTACCAAGGCGCCCATAGGGCCAACAAAACCGCAGGCTGGAGTGATCGCTACCAGGCCAGCAACCGCACCGGAAGCACCACCTAACATGGATGGCTTACCTTTCGACATCCACTCGCCAAACACCCAGGAAACAGTGGCAGCGGCAGTAGCCAACAAAGTATTGATGAAAGCCAAACCTGCGATATCACCTGCTTCGAGCGCCGAACCAGCATTGAAACCGAACCAGCCCACCCACAACAGGGACGCGCCTATCATGGTCATCGTCAAGGAGTGAGGTGCCATCGCTTCTTTACCGTAGCCAACACGTTTGCCGATCAGGAAAGCACCAACCAAACCTGCTACCGCCGCATTGATATGAACCACCGTACCGCCGGCGAAATCGAGAGCACCTTTTTGGAACAAGAAGCCTGCTTTGGCTGTTTCAGTAGCCAGCGTTGCGGCATCTTTGATCGCATCCGGACCAGTCCAGAACCAGACCATATGGGCAATTGGTAAATAACTGAAAGTGAACCACAAGACCACAAACAACAAGACTGCTGTGAACTTTGCGCGTTCGGCAAAAGCACCAATGATCAGACCGCAAGTAATCGCTGCAAACGTTGCCTGGAAGGCGACGTAGACAAACTCAGGAATCACCACACCTTTGCTGAAAGTGGCAGCGGTAGAGAAACTGGCTTTGGCCGGATCCCAGATACCGTTTAAAAATAGACGGTCAAACGAGCCTATGAATTTACCACCTTCGGTGAAGGCCAGGGAATAACCATATACACACCACAATACAATGATCACAGCAAAAATCATGAACACTTGCATCAGGATAGACAGCATGTTTTTGGAGCGTACCAGTCCACCGTAGAACAAAGCCAGACCCGGTATCGTCATTAAGATGACCAACAAGGTCGAAACCATCATCCAGGCCGTATCGCCTTTATTTGGCACTGCTGCCGGAGTCGCCGTTACCGATGCTGCGCTGGCTTCAACTGTGGCTGCAGGTGCTGCGACTGGCGCTGCAGCGGGTGCGGCTTCTGCCGTAGCTGAGGCTGGTGCCGTGACTGCAGATGTTACTGCGCTGGTGACTGCTGCCGAAGCGGCAGCGGCCTCATCGGCCGCCATTGCGGAAGAAAATACACTAGCAGACAGCATCAAAGTGCTGGCAGCAAGTAGGTGTGCAAATAGTTTTTTCATGAATGTCCCCTGTGGCCGATTAGAGCGCGTCGTTGCCGGTTTCGCCGGTACGGATACGCACTACTTGTTCTAGTGAGTAGACGAAAATTTTACCGTCACCAATTTTGCCTGTGCGGGCAGCTGTTTCTATCGCCTCTATCGCTCTGTCTACGATGGTATCGTCGACCGCTGCTTCGATTTTTGTTTTAGGCAAAAAATCGACGACGTATTCGGCACCACGATACAACTCGGTATGTCCTTTTTGACGGCCGAAACCTTTTACTTCGGTAACGGTGATGCCCTGTACGCCGATCGCCGAAAGTGCTTCACGCACTTCATCGAGCTTAAAGGGTTTGATGATTGCAGTAATTAGTTTCATGGTGAGCTCGACTATTTAGAATGTTTTAACTGCAGACAAAACAACGGCGGTTTTGCCTGTGAATTTACTGTCTGGAGCTGGAGTGACATACAATTTTTCGTTGGCGTTGGTACCGATGACGGCCAAGCCAAAATTCACGCCGAAAAATTCTTTATTCACGCCGACTTTCCAGTCGTCATAGGCTACCGCACCATTGTTATTCACAGATTGGTGACCATAATGCAAGCCCAGGGTATAACCAGGAGCGACTTCAAAATTCGCGCCCAGATCGAGGTAGCCACTATTTTTGCTGTTATCAAAGCCAAACAGATTCGTCACCGCTTGAGAATATTTGATATACCCAGGTCCGTAACCAATTTGGCCGTAGATCTCGGTGGTATTGGCATCAACCGCTAAACCATTCGATGGGTAAATATACGAGAGCACACCGACATCGTAAGAAACACCAGGGACGATTTCACCTTTTTTACCGCCGTACACATCCCATTCAAGATTCCCACTACCGCCGGCATCTTTGATCCATTTAATGCTAGACAACCAGGTCCCTGCATAAAAACCGCTAGGGTTATGCGTGTAATCGGCACCACCTTGCAAGGCTGGGTCCAAACGGGATTGTGAGATACCGCGATAGCGGTAATCACTGACGGCGCCAATATTGAAACTGAGTTCATTGTCTGGCTTAGCATCTTCTGCATACGCCAGACTGCCAGTGAAAGTTGCTGCAACTGCGACACAGAGTAGTAGTTTTTTCATTGCGTTCCCTCTTTTGGTTGTTTAACAAATTGAAAGATTTTCTTGCTTTTGATTTTGTATAAGCAGAAGTCGTGCCAAGTATTAAGATGACGCAAAAAATAGGGAAAGACGTTTTCACGTTTCATAGTGTAGCGAGTGCCACAATGTGGATAAAAGACGCTATGCTTGGAACGCTATGCGCTATGATAGTCATAAAACTTTCGCAAGATAATAGTAAAATATCATTTAACACATCGACGCGCATTCGTGTCCGCACCAAGTTAAGGCGGAGCAAATGACATGCTGCAAATAGTCCGCACCAAAATTGTGCGAAAAGCGTACAAGAACCACTTTATTAGGAATACTATGGATAAGCAAAATTTCTTTTCTGATATGCAAGCTAAAATCAATCAAGCTTTGGAAAACTCTCCGGCAAAAGACATAGAAAAAAATGTCAAAGCCATGATGAGCCAAGGCTTTGCCAAGCTCGATTTAGTCACGCGCGAAGAATTTGATATACAAGCACAGGTATTGGCCAAGACCCGTGCCAAGCTAGAAGAGCTGGAAGCGCGCGTGGCGCAACTAGAAACCAAATAAACTAGCAACGCGCCAGGCCATGGCACTCGCCGTACTCAAGAGCCGCGCCCTGAGCGGCATGGACGCGCCTGAAGTCACGGTGGAAGTCCATTTGGCCAATGGCTTACCCAGTTTTACCATCGTTGGCTTACCCGAAACCGAAGTCAAGGAATCAAAAGACCGGGTGCGGGCGGCTTTGCAAAATGCCCGCTTCGATTTTCCGGCTCAGCGCATCACAGTTAATCTGGCGCCAGCCGACTTACCGAAAGAATCGGGACGCTTTGATTTACCGATCGCGCTAGGGATACTGGCTGCATCCGGGCAAATCCCCGCTGACTGTTTAGATCAATACGAATTCGCCGGCGAGTTATCTTTATCAGGCGAATTACGTCCCGTACGCGGTGCACTGGCAATGACTTTTGCGATCTGCAAAGGTGCAGAAAATACTGGTCAGCAAGCGCGCGCGTTTATTTTACCCAGAGCCAGTGCTGCGGAGGCAGCGCTGGTCGCGGATGCCGTCATTTATCCAGCCGACTCGCTGCTACAAGTTTGCGCTCACTTCGCCGCTAGCGATCCAGACACTAGGCTGAGCCGTCAACAGCTAAGTAAGGTTGCGATACGCCAAAGTTATCCTGATTTTTCTGATGTGAAGGGGCAAGCGCAAGCCAAGCGCGCCCTGGAGGTGGCGGCCGCGGGCGGTCATAGCTTGATTTTGGTCGGCCCCCCGGGCACAGGAAAATCCATGTTGGCAGCGCGTTTCCCTGGAATATTGCCGAGCATGACGGATCAGGAAGCGCTGGAATCGGCGGCGGTGCAATCACTGAGCGGTGGATTTTCTATCGATAAATGGAAGCTCAGACCCTACCGGGCGCCGCACCATACTGCTTCCGGGGTTGCCTTAGTCGGTGGCGGTGGCACGCCACGTCCGGGTGAAATTTCACTGGCGCACCGAGGCGTATTATTTCTCGATGAATTACCCGAGTTCGACCGCAAGGTGTTGGAAGTATTGCGAGAGCCTTTAGAATCTGGTCACATCACTATTTCACGCGCCGCTAAACAAGCCGATTTTCCGGCCAGATTCCAGCTGATTGCCGCCATGAATCCCTGTCCATGCGGTTATCTCGGCCACAGCAATGGTAAATGCCACTGCACACCCGATATGGTGGCGCGCTATCAAAATCGAATTTCTGGCCCTTTGTTAGACCGTATCGACATGCAAATCCATGTCGGCGCACTGCCGCATGCCGATCTACTCAAACAAGCCGATGGCGAACCTAGCAACAGCATACAGCTCCGAGTAGAACTCGCCTTTGAACGTCAATTAGCGCGCCAAGGTAAGGCCAACAACCTGCTCACAACCAAAGACTTAGACCGCTATTGCCAGCCCGACGCCGCAGCCGAACAATTATTGCGTAATGCCATGCTAAAACTAAATTGGTCGGCACGTGCTTATCATCGAGTTTTAAAAGTGGCACGCAGCATTGCCGATTTGGCAGGCATAGAACAAATCAATCAGAGCCATGTCGCAGAAGCGATCCAGTATAGACGCGCCTTATTGGGGCAGTAGAAGCCAAGTAAGTGGTACTAAAGCTAAGTAATCAGCTGGCGCTGGTAAAGCAGATGTGAACACATCAGTGAAATGTAAAATTTTCGCCCAAAATGCACGAAATTATTTCAACGTGTAACCGACTACTATAAATCAAAAACACACCATTTTCATCGATTTACCAAATACCCCACACCCTAAATTGATTTTGTTGTTGCAGATCTGTTGTTATTTGGAATTGTCTTGATTCGCTACGTCAGGCGACTACACTAATCCCATGCACGGTGCATCCTCCATTGGATTACTCACTGTTACTGTGCATCTCTAAGCTACGCTAATAAAACTTAAGTGTTCTGTTTAAGATGAGGGCAAAACCCTTATTAGAGTGTGCAGCCAATTGTTAAAAAGTGTGCAATCGGTTTTTGCATGTTTCCTGAGAGCTACAATACAAAAACTTTTTTTGGAGAAACTATGAAAGTGCAACCTTTACTCGCGATGCTCGCCCTTCCTTTAGCAATATCTTCGGTTTATGCTGAAGATATTAGTAGTGCGCCTACGATTTCGATTAGCGGTTTTGGTACTGCCGCGTATACTTTTAGTGATACCGATGACGCTGAATTTGTGCGTCCGAACCAACTCAATGGCGTCAAGAAAAAACCTAAAGCTGGTCCTGATTCTAACTTCGGGATACAGGCTACCGCCAAATTTAACGACATGTTTTCTGTCACCGGCCAAGGTCTGGTACGTAAAATAGTAGTCGATGAATTCGTCGGTGAAATCGCCTGGGCCTTTGCCAAGGCCAAATTCTCAGATCAGTGGAGCGTGCGTGCTGGGCGCATAGGCCTGCCGGTGTATATGATTTCTGATTACCGCAATGTCGGTTATGCCAACACCATGTTGCGCCCGCCGGTAGAGATGTACAGTCAGGTACCATTAGAAAGTGTTGATGGCCTCGATGTGGTCTACCAGAAGTCGTTTGGCGATACCTCCATTACTGCCCAATTGGCCATCGGGCAAACTTCGGTGAAAAGCAAATCTCAATATACTGTTGATGCTACTAAATTGACCAGTATTCATTTAGTCGCGGAAAATGGACCGTTCACCCTACGTTTTGGCCGCACCGATACCACCTTGAATATTGAAGACTCGGCCTCCGTCAACGCCGTCGTAGGAGGTCTACGTAAATTTGGTGCGAATCCTGCACTGGATGCCGCATTTGGTTTGAACGCCGCCGCCAATAACATCGAAGTAAAAGATACCCACGGCTCATTTACCTCGCTAGGCCTAGGGGTAGATTGGAAGAATTTCATCGTCCAGGCTGAGTACGGCAAACGTGACACGGATAGTCTTTCTGTCGCAGATACCAGTTCCTGGTACACCATGTTTGGTTATCGCATAGGTAAATTTTTACCTTACTTTAACCATGCTTCGGTAAAACAAGATAGTCCTAGAACTGTTGCAAGCCTGCCTACCACTGGTCCTTTACCGTTGCCACCGTTGCAGCAAGCGCAGTTGTTAGGACTTAGTGCCGGCGCAAATGCCTTGACATCACAAGCTCCAATCCAAACTAGCAATAGCATCGGTCTGCGTTGGGACTTCTATAAATCGGCAGCACTTAAGATACAAATTGACAGGTTCTCGCCAGAAGAAGGCCCAGGCAATTTTGTAAATGCCAAGCCGACCTTCAAAGGTCCTGTCAATGTGTATGCAGTCGCTATCGATTTCGTATTTTAAGGAGGCCGAGATGAAAAAAATAACTCAAGCAATTTTATTGGCCATCACCCTCGCAGCCAGCGCACTTCCTGTCATGGCTGAGGTGGTCATTGTGGTGAACCCAAAAAACGGCGCGCCACAAATGACTTCCGAGCAGGCATCTCAATTTTTCCTGGGAAAATCATCGTCCATGACGCCGATAGACCAGTCTGAAGGTTCGGCAATCCGTGCTGAATTTTACAAAAAACTCGCTGACAAAGAAGCATCACAAGTGAAGGCAATCTGGTCTAAACTAGTGTTTACCGGCAAAGGTACATTACCGAAAGAGTATGCTTCTAGCGCCGAGATAAAAAAAGCGATAGCGGCCGATATGAATGCGATTGGGTATATCGAAAAATCCTCAGTGGACGCGAGTGTTAAAGTAGTCGCTACGCTGCCGTAAGATTCGCGCAAAGCAGCCCATAGCACAGAGCGGGAGGGAAATCTCCCTTCCCGCTTTTTTCTATAACAATAGCCTGATAGGGACAAATAATGAGCATCAAACGAAGAATATGGGCATTACCTGTAATTTCCACGATCATTTTCGGCGTAGGACTGGCAGTGAGCGTGTATTTTTCCACGACGGCGATTACCTCGATCAAAACCACAGAAAGTATCGATTATCCGGTACTCGATAAGTCTAAAACTTTGCAAAATGATGTGCAGGGTTTTGTGGACGCACTCAAACAAGCCGTTGGTGAAGGCGATAAAAAAGCCATTGATACCATCGCCGAGAACGCGAAAAAAGTTCACGAAAAATTTAGTAAGCTCGGAGAAGTTCCGGGACAAAAAGCCTTAGCAGAGCGTCTGGCCAAAGAATTTGATGCCTATTACGCGCCCGCTTTAAGCGTGGCAAAAATCATGATGGGCACCGAGCAAGGCGATCCGCAAGCGGCTATCGCGCAGATGCAGAGCACGCTCAAGGTATTGGAAACCGATTTGGCCAAGACCGTCGATGCGGCCCAAAAACAATTTACCGCAGGCGTCGATAGCAGCGGCAACAATGTTCGCAATGTTTTATACACTGCCATACTGGTAGCCTTAATCGTTACCTTGTCTCTGGGCATAGTCTCATTTTTTGTGGTGCGCACCATCTGGCATCAATTGGGTGGCGAGCCTGCATACGCCAGAGAGATTGCTGCAGCCGTCGCCGCTGGCGATCTGAGCATGCAAATAGAGATGGACGACAAAGACGATAGAAGCCTGTTGGCGGCTCTCAGAGAAATGCAAGACAGACTCAAAAATATGGTCTCTGATATCAAAATTTCGGCGGAAACCATCAAGGTTGCCAGTGGTGAAATCGCTTCCGGCAACTCTGATCTGTCCTCTCGTACTGAGTCGCAAGCCAGTAGTTTGGAAGAAACCGCCAGCTCCATGGAAGGTTTGACCGATACGGTGAAACAAAATGCCGACAATGCACGACAAGCCAGCAAGTTGGTGGAAACCGCTTCAAATGTTGCAGTTAAGGGCGGCGAAGTGGTGAACCAGGTAGTGGCGACGATGACCGATATTAATCAATCCTCGAAGAAGATTGTCGACATTATTAGTGTCATCGATGGCATCGCTTTCCAAACCAATATTCTGGCCTTGAATGCAGCGGTAGAAGCGGCACGCGCTGGTGAACAAGGTCGTGGCTTTGCGGTAGTAGCTTCCGAAGTGCGTAACCTGGCGCAGCGTAGCGCTGCCGCAGCTAAAGAGATCAAAACCCTGATCGGTGACTCTGTCGATAAGGTGCATGCCGGATCGCAATTAGTGGATCAAGCTGGGCAAACCATGGACGAGATCGTCGCTTCAGTGAAACGCGTTAGCGATATCATGAACGAGATTTCTTCTGCTAGTCAGGAACAAAGCGCCGGCATACAAGAAATCAGCATGGCGATTGGTCAGATGGACGAAATGACGCAGCAAAACTCGGCACTCGTCGAACAGGCCGCCGCTGCGGCAGAATCACTGGAAGAACAAGCAGATCACCTGACCCAATCTTTGGAAGTTTTCAAACTTTCATCAACAGGTGGCGCAGTGCAAGCGCCAGTGCATAGAGCCGCTAGCACTCCGCCAATGAGAAAGGCTGCCAACAAACCAGCAGCCTTAAAAATTGCGGCGCGACCAGCGCCAGCCAAAAAAGCGGCAGGTGCAGTGAGCGAAGATTGGGAAGAGTTTTAATCTAGGTTTTAGCTGGAAGTTTTACTATACTCCCCTAATATTTTTTAAATATCAGCCTCGTGCGCATACATACTGCGCGATGTTAAAAAATACTTAGGGGAAGTATCTAGTTCGGTAAAATCGCAACCGCAGTTCGGCTGCACACCTAAAGACTCAAATATGCCTCCGCCAGCCTGACCCAATAGGTGGCACCGATAGGCAGCAAATCATCATTAAAATCATAACTAGGATTGTGTAGATTGCAGGGGCCTAAACCATGCCCGAAGTCGCGATGCTCACCCTCGCCATTCCCAATAAACACATAACATCCAGGTTTATTCTGCAACATAAAGGCAAAGTCTTCGGCACCCATGGTAGGCTCAACTTGCACATCGACGTGCTCGATACCAACGATGCTTTGCATGACTTGCGCCGCAAAGGCAGTTTCGTCGGCATGATTCACTAAAGGCGGGTAATTGCGTTTAAAGCTAAACTGCACGTTGGCATCGAAGGCGGCCGCCGTGTGTTCGGCAATTGCCTGCATGCGCCGCTCTAACAGATCGATGACTTCATTGGTAAAACCACGCACGGTACCGATCAGCGTCGCCTGATCGGGGATCACATTGGTAGCGCTGCCCGAGTGTATCTGGGTAATCGAGAGCACCGCCGATTCCAGGGGGCTGGTATTGCGACTGATGATGGTTTGCCAGCTTTGCGCTATTTGCACCGCCACCATGATAGGGTCGACGCTTTTATGCGGTTGCGCGGCATGCGAACCCTTACCGCTTACCACCACCTCAAACTCATTCGAAGAAGCCATCATAGGCCCGACTCTGACGCCAAAACTACCGACCGCCGCGCCCGGCCAATTGTGCATGCCATACACCGCATCCATAGGGCAGAGATCGAATAGGCCCTCATCGATCATGCGTTTGGCACCGCCACCGCCTTCTTCAGCCGGCTGAAAAATCACGTAGACCGTGCCGTCAAAGTTTTTATGTTGAGATAAATAATGCGCGGCGCCCAGTAGCATTGCGGTATGGCCATCGTGGCCGCAGGCGTGCATCTTGCCATCGTGTTGCGAGGTATGTGCGAAGCTGTTTATTTCTTGCATGGGCAAAGCGTCCATATCAGCACGCAGCCCGATCGCCTTAGCACTATTGCCGTTTTTGATGACGCCCACAATGCCGGTGCCGGCCAGCCCACGTACGACAGGGATGCCCCACTCTTGCAACTTGTTAGCCACCAGTTCCGAGGTTCGATGTTCTTCAAAACAGAGCTCAGGGTGCGCGTGAATATCACGCCGGATTTGCTGTAACTCAGTATGAAAAGCGAGTATGGGATCAATCAATTGCATGTCTGTCTCCGAAGTGCTTTTGAATTTTTGGCTTACGTGTCAGAAGTTTACTGTATTTTTGCCACATTAACAGCAGAGTAGAAGCTGCCCTAAGCACTCTGCTCAATCTTATAAAGTGGGTGTTGCACGCGCTTGCAATAGAGATATTAATATGCATGATGACTGGTATACAAAAAATGAAGCAGATTTATTTGCTGCACTGCGATATAGTTCACCTGTCTCCTCCAACACCTCCTAAGGTTTGGATTTCAGCTCGCACATTATGCGGGCTTTTTTTTGCCCATATTTTTTGAGAAAAATTTTTCTCCCATGACTTTTTTGAAAAATTCGCGGAAACTCGAAACGTACTATTCATAAACTGCATGATTGATATATAGAAATACCTATTTGTATATTTGACGCACTGCGATATAGTTCACCTGTCTCCTCCAACACCGCTAAGGTTTGGATTTCAGCCCGCACACTATGCGGGCTTTTTTTTGTCTAAAAATTTCTTAAGGCAAAATTTTCTGCCTATTCGTCGTCGGGTGACGAGCCAAGAAAAATTGACCTATCGTCGTAGTGACAGCAACCAGGTTTGCTGTGCGTTTAGTGCTGGCCTCATTGCATAGACAGACCTGGCGACATTTCAGGCCTTATCATCGACTAAGATATTCACATTTCAAATGTCGGATATTCAAACAATAAAGCAGACAAATAACTCTCCCTACTATAAAGTACACCCTGTCTCCTCCAACACCTCCTAAGGTTTGGATTTAGCCCGCAGCCTCTGGCTCGCGGGCATTTTTTTGTCCAAAATTTTTCGAAATGTGCATCGAAATTGCGCTTTCCGATATACACCCCTCAGTATATTTTCATTACGCAATCACCATCTGCGCAACAGGCCTAACTTACCCAGCATTTATGGGGAGTATCTATAATACGTGTAGCAACGATGGGTACAAAAGAGTCAAAAGAAATCCAGACAAGGCGCGCCGATGTACAAACTTTTAAGCTTGCAAAGCCTCACACCGGGCAATATTGGGGTCGGTTTATTGATTTCGATACATATACAGGGCCGCGCACAAGGCCGATCCTGCCAGATATAGCAAGCGGGTATCGCTACCTATCAAATAGGGATAAAACATTAAAGCCACGCCCAGCCATTTACAGCGCGGACGGTCGGTCTTTTTGCCGTAGCGATACGCGACAAAACCGATGATGCCAAATAACACCGATCCCAAAATATAGGTCGTGCTAGGCAGCATACCGCCTAACAACTGGAGTAATTGCTGTTCTTCCATCAAAGTGAGCTTTCTTAGCGGGTCTGGATAGCGGTAGGAAGCCAGATAGTACGCCATTGATGGCGTTATGCGGGATGTTTAACGGCGAAGCAATAAACCTAGATTCAGGCGGTGTGTCGGGCGCGCGAACTAGCCTTTGACGGATGCTGCAACTGACGACTACTGGCTGCCACCACGTCATACCAATACACTGCTGCGCTTTGCTGGCGCGACAGAGTGCTTAACTGATTCCAGCTTTGTTCGCAGGCCAGCGCCAACCTATCTGCTACGCCGCTATGCAACCAGTTTTGCGCCAAAGAAGACAAGGATGTCTGATGCAAATTGCCCAGCCAAAATTGCTGGCTGACATCATGCGTCAGCGGCAGCACCATGCCATCGGCTTGCACTACCAGCACTGGCGCGATCGCCGTCAGACGCGTCACCGGACGTGAAGGCACCAGATGACTGCGATACGACTGCACCTGTTGCCAGCTCAGCGCGTCCACATGAACCGCGACTCCGAGTTCTTGCCCTAGCCGGGCGGCCTCAGCCAAACCGACAAACAGTTCTTGCGCATCGGGTCTGGCATCGGCCAAGTGCTCGATAGCGCGTCCGGATAAGGTCAAGGGATGTACCTGTACGCTACGCGCGCCCTGCTCAGCCGCCAATTTCACTATAAATTCGAGGCTATCGACATTGTATTGCGTCAGGGTAAAGATAAAACCAAAGGGCACACCGGAGGCGCGGATTACCGCCAGATTATTCAGGGTCTTGGCAAAGGCACCGTGCTGACCGCGGATCGCATCATGCTCCTGCGCAGTTCCATCGATAGAGACGGCAACAACATCAAGCAAGGCGCCTATGGCTGGCCAACGGGCGGCAGTGGCCAGCATGCCATTGGTAGTAATGCTGGTCAACATGCCCAGTGCGCGCGCCTGCACCAATAACTCGGCAAGATCAGGATACAAGAGTGGCTCACCGCCCGACACCGCAAGCTGGCGGTAGCCTAGTTGCGCTGCGTCGCGCAGGCAAGCGAGCAGCACGGAAATATCGAGCCGCTCGCTAACACCAGGTCCGGACGAGGTGTAGCAATGCGCACACGCCAGATTACACAAGCGCGTAGGATGCAATTGCAGCACCGGTGCGACGCCGGTCGGGCTATTACAACTGCCGGCAATGAAGTCAGTCGCTGAGTCAGTCGTTGAGTCAGTCGTTGCGTCAGTCGTTGAATCGGTCACAGGTTTTAGCCACCCAAACCAAATTCACGATTGAGTTGCCCGGGCAAATTAAACTCTTCACGCGGGCCAGCTCTGACCACACCAAAATCTAACTCCATACGCACCAGATCAGGAAACGGGGTGCCGTCGATAATGATACGGGGGGGCCGCATTTCGCCACCATGAATATGATGCCACTTGAACCAGAATAAAATATCGTTACCGCAGCGTGGCACATCATCCCCCGAGTAACTGAGCGACAATTGCACGCCCGTTGCATTATTCCCACCTATCACTCTGGCAGCCACAACCTGAGCCGGCGATTCGTCGAGTGCCTTGGCTATTTCGCGTACAGATTCTTCGCTTAGGCTGCGGGTTTTCCAGGCGCTGAGTAATTTTTCAGAACCCCGCATTTTTTGATTAGTCATCACATACCTCATCTAGAAAAATTGAAAATTGAGCCGCAGCACAAGGCATGCTAGCGAAACCAATTTAGGATAAGAAAAATATAATGCCAATAAATTAATTAAATGCGGAGTTTACTTCCCATAGTTTTGTTGTTATTTATGCATAGAAACATTAAGACATGACAGATCCAGACAGTGCCACGATCACCGGAGAAATGGGCTGACGATGGCAGCGATGCCAGGGAGCGGTGGGGACAA
The DNA here is from genome assembly GCF_049340485.1 of Undibacterium sp. Ren11W. Taxonomy (NCBI): domain Bacteria; kingdom Pseudomonadati; phylum Pseudomonadota; class Betaproteobacteria; order Burkholderiales; family Oxalobacteraceae; genus Undibacterium; species Undibacterium sp. Ren11W. The sequence goes on from NZ_JBMPPB010000003.1 coordinate 411,838, forward strand.
GGCAATTAAGCTGTTAAGCGTATAGGCAAGAATGAAAATCCTCGTCGCGGGTGCAGAGTCGATTTTTTTAACGAGACTCTGAGTACTCTGCAACGAGCAAGACTTTTGTATTTAGGATTTTAATTTCCCTTGGATTCAGTCTGGCAAGCGCCTAGGCCAGCATAAATAAGGCCACGCAACTGGCAACTGCGCCACTCCAGATCAAGGTACGCAAAATGCCAATATTCATCAGATAGGCGGCCACATACAGTACCCGTAGCGCCACAAAAATCATCGCCAAATTGTCGATGCTGGCTTGTGCTGCATGCGCCTGTTGCGCCACCAGCACCGCTGCAATAAACATGGGCAGCGCTTCAAAACCATTATTCTGAGCCGCATTAGCTCTTTGCTGCCAGCCGCTTAAGCCCTCAGCCCATTTGCGTGGATTGTTATTGTCATAGCGGCCGCCATTCGCCGCCAGCTTGACAGAAGCGAGCTTAGCTAAACCCACCGTCAAACCCGGCAACGCACACGCCGCCAAAATACACCAATTTGCTATCGTCATTTGATCCTCTGTTATGTAGAGCTACGTGAATGAACTTGCTGCTGGCAGATCATAAGCGAATTTCGCACTATCTCACTAGCGAGCTGCCCCACTAATCTTCACGCGCTAAACAGAGTTTTGTTGCAAATGAAAAGCCTATACGCAATCAGCATGCGCCTGCTGGCAGCATATTGGCTTGTAAGGCGCATGTAGCTTGCGCTATGCGTTAATGGTGCCGATTCCAATAACCTTCTCTAAAACGCCAGGAATGCCCGTCATGGTCCCAACTATGTGGCACCCAGACGTGACCATGGCGTGGCGCTTCCCAATGACCCGGGTGCCAGATATGGCGTCCCCCCTCCCAGTACCAGGCGCCACCTAGCCAGATATGCCCGGCATACGGTGGCACGCCTATCACTTCTATCTGCGGCGCCGGTGGTGCCACTTGCACGTAGCCATCGTTCTGATAATAGCGATCGTGATACAGCGGTCGCGGTGCCACCACCGTGCAGCCACTTACTAGCGTCAGCAATACAACGCCAGCTACATACTGGGAAATTAGTTTCATTACCTACTCCGTTTCTATCGCTCTGAAAATTCAGATCTTTATTCTTAGCTAACGGATAAGACGCCAGGCAGGTTGACGGTGTTTTTGTAAAAGTAAGTAAGCTTGAAAGATGGCGGCAATAACAGTCGATCACAAAGCTTAACGGTGCGGTGCGGTCTGGGCTGGTCTAAAAAATTTCATTTGCCTATTGAAACACGCGACTCATTTGCATGATCCAATTGGTCTCCCAAGTCAGCCCCTCGTCGGACGAGAAAGCCTGTTGCCAGCGGGCGCTGTTGGGGCTGATGTCCGACCAGGTATAGCGCACCAGTATGGCTTTACCGTCAAACTGATCTGCTCCTAGAAAGCTACCGACGCCATTCTCAAACCGGCCCACCACTGGCGCGGTCAGCATGCCAGTACTGGCATCGATACCACCATTTTTGTTATTCAGCCAGTAGATGCTCCACATGTCGGTTTCCGGATTGTAGATACGCAAAGACATGCCGATAAAACCGGGCCGCCAGACCAGAGGAACAAAGTCATCGAAATTGCCTATGCCGGCTGGCAGTTTTTGCGCGTGCTGGGTCGCCATAAAGCTTTCCCATTGGTCGGAACCCGTCAACGGCTTCAGCATTTTTCTATTTTCAATCGTCCAATGCCCCATCAAAAAATCGAAATCCTGCGCGCCCTGCGATATCAGTGAAGCAGTTGTAGCCAAGCTCTGGGATAGTTCTTTATCTGTATTATTTGTCGTCATAATTTTGCTAGCAGAGAGAGTAAAGGAGAGTATGCAGCTAGCGATTTGTTGCTATGCCGTCAGTTAGGACCTCACTATACGACTCTATTAGGACAAAATTTGACCTGATTAAATAGAGAAACGACGGATTTTGTATATCATGAGGGCATGGCAAATCCGACTACCCGCATACTTGCACTACTTGAGCTATTGCAAAGCCATGGCCGTATCAGCGGTGCAGAGCTGGCGCGCCGACTCGAGCTAGAACCGCGCAGCATACGCCGGTATATACAGAGCTTAGAAACTCTGGGGATACCGATACAAGCACAACGTGGACGTGACGGCGGCTATAGCCTGATGCAGGGTTTTAAATTACCGCCCATGATGTTCAGCAATGATGAGACGGTAGCGCTGGCACTAGGTTTAATTGCCGCCCGCAGTTTGGGATGGGATAGCGCTACTCTTGCCAGCGCCAGCGCCCAGTCAAAACTGGAACGCGTCATGCCAGAAACTGTGCGCCTAAGTATGCAGGCTGTCGCAGCTACGGTTACTTTGGAGAGCCGTCCAAATAGCGCAGCGAACCAGGTCAAGCCTGGGATTTTGAGCGTGCTCAGCATCGCCATTCAGAAGCAGCAAGGCCTGCGCCTAATCTATCGCTCGGCCCGACAAATTACCAGTGAGCGCGCCATAGAGTCCTACGCTCTGACGTATTTTGACGCTAGTTGGTACTTACTGGCTTACTGCCATGTACGTCTGGCGGTGCGTTCATTCAGACTCGATAGGATAGAATCTCTGGAACTACTGCCAACTAGTTTTGGCAAGCCGGTCGACTTTGACCCCATCGCGTATCTGAACACGGCCATCGCTAGCCTGCCACGCGCTTACAGCATCAAGGTGCTACTGCATACCGACTTAAGCTGTGCGCATCAGGAAATTTTCAGCAGCCTGGGTATTTTAGAGCTGGACGCCAACGGCACCCTCCTGCATGGCCAGGCCGATGACCTGAGCTGGATGGCGAGAGAATTAGCGCGTCTGCCGTTTTCCTTCACGATATTAGCGCCGCCAGAACTACGCGTGGCGCTGGCGCAACACCTGAACGACTTACTGACTAGCCTGCAAACCGGCAGCTAGCCTTTTTGCCCCAGAACTGGGGCAAAACTTCCACCCCCTCTAGCATAGACCGGCAGGCCCAAGCCCGCGCTGGATACCTGACGTCAATATTCATGCTGACTTCTCCGGTAAATGGGCGACTTTTTTCATAATGCAAAAATTAGCTTCCGCATTGTGATATGCAACTGCGGAACAATTTAGAAAAACCTCTCCAATTTTTTAAAAATACATTTCACATCGCAAAAAAACATATGTAAACCATTGAAAACAAACATGTAAATTTAAGTTATATGTCTTATATAAGACCTTGTTGTGGCGCAAAAAAACGTCTATTATTCTTCCATGCAGTTCGATTCGATTTTTTCACCGTTTTTCGCACTAGAGTAAGTTGAAGCGCTGACACTCAATGCGATTTTCTCAATCATGCTTTATATTTAGGAGAACCCTATGTCACTGTATCAAGACGACATCAAAGCCATTGCTGGCCTGAAAGACAAAGAAGGTAGTGCTTGGAACGCGATTAATCCTGAGTCCGCTGCACGTATGCGCGCCCAGAATAAATTCAAAACTGGTCTAGACATTGCTAAGTACACCGCCAAAATCATGCGCGATGACATGGCAGCCTACGATGCCGACTCTTCCAAGTACACACAGTCTCTGGGTTGCTGGCACGGTTTTATCGGTCAACAGAAGATGATTTCTATCAAGAAACACTTCAATAGCACCGAGCGTCGTTACCTGTACCTGTCTGGCTGGATGGTTGCCGCTCTGCGTTCCGAGTTCGGCCCTTTGCCAGATCAATCCATGCACGAAAAGACTGCTGTTTCTGCTCTGATCAAAGAGCTTTACACTTTCTTGCGTCAAGCCGATGCACGTGAGCTCGGTGGTTTGTTCCGCCAACTCGACGCTGCTGAAGGCGCTGCCAAGCAAGCGATCCAAGCAAAAATCGACAATCATGTTACGCACATCGTGCCTATCATTGCCGATATCGATGCCGGTTTCGGTAATGCAGAAGCGACTTACCTGTTGGCTAAACAGTTCATCGAAGCCGGTGCATGCTGCATCCAGATCGAAAACCAGGTTTCTGATGAAAAGCAATGTGGTCATCAAGACGGTAAAGTCACTGTTCCGCACGAAGATTTTCTGGCCAAAATCCGCGCTATCCGTTACGCCTTCCTGGAATTGGGCGTTGACGACGGTATCATCGTTGCTCGTACTGACTCCCTGGGTGCTGGCTTGACCAAGCAAATCGCTGTAACCAACACACCTGGCGATTTGGGCGACAAGTACAACTCCTTCCTCGATGTTGAAGAAGTTTCTACAGAATCCATGAGCAATGGCGACGTTGTCATCAAACGCGACGGCAAACTCTTGCGTCCTAAGCGTCTGCCTAGCAATTTGTTCCAGTTCCGCTCTGGTACAGGCGAAGAGCGTTGCGTATTGGATTGCATCACTTCCCTGCAAAACGGTGCCGATCTGTTGTGGATAGAAACTGAAAAACCACATATCGCGCAAATCGGCGGTATGGTGAGTGAAATCCGTAAAGTAATTCCAAATGCTAAGCTGGTCTACAACAACAGCCCGTCATTCAATTGGACGCTGAACTTCCGTCAGCAAATGTTCGACAGCATGAAAAAAGAAGGCAAAGACGTTTCTGCTTACGATCGCGCTGCCTTGATGAGTGTTGAATACGATGCGTCTGAATTGGCGATCGCTGCCGATGAGAAAATTCGTACTTTCCAAGCTGACGCAGCTCGTGAAGCTGGCATTTTCCATCACCTGATCACTCTGCCTACTTACCATACAGCTGCCTTGTCAACTGACAATCTGGCAAAAGACTACTTCGGTGACCAAGGTATGTTGGGTTATGTGGCTGGCGTTCAGCGCAAAGAAATCCGTCAGGGTATCGCTTGCGTTAAACATCAGAACATGTCCGGCTCGGACATCGGTGATGATCACAAAGATTATTTCAGTGGCGAAGCTGCTCTGAAAGCATCCGGTAAAGACAACACCATGAACCAGTTCTAAGATTTGATTTAATAACTGATGTATGCAAAAAGCTCGCCTAGGCGAGCTTTTTTTACGTCTGAATACTCGCCTGCTGCGCTTTGGAATCCGGTCTTAGGGTTGGCGCAAAATTGTTCCAATTTGGCAGACTCCCCTGCTCCTCCAGCCGACACTCGATACCCAGATTTTTGCCACCGCCCTGTCTACACCGAGGCACAAGAATTAGAAGACGAGGATGGCACCGCAGGTTTTGTCGCAGTACTGAAATAGCGTTCACGTAAGCGCATAAACGGGGACTCTACCAGAACATACAGCAGATAGCCCGCCAGCAGTGAAGTGAGCAGCATGATGCTCAGACCCAGACCTGATTCCAGACCGATACCGGCTTGTTTGAGTGGCGCGCTCAGGATGAAAAATACCGCCTTATGCACCAGATAAATCGAATACGACCACAGCGCTAAATAAGAGCAAGCAGGGAGTTTAAATTTGTATAACAAGGAGGTCGGGCTCAGTGCCGCCAGCACCAGCAGCGAAAAACTGATCGCCATCAGTGAGTAGCCCCATGTCGTCATGGCGTAGGTATAGCCTTGCGGCTCTACATAATGATAATTGGCGAATAGGTAGAACATCAGCGCCACGCAGCATATGCCCAAGGCCAGGAACTGATTACCCCATTGCAGCAATCTGGACCATACAGGACGGTGGTAATTTTTGATCAGTGCCAGCGCGACGCCGGGTAAGAGCTCATCAAAGCGGGCGAGTGAAGAGTAATAAATATACCCGTAAAAAGATTCGGCATCTTGCACATAGTTTAGCCAAAGGTAGGCGCGCAGCGCAATAGCGCCACAGATCAAACCGAGCAATAGTAACCAGGCATAGATCATCGATTTTTTTAAATAGTGAGAGCCGGCCACAAACAGTAAGGCGAGCGCTGGCAAGATCAGATAAAACTGTTCCTCTATGCACAAAGACCATGCATGCGAAAACGCTGTGCCAGTGTGCAAGCCGAGGTTTTGGGTGAAGCTCAAGAAGCGCCATAATTCAGGAGGGTTGCTGCCACCCATCACGCCTGGTAGCAGAAAGTAAAGTGCCAGCACCACATAAAAACTCGGCAGTGTGCGTAAAAAGCGCCGTATATAAAAGTTTTTAAGAGAGAAGTCCTGACGTTGCAGGCTAGCAAAAATCTGATTCCCTATCAAATAACCGCTCAGCACAAAAAACAAGTCGACCCCACTCCAGCCTATTTGGCTAAAAATCCCAAAGGTGTCGGCGCGGCTCACCACCACCTTGTAGTGATACATCAACACCAGCAAAATCGCACAACTACGTAAGGTATCGAGGCCGTGCAAGCGCGGCACTAAGGATGGATTTTTCATTGTGAGGTGGCGGGTGCTGTGGATTTGCCGTATCGGACTAGCGCCTGCCCGATAAGTTCAAACCTTTTAAGTTTAGCTAGCGATGATCAATGAGAGCAGGCAGCCGTTCTGAGCACGCCAGCGCGTTACGGTCCGCTATGGTCCGCTATTCTGGCTGCAACATTGGCGGCGCAGTTTCGCCTAAGCCCCCCTCTAATTATCTACCCTGCCAGTACGCATATTCCATGCGCTTCTTCAGGCACATAGCCCTGTGGACCGCATGGAATATGCGCCGTGGCAGGGTGCATAAATCAATGCCAAGTCTGCTACCATGCGCGATCTGATGCAATTTTAAGCGCGCAAATTTTATGTCCATCACTATCCTTATTGTCGAAGACGAAACGGCAATCGCCGATACTCTGTGTTACGCCCTGGCCACCGATGGCTTGCTGCCGCATCATGTGACGCTGGGGCAGCAGGCATTAGATCTGCTACGTGAACCGGCTGCTCTGGCACCGGCCTTGATCGTGCTCGATGTTGGTTTGCCCGATATCAGCGGCTTTGAAGTATGCCGCCGCCTGCGTCAGTTCTCGAATATTCCAGTGATTTTTTTGACCGCGCGCAGCGACGAGATCGATCGCATCGTTGGCCTTGAGATCGGTGCCGACGATTATGTCAGCAAACCGTTTTCGCCACGTGAATTAGTGGCACGCATCCGTGCAGTCTTGCGGCGTCCGCCTTTGGCGGCGACAGTCACCGAGCTGCCGGCAGCAGCCAGCGCGCCGACGGCAACCGCTGCAGCGCGTTTTGAATTGCGCAGTGAAGAGGCGCGCATACTGTATTTTGGTCAATCGCTGAACTTGACGCGCTATGAATACGCTCTGTTGAAGGTATTGATAGAGCGCCCAAGACAATTATTTTCACGCGCCCAACTGATGGATATGGTGTGGACCAATGCGCCCGAAACGCTGGAACGTACGGTCGACGCCCATATCAAATCCTTGCGTGCCAAGTTGCGCTTATTGCAGCCCGATGATGATCCTATTCTGACCCAGCGCGGCATGGGATATAGCCTGGCAGCGTTATGAAAATCGGCCTGCGTATCCTGCTCAGCTATTTTTTGATACTTGCACTGGCGGCCTGGCTGGTACTCAATGTGTTTGTCGGAGAAGTCAAACCCGGGGTCCGTGCCACCTTAGAAGATACCCTGGTCGATACCGCCCAGCTATTGGCGCAGTTGGTTGCAGAAGATGTCAAAGGTGGTGATATCGCGCATGCAGCATTGGTAGGCCGTATGCAAAACTATGCGCAACGCAGCGTCGACGTCAAAATCAGCGGTGTGCGTAAAGCCAGCCTCGACTATCGCATCACCATCACCGATGCGCGTGGCATGGTGGTGTTCGATACCGATAATCAAGACGTAGGCAAAGATTATTCGCGCTGGAACGATGTCTACCTGACGCTACGCGGCAAGTACGGCGCGCGCAGCACCCGTACCGATCCGGCGAATGAAGACAGCACCGTAATGCATGTGGCGGCACCGATTATGGATCACGACAAGATCATCGGCGTACTGACAGTGGCCAAACCTATCGCCACCATCATTCCCTTTATAGAGCGTAGCCAGGCCAAAATACTGCGCCGCAGCGGCTGGCTGCTGCTCGCTGCGCTCATCATCGGTATTGGTTTTTCACTGTGGCTGAGCAGCTCCCTGCGGCGTCTGCAGCGCTACGCCGACGCGGTAGCACGCGATGAAAAAATAGGCTTGCCAGAGTTGGGCAATAACGAGATCGGTGCACTAGCGCAAGCGCTGGAAGCTATGCGCATTAAGCTAGAAGGCCGCCAATACGTAGAGCAAGTCATGCATACTCTGGCGCACGAACTAAAGAGCCCGATCGCCGCAATTCAAGGCTCGGCCGAACTACTGAGCGAAGACTTGCCAGCGGCCGCCAGACAGCATTTTCTGAACAATATCATAGAGCAAAATCAAAGACAGAAACAGCTGATAGACAAACTGCTGGCCTTGATCAAAATCGAACAGCAGCAAAGCCTGGAGCAACACAGCATAGACTTGAACAGTTTGCTGAATCTGGTCAAGGCCGATGCCAACGTGCGTCTGCAAGAGAAAGCCCTGGAGCTGCAAATCGAGTTAGCGCCGGATTTAGTAGACATCAAGGGCGACGCCTTGTTGCTGCGTCAGGCACTCGGGAATCTGCTCGACAATGCGATCGCCTTTGCGCCGCATGGCAGTTGCATAGGCCTCAGTGCCACGCAAGATAGCGAGGGACTGGCGCTGAGTATCAGCGACCGTGGCCCCGGCATCCCCGACTATGCGCAGCAGCGCATTTTCGAGCGCTTCTACTCGCTAGCACGGCCGGATGCCGCCAAGAGCACAGGCCTGGGTCTGCCGCTGGTACGCGAGGTCGCACTTTTACATGGCGGCAGTGTCAGCGTCAGCAACCGCACCGACGGCGGCGCTTGCGCCTGCCTGCGTTTGCCCTTGCCTTAAGCCGCGCTGGCACCGCGCTCAAAATTTCAACACGGCCTGGCCCGGCGCGCATATCCCATGCGGTCTGCAGCCCGGCATGCCCGCAAATGGAATGAACACCTTCCACCCGGATGAAAGAGTAACGGCAGTGTAATTGGGCAATAGTGAGAGAAAAAAGGAAGGATTCTCACAACCCAACGGCATCGATGTGCCAAAGTGGAGCTGTAA